>NZ_JBXAGA010000002.1:0-275308 GCF_058793595.1 Acidovorax sp. GW835-FHT14G06
GAGGCGCCGATCTTCAGCGTGGCCGACTACGGGCTGGAGGCGGATCTGTTTGCGGCTGTGCCTGAACTGGTCAAGGCCCTGTAAGAACGCCCCTGTGCACACAAAGGCATCGCTCGCGATGCCTTTTTTTTGACGAAATTTCCCTTGGAGACACCCATGAGCTACACCGCCCCCGTCAAGGACATGCTGTTCGCCATCGAGCACCTGGCCAACATTGAACAGATCGCCCAGATCCCCGGCTTTGAAGACGCCGGCCTCGACACGGCCGCTGCCGTGCTGGAAGAGTGCGCCAAGTTCAACGAGGGCGTGCTGGCCCCGCTCAACTGGGAAGGCGACAAGAACCCGTCGAGCTTCAACGCTGGCGTGGTGATCACGACGCCTGGCTTCAAGGAAGCCTTCCGCCAATACGCTGAAGGCGGCTGGCAGGGCCTGCAGCATCCCGCCGACTTTGGGGGCCAGGGCCTGCCCAAGACCATCGGCGCAGCCTGCATCGAGATGACCAACAGCGCCAACATGAGCTTTGCGCTGTGCCCGCTGCTGACCGATGGCGCCATCGAGGCGCTGCTGACCGCTGGCAGCGATGAGCTCAAGGCCAAGTACCTGGAAAAGCTGGTCACCGGCCAATGGACCGGCACCATGAACCTGACCGAGCCGCAGGCCGGCTCCGATTTGGCTCTGGTGCGCACGCGCGCAGAGCCGCAGCCTGATGGCACTTACAAGATTTTCGGCACCAAGATCTACATCACCTACGGTGAGCACGACATGGCCGAGAACATCATCCACCTGGTGCTGGCCCGCGTGCAGGGCGCGCCCGAGGGCGTCAAGGGCATCAGCCTGTTCGTGGTGCCCAAGTTCATGGTCAACGACGACGGCAGCCTGGGCGCGCGCAACGACGCCCACTGCGTGAGCATCGAGCACAAGCTGGGCATCAAGGCCAGCCCCACGGCTGTGCTGCAGTTTGGCGATCATGGCGGTGCCGTGGGCTATCTGGTAGGCCAGGAAAACCGGGGCCTTGAATACATGTTCATCATGATGAACGCCGCCCGCTACGCTGTGGGCATGCAAGGCATCGCGATCTCCGAGCGCGCCTACCAAAAGGCCGTGCAGTACGCCAAAGACCGTGTGCAGAGCCGCCCGGTGGACGGCAGCATCAACGCCAGCGCCGCCATCATTCACCACCCTGACGTCAAGCGCATGCTCATGACCATGCGCGCCACGGTAGAAGGCTGCCGCGCCATGGCGACCGTTGCGGCCGCCGCGTTTGACGCCGCGCACCATCACCCCGACGCCGACACGCGCAAGCAGAACCAGGCGTTCTATGAATTCATGGTGCCGCTGGTCAAGGGCTACAGCACCGAGACCAGCCTGGAAGTAACCAGCCTGGGCGTGCAGGTGCACGGTGGCATGGGCTTCATCGAAGAGACAGGTGCCGCCCAGTACTACCGCGACGCGAAGATCCTGACCATTTACGAAGGCACCACCGCCATCCAGGCCAACGACCTGGTGGGCCGCAAGACCGCACGCGATGGCGGCCAGGTGGCCAAGGGCATCGCCGCGCAGATCGAGAAGACCGAAGCCGACCTGCTGGCCAGCGGCACATCCGCAGCCCTGGCCGTGGCCAAGCGTCTCACGGCCGCGCGCAAGGCACTGCTCGACGTGATCGACTTTGTGGCTGGCAGCACCAAGGCCCAGCCCAACGCCGTGTTTGCGGGCAGCGTGCCTTACCTCATGCTGGCGGGCAACGTAGTGGCTGGCTGGCAGTTGGCGCGCAGCCTGCTGGTGGCACAAGGCCTGTTGCAAAAGGGACAGGACGAAGCCTTCATGCGCGCAAAAATCACCACGGCCCAGTTCTATGCCGACCACATCCTGGTGAAGGCGCCGGGCTTGCGCGATTCGATTGTGGAGGGCGCGGCCAGCGTGACCGAGTTGGCGCTGGAAGCCTTTTGAAGATTGAGCGTGTTGTGAGGGGACGGCTGCCTGCAGTATGGGTAGCCCATTGATATAAAAATGATAGCTGCTAGCGCTTGATGGAAAAGCGCTGGGGCTCTATTTCATCCTAAAATCTGTTCAGGAAGTTGTTGCCATGTCCAAACTGCCGCCCGTGTTGCAAAACCTCTCGTTGCCTATCATCGGCTCGCCGCTGTTCATCATCAGCAACCCCAAGCTCGTGATTGAGCAGTGCAAGGCCGGTGTGGTGGGCTCCATGCCTGCGCTCAATGCCCGCCCTGCCGAGCTGCTGGACGAATGGCTGGCCGAGATCACCGAGACCCTGGCCGCCTACAACAAGGCCAACCCCGACAGGCCTGCTGCTCCCTTTGCCATCAACCAGATCGTGCACAAGAGCAATGACCGGCTGGAGCACGACATGCAGGTGTGCGCCAAGTACAAGGTGCCGATCATCATCACCAGCCTGGGTGCGCGCGAGGACGTGAACCAGGCCGTACACGCCTGGGGCGGCGTGGTGCTGCACGACATCATCAACAACAAGTTCGCACACAAGGCGATTGAAAAGGGCGCTGACGGCCTGATCGCCGTGGCGGCTGGTGCTGGTGGCCATGCTGGCACCAAGAGCCCGTTTGCGCTGATCCAAGAGATCCGCCAGTGGTTCGACGGCCCGCTGGCGCTCAGCGGCTCTATCGCCAGTGGCGGCGCGGTGCTGGCTGCACAGGCCATGGGGGCGGACTTTGGCTACATCGGTTCGGCCTTCATCGCCACCCATGAGGCGCGCGCCAGTGAGGCCTACAAGCAAGCCATCGTGGATGGCAACTCGGACGACATTGTCTACAGCAACCTGTTCACCGGCGTGCATGGCAACTACCTGGCGCCCTCGATCCGTGCGGCAGGCATGGACCCGGACAACCTGCCCGAGTCCGACCCCAGCAAGATGAACTTCGGCGGTGACGCCAAGAAGGCCTGGAAAGACATCTGGGGCTGCGGCCAAGGCATCGGCTCCATCAACGCCGTGACCAGCACCGCCGAACTGGTCGCCAAACTGCGCAGTGAATACGAGGCAGCCCGCGCCCGCCTCAAGCTCTGACATCGCGCGCGGTGTGAGGAGCGGTGGCTTCGTGCTGCCGGGGCCGGTCGGCCATCCTTCTGCCTCACTCTGTCGTTTGTTTCGCCCGCAATGTGTGCCTACACATTGCGGGCGAAACTTTTGTGGGATGTGTTCAGGCGGTCTGTTTGCGGTGACGCATCCGAGGGGAAACCCGCGTGGGCAGGAGAAGACCCCTGCAGATAATGATGATGAAAAATAATCAATGAATGCCGACGCTGCGCGCGCTGGCCTTGTCACCATGTTGCGAGGGAAATGCCTGATGTTCCGTGCTTTTGTGTGCCTGCTGGCCTTGTGCGCCGCCACCCTGGTTCACGCCCGCAATGAAGGCGTGACCGCCGATGAAATCCGGCTGGGGGCATCGGTGGTGTTGTCGGGGCCGCTGGGGCCGCAGACGGCGCAGTATGGCGAGGGCTCGAGACTGCTGTTCGACGCGGTGAACGCGCAGGGCGGGGTGCATGGCCGCATGATCCGGTACACCACGCTTGATGATGCTTTCGACCCGCAAAAGGCCGTCGAAAACACGCGCCAGCTGCTGGAAAACGACAAGGTGTTCATGATCTTCCACAGCACTGGCACGGCCCAGACGGCGGCCATCCTGCCGTTGGTCAAGGAGCAGCGCACCCTGCTGTTCGGCCCCGTCACGGGCGCCTCGGTGTTTCGCGAGGCGTTCAATCCGTATGTGTTCCATGTGCGTGCGGGTTATGCGAACGAGGCCATCAAGATCGTGTCGCAGTTGCGCCAGCAAGGCATCACCCGTGTGGCGGTGTTCTTCCAGGATGACGGCCTGGGCAAGACACTGATGGCCGAGCTCAAGAAGGCATCGGACGAGGAGAAGCTGCCCTTCCTGGCCGAGATCAAGGTTGACCCTAAGCAGCCTGACTTTGCGGCAGCCGCGCAGGCGACCGAAAAAGCCCAGCCCCAGGCCGTGATCGTGGCCACTGCGGGCACCACCTTCACCAGCTACATCAAAGCCGTACAAGCCACGGCTGCGCGGCCAGCGTACTACGGGTTCTCTGTTGCCAGTATGGACGTGATCCAGCGTGAGCTTAAGGACAAGGCGAGGGGCATCATCCTTGCGCAGATCATGCCTTCACTGCGCAACACCACCATCCCGGTGGTGGCCGAATACCTGAGCCTGCTGCGCGCCAAGTCGCCCGGCGCCCAGCCATCGGCTTCGCAGTTCGAAGGCTTTGTCCATGCGCGTTTGCTGGTGGAGGGGCTACGCCGAACGGGGCGCAACCTGACCACCGAGTCGTTCACCAAAACGATGGAAGACGCGGGCGAAATTGCTTTCGGCCGTTTCAGCGTGAAATATTCGCCGCGCAATCACAATGGCTCCACCTACGTCGAATTGGCCATTGTGGATGCCGAGGGCAGCCTGCGCTATTGAGGGCCCTTGGGCCGAGCAAAGGGGCGGATTTGCGGTCTGCCGACCCGTGCTCTAAGGGGCGACCCAGGCGGGACAGCAAGGCAGTGCACAAAATCCTCTAACCAAGGACAATAGAGGGTTTTGTTGCTCCATCCTTTGTTCCGTTTGTCTCAGTGTTCCGTACTGGAGGCAATGCGTAGGGGATGGATCCGGATGTCTGGCGACGCTCCGTCCGCTGGAATTCACAAACACACCCTATGTCCTCGTTCACATCCCGCACGCCGCTGATCGACATGATCAAGGGCATGGCTTGCGCCACCATCGTATGGCACCACTTGGCCTTCTATGGCCCGATGTCCGACATCGCCCATCCCTTGGCTCCAGCACTTATAGCGTGGCTATATGACTATGGGCGCATGGCGGTGCAGGTGTTTCTGGTTTTGGGGGGATACCTGGCTGCTGCGAGCCTTGCGCCGCTGGGTGTGGCGCGTTTTGATCATGCTGGCTCCGCCATCGCCAAACGCTTTGTGCGGCTGGTGGTGCCCTACGCCGTGGCGTTGATGCTGGCGGTGCTGGTCGCCGCCCTCGTGCGGCCCTGGATGGAGCACCACTCTGTGCCCGATCAACCCACTCTGACCCAACTGTTGGCGAACGCTTTGCTACTGCAGGACATCGTGGGTGAAGGTGCTTTGTCGGCTGGCGTCTGGTACGTGGCCATTGATTTTCAACTCTTTGCGTTCACCGTGCTCATGCTGGCGGGTGTGCGTTCGCTGTCTGGACGCTTTGTGCAGCGCCACGCGGCGGCTCTGTCACAGGGCCTGGTACTGGTGGTGGCGGCTGCTTCGTTGTGGATATTCAACCGCATGGCCGGGTTGGACATGTGGGCGCTGTACTTTTTTGGTGCCTACGGCCTGGGCATGCTGGCCTACTGGGCGACGCGAGCGCCGCATGCCCAGGCATGGATGGCGGTCATGGTGCTGTTGGCGGGCGTGGCACTGGCAGTGGACTTCCGCGCACGCGTTGCCGTGGCTGCGGTCACGGCGCTGTGCCTGGTGGCGGCCATGCGCTCCGCTCGTGTGCGCAGCTTCACAGGTGCATCACCGCTCGTCGCGCTCGGCCAGATGTCGTATTCGGTCTTCCTGGTGCACTTTGCCGTGTGCTTGCTGGTGAACGCGGTGGTGAGCCACCTTTGGCCCACATCACCAGCGCTGAACGCCGTGGGCATGTTGCTGGCATTTGTTCTGTCACTGGCCGCTGGTCGGCTGTTGTATCTGCGAGTGGAGCGCCATGTACCATCGTGGTCCACGGCTGTGCGCTGGCAACTGGGGCTGGTGGGGGCAGGCATGCTGGTTGTTATCACTAGCAACTGGGCCTGACCCCTTCACTGCTTCACGGCGGCCATCTTTGGTCATGCAGTACGCCCTCACTGCGAGCACGGTTACCGCAGCAATTTGCGTTCCCGGCGTTTGCGCTGCTTGTCCAGAAACCAAGCCATGAAGGGCAGCAGCAGCATTGAGCCGGGGATCACCCAGATGAAGAGATAGGGGCTGACCGAAGACGCTGACCGCATCACATCCCGCAGATGCGCGCGCTCCTCCGCACTCCAGGTGCCCTGGCGGCGCTGCTGCACCAGCCAGACCACCGAGCCTTTCATGGTGGCCATCTCTCTTCGCAATCGGCTCTTTTCTCTGCTATTGCCCGCGAGAAAAGAGCAAAACCACTCCGGCGCTCGTTCCATTCGACGCTGGAATGCCAGGGTTGAATCGGGGTCAAATGCGTCGGCAGAGGAGGGATTATCTGAGTGCTGCGGTGTGGTCATTGCTGGCACCATTGTCTCCGCAGAAGCTGACAACACCAAACTTGCTTTGCGCTCGCACCCCGGCAATCTGAGGGATGAGCATAAGGCGGTGAAAATCGCCTGCGCCTTCTCTTTCCGACAAATACAGAATGTCGGGACGAGCACGATCATCACTTTGGTTAGAGCCCAGCCAACACCAGCTTATCGCGGACACGAACAAGCAGAGCAATGCGATGCCACTCGTGCGCAAAGCTCGGTAGACGATCAGCGCTATCGTGTGCGTCACGGGGAACGTGAGTCAGGCAGAACTCCTGGCCTGTCCCACAAAGCGAAAACCGACGTGCGAGTTCATTGTGACACCTGGGGTATTTTCCGGCGCCACGGCATCGGTGTTGTCAAAGTTTGCCCGCAGGACCGCTCTGCCTGCCAAAACGTGGGCCGACATCGCCGCAAAAAGGGCTTGGTTGTTGCGGTCAAGGTCCAAAGACGACGGGATGATCTGGATTTTTTGTTTCATTCAGTAACTTTTCGGAGCCCTGCAACGTGCGGGGGCGTAGACCATCGTGGATTTCGCACTGTGGAGTGCGGACACTAGTGGTACGTTTCAGTTTGGTGCCCGGCGGTCAATTCCAACGCACAAACGGCTTGCCCGCACCTACACCAAAGCAGGCCCACTCCGTAAGATATGCCCATGAAATATAGATCTTCATTCGGCATCGTTTGTGATCATTCATCCGCGCAAAAAGTGGGTCAATGTCGTTCCGAGAGCGGCTTCACCCTGGTGGAGGTCTTGGTTGCGATTGTGGTTTTGGCCTTCGGTATGTTGGGGACTGTAGGGATGCAGGCATTTGCGATTCAGGCTAATCGCGACGCGCGACTTCAAGCTCAAGCCGTGGTTTTCGCCCGCGAGCTTGCTGAAATGATGCGAGGGAACAAGGAAATCGCCGTTAAGACCACGGCTTCTGCCAATCCGTATTTGGTAACTTCTATGACGATGGCGTCGCCAAGCTACTGCATGAGAGTTGCCAATGCTTCGACCGGTTGCACATCCACGCTGGATGTTGCCAGCGCAGAAATGACGGATTGGCTGGCTCGTGTGGCGGCTGAACTGCCTGATGCCCGTGTCACGGTTTGCTTCGATGGAGCGCCTTATGACTCCAATGGCCTACCTCAGTGGACTTGCAGTGCAACGGGTGCTGATGAAATCGTATTCATCAAAATTGGCTGGACACGGACGGGGACTGACAAGAGCCAGACTGGTAGTGCTGCTCTGGAAAGAGCGAGTGATAGCGGCAGCCGCCCTTACGTCGTAGTTCCTGTGACTGGTGGGAACGCAACATGATGAAATACTTAACTTTCCGCTCTTCTGGTGCGGCACAACGCAAAGAGAATCACCAAAAAGGCGTAACGCTTGTTGAGTTGATGGTTGCAATGGCGCTAGGCCTTTTGGTTGCACTTGCCGCCGCTGCTTCTTTACTGATTTCTCGCCAAGGTTTTACTGCTGTGGATGCTGCCTCGCAGTTGCGCGATAACGGGCGTTATCTGCAAAGCCTCACCCAGCGCCTTGGCGTACAGGCGGGTTATAGAGATATTAAGTTTGCAACGGATACGATTGCCAAACCAAACCAAGCGTACGGCGCTAGTGCTCCTCCTCCCAATATCTTTGGTTTGAATAATGCATCTCGTACATCCACCGCTACGTGGGATGCGGGTACTACGCGTACTTCGGGACAGGTCGGCTACGGCAGCGATATCCTAGTGCTCCGCCATCAGACTAGCTCATCGACTCCAGATGCGGCGACCTCTGATGGCACCATGATTGACTGTGCGGGTGTGGCATCTACAGCTGTCCCCACTGGACTTGATGACAAGCTGGTTAGTATTCTCCACGTGGGCGTTGGATCAGACGGTGAACCCTCGCTTCTATGTTCTCGGTCAGACACTGGAGCGGCTCCTTATGATGTGCAGCCGATTATCTCTGGTGTCGAGAATTTTCAAGTCCTCTACGGGGTGGATGGTATTGGGCCAGGTAATACCACTGTCCCTATTCCTGCCACTTCAGCAGATTCTATTCCTGAGCGATATTTACGGGCGGATCAGTTGACGGTTGCTGGCAATGACGCTGCGACTTATGCCAACTGGCAGCGTGTCAGAAGCATCCGAATTGGTGTCGTGCTGCGCGGACCACGCGGGTCCGCTGTTGATAGTGCCAGTCAAACTTTTTATCCACTGGGGATTTCCAAGGGCTCGGGTGGCGGTACCGCAGGGTCTGGTTTTGCTAACAATTCAACAGATCCCGGCACAGAATATACCCCCACGGTGGATAGCCGCTTAAGACAAGTTGTCACCTTTACAGTGCATCTGCGAAATTTTCAGGGTGAGTACTGAAATGGCAAAAAAACATTTTCAACAAAAATATCAAGCGCCAATTAATCAGCGGGGTCTCTCGTTGATTGTTGTAATGCTGATTCTCATTGTGGTTTCGGTGCTCGGGGTGGGGGGGATACAAATTTCAATGATGGGTGAGCGGGGAACTCGAAATGACAGGGATATGCAAATCGCCTGGCAGAGCGCTGAAGCTGGATTGATAGATGCAGAGTTTGATATCGAGGGGCTTCCAGTTGCATCGTCAAACAAGAGAAATACGATATTTAAACGAGGTGACGTTGATCTGGCGAAGTTTATTGATAACTGCGGTGATTCGGGGCAAAGTATTGGATTGTGTGGTCTCAAAGAAACTGGAAAGCCCGCTTGGTTAACAGTTGATTTCACCGCAACAGGTACCGGCGCCAAGGCGGTGGAATTGGGCACCTATACCGGGCGGGATTTTCCATCGGGTGTTAAAGGCATTCAACCAGCCAAACCGCCCCGTTATGTGATTGAGCCGATTCTTGATAGGTTTGGGGTTAAATCGTATAGAACCACCGACCCTACCGCCGGCTCTGGTCCCTCTTATGTGTATCGGGTTACTTCTATGGGTTTTGGGCCTAATGGGGAAACACAGGGAGTGCTCCAGATGATTTATAGAAATTGAGCGGTGAAATCATGATGTTGAATTTTCCCAAAAATCTGAATGTTGCTGTTGTGGAAACGCTTCGAAAAATTCGAGGTGTTATTCCCCACTCGCGTACCGCATACTTTGCGTGGGGTTTGGCTCCACTCGTTATTGCTGTTTCTTTCGTCGCAATTGGGAGTGGAACTCCTCCATCCATCCCTGCCATTGCGCTAGCCAACGAGCCTCTGTACGCTGCAGTTGTGGTGGATAAGCCAGCGATGGCACTTGCCCTTTCGGTTGAGTTCCCCACTGTGGGTGCGCAATACACTCCAGGTGGAAGTACGGATAGCACCTACGACGTCGCTAAAGAGTATCTTGGATACTATGACGCCGAGAGTTGCTATGCATACAATGACGCCCCCACAGAAACACCGTCTGGCACGCAAACAATTGCAGATTTTAAAAGATTTGATCGTGTGGGTGCAGCTACCGGCCGCAAATGTACAAACGCATTCAGTGGCAACTTTCTAAATTGGTCATCGAGTTCAGCCATTGACATGCTCCGTCTGGCGTTGTCTGGTGGTGATCGTTATATAGATACTGCATCTTTGACTATTTTGCAGCGAGCGGTTATTCCCAACGGCGATCCAACTTGCATGTGGAATAGTTCAAACTTCCCGGCAAAACGGTTGTTGAAGGACGGTGGTGGTGCGGGTACCTATTGGGGGGCTGTGCCGACCGCCATGATCACTGCTGCAAACGGCAATGATATATATGTTGCCAATACACTGAATCGCATTTATTTTGGCACATCCCAAACGGGGGGGTGTGGTAACACTGGTGCTTATATTCTGGGTGCTAGCTCCGCTTCTACAGCAATTGGTCCGATTTCCGATCAGGCCGTCAACCGGCCAGGCAGTTCAACACTGTGTGCTGCTGAAAATGGAACGTGTAGTTTCACTGGGGTGAAAGAGGTTTGGTACGGCGCAAAATCCGGGGGAACCAACAAATGGAAAGTTGCACCAGCGTATAACGGGGTCTCTTGCACGAATGCTGTTTTTGGAGACCCGTGGTCTGGAGTGGGAAAGAGTTGCTATATTTCCGATTACACTGGATCTTGGACCCCTCCAACCTCTAGCGCGGCTTTGAATTCCGACGGCTTTTTCTATGCTCGGGTACAGGTCTGTAATGCCTCGTCTGGAACCTTGCAAGACTCTCGCAATTACAATTTTTGCAAGCAATATCCCAATGGAAACTTTAAGCCTACCGGTGTGATTCAGAAGTACAGCGACCAAATTCGTCTTGCCGCGTTCGGTTATCTTTTAGATCAAACGGCAAGTTATGACGCTGGTGGTCGGTATGGTGGTGTTTTGCGGGCTCCCATGAAGTATGTGGGTTCCAAAACCTATAGTGTTACTGGTCAGGATAATACGCCTGCTGGAGGAAATGCTAAGGCTGAGTGGAATGCGAATACCGGAGTTTTCTATGATAATCCAGATTCTAATGTCTCTCCCGCGATCAGTGGGGTCATAAATTATTTGAATAAATTCGGTCGAACCGGGCCCTCGCCTGGTGTTTACAAGAAATATGACCCAGTGGGCGAGTTGCATTATGAAGCGCTTCGTTATCTGCAAGGACTTCAACCTAGTGCAGATGCGATCAGTGGGACTATCACAGCAACTATGGCAGACGGTTTCCCATATTTTACAACTTGGACCGATCCATATGGAGATGGGCGTAGTAATACTAGTGATTACTCGTGTGTGAAGAGTAATATCGTTGTTGTGGGTGATATTAATACTCATGATGGAAATCGACTGCCGACCGCCAGCGCCTCTGGAAATGTTCCAGATATTAATTACTGGCGAGGAATTGTTCAAAAATTCGAAAAGAATACCGTCGGAACTTATCTGGATGGGCAGGGGAATACTCAGAGTATTGCAAATCCGAATACTGCAAATAATAGTGTGCCCTCTGCTACGAGTACAAGTCAAATCATGGGTTCTGCATATTGGGCCAGAACACACGACATCCGGGGAGCCGGTTGGACTGCTGATACAGCCAAACAACGGCCGGGACTCCGGGTGAAGACTTTTGTTTTCGATGTGAATGAGTATGGTGCACAGAATAATGACACCACACGCCGGACGGCTAATCAGTTTTTTATGGCGGCCAAGTATGGCGGTTTTGAGACTGATCCAACTAATCCAGGGCAAAAGCCATATAATGTAAAAGGAAATCCTTTTAAGGATCAAAATAATGTAAATAATAATAATGTCTGGCAAAAAACCGCAGAGCCTGGCGAGGCAAGCACTTACTATGTGTACAACACTGCTAAGACGTCGCCGGCGCGTGAGGTGCTCACTGCATTTGATGAGATTTTCAGCAGGGCATCTACCAGCGCACGAAGTGTTGCCGGTGGTGGTTTGAGTACTGGCAGCAAAGTGACCAGTAATTCGGTTTCCTATTCCGCTAAATTCGACACCAGCAATTGGAGTGGGGATGTGGTTGCCGAACCTATCACTCAAGACGCAAGTAATAACTTGGTTATTGGTACGCAGCTTTGGAGTGCTGCGCAGCGGTTGGACAACATGATTTCACCTGCTGCTAACCGCAAGATTTTTGTGGGGCGTGTGGGCGCTACATCGAGTACTACCGCCACTGCCTTCACATGGGGTGCGATTGATGCAACATTGAAAGCCCAGCTTGACAAGGCGAGCCCGACCGCGGCTTCAGATGGTTTGGCTGCAGACCGTCTTGCCTATCTTCGAGGGGACCGGACGAAGGAGGGTGCGCCGTTCCGGGTGAGGAGTTCTTTGTTAGGCGACATTGTCAACTCTAATATTTCGTACTCTGGGGCTCCTTCCAAGTCATTCACTGGTACGGGATATACCGCGTTTCGTGCTGCCTATGATTCACGCACCGCTGCCGTTTTTGCTGGGGCTAATGATGGTATGTTGCACGCATTCAACGCTACTACGGGCGATGAGTTGTTTGCTTATATTCCAAGTTGGCTTGGGCGTAATTTATCAGCATTGACAGATCCTACTTTCGCTAACAACCATCAAAATTATGTAGATGCTCCCTCCGTAGTCTCAGAAGCGCAGGTAGCCAACAGTGGCGCAAGCACTGATTGGAAGACGGTTCTCGTGTCCGGAACGGGTGGTGGCGGCTCTGGGGTGTTTGCGCTTGATGTATCTAACCCTGCTAACTTCAGTGCGTCCAATGTCATGTGGGAGTTCACTCGTGCCGATGATGAAGACATGGGGCAAGTTGTGGGTGAGCCCAAGATATTAAAAATTAAAACCAGTGGAACAAGTGCAACGGTTACCTATCGCTGGTTTGCTGTAGTCGGTAGTGGGGTAAATAATTATGTCCCTGATGCTGATAACAGGTTTAGCTCTACAGGTAAGCCAGCGCTTTTTCTGCTAGCCCTTGATAAGCCTTCTGGGGCCGCTTGGTCACTTGGCACCAATTACTACAAGATATCGGTACCTACTGATTCATCTTTGGCTTCGGCCAATGCCACTGGTTTGACCAACTTTAGTGCTTTGTATGGTACCCAGGGTGAGATGACAGACATCTATATGGGTGATCTTCATGGGGCTCTATGGAGACTCAAATTCGCCGGAAAGGAGCCCGCAGACTGGAATATGGACAAGCTGTCTTATTTTGATAAAGGTAGCGCGGGTAGCCCGATTCCTTACCCGTTGTATATCGCTCGAACAGGTGATGCGACGCCCAAAGTTCAACCGATTTTCGCAGCGCCAACGCCTTTCGCGGGGCCGATTGTTGGAGGGCTGGAGTCGTTTTATGTGGTGTTTGGAACTGGTAAATACCTTGAGTCCGGCGATAATATATCTACGACCACCCAATCGGTGTATGCGGTATATGATAATGGTGCTACGACAGCTGATAATTCCCCGGCCAGTGCTAGCGTGATCACAGGTCGTGGACGTCTGCAGGCCGGGACGGTAAATACAACCACCAAAGTGATTACGGTGAGCGCATTCAAATGGGGGCGGCCATCAACGAACACCGATATGACGAGCCGTGCAGGGTGGTATTTTGATTTACCTGTTGCAGGGGAAAGAATCGATCAAGCTGCACTTGATTTAGGTACTTTGTATGCTGCTATCAACTCCAAGATTCCTGGCTCTACCTCTGCTGGTGCTGGCTCATGCTCCAATACTCTTGGTAGTGGGAATCAATATTTCTTGAGCATCAACAGTGGCGCTGGATCGTACGTGCCATCTAGCCTTGGCTTGCTTGGCCCTCCGGTATTGTTATCTAGTGATTCGGAAACAGTCGTCACCCCATCGGACAGCACTGGAAGGCGTGTTCGCACAACTACACTGCGCCGCTTCACACAGGCGCAGAGCGGTATCGACACCAGCGCTCCTCCTGTCACAACGAAAGAAACGATTGGGCGTTTGAACTGGCGGCAAATTTTTAATTATCAAGATATGAAGAATGCGCCATGAATAGATCTAAAAAATATTCCGTAGGGTTCACGCTGATCGAGCTCATGATTGTTGTGGCAATTATTGGCATCTTGGCTGCTGTTGCTTATCCCGCTTACACTGACTCGGTTCTTAAGGGGCGTAGAGCGCAAGGCAGGACCGCCGTGGCTCAGTTGCTGCAGCAACAGGAGCGCTATATTACTCAGCAGAATTGCTACCTTGGTTTCACCACGAACACGTCGACAGGTGTCGCGACCGCCTCCTCCCCTGGTTCAGCGTGTGGCGGGGTCACGGCGGCGTCTGTGCCTTTCAAGACTTTTTCGGGAGACACTTTAGCCAATTCTCACTACATATTGAGTGCAGACGCTTGTCCAGCTGGCGCAGGCACCCTTTCAATTGGAGATTGCGTCAGAGTTGTGGCAACGCCCGTCAAGGCTGATCCTAAAGTTGGTGCTTTGCAGATGACCACTACCGGTACGAAGTCCTGCACGGGTACATCCGCATCAACAGACCCTAAACTTTGTTGGCCATGATGATGAAAATTCGTAGTTCTGGCTTTACGCTCATTGAACTGATTGTCACTATAGCTATTGCGGCTGTATTGGCTAGCCTTGCTGTGCCTAGCTTCATTCAATACCAGCGCAACTCAGAGCTTACTTCGCTGACTAACTCGCTTTTGGCTGCAGTGAATGCCGCGAAGGGTGAGGCAATGAAAACTGGCAAAAATGCTTTTGTTGTTCCTAAGGGGACGGGCTGGAATAGCGGTTGGTTAGTATATGTGGATATGAATCGTGATAATTCCTACACAGAAGGAACCGACGTTGCAGTTCAGGCCCAGAATGCCCCGAAGAGCTATTTTGATATCTCTGGCAATAGCATTGCTTCAGGCTCAAGTCCTTATATTAAGTTCGATAATTCTGGGTATTCAATAGACAACAGCGCATCGCCAGTAGCATTAAGTTTAACCATCGCCCGGACAGATACACCAAGTTCAAGTGCTTTAGAGGAAACCCGGCGTGTTGTGGTAGCTCGTACCGGCCGAGTAAGGACATGCAAGCCCAGCACAGATACAAGCTGCACAAGTTCTGCGACTCAGTGATTTAATTTGATTTCGTTGCGACTGGGTAGATTCAGCTGGTTATGTCATAAATGTATTCGGTTTGTTTGACGAAGTAGCACTGTAGTCGATTATTGGTAGCATTGGGTTGCTACAGTCTAAGGGTTCTCTTACTGATTCTCTGAGCGGTCTGATGGCACAGCGCTGAAACCAAGGTGATATCCAAATGAAGCAGTCAGCCTATGCTTGGGCGACACTGCTGAGCCTACGTCTGAGGACAAGTTCACCGACATTATTGAATCGGTGTTCCTGTACTGAAACGATCTGGCAAATAACGTTCAATGCCCTGTAGAGCGGGTGCTGAGGCCGGCCGCCGTTTGCGGTGGGCATTTTTCTGTGTACTTTATTCATGCCGTAGTTGCGCACGCCCAGTGCCTCGGCGCTGGAAGAAGCACTGCGCGACGTGCCAGCTTTTCGGGAGTTTGCCGGTATGATTCAATAGGATGATTAGATCGCCAGCAAGTCGAGAATGCTGCGCTAGGGCAAGTGTCTGAAGTGCCTCAAGCTGCCCAATCAGAACTCGAACACTTCAAATGTTCTGCTGCAGGCCAGGGAAGTGCAACTACAAGCGGGCGCGATGTCGGATGTCATGCCCATTGCAGTTCCCAGCTCGACCAATATCCAAATCAGCGTGCGAGATTGAGATGTCTTGATGCGGGAAGATCCGTCAGTGATACCTCGGTATCAAGGCGCATATTGCTGGGGATTCGGAACCGACGCGCATAGTGCGATGCACCGCTGGAAGAGTGCGCGACTTGGTGGAGGCAAATACACCGTTCCACGGGCAGGGGGCTGGTGTCTGTGAGGATGAGAATTGCTAAAGGCTGGGCACCCGACCCAATACAAACCAGCACTTACCATTGCAAGTACCCGTGGGTCGCGGTAAGTGCCAGGCGCTGGACAGGGCACGCAATGGGGATGCTTTGCTGGAGTAGTACGAGAAGACCTAAGCCATATCCGAGCTTAGTTTGAGCATCCCTTTAGATTGCCCAAGCAAGAGTTCGAGCACCTGAATCTGCGCCACAGGAGGTTCAAGAAGAACACAGTGCAGATCGTGACGCTGTTCCATCTAGGCAATCCCTGGATGGCGCGGCATCAGCAAATGGCCTGTCTGAGGTCGGTGCGCGTGAAAGGGGCGCGAAGCCCGACATAGCGGCAATGTCCCCTGCGCTGCGCACGATTGGATGCTGGGCGCGCGCTTCGGTCGCCAATACTGAGGCAGTATTAGTTCGTGCAGCGCTACGGAGTGATCACAACCAATCTGTGAAGAGAGTCGTTTGTGTGATCTCTGTCGGCAGTGATTCGCAGCCAATCGCTGACTTAGGTCAATCGCCTGTCACGGCACTGTCTTGAAATCAGGCACTCCCTGCCTCAAGTTCAGTGCAATTCGGAGGATATAGACCATGCGTCTCGACAAATTCACCACCAAGTTCCAGGAAGCCCTGAGCGATGCACAGAGCATTGCCTTGGGCAACGACCACGCCTACATCGAGCCCGTGCACATGCTGGTGGCCATGCTCAAGCAGGACGATGGCCCTAAGGCGCTGCTGCAGCGTGCAGGTGCCAATGTGCCGGGGCTTTTGGCGGCGGCCGAGGCGGCCGTCAAGCGCCTGCCCCAGGTGCAGGGCAACGACCAAGTCCAAGGTGGCCCCGAGCTGGGCCGCGTGCTGCAGGCCACTGAGAAAGAGGCCATCAAGCGCGGCGACCAGTTCATTGCCAGCGAGCTGTTCTTGCTGGCCGTGATCGATAGCAAGGGCGAGGCCGCCAAGATCGCCAAGGACAACGGCCTCACCCGCAAGAGCCTGGAGGCCGCCATTGAAGCCGTGCGCGGCGGCCAGAAGATGGACAGCGCCGAGGCCGAAGGCCAGCGCGGTGCCCTGGCCAAATACTGCATGGACCTGACCGAGCGCGCCCGGCTGGGCAAGCTTGACCCCGTGATCGGTCGCGACGATGAAATCCGCCGCGCCATCCAGGTGCTGCAGCGCCGCACCAAGAACAACCCCGTGCTCATTGGCGAACCCGGTGTGGGCAAGACTGCCATCGTCGAGGGCCTGGCCCAGCGCATCGTGGCCGGTGAGGTGCCCGAAAGCCTCAAGGGCAAGCGTGTGCTCAGCCTCGACATGGCGGCGTTACTGGCGGGCGCCAAGTTCCGGGGCGAGTTTGAAGAGCGCCTGAAAAGCGTGCTGAATGAGCTGGCCAAGGACGAAGGCCAGACCATTGTCTTCATCGACGAGCTGCACACCATGGTGGGCGCAGGCAAGGGCGAGGGTGCGATGGACGCGGGCAACATGCTCAAGCCCGCTTTGGCGCGCGGCGAGCTGCACTGCGTGGGCGCGACGACGCTCGACGAATACCGCAAGTACATTGAGAAGGATGCGGCGCTGGAGCGGCGCTTTCAGAAGATTCTGGTGGGCGAGCCCACTGTGGAGGCCACCATCGCCATCCTGCGTGGCCTGCAAGAAAAATACGAAGTGCACCATGGCGTGGACATCACCGACCCCGCCATCGTGGCCGCGGCCGAGCTGAGCCACCGCTACATCACCGATCGCTTTCTGCCCGACAAGGCGATTGACCTGATTGACGAGGCGGCGTCCAAGATCAAGATCGAAATGGACTCCAAGCCCGAGGTGATGGACAAGCTCGACCGCCGCCTGATCCAGCTGCAGATTGAGCGCGAAGCGGTGCGCCGCGAGAAGGACGAGTCTTCGGTCAAACGCTTCGGTTTGATCGAAGAAGAGATCACCAAGCTGCAAAAGGAAATCGCCGACTACGACGAGATCTGGCAGTCCGAGAAAGCCCAGGCGCAGGGCAGCGCGCATGTGCGCGAAGCCATCGACAAGCTCAAGTTCCAGATCGAAGAGTTCACCCGCAAGGGCGACTTCAACAAGGTGGCCGAGCTGCAATACGGCAAGCTGCCTGAGCTGGAAAAGCAACTCAAAGAGGCGCAGGCGCAAGAGGCCGGCAAAGACGGCGCTCCCGCCACACGCCGCCTGTTGCGCACGCAGGTGGGCGCCGAAGAAATCGCCGAGGTGGTGAGCCGCGCCACGGGCATCCCTGTGGCCAAGATGATGCAGGGCGAAAGGGACAAGCTCTTGCAGATGGAGACCAAGCTGCACGAGCGCGTGGTGGGCCAGCAAGAGGCGATTGCTGCGGTGGCCAACGCCATCCGCCGCTCGCGCTCGGGCCTGTCCGATCCCAACCGCCCCACGGGCTCGTTCCTGTTTTTGGGCCCCACGGGCGTGGGCAAGACCGAGTTGTGCAAGGCGCTGGCAGGCTTTTTGTTCGACAGCGAAGACCATCTGATCCGCATCGACATGAGCGAGTTCATGGAGAAGCACTCCGTGGCCCGCTTGATCGGCGCGCCGCCCGGCTATGTGGGCTATGAAGAGGGCGGCTACCTCACCGAAGCCGTGCGCCGCAAGCCCTACAGCGTGCTGCTGCTCGATGAGGTGGAAAAGGCCCACCCCGATGTGTTCAACGTCCTGCTGCAGGTGCTGGACGATGGTCGCCTAACGGATGGCCAGGGCCGCACCGTGGACTTCAAGAACACCGTGATCGTGATGACCAGCAACATCGGCTCGCATCTGATCCAGGCCATGGTGGGACAGGACTCGGACGACATCAAGGAAGCGGTGTGGGGTGAGCTCAAAAACCACTTCCGTCCCGAATTTCTGAATCGCATTGATGAGACCGTGGTGTTCCACGCGCTCGACGCGCAGCACATCGCATCGATCGCCAAGATCCAGCTGCAATTGCTGCAATCCCGGCTAGCCAAGATGGATTTGGAGTTGCAGGTGTCGGATGCGGCGTTGGCAGAATTGGCCAAGGTAGGGTTCGATCCGGTGTTTGGTGCGCGGCCGCTCAAGCGGGCGATCCAGCAACGCATTGAGAACCCGCTGTCCAAACTGTTGCTGGAAGGGCGTTTTCCGCCCAAGAGCGTGATTCCAGTCACCGTGAACCCCGTGCTCGAGCCAGGTGTGTTTCAGTTCGGTGTCGCCCCGCAAGAGTGAGGCGGTCTCGGGAAGGGATTGCGGCGCCATTCTGGGTTGCAATGCTCTTCCTAAGTTGTGAAGGAGAGGTGTTGTTTGAATGATTTTGTTGCAGGCGTTGTGAGCCTGCTGCTTCGGGTGTTGTTCATTGCCATGGGGCTGGTTCTGTTTGCCAGCTTTCTTGTTGCGGCCATGTTGCTTGCACTGGTGTGGGCGCTGCGTGCAGGCTGGGCGCGCCTTACAGGGCGGCCGGTGACACCGTGGGTCATGCGCGTGGACCCGCGCACGGGCTTCAGTGCCATGTTTCGTTCCACAGAGCGGTGGTCGGCTGGGCGACGTGGTGCAGCGCCTGCGGATGTCAGTGAGGAGGCTACTGCGCAGCGCCGTGGTGGCATCCTGCCAGGTGCGACCCAGGTCACCGACGTGGAAGCGCGCGAAGTCCGATGATGCGGAGGTGACGGCCACCGCGCCACAGCCATAGTCAGCCTATGCGGGCGCACGGTCCCTGCCGCACAGGGAATGCCAACGGTTTTCAACCTTGGTACCCCCCATTTTTTTGTGACGCGCCGATCGGGGTGTCTCCTATCATCCGACCATGACACCAGCCGATATCCACGCCCATTTTGATCTTCAACGCCAGGCCAGCCGCGTGCATGTGGATGTGCCGCTGCTTGTGCGCCGTGAGCGGCTGCTGCGCCTTCGCAAGATGCTCGATGAGAATGGCCCGGTGCTGGCGGCTGCCGTCCACGCTGACTTTGGCATGCGTTCACCCCGCCTGACCGAGGTGGCCGACTTCTTCGTGCTGCGCACCCTGCTGTCGCACACGCTGCGTCACCTGGCGAAGTGGACGAAACCCCGCAGGGTGCACACGCCCGTCTACCTGCAGCCAGCCCATGCCTTCATCCAGCGGCAGCCACTGGGGGTAGTGGGTGTGATTGCCCCGTGGAACTACCCGGTGCAGCTGGCTCTGGCACCTGCTATCACGGCCTTGGCGGCGGGCAACCGCGTGATGCTCAAGCCCAGCGAGCTGACACCCCACACCTCGGCCCAATTGGCGCTGCTGGTGGCGCAGTTCTTCTCCCCCGACGAGTTCTGTGTGGTGCAGGGCGATGCCAACCTGTCGGCCTTGTTTGCCTCGTTGCCTTTCGATCACTTGGTGTTCACCGGTTCCACCGCCGTAGGGCGCAAGGTGGCGCAGGCGGCCGCGCAGAACCTGACGCCGACCACGCTGGAGTTGGGTGGCAAGTCGCCCTGCATCATCGACGGCCATTGCGACATGTCGGATGCGGCTCTCAAGATTGCACACGGCAAGCTGCTCAACGCGGGGCAAACCTGTATTGCCCCCGACTATGTGCTGCTGCCGCGCGGCCGTGAGGGCGAGTTTGCACAGGCTTACCGGGCCGCAGTGGCGCGCCTGTTCCCCACCATCGAGGGCAACGCCGACTACGCCTCCATCATCACGCCCCGCCACCATGCCCGCCTGCGCACGATGCTGCAGCAGGCGCAAACGCAAGGGGCTGAGGTGCACACTATCGACCCTACCGATGGCAAGCCCGTGGTGCCCACGGTGGGTACGCTGGGCGATGGTGCTAGCCGTCAAATGCTGCCCACGCTGGTGTTTGGCGCCACGTCACAGATGCAGCTCATGCAGGAGGAGATATTTGGCCCCATCCTGCCGGTGATCTCCTACGAGCGGCTGGATGATGCCATTGCCCACATCAACGCCGGGCCGCGCCCGCTGGCGCTGTACTGGTTTGGCCAGAGCGAAGCCGTGCGCGATGATGTGCTGCGGCGCACCGTGAGCGGTGGCGTGACGGTGAACGACACACTGATGCACATTGCCCACGACAACCTGCCGTTTGGTGGGGTGGGCGACAGCGGCTGGGGGGCCTACCACGGTGAGCAGGGCTTTCTGCGCTTTTGTCACCAGAAATCGGTGCTGGTGCAATCGCGCTGGGCCATGGGGTCGCTTTTTTACCCTCCCTATGGCGCCAAGTTCGACCAGGTCATGGGGCTGCTGCGCCGCTGGTTGTAGTGCTTTGCGGGGGCTGCGCGCGCACTTCCAGAACGCCGTCGTGCTCGCCGTCGGCCAGGATGGCGAGGAGGGGTGGTTGGGTGATGAGCTGCACCATCGCATCGCGCAGCTGACCGGTGGAGACCGGCTTGTGCAGCAGCAGGGCGGATGTGGATTGCGCATCCCGCAGGCGTTGGGGCGAGGTGTCGCCCGTCATGATGATTGCGGGCACGTTGGTGCCTAGATAGGCGCGCAGCGCCTGCAGCACCTGCTTGCCGGTTTCTTCGTGCCGAAGTCGGAAGTCGGTAATGATGATGTCGGGTGTCACGTCTTCCAGCGCTTCCAGGGCATCGGCGCTGGACTCTGCCGTCATGCAATGGCAGCCCCAGCTTTGCAGCAGTGACTGCATCCCAAGGCGCACGGCCTCGTCATCGTCGATGGCCAGAACCTTCAGTCCCCGCAGGCTGCGGGCGTCCTGAGGCGCGGTGGCATCATCCTCCAGCGCACCCTGCCAGCGGTCCAGCCACAGCCTGAAGACAGAGCCCCGGCCTGATTGCGAACGCAGCTCCACGGATGTGCGCATTTCGCGTGCCAGGCGTTGCACGATGGCCAAGCCCAGGCCCAGGCCTTTGCGACGGTCACGCTCCGGATTGCCGAGCTGATGGAACTCCTTGAAGATGTTTTCCCACTGGTGTTCGGGAATGCCCGCCCCGGTGTCCCACACCTCCAGCGCCAGCCTTTTGCCGCGCGTACGGCAGGCAATCAACACCCCGCCTTTGGCTGTGTAGCGCAAAGCGTTGGAGATGAAGTTATGCATCACCAAGCCGACCAGGGAGCGGTCGGCAAATGCGGCGGCAGAGGTTTCGCGCGTGCGGTACACCAGCCCGGCCGTGTCCGCCTGTACGCCAAACTCCTGCTCCAATGCGGTGAGCAAGGGCTGCACAGCAAAAGCAGCGGGCCGTACCTTGACCACACCGGCGTCCAGCCGGGAGTAGTCGAGCAGGGTAGTAAGCATCTCGGCAGCAGCGCCGGATGCGGCATGTGCGTGTTTTAGTACGGTGCGCTGGTGGTCGTTGAGCGGGCTGCGGTGCAGGGATTCCAGAAACAGGCCCATGGCATGCAAAGGCTGGCGCAGGTCGTGGCTGGCTGCGGCCAGAAAGCGTGATTTGTCGCGGTCGGCCTGCTCGGCGGCCTCTTGTGCAGCCAGAGCCCGCTGCGACTCGGCACGCAGTTGGTTGACCAGGCGTTCGTTTTCCAGCTTGAGCGCAATGCTGCGCCGCGTGGCGCGGTCGGCTGTGCCTGCCTGCAGGCAGGTCAGCGCGTAGTACACCGCGGTCAGGAACAGCGCAGGCCACATCACGGGCCCGCCCGCCAAGGCCACCGACAGCATCACGCCGCCAATGGCGCTGGTGAGGTAGGTGACGTAGGCTCGGTACAGCGGCGCGCCCAGCCCGAGCGCTCCCGACGACACGGTGCTGATGATGCCGATGGCGTAGATGACGCTGTCGGACGTACCCCAGTACAGCACCACATAGCCCAGACTGCCCCAGCTCAGCCCCATCGCCGCCATGCAGGCGATGAGCTTGCGAGCCGCCTGCGGTGCGGGGTCCACAAAGGGGGCAATGCTGCGCAGCGTGAGGTACACCCCGGCCACTACCAGCGTATGCGACACCAGCCACACCGTGGTGGCCTGCGTGTCCGCCACGCGGGCCATGACCCAGAGGGTGCCCAGGGCCGTGGCCAGCGATGCCAGCAGCGTCATCGGAAAGTTCTGCCGCAGCAGGGCCACCTGTTCGCGCAGCACCTCGTCGCGCTCCCACACCGGCCAGCCCCAGCGCGTGGGTGGAATCACCGGTTCGAGGGGCAGCGGACTGCTCTCAGAGGGGGTCATGGAGCTGCGGGGTGGACAGGCCCAGGCGCTGGGCCGCCAGCAGCGCAGCGCTGCGGCTGTTGACGCCCAGTTGCGCAAAGATGGCAGCCACATGCACACGCACCGTGTTCTCGCTCAGCCCCAGGTCGCGGGCGATCACCTTGTTGGGTCTGCCGGTGCACAGCAGCGACAGCACATCAAGCTGCCGCGCCGTGAGCGACGGCGTGTCGGGCCCCCGCACCGTGGCGCTGTTGCCGCTGTTGATCGGAAAACACGGCTGGCCCGACAGCGCGCAGCTAATGGCCTCCAGAATGTCTTCGGCGCTGGCGGACTTGGGCAAAAAGCCATCAGCCCCGCGCGCTCGCGCTTCGTGGATGGCATCGGGCGCCACACTGGCCGACACGAGCACGATGCGCGCCCGGGGGCAGGCCTGCCGCAGCAGTCGCAGGCCGTCCAGCCCGCTCATGCCGGGCAACTGGATGTCCAGCAGGACCAGGTCGGTCTCGGCTTGCTGCAGTGCGCAGGCATCGGCTATCGACCCGGCCTCGGCAATGCTGCCCACGCTGGGATGGTCCTGCACGATCAGGCGCAGCCCCGTGCGGAACAAGGTGTGGTCATCCACAAGCAAAAGACGGGCAGTCATACAGGCAAGTATTGCGCACAACCGGGTGTTGCGGGCTAGTCCATTTGTGCGATGGACGCACGGATGTGCACTTTCTAGACTTTCCGTCAAGCATTGAAAAGCACTTGGGGTGCGCACCAATGCGCAAACCTTCGTAACCACATTCCGTTTTCAAAGGGTTCCCATGACGATCAATGCACACACCCATGGCGCAAGCACCTCCGAAGCAGGCCTGCACCACAGCCAACGACGACCGGCGGTCGCCCCAGCCTCCGCCCATGCGGGCACGGGCCTGGGGGGCAACAGCGTGGCGCATATCGTGCAGGAGCATTGCCCCGACATGCTGGCAGCAGCGGGCGTGGTGATCGAGCACCTGGACGCCCAGGCCGGCACCTGGCAGTTCTCGGCCGACGCTGGGCAGACCTGGCGTGCCATCCGCACCGACCTCATCAACCGGCCGGGCAACATGGGCCTGGCGCTGGACCGCGATGCACGCCTGCGGGTGCTGCCCTTCGGCGGCCACCGGGTGACGGGTGCACGGGTGGCGTTTCATACGGTGCAGCGCAGCCACGGCCAGGGCAACGGCAGCTACCGTGCCTATGCCAGCGAAGACCGCGACGGCGGTTCGCGCACCGTCACCCTGGTGCTCAGCCTCGCGGCTGTCAATGGCGCGCCACCAGCGGTGCATGTGCCCCGCCCACGCAACAAGCGCGCGATGGTGCAGCGCGCAGCAGTAGCGGCCACAGCAGCTGCGGGCAGCGCCTTGTCGGGCGCCATGGCCATGGCCTGAGGGAGCGGCTTGGAGGCCTGCGTGAGCAGGGGCTCGATGGGGCGAAAAGCGAGGCCCGGAGGCGTGACCTAAAGGGCCGCGCTACCCGCCTGTCAGGGAGGAAAAACCGTTTGCGGCGACAATGCCGGTCCTTTTGTTTTTTCATTCCCCGTTTTCGTTCGGTTTTTTCATGTCAAGTATCCAGGTTCGTCCCGCTACGCTTCGCGATGCCAAAGCCATTGCCCAGATCCACACTGTCTCTGCCCAAGAGGCTTACAAAGGACTGGTGCCAGACGAGCAGTTGAAATCCATGTCGGTCGAAAAGCGCCAGGCCTACTGGCGCGAGGCCATTGAATATTGCGAGCCCCAGGTCCAGGTGGCGGTCGATGGCGAGAAGATCGTCGGCTTTGTCGGCTACGACCGCTCGCGCGATGAAAAGTCCCGCCCCACCACCGGTGAAATCTGGGCCATCTACGCCGCCCCCACCCATTGGAACCAGGGCGTAGGCCTGGCCCTGTGGGACGCCGCCCGTGACGGCCTGCAAGAAGAAGGCTGCACCAACGTCACGGCCTGGGTACCGCTGCGCAACGAGCGCGCGCTGCGCTTTCACGAGCTGGCCGGCTTCAAGCGCGAGCTGTCCACTGCCAAGACGGCCGTGATCGGCGGCGTGAAGATCGAAGAAGTGCGCCTGAAGCGCCCGATCAACGCATAAAGTGCGACGACACCCCCCTGCGTCGCTGCGCTCGTTCCCTCCGCTCTTGCTTCGCTGCGCTGCGCGGGCAGGGGGGCGATGCCTTCGCTGCGGGGCGGCCCTTGCTCGGCATCCCCGGCCTGCCGCGCGCCTGTTTCCCACACTACGGACTGTGCGCGGCACTGTCAGACTCTGATGCCAACAAATCCTTCCACCATCCACTGGACCCACCAGGGCCAGCCCCAGCAAGCCCTGTGGCGCTCCGAGAGTGGCGTCTCGGCACCGCGCCGGTTAGAGGGGGCTGACGACACGCTGGCCGCCGACACGGCTTACCGCATGGCCTGCGAGGGCACGGGCTTGCTGTGGCAGGGTGATTTCCAGAACGCGCGGCACCTGCTGCAAGCGCTGATGCGCCGGGCCGACAAGAAGCCCCGCAAGGCGGCTGCAAAGGCGTCCCAGAAACTGGCGGCGGCCACTGCGGCCGAAGCGTTTCACCTGCACCGCCAGGCGCAAGCGCAGCGCGCACGGGTGCTGGCGTCGGTGCTGATTCCGCTGGAGGGCGACTACAGCATCGCGCTGCGCCGCGCGCCCGACTGGCGCCAGGCCTGCACCGAGGCCTGGGGGCCAGCGACTGGCGAGCGCTCGGTGGCCACGCTGCGCGAGCTACTGGGGCTGGTGGGCGCGCACGAGTGGCGCAAGAAAGGGGTTGAAATCCCTGCGCTGGGTGCCCCGCCGCTCAACCGCATTCATCCGCACTATGGCGTGTTCTCGCCGGTGCGTGGCGAATATGTGGGGCTGGTGGTTGCTGCACCTTTGCCCAGCAAGGCCCTGGCGTTTGATATTGGCGTGGGCACAGGGGTGTTGTCGGCCGTGCTGGCACGCCGAGGTGTGCAGCGTGTGGTGGCCACCGACCAGGACCCCCGGGCGCTGGCCTGCGCACGCGAGAACCTGCAGCGCCTGCAGCTGCTCGACCGTGTCGAGTTGCAGCAAGCGGACCTGTTTCCACCGGGCCGGGCGCCGCTGGTGGTGTGCAATCCACCGTGGGTGCCGGCGCGCGCCAACTCGCCCATCGAACACGCCGTGTACGACGAAGGCAGTCGCATGCTCAAGGGTTTTCTGGCGGGGCTGCCTGAGCACCTGGAGCCCGGCGGCGAGGGCTGGCTGATCCTGTCGGACCTGGCCGAGCACCTGGGCCTGCGCCCGCGCGAACAGTTGCTGGCCTGGATTGCCGAAGCGGGCCTCGAGGTGCGCGGTCGCCACGATGTGAAGCCGGTGCATGCCAAGGCTGCCGATGGACAGGACGCACTGCACGCCGCGCGCGCCGCAGAGGTCACCTCCCTGTGGCGGCTTGCTGCTGCCTGAACCTGCGTCGAACTGCTCAACCCAGCAGTGCAGGCTGTGTAACGACAAAGGCTTCAGTAGTCGGGCTAGCGGGCAGCAGCTGGTCCAGCCGCTCGCGCAGGCTGGCAGCACGCTCGGCACCTGCAGCGAGTGCCACTTCTTCAAACATGGCTTCGCCCACGTCCAGCATGCTCGTACGGTCCTTGGCAGCGCGCAGCGCCTCGCGGAAATGCTGAGCCAGCACGGGGTCGCGGCGCGCAAACAGGCGCTCGCAGGTGTCAAACAGGTACATGCGCGCACCGGCCAGCGACCGCAGGGATTCGCCGGGTGCCGGGCGTTCGATGGAGGGCGCGGCGGGTTCTGGCGTGGGTGGCAGGTCTGCCGGCCCGGTCAGGTAGCCCTGGCGCATCAGGTTCTCGACAATCTGCGCGCCAATGCCGTTGTACATGGCCTGCAGGTCTGACAGCGGTTTGCCGTCTGCCAGCAGGAGCAGGGAGCGTTCGCGCAGGCTCAGGGTGCGCACACCGGGCGAGAGTTCCAGGCGGGCTTTGTCGGTTTTTTGCAGCAGCATGGGGTATCTCCGTGGCAGTCTGAGGCGGGCATTGCACCAGTCGGGCGTGACGCCGTGATGACCCCTTGCCGCACAATCGAGGGCTTGCCGGCGCTGCCCCAGGCGCCAGGTATCCGTTTCATTGCTCCTTGTTTGATAGCTGCTGGCGAATATTGCACTAGCGCTTGGAGCTGTTTTTGTTTTATTTTTGCTGCTGAGTGCCTGTGCAAGCCCATTTTTCGGAGCGGGCTCATTGAGCCGGCCCCCCTGAGATGACCTTGCTGCTCGCCCCGATGGAGGGGCTTCTGGATTTTGTGTTGCGCGATGTGCTGACCCGCGTGGGCGGGGTGGACCGCTGCGTGTCCGAGTTCATCCGCATCACCGGCACCCTGTTGCCCGACAAGGTGTTTCTGCGATACGTGCCCGAGCTGCGCAATGGCAGCCGTACCTTGGCCGGTGTGCCCGTGCGGGCGCAGTTGCTGGGGTCCGACCCGGTCAGCATGGCCGAGAACGCTGCACGCCTGGCTGCGCTGGGCCCCGAGGGGATTGATCTGAACTTCGGTTGCCCGGCCAAGGTGGTCAACCGCCACGGCGGCGGCGCGGCCCTGCTGCAAGAGCCCGAGCGCATTGCTACGGTGGTGGCAGCGGTACGCCGCGCCGTGCCAGCGCACCTGCCGGTATCGGCCAAGATGCGCCTGGGGTTCAACGACACCCACCTGATGCGCGAATGCGCCCAGGCCATGCAGGCAGGGGGCGCTGTCGAGCTGGTGGTGCACGCACGCACCAAGGCCGACGGCTACCGCCCCCCCGCTTACTGGGAGCACATCCCCACCATCCGCGCGGCGGTCTCCATCCCGGTGGTGGCCAATGGCGAGATCTGGACAGTGGCCGACGCGCAGCGCTGCCGGGAAGTGTCGGGCTGCGACGCGCTGATGCTGGGGCGAGGCATTGTCGCGGACCCCGGCCTTGCGCGCGCCATTCGTGCTGCCGATGCAGGGCAGCCTGATACGGACACTGTGGTGTGGGCCGATCTCGTGCCACACCTGGCCGCGTTCTGGCAGCTGGTGTGCAACGACCTGGAGCCGCGCCAGCGCGCGGGTCGCCTCAAGCAATGGCTCAACCTGCTGCGCCGCCGGTTTGCCGAGGCCGAAGTGGCGTACCAGCATGTGCGTACCATGACGGACCAGCGGGCGATCACCGTTTGGGTGGCGGACTTGCAGGCGCAAGCCCATTGCGCCAAAGGCGCTTAGGCCACCGCTACAGCAAGTGGTCGGGCGCCAGGGGCCCCAGCAGCTGCAGCATCAGCCGCAGCGGGGCGCTGGCATCGGGCTCGGTGGTGGCATCGGGCAGCCCGCTGCCCTCGGGGGCGCGCCAGCGCAAGCCCTGATCAGTGGCCTGCACCTGCCAGGCGGCTTCTTTCAGCGCTGTCTCAATCTGTGCGGTGGCGCGGCGCGACAGTTCGGTACTGCGAATCAGCAGCGCCACCTCGGTGTTCTGCCGCTGAGAGCGCATGTCCAGGTTCATCGACCCCACCGCCAGCAGGCGGCCGTCCACGATCAGCAGCTTGGAATGCAGCATGGCGCGCGAGCTGCCTTGTGAACCCATGGCACCCGCGCTGCCGCCCATGCTGCCCGATGCTCCCAAGGCGCCGCGCAGCACACCCGGCAGTTCGCTGTGCATCTCGTACAACTCCACTCCCATGCCGAGCAGCAGCGGCCGGTGGCGCGCGTAGCCCGCATGGGCAATGGGCGCGTCGTTGGAGGCCAGCGAGTTGGTCAGCACCCGCACCCGCACGCCGCGAGCCCGTGCTGCGGCAAAGGCGGCCTCCATATCCGGCCCCGGCACAAAGTAGGGCGAAATGATGAGCAGGTCGCGCCGCGCCTGGCCCATCAGCTGCAGCAGCCCGTCCACCACGGTGTCGGTTTGGGCCTCGCTGGCTTCGGGGCTTGCGCGGGGGCTGTCTGGTGGTGCGCCGTTGGCGGCTGTGGCGGTGCTGTCAGCCACCGGCAGCACGCGGGGTAGGGCGCCAGCGGCGCTGTCGGCCGCTGGTACCGTGCGGGAGCCCGATACCAAGGCTGCGGCAGCGGCCTTTGGGCCACTGCTCGCCCCTGCAGCGGCGCCGGTGCCTGGACCAGGCGACGGAGGTGCCAAGGCCGGCGCGGCCCCGTTGCCTGCGCCAGCGCTGTCGGCCGGGATCTTGGCAGGCTGGTCCACCAGCACCGCCGCTGCAGCCCAGACGAACGGGGTGCGCTCCAGGTCCATGGGCTCGTAGTTCCAGATCCGTGCGCGCTGCGCTGCGGTAGTGCCTGGCCCCATGTCGGGCGGCAGGCGGTCGGGGGCCGTGGTGCCGCCCTGGCCGACAACGCGGCTTCGCCGCCCCGCGTCTGCCGCGCGGATGCTGTCGCGCAGGTGGTCAAGCTCGCTTTGGGTGATGAGCGACTGCACGGGGTAGGCGCGCTCGTTGTTCCAGTAGTTGTCAAAGCTGCGCGACAGGTCCCGCACGATGGGACCTGCAGCCAGCACGTCCAGGTCCACAAAGTTGCCCGAGTCGGCATTGCCGAAATAGGCGTCGCCCAGGTTGCGGCCCCCCGTCACGGCCATGGCGTTGTCGGCAATGAAAAGCTTGTTGTGCATGCGCTGCTGCACGCGCGAGAAGTCGCCCAGCAGGCCCAGCATGCGGCCGATGGGCGACCCCCTTGCGCCCGTGAGGGGGTTGAACATGCGCATTTCGATGTTGGGCACAAACGCCAGCCTCATCACCTGCGCATCACGCCCGGTGCTGTGGAAGTCGTCCAGCAGCACGCGCACGCGCACGCCGCGCTGGGCTGCTGTCACTACGCTGAGCAGCAGGCGTTCGCTGCTGGCGTCTGCGTGGATTGCGTAGTACTGCAGGTCCAGGGTTTTCTGGGCGGCATCCACCAGTGCCAGTCGGCTGCTGTAGGCGGCTTGCGGGCCACTGAGCAGAGCAAACCCCGAAGCGTGCCGCGCCCCATCGGCGGCCCTGCGTGCTGCCACCAGCTGGCCCAGGGGGGTATCGCCAGGGGCCGCCCAGGCTGCCGACACCGGGCGGTCCACATCCTTGGGCAGGCCCGCGCAGCCTGCAAGGGCCATGGCAATCACCACCAGTGCCATGCCCAGCCAGCCGGGGCTGGCCCGCTGGGGCAGGGTGGGAAGCGGGGAGGGCAAAGAAAGCATGGCGCGATTGTGACCGTGGAGCCGTTGGGGCGCAGGGCTAAGGTATAGCCGCGCTCCAGCCAATGCGATGTCGGACAGCGCGCCAAGGCGATGGCCTAGGCCCGGTCCTGGGCCCAGGCCATCGCCGGTTTGGCTGGCTACCAGCTCACTTCGCGGTCAGGCGTGGCACTGATCTTGTGAATGCTCAGGTCAGCACCGTCAAACTCTTCTTCCTGTGTCAGCCGGATGCCCACCGTCTGCTTGAGGATGCCGTACACCACCACACCCCCCACCAGGGCCCACACCACGCCCAGGCCTGTGCCGATGAGCTGGGCCGACAGGCTGACCCCGCCCAGCCCCCCCAGTGCCTTGCTGCCAAAGATGCCCGCAGCCAGGCCGCCCCAGGTGCCGCACAGCCCGTGCAGCGGCCACACGCCCAGCACATCGTCGATCTTCCATTTGTTCTGCGTCAGGGTGAACATCAGCACAAAGATGGTTCCGGCCACTGCGCCCACCACCAGCGCACCCATTGGGTGCATGAGGTCCGATCCCGCACACACCGCCACCAGGCCCGCCAGCGGGCCGTTGTGAACAAAGCCTGGGTCGTTCTTGCCCAGCACCAGGGCGGCCAGCGTGCCGCCCACCATGGCCATCAGCGAGTTCACAGCGACCAGGCCCGAGAGCTTGTCCACGGTCTGCGCGCTCATCACATTGAAGCCGAACCAGCCCACCACCAGCACCCAGGCGCCCAGCGCCAGAAACGGGATGTTCGACGGGGGGTGGGCCGAGATTGCACCGTCCTTCCGGTAGCGGTTGGCGCGCGAGCCCAGCAGTACCACGGCCGGCAACGCAATCCAGCCACCCATGGCATGCACCACCACCGAACCCGCAAAGTCGTGGAACTCTTCGCCCGTCAGCGCCTTGATCCAGGCCTGCACGCCAAAATGCTGGTTCCAGGCAATACCCTCAAAAAACGGGTACACAAAGCCCACAATGACTGCCGTTGCGATCAGTTGCGGCCAAAACTTGGCGCGCTCCGCAATGCCGCCCGACACAATGGCCGGAATGGCTGCCGCGAACGTGAGCAAGAAGAAGAACTTGACCAGCGCATAGCCGCTTTGTTGCACCAGCGACTCAGCCCCGATGAAGAAATGCGTGCCGTAGGCCACGGTGTAACCGACCACAAAATACACCACGGTGGACACCGAGAAGTCCACCAGGATCTTGACCAGTGCATTTACCTGGTTCTTTTTGCGGACTGTGCCTAGCTCTAAAAACGCAAACCCGGCGTGCATGGCCAACACCATGATCGCCCCGAGCAAGATGAACAAGGCATCTGTGCCCTGTTTGAGTGCTTCCATAACGTCCTCGCGATAGTGATTGATCGACTCTGGTGCGTTTTCATGAGACGCCACAGATTTGCACCAAGATGAAGCAAGAAGCGCGCCAAGAGTTGGTGCAATGTTTTGCACCGAGTTGGGGCTTGGTAGGAGGGACGGTTTGTCGGCGGTGGATAAATACTGTATAAATAAACAGTTTTACTGCACATCCCACTCCATCTCCTGCTCGCCATGAGCCCACCTCCCGCCCCCGACGATGATTTGCCCGTACAGCCGCAGGATATCCGCGTCCCGCTGCAGGCCATCCGTGGGCGCGGTGCCGCCACGGCCATGGCGCACCGGTTTGCCAAAGACCAGCGCGAACGTGCGGATGATGGGTGGAGTCACCCGCAGCGCCTTGGCAGGGCAGAGGGCCTGGGGCATGGCGGCACGGGGACGGCGTGGGATGACGGCCCGAACGTCATGGGTGCTGGAGAGGGCGATGGATGGGGCGAGAACGACGAAGGCGCCTGCGTCAGCCCCTCGCCCGCCACCCGCGTGCATTTTGAGACGGCGCACAGCGCCCTGTGTGCTAACGACTCGCCAGACATCTTTTTTGAACTCTCGGTCAACCCCTACCGGGGTTGCGAGCACGGCTGCATCTACTGCTATGCGCGGCCCACGCACAGCTACCTCAATTTTTCGCCCGGGCTCGACTTTGAGACGCAGATCGTGGCCAAGCACAATATTGCGCAGGTTTTGCGTCAAGAGCTTGCGCAGCCGCGTTACGTGCCGCGCTTGCTCAACATCGGCTCCGCCACCGACTGCTACCAACCCGTAGAGCGCGACCTGAAACTCACGCGCAGCGTGATCGAGGTGATGCGGGAGGCTCGCCACCCGTTTTCGCTGATCACCAAATCCAGTGGCGTGGAGCGCGACCTCGACCTGCTCACTCCGCTGGCGGAGCAGCGTCTGGCGGCTGTATACGTCACGATCACTACGCTTGATGCAGTGTTGGCCCGCCGCATGGAGCCGCGCGCTGCAGCACCCCACCGGCGGCTGCGGACCATCCGCGCATTGGCCGACGCCGGCGTGCCTGTGGGCGTGAGCGTGGCGCCCCAGATCCCGTTCATCACCGAAGATATGGAGCACGTGCTGGAGGCCGCACGCGACGCCGGTGCGCGCACCGCGTTCTACACCGTGCTGCGCCTGCCGTGGGAGCTGGATGCGTTGTTTCGAGAGTGGCTCGCCGTGCACTACCCGCAGCGCGCGTCACGCGTCATGGCCCGGGTGCAAGACCTGCACCACCTGACCGGGGCCCAGCGCGCGGCAGGCAAGACCTATGACAGCGACTTCGCCACCCGCATGAAGGGCAGCGGGCTCTGGGCAGATTTGCTGCGCCAGCGCTTTGCCAACACCTGCCGCCGCCTGGGGCTCAACCGGGAGCGCGAGGGGCTGGACCTTGGGCAGTTCAGGCCGGGGCTGCTGAAAGGGCAGGGCAGCCTCTTCTAGATCCCGTTCCCGTTCCCGTTCCCGTTCCCGTACCCGTGCACCGTGCACCGCGCACCGCGCACCGAGCGCCCCTACCCGTAGTGCGTTGCCTCGTCAGCCCCCCCACACCCGCTGCACCACCTGCGTGTACAGCGGAATGCCCACCAGGATGTTCAACGGAAACGTCACCCCCAGCGAGAGGCTAACGTACAGCGACGGGTCGGCTTCGGGGATGGCATAGCGCACTACAGCAGGCACCGCGATGTACGACGCGCTGGCAGCCAGCACCATGAGCAGCACTGCATCCCCCGTGGGCACCTGCAGCAGCCAGGCCAGCGCCAGGGCCAGGCTGGCATGCGTCAGCGGCCCCAGCACCGCATAGGCCAGCAGCCACGGCGATTGCTTGCGCACTGCAGGCAGGTTGCGCGCGGTGGACAGGCCCATGTCCAGCAAGAACAGGCACAGCATGCCCTTGAACAGATCGCCCGAGAACGGTTGCATCGCCGCCTTGCCGGCATCGCCAGTCACCATGCCGATCACCATGGCGCCCAGCAGCAGCAACTGGGTGCCGTCGGTGAACGACTCGTGCAGGATCTTGCCCACCGACAGGTGGGGCCCTGGCTTGCCAGGTGCGCCGCCTGTGCTGCCTCCATCCAGTGAGGGCCCACCTGCCGACGCCATGGCCACCACGGGTTGCACGCGCAGGAGGGTGCTTGATGTGGTGACTGCCACCGACTGCCGCTGCCGCATCGCATTGGCCAGCATCACCGCCAGGATGATGGCGGGCGACTCCATCAGCGCCATGGCTGCCGCCATGTAGCCGCCGTAGGCAATGTGCTGTGACTCCAGGTACTGTGTGGCCGTCACAAAGGTCACCGCGCTGACCGACCCGTAGGTGGCTGCGACCGCCGCTGCGTTAAAGCCCGACAGCACCCGCCGTAGCAGCGCATAGCCCACCAGCGGCACCACCACGGCCAGGAGCACCGCCAGCCCCAGACTGCTGGCCACACTGGGTGTCAGGCCTGAAGCCGCCAAGGCAAACCCGCCCTTGAGGCCCAGCGCCATCAGCAGGTAGATGGACAAGAACTTCGAGATCGCCGCCGGCATCTCCAGATTGGATCGGACCAGGCCCGCAAACACCCCCAGGGCAAAAAACAAAATCGCAGGGTCCAGCAAGCTTTGCATCATTCAACTCCTTGTTGGGGGCTGATGCTAGGGAGGTGTGGCTGCAAAGTAAAATCGATTCGAACACAGTTATCTATAGATAAAAATCTATGAACATCACCTTTCGCCAGATGCGCCTGTTCGTGGCGCTGGCCGAGACGGGTAGCGTCAGTGCCGCCGCCAAGGTCATGCACGTCACCCAACCCACCGCGTCCATGCAGCTGCGCGAGGTGACCCAGGCCGTGGGCCTGCCGCTGTACGAAGTCATCTCGCGCCGTGTGCACCTCACCGAGGCAGGGCACGCCCTGGCCCGCACTGCGCGCGCCATTGCGGGCGAGTGGGACGCGTTCGAACAGCGTGTTTCGGGCGCCAAGGGCCTCACCAGCGGGCGCCTCAAGGTGGCCGTAGTCAGCACTGCCAAATACTTTGTGCCCCGCCTGCTGGGCAGCTTCTGCAAGCTGCACCCGCAGATCGATATCTCGCTGGAGGTGCTCAACCGCGACCACGTCATCACCCGCCTGCGCAGCAACCTGGACGACCTCTATGTCATGTCCATGCCGCCTGCGGATTTGCCGCTGGAGGACCAGATCCTCATGCCCAACCCGCTGGTTGTGATCGCTCCCGCAGGTCACCCCCTGGCCGCCAAAAAGCGCGTCAAGCTCGCGCAATTGCAGACCGAGCGTTTCATCCTGCGCGAAAAAGGTTCAGGCACTCGCATGGCCACCGACGCCCACCTGCGCCAGCTGGGCTTTGCGCCCAGCGCCGTGCTGGAGCTGGGTAGCAACGAAGCGATCAAGGAGTCGGTGGAGGGCCAGCTGGGCGTTTCCATCGTCTCCCACCACGCCCTGGGGCCGCACCACGAGGGGCTTGCCGTGCTCAAGGTGCAGGGCTTTCCCATCCAGTCGCAGTGGCACCTGGTCTGGCCCAAGGGCAAGCAGCTTTCACCGATTGCCGAGGTGTTCCGGGCGCATTTGGTGGGAGAGGTGGAGGGCTGGATGGCACTGCGGTGATCGCGCACCCTGCAGGCTTGCCGACGGCGGGGGCCTTGGTGATGACTGTGGGGGAGGGCGCTTAACGCCGAATGCCGTGCTGCCTGCAAAGGGACGGCCCCGCCACAAGCGGGTGTTCGGTCTCAATGCACATGCCGATGGTGGATGTCCGGGTAGTGCGGGTGCGCGTGCTTCAGTGGCAGGTGCGTGTGTCGGTGGCTGTGTTTGCCGCTGCCGCGATGCTCTACGCCATGCGCGTGCTGGTGGTGCTCGTCATGTTCGTGTTCGTGCTCGTGTTCCAGCGCTTCGTGTTGGTGCTCGTGGCTGTGGTGTTCCGTGAGGTGCAACCACACCCCCAGGCCCATCAGCGCAGCGGCCATCCAAAACACCCATGACGTTGGTTCCGAGAACACCAACAAGGACACAACCACCCCGATGAAGGGCGCGGTGGAGAAGTAGGCTCCCGTGCGGGCTGTGCCGAGCCCGCGCAACGCCAGCACAAACAGCACAAGGCTCAGGCCGTACCCCAAAAGGCCGACAGCCATCGTTGCAGACAGTGTGGCCCACGAAGGCCAGGCGGCGCCCATGCTGATGGCCAGCGTGGTGTTGACCGACCCCGCGATCAGGCCCTTGATGCTGGCAACAAAGAGCGCGTCGGAGGCAGAAACCTTGCGTGTGAGGTTGTTGTCGATGGCCCAGCACAAGCAGGCCAAGCCCACCAGCCAGGAGCCCGTGCCGCCGGGTTGCCACGGAGAGCCGGTCTGCCAGCCCAGGGCAATGCCTCCCGCCACGATGGCAAGCATGCCCCCCACGATGCGCCGGTCGGCGTTTTCTTTGAACACCCACCAGGCAATGACTGCGGTCAGCACCGCTTCCAGATTCAACAGCAGCGAAGCCGTGGCGCCGCTGGTGGAGTGCAGTCCCAGCATCAGCGCCACAGGCCCCATCACGCCTCCAAACAGCACGGCGCCCAGGAGCCAGGGCCATTCATTCAAGGGAATGCCAGAGGGCTTGAGCCCGCTATCGCGGACCACACGCACCAGGGCCAGTCCCAGGCCGCTGCCCAGATACAGAAGGCCTGCCAGCAGCACCGGTGGCAGGTCGCCCGTCAGCAGCTTGGCAAATGGGGTGCTGGCGCCGAAGAGCACCGCTGCGCCCAGGGCGTAAATGACGCTTTGATTCATGACGGGATTTTCTACCTGAAGGCGCTTGGTGTCTTCAGCGGCTTGGGCTGTCCCGGTAGGAGCAACTCCACCACCAATACCCGCGGTTTGTGCTGGCCATCCATGGCGAATAGCGTTCTTTGCCATCGCCAGAAACTGATCGCCCCTGGCGGGCACCGCTGTCAGCGGGCCTGTTTACACCAGTACGTCCCGCAAAGACCCGTCCTTGTCGAACTGCGCCTTGGCAAACGGGCACAGCGGGACCACCTTGGTGTTTGTGGTCCTGGCCCATTGCACCAGCGCGCTGAGCAGCGCGCGCCCTACGCCCTGGCCGCTGAGCGAAGTGTCCACTTCGGTGTGGTCCACGATGACCATTGTGGCGTTGGTGCGGCTGTAGGTCATTTCGGCCAGGCGCTGGCCGTTGTGTTCGATGTAGAACGCGCCTTTCGCGTCCAGTTCCCGGTGGTGGATGGTGTGTGGCATGGTGGTGCGCAAGGGTGGATAGGTCTGCGTCAGAGTATGGTGCATGAGGTGCTTCGGCCAGGTGGTGCAGCCAGGTGGCTCGGCCCGTTGGGTAGGACACCATGGGCTGGTGGCGCCTACTGGACTTGGAATGCCTCGGACAAAAACTCTGCCGTGGCGCGCACCCGTGCCGTGCGCTGCAGGTCGGGGTGCATGACCTGCCAGACTTCGTAGTCGGTCGCCCGACGGCGTTCGGGCCAGATGCGCACCAGGCCCTCGCGCTCACCCATCCACACCGGCATTTCACCCAGGCCAATGCCCGCCGCCACGCCCTTGCGCACCAGCAGGCTCGAGCGCACGGCCAGCGCGATCTTGCCCTGGCGGGCGGGCACTCCCGCCATGGTCAGAACCGGGCTTTGCTCCAGGTAGGGTGCGTAGGCCACCAGGTGGTGGCCGCGCAGTTCGTCATCGGGCACGGGCACGCCAAAGCGCTCGATGTAGCCCGCACTGGCGAACAGGCCCACAGGCCACGACACCACGCGGCGCACCACGAGGTCGGGCGTCTCGGGCCGGACGTTGCGGAAAGCGATGTCCACCTGGCGGCGGCTGAGGCTGAGCAACTGGGTGGACACCTCCAGGTCCACGCGAATGTGGGGCCAGTGCTGTTGCAGGCGCTCAATGGCGGGCATGAGCAGGTCGATGGCGATCGAGTCGGTGCTGGTCACGCGCACCAGGCCGCCGGGGCTGGTGTCCTGGCCCTCGATGCGGGTGCGCAGGTCCAGGGCCGCGCTTTCCATGCGGCGGGCGGCGCCCAGCGCCGTCTCGCCTGCGGCGGTGAGCAGGTAGCCGTCCTTGGCACGCAGAAACAGCTTGGCGCCCAGCTCTGCCTCCAGCGCGTTCAGCCGCCGCCCGACGGTGGCCTGGTCCACGCCCAGGCTGCGCGCGGCGGCGCGCAAGGAGGGGGCTCTCGTCAGAGCAAGAAAAATGCGGGTGTCGTCCCAGTTCATGGTGGTCGAGAGGGGGCGGGGGAGAACCAAGTGTGATGCAAATTTACATCGCCATGGAGCGAAATTGCTGCGTTTAAAACACTGCGATGCGCCCTATCCTCAGAGGCATTGAAAGCCATGCTTGAGGAGCAACACCCATGTCCACGCCTGTGAATGAACCGCCCGCAACCACCCAACGCACCATGCAAGCCATCGTGTTCGATGACTTCGGCGGGCCCGAAGTGCTGGTGGCGCGCGAGATGCCTACCCCCGAGGTGCGTCCGCACGACCTGCTGGTCCGCAACGCCTCCATTGGCGTCAACCGTGCCGACCTGTCGCACCGCAAGGGGGCCTACGGCCGCGCCTACTTTGGCGATGCCGACACCATGGGGCTGGAGATTGCGGGCACGGTGGTCGCCATGGGGCCCGAGTTGCAAGGCTTTGCCGTGGGCGACCGCGTGATGGGCATCGTGGGCGGCGGTGCCTACGCCGAGCTGTCGCGCATCGACCACCGCATGGCCATGCAGGTGCCGGATGACATCGACCTGGTGGCCGCAGGCGCCGTGGCCGAGGTGTTCGTGACCGCGCACGAGGCGCTTTTCCACCTGGCTCGCCTGCACGCTGGCGAGTCGGTACTGATCCATGCAGCGGCGGGCGGCGTGGGATCAGCCGCCGTGCAGCTGGCCCATGCGGCGGGTGCGCGCGTGTTTGCCACGGCGGGGGGCGACAAGCGCGGCGCCGTGCTGGGTTGCGGGGCCGATGTGTTCATCGACTACCGCAGCGAAGACTTTCAGGCGGTGGTGGACCAGGCCACGCAGGGCCGGGGCGTGGATGTGGTGATCGACTTCATCGGGGCTCCGTACCTGCAGCGCAACGTGCGGTCTCTGGCCGACGGCGGACGCCTGGTGTCGGTGGGGCTGCTGGGCGGTGCGCAGGGTGCGGAGCTGCCCATGGATGTGCTGCTGTACCGACACCTGCAGATTTTTGGCACCGTGATGAAGTCCCGCCCGCCCGAGGTCAAGCAGGCCATGGTGCAGCGGTTTGCCCAGCAGTGGCTGCCAGCCTTGGCCGCTGGAGTGATCCGGCCGGTGATCGACAGCACGTTTGCACTGGCCGATGCTGCACAGGCCCATCGGCGCATGGAGTCTGGCGCCAGCATCGGCAAGATTCTGTTGTTGCCCCAAGGGAGCTGAGCTGGCTGCGCCCTGCGCCACACCTTTGTGGCACAGGGCTGCCGGGGCCGTCCGCCTGGCCCCGCCTCGGTCCGCCTCAGCCCGCCGCGGCGGGCTTGCGGCACGCGGCAAACATGTCCAGCTCGGTGTTGTACGCCTCGGTCTTCACATCCATCAGGCCCAGTACCGAGTGGAAGTAGTGGTCGTGCGTAATGCGTCGCTCGCCCAGGTCTTGCTGCAGGCAGCCGGTGGCCAGGTGGGTGCGGGCCTGCATGGCGGGTGACAGCCAGGTGATCCAGGGCACGTGTTTTTGCACGTCGGGCGCAATGGAGTAGGGCAGGCCGTGCAGGTAGATGTTGTTCTCACCCAGCGACTCGCCATGGTCTGCTACGTAAATCATAGCTGTCTGGGCATGTTTCTCTTGCGCTCCCAGCCACTGGAGCACTGAATCGAGGAAATGGTCCGTCTCGACGATGCTGTTGTCGTAGGCGTTGACCACCTGCTCGCGCTGGCATTCCTGCAGCGAGGTGGAGGTGCACTCGGGGCCAAACTTCTTGTTCTCGGGCGCGGAGCGCTTGTAGTACGCGGGGCCGTGGCTGCCCATCTGGTGCATCACCACCACGGTGCCACGCTGGCGCTGCTCGGCGGGCAGGGCGGCGATCTGGGCGCCCAGGTCCTTGAGCATCACGCGGTCCAGGCATTCGCCGCCAGCACACAGCACGGGGTCTTTCTGGGTGCTGGTGATGGTCTCGCCGACGCGGTCGCACACGCCCTTGCAGCCTGACTGGTTGTCCACCCACAGCACCGCGAGGCCTGCATGGTGCAGCACGTCGATCAGGCTTTCGTAGTTGGCCGAGCGGCCCTCGTAGCCCGTGCGGCCCAGGTGCGAATACATGCAGGGCACCGACGCGGCGGTGCTGGTGCCGCAGGACCAGGCGTTGCGAGCGCTCACCAGGTCCTTGCGGGCCGAGAGGCGGGGGGTGGTGTCGCGCGCATAGCCGTTGAGGCCAAAGTTGCCGCTGCGGCCCGTCTCGCCCAGCACCAGCACCAGCAGCGGGGGCTTGGCCTGGCCGGCATAGCTGGCGCCCAGCTGGGCGTCACGGCCCAGCGGCAGGATCTTGCTGGTGTCCATGCGCAGGGGCTTGGTGGCGATGTTGCCCAGCGCGTACACGCTGTTGAGGGGGTTGATCAGGTAGCGCAGCTTGGTGTGGTTGCGCATGGTGGACGCAAAGTCCTGGAACACCAGCAGCAGGCACACCACGATGACCGCAATGGATCCCGCCAGCAGCAGCCCGTTGTGCGCCAGGTGGCGCAGCGCGGTCAGGCGCTGCACGGGGCGGCGGTACAGCCACAGCAGCGGCGGCACCGCCAGGATGAGCACGGTGCCCAGCATGCGCAGGTTGAGCAGGTCGCCGGCTTCCTTCACGTCGGTCTGCATCACGTTGACCAGCATGCTGGCGTCGATGGCGATGCCGTAGGCGAGCATGAAGTACGCACCGAACGCGGCCATCAGCACCAGCACCAGCACTGCGGGCTTGAGCGTCCAGCGCCAGGCCAGCAGGCTCAGCAGCGCCGCGTTGCCCGCCGCGACGATGAGTGCAAACGCCAGCGCAAAACCCCAGCCGCGCAGGCTGCCCTGGCCGGGAAGCTGGGCCACCTCTTGCCACAGCGGCACGTTGCAGGCCGTGGCCAGCCAGGTGCTGACCAGCACCACTACCCAGGCGGGGTGCAGTGGGCGGGGAGCGGAGGGCGTGGCGGGTGGCTTCGCAAGCGGAGCCGAGTAAAAAGGCAGATATTGCCGTAGAGACGGATACATGGGGTGTAGTTTGCCCGTGGAGGCTTAAGAGTGCGTTAATGCGGGGGGCAATACCTACGGACCGATGGGGATCAGAGTCCCTGTGAGCTGTCTTCGCAACGCTCCCGACCTGGTTGCCCCCGTGATAGTGGACAGATCAAAGCGGTTTGTGCCGGTTCACATGCCCTGTGTTGGCGTCTCTGAAGGTCGCCAGGGCGCAAAGCCTGAGAGCCTGTTTACGATCTCGCAGGGGGCTGCGCTCCAACCCTTCGGGCAGCGGTCTTTGCGGGCGGTCTGCGGCGTTGCGGCGCTTGCCAATAGTCTGGCTGTTGGCTGCACCCCGCGCCTTGCACACCATCCCGCAAAGACGGCTGCGCGACCCCTGGGAGATCGTAAACAGGTTCTCAGAGGCAGGACGCTATGTTCGCGGTGAAATCATCACGGCTTCATCCCGGGGCGGATACCGCCTACGTTGGAGCGTCGGGGCGTATGTCCAGCTTGAGTGCCAGGCCTTCGACCTTTGCATAGCGCTTGATGCGTCCGATCAATTCAGCCGTCAGCACATGCCCTGCCGACAGCAGCAGGACGCCTTCCTGGGAAAAAAGGTCCTTGCCCAGTGCCATGCCCGGCTCTAACTGGGCCGCAGCCAACGAGAGAAGTCGCTCTGGAGGGCGGGGGGGCTCTTTTTGCATGATGTGCAAAAACAGATCGATCACTTCGGCATCAAACTGCGTGGCACGACCTCTTTGCAGGAGGGTTCGTGCTTCGGTGTCGGTCAGCGGCGTACCTGTCAGGTGCCCGTGCGTGAGATCGTCAAAGGTGTCAACGACGGCCAGAATCCGGGCGCCTATCGGAATCTGCGCGCCCTCCAACCGGTCCGGAAAGCCGCTGCCGTCCCAGCGCTCATGGTGAGAGCGGATGATGGCCGCTACGGGTTGGTGTTCATCCAGCGCCATGAACGCCTGGGCGCCAAGCACCGGATGGCGCTGGTAGCTGATCATCTCCTCGGCAGTGAGCCGGCCAACCGGCTTATTCAGGATGCTGTCGGGCAGTGCCATGAGTCCCATGTCGTGTAGCAGTCCTGCTACGAACACATCTTGCAGGGCGCTGTCCGTGAGCCCCATCATTTGTGCGACCTTGCGCGCCAGGCTGGCGGTGCGCTTGCCGTGTCCAACGAGCAAGCCACTGCGGAGCTCCATGAGGTTGGAGAAAATTTTGATGCTGGTCAGGTAGTTGCGGCGCAGTTGGTCGTTGGCATGCTGAAGTTCGGTTGTTCGTTCCTGGACGCGGTCCTCCAGCCCAGCATTGAGGTCCCGCAGCTCTTCGTTCTGTGCTGCGGTCAGGGCTTGCAGGCGTGCCCGATCACGCTGTAGCAACCGGTGCTCCGCAGCCTGGCGCACCGTCAGGCGTAGCTCGGTTTCGTCCCAGGGCTTGTGGATGTACCGGTAAATCTGCCCATCGTTGATGGCCGCGATGGTGGCGTTCATGTCGGCATAGCCGGTCAGCAGAATGCGGGCAGTTTCCGGCCAGCGCACTCTCACGTGGCCCAGGAATGCAGCTCCGTCCATGCCAGGCATGCGCATGTCGCTCACCACCACATCGACTGCATGCGTTTCCATCAGCTGCAAGGCTTCGGTGCCGCCCGTTGCTTGCAGGACCTTGCAGTCTTCGGCTCGCAACACGCGCTTGAGCGCAGACAGAATGCCTGGCTCATCGTCGACGCACAGTACTGTCCAAGGCTGCTCGGAGGCGTCCAGAGGGGGTTGTGACGGGTCTGGCCCTTGTGCTGGGGCCAGGCTGCCGTTAGGACTGGGCAGCATGGTGGAAAGGTCCGTCGGGGTCATCTTGCGTCAAGCTCCATCGCGGTGGGTGAGTCGGTGGCCGCTGGGTCATGCCTGCGGTTGCGCCGTATCGTTGCGCTGCACCGGGACGGTGACGCGGAAGGTGGTCCCGTGGCCTATTTCGCTGCTCACTTCGAGGCGGCCCCCGTGCTTCTGCACGATGCCGTATGACAACGAAAGCCCGAGGCCCGTACCCTGGCCCACCGGTTTGGTGGTGAAGAAGGGGTCGAAGATCCTTTGCAGATTTTCTGGGGCGATGCCCGCGCCGTCATCGGAGACTTCCACCCACGCGTCGCCGCCAAATGTTCCCGTGCGGATGGTGATCGTTCCGCGTTCCTTGGTGATGGCGTGGGCGGCATTGACCAGCAGGTTCATGAACACTTGGTTCAGTTCGGATGGCAGGCACTGAACGTCTGGCACGTCGCCATAGAGCTTCACCACATCGGCCTTGTACTTGATCTCGTTGTTCACGATGTTCAGCGTTGAGTCGATGCCGTGGTGCAAGTTGACGCTCTCCCACTCCTGGCGAGCGTCCACCCGTGAGAAGTCCTTGAGGTCTTGCACTATCTTGCGCACGCGCTGGATGCCGTCGCGCGATTCGCGCATCAGGTTGGGAATATCTTCCTTGAGGTAGTCAATGTCCAGGTCTTCACGCAATTGCCGCACTTGTGTGAGAGCCTCGGAATCGTGCAGGCTGGCCTCTGTGTCCTCGTAGGCGGATAGCATTCGGAACAGGTCCTGCAGGTATTGCTCCAGGGTCCCGAAGTTGGAGAAGATGAAACCGATGGGGTTGTTGATCTCGTGGGCCACGCCTGCGGCAAGCTGCCCGATGGACGCCAGTTTTTCCGACTGGATCAGCTTGTTCCTGGCGTCTGAGAGTTTGGAGTTCAGAACCTTCAGTTCCTTGTTGGCTTGAAGCAACTCGCCAACGATCGCCCGGATTTGTTCGTCGGACATCTCTGCAAGCGTCAACTCCGTAGGCTGAACGATGGTGCTCAGGGGGCCGCTGTCATCGTGCAACTCTGTTTGCGCAGCCGCGTTGCCGTCTTGGATCGGTGAAATCATGGTGTTTCCTTTCTGGGGCGAAGCACGGACTCCAGTTGCTGAAACTCTTCTTCAATGCCACGCAGTAGTGCCGCTGTGCGCTGCTCTGTCAGTGCGAGTCGCTGCCACACGCTGCTGTTGATGGCCGGCACGGCTTCACTCGCCAGTTCTGCCAGGTCCAGCGCGTGCGCCAGAGCGTCGGCCACATGCACCACGTCGGCCAACATGGCCTTTGACGCGCTGCCCGGCTGGTGGTGACCTGCAATGGCCTCGGTGATCTCGGGGGCAAAGTGCCAGTGCTGGCACACCCACTGTCCCAGTTCTGCGTGGTGGATACCGGTGAGCGCCTGTTCAGCCTCGAAATACGGCAGGTCCTGTGAGTCCGCCCATGCCATGATGACGGCGGCCTCTTCGGGATAGTGGCTATCCACAACGAGCCGACCTACGTCGTGCAGAAGACCGGCTGTGAAAGCCGCTGGCTCGTTCATGCCGTGCAGCCTGGCTATTTGCCTTGCTGCCACGGCGCACCCGATGGAGTGACGCCAGAACGCCTCGATATGCAGTGCCTTGCCATGCAGTTTTTCGAATTGCACCGTGAGCGCTGCCGCCAGCACCAACGTGCCTAGCTGTCGCAAGCCCAGGACGTTGATGGCATCACGCACCGAGCCTATGCGATTGGAAAGACCGTAGAACGGAGAATTGGCCAGTTGCAGCACCTTGACCGACAGGGCTTGGTCAAGCTGCAGGGTGTTGGAAAAACTGTCTATCGATGTGTCGTTCTGCGCCATGAGGGCTTGCAGCTGCACAACCACTGTGGGAAGGGACGGCAGCGAGCGGATGTCGTCTGCCAGGGCCTGTCGGTCCAGCGTGATGCGAGGGGGCGGCATCGATGCGACGGGCAGAACATTCATAGAGGCACCCCGCGATATTGGTACAGCGCGCGCCGCAGTTCCAGAGGCACATCGTCGGCAGAAAGCCGCCGGAAAAGGTATCCGAGCCGAACAGCAGCAGTGGAGGCGGGAAGGGGGAGGGAGACCGACGGGCCGGCTGCGGGCCGGGGCTGTTCCAGCGGACCGCATACGACAGCACTGGCATTTTGCTCGGGTGGCGGAATGGCGGTGGGTGAAGTCATGATTGCGCCTGTTGGGAAACGTTATGGATGAGTGTCAGAACCAGGCCGCGTGACGCGGCGTGGTCCAGCGCACGCACCCACGCCTGCCAGCTGCGGCCGCGTAGCGATAGCGTGACCATGCGTGCGGGCTGGCCGCCAGACATGCCGGCTGCTGCACTCAGCGCCTCATAGTCCCGCCCCAGCGCCTGGGCTGCTGATTCACCCAGCATCGGTGTGTCTGCACCCAGCACACGCTGCAGTTCGAGGTTGGTCAACACGATGGTGCCGTGGGAGTCAACCCCCAGCAGTGCAACAGGCAGTGCGTCGAGCAGATCGCGTGCGGTGTTGGCGCGTGCAGCCTCCAGATCAATCTGCCGCTGTTGGTTGCCCAGCACCTGCTCCAGGCGTTCATTGGCGCGCGTGAGGGCCTCGCTTGCGGTGACCACCTCGGTCGCCAGTCGCTTGTTTTCGTCAGCCATTTCCTTGTGGGCAAACGCCTCGCGTACATGCTCCAGCAGGCGCTCGTCGTCCCAGGGCTTGGTCAAGAAGCGGTAGATGGCGCCTTCGTTGACCGCATCGGTAATGGACTGGAGTTCGGTATAGCCCGAGAGCACAAGCCGGACTGTGTCAGGGTAGAGGTCCTTGGCGCGGCGCAGGAATTCGACGCCTGTCATGCCCGGCATGCGCTGGTCCGAGAGAACTACGTCAACTTCATACTCCGTCATGCGCTGTAGTCCCTCAGCCCCGCCGCTTGCGGTGACGATGCGATAGCCGTCGCGGCGGAACAGGCGTTTGAGCGACGAAACGATGCTGGGCTCGTCATCCACCAGCAGCAGCGTGCGTTCGCGACGGCGGGAGAGCATGCTGTCGGGCAGGCGCTTGCGTTGCGACAGCATCTGGATGAACGTTTCTCCATCTACCGGCGAGGCCAGCACCGGGCCTTGCATCCGGTCACATCCGCTGGCGATCAGCAATGTGAGTTGGCCTGTGGTTTCCACACCCTCGGCCATGACCTGCATCTGCAGGCTATGGCCCATGTTGATGATGGCCCGTGTGAGGGATACCGCACCCACGGCTGCCGTCACATCGGGTACGCAAGAGCGGTCGACCTTGATCACATCAACGGGAAGGCTGCGAAGCAGTGCCAGATTGGTGAAGTTCGCGCCGAAGTCACCCAGGGTGATTTCGACACCCAGCGCCTTGAGTTGCGTCAGCGTGGGGGCCAGACCGTCTCCGCCGTCAACCAGCGCACGCTCGCTGATCTCCACCCCCAGGCTTTGCGGTGAAAGCCCGTAGTGTTTCATGGTGTGCCGCATTTTTTCGAACACGTCGTGCTGCTGAAGCTCCAGCGTGCTGATCCTCGTGCTCATGCGGGGCACCCTCACCTTTGTTTGCTCCCAGGACTGCAACTGGGCGCACAATGCATTGCGTTTCCAGTCGCCAAGGCTCACCACCAGGCCCGACTGCAGCGCCACCGGCATGAACTCCTTGAACGGCACCGGGCCCAGTTCGGCACTCGTCCATTCGAGCATTGCCTGAGCGCCAATGACTTCCCCGCTCCCCAGATCCGCCTGCAGCTGATAGGAGAGCGTTAACTCTCCGCGTTCGGCTGCGTGACGCAAGCCTGACTCGATGGCCAGACGGCGCAAGGCCATCGCGCGTGTTTCTGGTGTGAACACCGCCACTTGCTCACCTTGTGCATCGATGCGCATGCGCGCCATCTGCGCTGCCTCCAGCAGATCGCCAGCGGTCTCGGCATCCTGTGGAAAGCGGGCAACGCCCACACAGGCGCTGGGCACGATTTCAGACGCGCCCACCCGCTCGGCGTGCGACAGTGCTTGCACCACGGCCCTGGCGTGGATGTGGCCCGTTGCATCCAGGCGGCTGCTTTGTGGCGACACCATGATGGCGAACTCGCCACCGTCAATGCGCGCAACGACATCGCCCGGCTCGGCCAGGGCTGTTAGCCGCTCGGCCACGGCCCGCGCCATGCTGTCTCCCGCGCCATAACCCATGGCCTGCTTGAGCTGATCGACCTTGTCGACCTGCACCGACAAAACGAGGAAGGTGCCAGGATCCCACCGTGCATTGTTCACCGCTGCATCGATCTGATCCAGCAAGAAGGTTCGGTTGCTCAGACCAGTGACCTCATCCTGGTGGGCCAGCTGTTGAATGCGTTGCTCCGCCTGACGCTGGGCCGTGATGTCCTGCACGATCAGGTACCCGTGCAAGCGTCCGGCGGCGTCTGCCTCGACCATGCCACGCTGGAGCACCTCCATGCGGGTGCCGTCCTGTGCGACCAGTCGGTGCTGGAACTCGAAAGGTTCGTCGGTGATGGCGCCTTGCCATATCGCAGCGACGTAGCCACGTTCCCCGGCGGGTACCCATCGCAGGAAGCTTGCGCCGCGCCGGGGCTGCGGACTGAAAGGTGTGCCCAGAAGCTGGTGCAGCCCTTTGGAGGCGACCATCTTGCCCGTGGCCATGTCAATTTCAGCCGAGCCGCTGCGGCCGATGGTTTCGGCCTGTTCCAGCATGCGTGCGCGCCAGGTGGCTGAAAAACCGGGGCCTTCACGACGTGTGTCGTCCACCAGGGTCACCACCTCCGTGCCGCCCATCAGCTTGTCGAGCGACCGGGTATAGGCCCTGCCCACCAGCAGGCTGCCGTCTGCCCGCTTGCAATGCACCACGCGTGTTTCGCCACCGATGTGCTGCAGCTGGGGCCACAGGTCAGGCCAGCGCTGCTCCAGGTCCGGCGCGGCTGCGTTGCAATCGCTGTCATCGCCACCCAGCGTGCGAGCCATGTGCCGATTGATGAACAAAGGCCGCCCGTGCTGCATGACACACAGGCCCATCGGGGTGGAGTCAAATAGCTGGGCTTTCAGCCATTCCTCGGCTGTCCAGTCGGCCAGTTGTCGCGGCGCTGCGGCTTGTGATCCCGTTGGATCGTCATCCGCAGAAGGGAGGGGCGATGGGGCTGTTTCTGTGGAAATCATGCTGTCCTCTACAGGCAGGCCGCGATCGAATCGGCAGCCTGGGGGACATTATCATTTCAAAATATGATAAATAAAAGCATATTTATCAAATATTTTAAATTTGGAGCACATGACCTTCCTCCCAGACCTTTCCACGGGCCTGGGTGATCCAATCTTTCCCCCGTCATCCGGGGGCTTGGCATCACAGTCGCGCAGCGTGGTGCGTCAAATGATCCCCGACAAAGCTCTGCACGAAGTAGTAGCCGTGGTCGTAGCCCGCGTGACGGCGCAGCGTCAGCGGCTGGCCGATGGCCTGGCACGCAGCCTCGAACAGGTGGGGGTGCAGCTGGTCTGCCAGGAATTTGTCGTCCATCCCCTGGTCGACGAGGATGCCCGCCGGGTAGGGCGCAATGGGCTGGTGCTGCATCAGCACCGTGGCGTCATGCTCCAGCCAGGTGGTGCGGTCGGGGCCCAGGTAGCCGGTGAAGGCCTTTTCGCCCCACGGGCACTGGGTGGGCGCGCAGATGGGCGCAAAGGCCGACACTGTCTTGAACCGGCCTGGGTGGCGCAGGGCCAGCGTGAGCGCCCCATGGCCGCCCATGCTGTGGCCGAAGATGCCCAGGCGCTGCAGGTCGATGGGCAGATGCTGGCCCACCAGGGGCAGCAGCTCTTGCAGCAGGTAGCTCTCCATGCGCCAGTGGGTGTTCCAGGGGCTCTGCGTGGCGTCCAGGTAAAAGCCTGCGCCCACGCCAAAGTCCCAGCTGGCCGTGGCGCCGGGCAGGGACTGCACTGCCTCACCGCGCGGGCTGGTGTCGGGTGCGATCAGGGCCAGGCCCAGCTCGGCGGCCAGGCGCTGGGCGCCGGCCTTGATCGCAAAGGTCTCTTCTGTGCAGGTCAGCCCGGCCAGGTACAGCACGGCGGGCACGGGGCCCTGTTGGGCCTGGGGCGGCAGGTACACTGAGAACTTCATCGGCAGGCCGATGGTGGTGGATGTGTGCTGGTAAAAGCGCTGCTCGCCGCCAAAGCAGGCATGCTGGCTGAGCAGGTCCAGGGGAGTGGTCATGGTGATTGCTCTTGAATTGATAGCTACTCAGGCAATATCTTGTAGCGCTTGAGGCATTCGGGGCTTGTAGTGGGCCGAAAACTCGGCTCCAGGCCGTTTGTCATGGCCGGCCAGGGCCAGCACCCAGAATGCCCTGTAGTGTCAGGGGCCGTGGGCGCTGGCGGCCTACGGAGTTACGCGGCGTACTTGACGACCGAGCGGATGGACTTGCCTTCGTGCATAAGGTCAAATGCCTCATTGATGTCCTTCAGGCCCATGGTGTGCGTGACGAACGGCGCGAGCTGGATCTTGCCTGCCATCGCGTCTTCAACCATGCCGGGCAGCTCGCTGCGGCCCTTGACGCCGCCAAACGCCGTGCCCAGCCACTTGCGGCCGGTGACGAGCTGGAAGGGGCGGGTGCTGATCTCTTGCCCCGCGCCCGCTACGCCGATGATGACCGACTGGCCCCAGCCCCGGTGCGCGCATTCGAGTGCGGCGCGCATCACGTTCACGTTGCCGATGCACTCAAAGCTGTGGTCCACGCCCCAGGTCGTCATCTCCACGATGACCTGCTGGATCGGCTTGTCGTGGTCCTTGGGGTTCACGCAGTCGGTCGCGCCAAAGGTGCGGGCCAGGTCGAACTTGGAGGGGTTGGTATCGATGGCGATGATGCGCCCGGCCTTGGCCAGCTTGGCGCCCTGGATCACGGCCAGGCCAATGCCGCCCAGGCCAAACACGGCCACGGTGTCGCCCTCTTGCACCTTGGCGGTGTTCTTGACGGCGCCCAGGCCCGTGGTCACGCCGCAGCCTAGCAGGCAGACCTGCTCGGGGTTGGCGTCGGGGTTGACCTTGGCGAGCGACACCTCGGCCACCACGGTGTATTCGCTGAACGTGCTGCAACCCATGTAGTGGTATATCGGTTGGCCGTTGTAGCTGAAGCGGGTGGTGCCATCGGGCATCACGCCCTTGCCCTGCGTGGCACGCACCGCGACGCACAGGTTGGTCTTGCCGCTCTTGCAGAACAGGCACTCGCCACATTCGGCGGTGTACAGCGGGATCACGTGGTCGCCGGGCTTCAGGCTGGTCACGCCTTCGCCAACTTCCACGACGATGCCGGCACCTTCGTGGCCCAGCACGACGGGGAATAGGCCCTCGGGGTCTTCACCGCTCAGGGTGAACGCATCGGTGTGGCAGACGCCGGTGTCGGTGATGCGGATGAGCACTTCGCCCTTCTTGGGCGGTGCCACGTCGATCTCGACGATCTGCAGGGGTTCTCCAGCTTTGAAGGCTACGGCGGCACGGGATTTCATGGGGTGGTCCTTTCAGTCAATCGGGTGGGGTGTGGGGCGGTTTATTTGAGGTACGAGCGAAGCAGGGCCAGTGTTTCGTCAATGGCTTGCTGCGAGGGAGCCGGCTTTTCTGCCAGCGTCTCGCGCACATGGCTGTCGAGCAGGTCGGCCATCAGCCCGTGCACTGCGCCACGCATGGCAGCCAGCTGCTGCAGGATGGGGGCGCAGTCGCTGCCTGCCTCCACCGCGCGTTCCAGCGCCTCAGCCTGGCCTTTGATGCGGCGCAGCCGGGTGATGGCACGTTGTTTGTCTTCGGCAGTGTGGGGCATGAGCAGGCGGCGGCTGACCGTTAACTGGGGTGTACTGGGTGGCAGTATAAAAGACAAGCGCATATGCTGATTGCGCTACGGACATTAAAAGACCTATTACTCAGGGGGAGTATTGAGAGGTTTTTCATAAAACCCATGCCGATGAGCCATGAAAAAAGCCCGCAGGCACTGCCTGCGGGCTTGATGGTGGGGAGCAGACGGCGCGGGCGCCGTACCGATCAGCGGTTGGCCAGGGGAGGCACGTCGCGGCGCACGGAGCCGGTGAACAGCTGGCGTGGGCGGCCGATCTTGTACTCGGGGTCGCCGATCATTTCGTTCAGCTGGGCGATCCAGCCCACGGTGCGGGCCAGGCTGAAGATGCCGGTGAACAGGTTCACGGGGATGCCGATGGCGCGCTGCACGATGCCGGAGTAGAAGTCCACGTTCGGGTAGAGCTTGCGCTGCACGAAGTAGTCGTCTTCCAGGGCGATCTTTTCCAGTTCCTTGGCCAGCTTGAACAGCGGGTCGTTTTCGAGGCCCAGTTCGGCCAGCACTTCATTGCAAGTCTCTTGCATGAGCTTGGCGCGGGGGTCGTAGTTCTTGTACACGCGGTGGCCAAAGCCCATCAGCTTGACGCCGGAGTTCTTGTCCTTGACCTGCTTGATGAAGTCGCCGATCTTTTCCACGCCGCCTTGGGCCTGGATGTCGTACAGCATGTTCAGGGCAGCTTCGTTGGCGCCGCCGTGGGCAGGGCCCCACAGGCAGGCCACACCAGCGGCGATGGCCGCAAACGGGTTGGTGCCCGACGAGCCGCACAGGCGCACGGTGGAGGTCGAGGCGTTCTGCTCGTGGTCAGCGTGCAGGATGAAGATGCGGTCCAGTGCGCGTTCCAGCACGGGGTTGACCTTGTACTCTTCGCAGGGCGTACCGAACATCATGCGCAGGAAGTTGCCTGCGTACGAGAGGTGGTTCTGTGGGTACATGTAGGGCTGGCCCATGCCGTACTTGTAGGCCATGGCAACCAGCGTGGGCATCTTGGCGATCAGGCGGATCGCGGCGATCTCACGGTGCTGCGGGTTGTTGATGTCCGTGCTGTCGTGGTAGAAGGCCGACAGGGCGCCCACCAGACCGGTCAGCACAGCCATGGGGTGCGCGTCGCGGCGGAAGCCACGCAGGAAGAACTGCATCTGCTCGTTGACCATGGTGTGGTTGGTCACGCGGCTGGTGAAGTCGGTCTTTTGTGCTGCGTTGGGCAGATCGCCGTACAGCAGCAGGTGGCAGGTTTCCAGGAAGTCGCAGTTCTCAGCCAACTGCTCAATGGGGTAGCCGCGGTACAGCAACTCGCCCTTGTCGCCATCGATGTAGGTGATGGCCGACTGGGTGGCTGCTGTGGACAGGAAGCCCGGGTCATAGGTGAACATGCCCGTCTGTGCATACAGCTTGCGGATGTCGATGACGTCCGGGCCGATGCTGCCCTGATAGACCGGCAGGTCCACGCTGGGGCTGCCGTTACTGAACGACAGGGTGGCTTTGTTGTCAGCTAGCTTCATTGTTACTTTCCTTGGGTAGGTTGCCGATACGAATCCGGTCTTGGTGCGAGGGCTGGGTGTCAGGCATGCACTGCCGTGGCGCCACCGCTTTGTCTCAGCATGCCGAGCACTTCACGCGCTTCTTGTGTGTCTTGTTCGCCCGAGGGCTCGCGCCGCCGCAGCAGCAGGTCCAGCAGGTCGTTGTCCGCCAGATCCATCAGCGCGTTGAGGCCTTGCGCATGGCGCTGCGTCAGCGTTGATTCGAAGCGGTTGAAGAACTTCTCGATGAACAAGTCGTTCTCCAGCAGGCCGCGCCGGCATCGCCAGTGCAGCTTGCTCAGCTCGCGTTCGTCCAGCAGCGGCGAAGCCGCCTCTGGCGCGATGGAAGGGGTGGACAGCGTTTGCATGGACCGGTGTGTGGCAGGGCTGCGCTCAGATGGCGCGGCGCACCATCAGTTCCTTGATCTTGCCGATGGCCCGGGTGGGGTTCAGGCCCTTGGGGCACACGTCCACGCAGTTCATGATGGTGTGGCAACGGAACAGGCGATACGGGTCTTCCAGGTTGTCCAGGCGCTCCGTGGTGGCCTCGTCGCGGCTGTCGGCGATGAAGCGGTAGGCCTGCAGCAGACCAGCGGGGCCCACGAACTTGTCGGGGTTCCACCAGAAGCTGGGGCAGCTGGTGGAGCAGCTGGCGCACAGAATGCACTCGTACAGGCCGTTCAGCTCTTCACGCTCCTCGGGCGACTGCAGGCGCTCGGTTTCGGGCGGCACGTTGTCGTTGACGAGGTAGGGCTTGATGGAGTTGTACTGCTTGAAGAACTGCGTCATGTCCACGATCAGGTCGCGGATCACGGGCAGGCCGGGCAGGGGCTTCAGAACCACGGTGCCGGGCAGCGTGTTCATGTTGGTCAGGCAGGCCAGGCCATTCTTGCCGTTGATGTTCATGGCGTCCGAGCCGCAAACACCTTCACGGCACGAGCGACGGAACGACAGGGTGGGGTCTTGTGCCTTGAGCTTCATCAGGGCGTCCAGCAGCATGCGTTCGCTGCCGTCGAGTTCAACTTCGACGGTCTGCATGTAGGGCTTGGCGTCCTTGTCAGGATCGTAGCGGTAGATTTGGAAGGTGCGTTTTGCCATGGTGGGTGCTCCTGTATCCGTTTAGAACGTGCGAACCTTGGGCGGAACTGAGTCCACGGTCAGGGGTTTGAGTTTGACGGGCTTGTAGGTCAGGCTGTTGCTCTCGCTGTGCCACAGGGAGTGCTTCATCCAGTTGGCATCGTCGCGGCCCAGTGGTGCCACCGGGTCGTCTGCGGGGCGCTCGTAGTCGCTCACGGTGTGGGCGCCGCGGCATTCCTTGCGGGCAGCAGCGGACACCATCGTGGCTTGAGCAGCTTCGATCAGGTTCTCGACTTCCAGTGCTTCGATGCGGGCGGTGTTGAACACCTTGGAGTGGTCCTTCAGGCCCACGCTGTTGACGCGGTTGCGCAGCTCGGCGATCTTCTTGACGCCTTCGTCCATGCTCGCTTGCGTACGGAACACACCGGCGTGCAGTTGCATGCTGGCGCGGATGTCGTTGGCCACATCCTGGGCGTATTCGCCGCTGCTGGCGCCTTGCAGGCGGTTGAGGCGCTCCAGGGTGCGGTCGGCCGCATCCTTGGGCAGGGGCTTGTGGTTCTTGTTCTTGTCGTTGAACTCGACAATGTGGTTGCCAGCTGCGCGGCCGAACACCAGCAGGTCCAGCAGCGAATTGGTGCCCAGGCGGTTAGCGCCGTGCACCGATACGCAAGAGCATTCGCCCACCGCGTACAGGCCGTTGACCACGAGGTTGTCGTTGCCGCCTTGCTGCACTACCACCTGGCCATTGATGTTGGTGGGAATGCCACCCATCTGGTAGTGGATGGTGGGCACCACAGGGATCGGCTCCTTGGTGATGTCCACGTTGGCGAAGTTGACACCAATTTCGTACACCGAGGGCAGGCGCTTGTGGATGGTTTCTGCGCCCAGGTGGTCCAGCTTGAGCAGCACGTAGTCCTTGTTGGGACCGCAGCCACGGCCTTCCTTGATTTCCTGGTCCATCGAGCGCGATACGAAGTCGCGAGGTGCCAGGTCCTTCAAGGTGGGCGCATAGCGCTCCATGAAGCGTTCGCCGTTGCTGTTGAGCAAGATGGCGCCTTCACCACGGCAACCTTCGGTCAGCAGTACGCCCGCGCCGGCCACGCCGGTGGGGTGGAACTGCCAGAACTCCATGTCTTCCAGCGGAATGCCTGCGCGTGCAGCCATGCCCAGGCCGTCACCGGTGTTGATGAAGGCGTTGGTCGAGGCGGCAAAAATGCGGCCTGCGCCACCGGTGGCCAGCAGCGTGGTCTTGGCTTCGAGGATGTGCAGGTCGCCGGTTTCCATTTCCAGCGCCGTCACGCCCACCACGTCGCCATCGGCGTCGCGGATCAGGTCCAGGGCCATCCACTCCACGAAGAAGTTGGTGCGGGCCTTGACGTTTTGCTGGTACAGCGTGTGCAGCATGGCGTGGCCCGTGCGGTCGGCTGCAGCGCAAGCGCGTTGTACAGGCTTTTCGCCGTAGTTGGCGGTGTGGCCGCCGAAGGGGCGCTGGTAGATCGTGCCGTCGGTGTTGCGATCAAACGGCATGCCCATGTGTTCCAGGTCGTACACGACCTTGGGGGCTTCGCGGCACATGAACTCGATCGCATCCTGGTCGCCGAGCCAGTCGGAGCCCTTGATGGTGTCGTAGAAGTGATAGTGCCAGTTGTCCTCGGACATGTTGCCCAGCGACGCACCGATGCCGCCCTGGGCAGCCACGGTGTGCGAACGAGTGGGGAATACCTTGGAGAGAACCGCAACGTTCAGGCCCGCGCGGGCCAGTTGCAGGGATGCCCGCATGCCGGAGCCACCGGCTCCGATGATGATGACGTCAAACTTGCGCTTGGTGATGTTGGCTTGTGTGTAGCTCATTGTGTACCTTCAATCGCGGGAATCAGAGACGCCACAGAACCTGGATGCCCCAGCCGGCGCAGCTGACCAGCCAGACAATGCTGAACACTTGCAGTGCCAGACGCAGGCCCACGGGCTTGATGTAGTCCATCAGGACTTCGCGCAGGCCGACCCACGCGTGCCAGGCAATCGCGACGATCACGGAGAAGGTCAGCACCTTCATCCATTGGGCCGAGAAGATTCCGGCCCATTTGTCGTAGCCGATGGGGCCTTTGGAGAAAATCACCTGGGCCAGCAGGGCCAGGGTGAAGAGCGCCATCAGGACTGCCGTGACGCGCTGGCTGAGCCAGTCGCGCAGGCCATAGTGGGCGCCGACGACGACGCGCTTGGAACCGTAATTGACGGACATGGAAATTTCCTCTCGTGCTTCAGCGGGCGCTGGCTGGCAGCAACCGCCGTATTTGTGGATTGATCAGTACAGACCGAAAAGCTTGGCACCCAGCACCAGCGCCAGCGAAATGCTGATGACCAGCACTGCCAGCGCAGAGGTTTTGCCAAATTGCTTGTTCACGGCGCTGTGGCTCACGTCCATCCACAGGTGGCGCAGACCGGCAGTGAAGTGGTGCAGGTAGGCCCAGATCAGAGCCAGTGCGACCAGCTTGATGAACCAGCCTGGTACAAAACCGATGCCGATGTTGAAGGCCGCCGAGAATTTGGCGAACGAGATTTCGGAAGACACCGAGGTGTCGAACATCCAGATGATGAAAGGCAGCAGCAGGAACATGATCAGTCCGCTGGCGCGGTGCAAGATCGAAACCCACGCGGCAGGCGTCATGCGGTAGGTTGTCAAGTCCTTGAAGGCATTGATGTTGCGGAATTCAGGCCGTTTTTTGGCTAGTTCTGTCATTTCTGGTGCTTTCGTGGATGTAACTGCTTTGTAATTTGAAGATGCAAAGAACACAAAATTCTATTGCAACGCAACACAAGGGTTTAGCCGGGCTTGAAATTTTCGACGTTAATGCTCGGGTGCCAGCCTGCTGTCAGCTCAATTCATTACGGTAGTGATGGGTATCGGTGCGATACAGGCCCCGGCGTAACTCCATGGGAACATCGTTGTAGGTATAGGCAATGCGTTCGACGCTCAATAGCGGTGTCACGGGTGTGATCTGTAGCAGTTCTGCCTGTTCCTCATCGGGCAACACGGCGCGGATTTTTTCTTCGGCCCGTACCATGCGCACGCCAAAGTCGAGTTCGAACATGGCGTAGGTTGGCCCCTGGTAGTTGGCGAGCTGCTCGGCCGTGAGGCCCTTGAAGGCCTGCCCTGGCAGCCAGATGTCTTCCAAAATGGTGGGCACCCCTGCAAACGACAGGATGCGCCTGGCCTGCATGACGGCATCGCCGCTGCGCAGTGCGAGTGCGCGGGCCACGTCGGCGCTGGCTCGCACACGGCGGCAGTCGATCACGCGGCGCTGCGCGGGGCCCTCCACGCGAGCGTCTCCGGTGTCGGGTAGCAGCTTCAGAAAGCGGTACTGCACATGCTGCTCGGCGTGGGTGGCGACAAAAGTGCCTTTGCCCTGCCGGCGCATCACCAGGTTCTCTGCGGCCAGTTCGTCAATCGCCTTGCGTACGGTGCCCTGGCTGACGCGAAAACGTGCTGCCAGCTCCATTTCGCTCGGGATGGCCTCGCCAGGCTTCCATTCGCCCTGCTGCAGGCTTTGCAGGATCAGTCCCTTGATCTGTTGGTACAGCGGGCTGAACGCTGGCGTGGCGGCTCCCGCTGCGCTCTGAGGGGGCGCGGGGCTGTCTGCTGCGAACGGAAGCGATGACATGGTTTGAGATCTGTAAGTTGTGCGTGTGTTGTGTGCGGCAGTGCGGTTGCCGCATGACAATCGGACGACAAACGGGTTGCAATCATATCTTATATAAGACATAAGACAAATTGACCGAGGTGTCCAATCAGGGGTAAACTCCAATGCTGTTTTGCGGGGCACGGGCTACTGGTGACAGGCGCTGGTGCTTGCGTTGCACTCACACCTGTTTTCCTCACTTCCTGGAGTTTTCACCATGAGCAAGAAGCCCGTTCGCGTCGCTGTCACCGGCGCCGCCGGTCAAATCGGTTACGCACTGCTGTTCCGTATCGCCTCCGGCGAGATGTTGGGCAAGGACCAGCCGGTCATCCTGCAATTGCTCGAAGTCCCTGTCGAAGGCCCTCAAAAAGCGCTCAAGGGCGTGATGATGGAGCTGGACGACTGCGCCTTCCCGCTGCTCGTCGAGATGACCGCACACAGCGACCCCATGACCGCCTTCAAGGACGCGGACTACGCACTGCTGGTCGGCTCCCGCCCACGTGGCCCTGGCATGGAGCGTGCCGAGCTGCTGGCCGTCAACGGCGCTATCTTCACGGCTCAAGGCAAGGCTCTGAACGCCGTGGCCTCGCGTGACGTGAAGGTGCTGGTGGTGGGCAACCCTGCCAACACCAATGCCTACATCGCCATGAAGTCGGCCCCTGATCTGCCACGCAAGAACTTCACCGCCATGCTGCGCCTGGACCACAACCGCGCTGCCAGCCAAGTCGCTGCCAAGACCGGCAAGGCCGTGGCCGACATCGAAAAGCTGACTGTGTGGGGCAACCACTCGCCCACGATGTACGCTGACTACCGCTTCGCCACCATCAAGGGCGAAAGCGTTGCCAAGATGATCAACGACCAAGAGTGGAACGCCAACACCTTCCTGCCCACCGTTGGCAAGCGGGGCGCCGCCATCATCGAAGCCCGTGGCCTGTCTTCGGCTGCGTCCGCAGCCAATGCAGCCATCGACCACATGCGCGACTGGGCTCTGGGCACCAATGGCAAGTGGGTCACCATGGGTGTCCCATCCAACGGCGAATACGGCATTCCCAAGGACACGATGTTTGGTTTCCCCGTGACCTGCGAAAACGGCGAGTACAAGATCGTTGAAGGTCTGGAAATCGATGCGTTCTCGCAAGAGCGTATCAACATCACGCTGGCCGAACTGCAAGGCGAGCAAGACGGCGTCAAGCACCTGCTGTAAGCGAGCCGGTGAACGACGCAATGCAGCCGACGCCTGTGGCATCGGGCCTTCGGGCCACCCAAGCCCCCGTATCGGGGCAGGGTGCTGCGTCCGTCCATCCGCGCGATGTGTTGCTCGGCGCCCAAGCGCAGACCGGTTTTCTACCGGTCTGCGACCACTACAGTGGCGTGGAAGTGCGCATGCGCAAAAGCCTGCAATTGCAGGCGGAGATGACCCAGGAGTTTGGCACCTGCGTCTTTGATGTCACCCTCGACTGTGAAGATGGCGCACCCGTCGGGCTGGAGTCGCAGCATGCGTCCCTGGTGGCAAGTCTGGCAGCCACTGCGGCCCCCGCAGCTCGGGTAGCGGCCCGCGTTCACGCGGTGGACCACCCTGCGTTTGCCAATGATGTCGCCACGATCGCGGGCGAGGCAGGGCACAAGCTGTGCCACTTCATGGTGCCCAAGGTCGAGTCAGTGGACGATGTGCTGCTGGCTGAACGTGCGCTGGAGCGCGCGTCGGCGGCCCATGTGCCTCTGCATGTGCTGATCGAATCCCCAGCTGCCGTGCAGCGCGCCTTTGAAATCGCTGCCCACCCCCGTGTGCAGAGCCTGAGTTTTGGCCTGATGGACTTTGTGTCCGCCCATGGGGGCGCCATTCCCGCGCAGGCCATGACCTCTGCCGGGCAGTTCACGCACCCGCTGGTGGTGCGTGCCAAGCTCGAAATTGCCTCGGCCTGTCATGCGCACGGCAAGGTGCCCTCACATTGCGTAGTCACTGAATTTGCGGGCATGGTTGCCCTGCAAGGCGCTGCCAGCCGCGCATCGCGCGAACTGGGCTACACACGGATGTGGAGCATCCATCCGGCGCAGATCCGCACCATCTTGAAGGCCTTTGCGCCGCAGCAGGACGATATCGATACCGCATCCCGGATCATTGCAGCGGCTGCGTTGGCAAACTGGGCCCCCATCAGTGTGGATGGGGTATTGCATGACCGTGCGAGCTACCGTTTTTATTGGCAGATTCTGGAGCGCGCCCACAGCACTGGGCGCGCGTTACCCTTGGCGGTGCGTCACTGGTTTGACGCATCGACTCTCGTTCCATCGTGAACACCCCTGGATATTTCCACGCAGGACTTCCCATGAAATTCGTCATTGCCTCCGCTCTCTTGTTGCTGGCTCCGGCCTTCGCCTTGGCACAAACAACAGCTCAGCCAGCGGCCAAGTCCGACACCAAGGCTGCAGCCAAACCCGCTGCCAAGCCAGCCGCCAAAACGGCCGCCAAGCCTGCTGAGGGCAAGACTGCGGCCAAGGCTCCTGCGAAGAGCCATGCCACTGCCAAGGCTGAACCCACCAGCAGCCGTACCCAACTCAAGAGCGCCACCAACCAGGTGGCGGCCGGCATCATCGCCGCTGAAGCGGCCCTGTCGCCTGCCGAGCTGGCGATTGCCGAGCGCGTGCATGTGGGGCGCATGCCCTGCGAGCTGGGGGCCTTTGTCACGGTGACAGCCGATCCCGCAACCCCCGGCCACTTCCATGTGGAAGGCAAGGGCTTTAAGTACTACATGTCGCCGGTGGCCACGACCACGGGCACGGTGCGCCTGGAGGACACAAAGGGTGGTGCGGTGTGGCTGCAGATCGCCAACAAGTCCATGCTGATGAACCAGCGTGCGGGCCAGCGATTGGCCGACGAGTGCATGAGCCCTGAGCAGGTGGTGGTGGCGGAAGCCATCAAGAAGAACCCGCCCGTGAGCGTGCTGGACCCCTTGCCCGCCGCCAAGTAAGCCGCGCGGATCAACCAACGACCGGTGTGTGCGGAGCACGTGGGCCCTGGTGCCAACCCCTCCGTCACACGCTACGCCCCAACTTAGAACGCAACTGGAGAAAACGATGTTGAAAGCCTACCGAGACCATGCCGCCGAACGCGCTGCACTGGGTATCCCGCCTCTGCCCCTGGACGCCAAGCAGGTGGCCGAACTGATCGAACTGATCAAGAACCCACCGGCTGGTGAAGATGCCTTTTTGCTGGACCTGCTGACCCATCGCGTGCCTCCTGGCGTGGACGATGCTGCCAAGGTCAAGGCCAGCTTCCTGGCTGCTGTGGCGCATGGTGACATCACCGTGGGTCTGATCTCCAAGGCCAAGGCCACGGAACTGCTGGGCACCATGGTGGGTGGTTACAACGTGCACCCGCTGATCGAATTGCTGGACGATGCCGAAGTGGCCGGTGTGGCCGCTGAGGGCCTGAAGAAGACGCTGCTGATGTTCGACTTCTTCAACGACGTTGCCGTAAAGGCCAAGGCGGGCAACGCCAAGGCGCAGGAAGTCATCAAGAGCTGGGCCGATGCCGAGTGGTTCACCACCCGCCCTGAAGTCGAAAAGAAGATCACCGTCACGGTGTTCAAGGTGCCCGGTGAAACCAACACCGACGACCTGTCGCCTGCCCCCGATGCATGGAGCCGCCCTGACATTCCTCTGCACTATCTGGCCATGCTCAAGAACACCCGCGAAGGCGCGGCGTTCAAGCCAGAAGAAGACGGCAAGCGCGGCCCGATGCAGTTCATCGAAGACCTCAAGAAGAAGGGCCACCTCGTGGCCTATGTGGGCGACGTGGTGGGCACGGGCTCCAGCCGCAAGTCGGCCACCAACAGTGTGATCTGGGCCACGGGCCAGGACATTCCGTTTGTGCCCAACAAGCGCTTCGGTGGCGTGACGCTGGGTGGCAAGATCGCCCCCATCTTCTTCAACACGCAAGAAGACTCTGGCTCCCTGCCCATCGAAGTGGATGTGTCCAAGCTCGAAATGGGCGACGTGGTCGATATCCTCCCCTACGACGGCAAGATCGTGAAGAACGGCGAGACCGTGGTGGAGTTCAAGCTCAAGAGCGATGTGCTGTTTGACGAAGTGCGCGCTGGTGGTCGTATCAACCTGATCATCGGGCGTTCGCTGACCGCCAAGGCCCGCGAATTCCTGGGCCTCCCTGTTTCCACGTTGTTCCGCCTGCCGACCGCGCCTGTGGCAACGACTGCAGGCTTTACGCTGGCACAGAAGATGGTGGGCCGTGCCGTGGGCTTGCCAGAAGGCCAGGGCGTGCGCCCCGGGACGTACTGCGAACCCAAGATGACCACCGTGGGTTCGCAAGACACCACGGGCCCCATGACCCGTGACGAGCTGAAGGACTTGGCCTGCCTTGGCTTCTCGGCCGATCTGGTCATGCAGTCGTTCTGCCATACCGCGGCCTACCCCAAGCCTGTGGACGTGAAGACCCACCGCGAACTGCCCGCGTTCATCAGCAACCGTGGTGGCGTGGCCCTGCGTCCTGGCGACGGTGTGATCCACAGCTGGCTCAACCGCCTCCTGCTGCCTGATACCGTGGGTACGGGCGGCGACTCGCACACGCGTTTCCCCATCGGTATTTCTTTCCCGGCAGGCTCTGGCCTGGTGGCTTTCGGCGCTGCAACTGGCGTGATGCCTCTGGACATGCCCGAGTCGGTGCTGGTGCGCTTCAAGGGCGAAATGCAGCCTGGCGTGACGCTGCGCGACCTTGTGCACGCCATTCCTCTGTATGCCATCAAGGCGGGTCTGCTCACGGTGGCCAAGGCTGGCAAGAAGAACGTCTTCTCCGGCCGCATCCTTGAAATCGAAGGCCTGCCAGACCTGAAGGTTGAGCAAGCGTTTGAACTGTCTGATGCATCCGCAGAGCGTTCTGCTGCCGGTTGCACCATCAAGCTCAACCCCGAGCCGGTCAAGGAATACCTCACCAGCAACGTCGTGCTGATGAAGAACATGATTGCCGACGGCTACGCCGATGCACGCACACTGCAGCGCCGTATCGAAAAGGTGGAAGCCTGGTTGGCCAAACCCAACCTGCTCGAAGCCGACAAGGATGCCGAATACGCAGCCGTCATCGAGATCGATCTGGCCGACATCAAGGAACCCATCCTGTGCTGCCCCAACGATCCTGACGACGCCAAGACCCTGTCGGAAGTGGCCGGCACTAAGATCGATGAAGCCTTCATCGGTTCTTGCATGACCAATATCGGCCACTTCCGCGCAGCTGCCAAGCTGCTGGGCGGCAGCCGTGACATCCCCGTCAAGCTGTGGGTGGCACCACCCACCAAGATGGACGAGAGCGAGCTGATCAAAGAAGGCCACTACGCCAACTTTGGTGCCGCTGGTGCACGTACCGAAATGCCCGGCTGCTCGCTGTGTATGGGCAACCAGGCACAGGTGCGCGAAGGCGCTACCGTGGTGTCTACCTCCACCCGTAACTTCCCCAACCGCCTGGGCAAGAACACCAACGTGTTCCTGGCCTCTGCCGAGCTGGCTGCCATCGCGTCCAAGCTGGGCAAGATCCCGACGGTGGCCGAGTACCACGACGCCATGGGCATCGTGAACAAGGACGGCGCGTCGATCTACAAGTACCTCAACTTCGACCAGATCGAAGAGTACGCAGAAACCGCCAAGGGCGTCACCGCCTGATCCTCGCGTTTTTTGCGCAACAGAAGCGGCCCTCAGGGGCCGTTTTTTTTGGCCCACCTTGTGTGTCACACAAACGTCATCCATTCGTCACTATGCTGGAGCCCATAACAAGACATCCATAACAACAACAAAAGGAGGGAGCCATGGGCAACACCATGGGACGAGGGGTTTTGCTGGTTTTCTGCGCCATCTTTGCGGTGGGGTTCGGGGCCGGCGGGTATTGGGCAGGTTTGCGGCCCTTGGCTGAAACGGCGCTGGCAGCCTGGACCGTGAGACCATGGCAGCCCGTGCCAGCCCAGGTGCTGGATGTGCAATTGAAACAGCACGCGGGCAGCGAGGGCGGCACCACCTACCAGGTGCTGGCCCGGTACCGCTACACCGTGGCGGGGAAAACGTACGAAGCGCAGCGCGTGGGGCTGGACCGGCACCCCAGTGCCGACAACGTGGGCGACTGGCAGGCGCAATGGCACCGCACCCTGCACCAAGCGCAGGAGCGGGGCGAATCCATCACCGCCTGGGTCAACCCTCAGGCCCCAGCCCAAGCCCTGCTGGACCGCAGCATTCGCTGGCGGCTGCAAATTTTTCGACTGCCGTTTGCCCTGGTGTTCACCGGCGTCGGGGGGACTGCTGCATGGATGTTCCTGCGCATCTTGAGGCGCCCCCAGGACGATGTGCCCGACGACCTGGAGCCAAAGCATTCCCTGGCCAAGGGGCAGGGGGCGTTGTGGTTCTTCGCGGTATTCTGGTGTGGCATCGCTTTCCCTATGGCAGCCTTGTTCTGGTCGGACGGCAAAGGGCCCTGGTGGGCCAAGGGCTTCATGGGCGTCTTTGTGGTGATCGGCGTGGGCTTGGTCGCTGCCGCCTGGCAGAACAGCCGCAAGGCCTGGCGCTACCAGGGGGTTGGTATGACGGCCCTGCCATCGCGGCCCACGGCGGGGCGGCCGGTCGAAATCACACTGGTGCTGCCTGTGCGGGCTGTGCAGCAAGCCGGGGCCGAAAGCCTGCACCTGCAACTGGCGCAATACCGTGTGGACGAATCCAGCTCCGGCTCGCCCGAGCGCCAGGTGGAGGTGCTGAAGGCCACGGCGCGGCGCCAGCCGACCGGTGAGGGCGCGATGCGCCTGGTGGCGCGTTTTGAGCTGCCTGATGACGCCCCCACCCACGGTGCGCGGCGCGGTGGCGAGCGGGTGGACTGGCGGCTGGAACTGGTGCGAGCCGATGGTGCGTTGGAGCTCGCGTACGACCTGGCGGTCCAGGCTGTCACCCCGTCCTGGGCGGAGGCCGCTTCGGTGCCAGACCGTTTCGACCGGCGGACCCAGTGGACGCAGGAAGTCCCGATCGAACCACCCGCCTTGGGGCGTGATGTGGCCTCTCAGCTGTTGGATTCTCCGGGCATGGGGAAGTCGGTTGAATCCCCGGGCTTTCTTCCCCCTGGCGTGCGTTTGACCGAAACGCCAGATGCTTGGTCCCTCGCGTTCACGCAGACCGCTTGGCGCTGGTCTGCGGCGGTGGCCCTGGCTTTGCTGGCGCTGGAGTGGTGGGTGAATGACCGCATCCAGCCCAGCGCCCTGGTGCTGCCGAGTGGCTTTGGGGGTTGGTTGGCTGTGTTGGCGCTGCCCGCCTGGGCCTTGCATGCCGCCACCCGGCGGTGGACGCTGCGGGTGCAGGACGATGGCCTGGTCGTGCGTCGCGGCTCTTGGGTTTGGTCTCGCGTGGCAACCCTGCCAGGCGAATCCAGCCAGTCGCTGGTGCACAAGCTGCAGTTCACGGCAGGGACCCAGGCCTACCACGCGGTGCTGGGCAAGGATGCGTCAGGGCATTCGCAAAAGCTGACGCCAGGGCTGAGCGGCCCTGCCGCCGCGCAGGCCGTGGGCCAGGCGGTGGCCCTTGCGTGGCTGGACCGACGGGGGCGCTTCACGCCAGGGGCGCAGCGGCCCCAGGTGGCTGCCCATTCACGCCCAGTCTGGGGAGGCTGGGCATGGCTCTTGTTTTTCGGCTTGCTCGTGTGGTGGGCCCATGGCGGGCGCGCGTTGTTGGGGACAGGTCGCAGCGCAGTGCTGCAAGCACCTGCGGCAGTGGCCTCATCGCGCATTTGGGCACCTGCAGATGCCCGCCTGATGGACGCCCAGAATGCGGGCGATGCCAGCGCACTGGCGCAGGCACTGCGCGATGGCGCCAACCCCAACCTGCTGGCAGACACCGGCTCCTCCGTGCTGATGCTGGCCGCCCACCGGGGGCAGCTGGCGCACGTGCAGGCGCTGCTGCAAGCGGGGGCCCAGCCCGATTTGCGGCAAACGGCCAAAGACAGCGAGCGCGGCGACACGGCCCTCCTGCGGGCCTTCTATGGCGGCCATCTGGCGGTGGCGCAACGCCTGGTGCAGGCAGGGGCCAGCCTGCAGGCCCGCAATCGCTGGGATTGGGGCCCTGTGCACATGGCAGCGCAAAGCGGGTGTGTTCCATGCCTGCAGTGGTTGGTGTCCCAGGGGCAGTTGCTGGATGAGCCTGCGCCTGCCAGCCGGGGCGAAACACCGGCCATGCTGGCCGCAGCCAAGGGGCAGGTGGCCGCGCTGCGTTGGCTGGATGAGCATGGGGTGGATCTTTCGCGGCGTGATCCGCACGGAAACAGTGCGATGGATTGGGCGCGTTTTGGTGGACAGCAGCCGGCGCAGCAGTGGCTGGAGGAGCGAGCCCGGCAGCGCTAGAGTCAGGAGTCTGGCATGCCCTGTGCAAGGATGCTGGTTCGCGTGTGCACCCTGTGGGATGTGATGAAGGGCTTGGTGTTCTCAGCGGAACGTTCATTCTGTGTTGCACTCAGAGTCCGCAGAACCATTCCAACACGGCCCTACGATGTTCAAGTCCTTCTTTTTTGCCCGCCGCTGGTGGGCCTGGTCTATCTTGGGTTCTGTCGTCATTCTTTTGGCCACGGCATACCGCGTGCAGCTGGACGTGCAGATCAACGACTGGTTCGGCAGCTTTTACGATCTCATCCAGGAGGCTTTGGGCAAACCTGGCAGCATCACTGCAGAGCAGTTCTGGGGGCAGCTCACGACCTTTGCGCGCATTGCCATGATCTACGTGACGACGGCAGTGCTGGTAGATTTTTTCAGCAAGCACTACATCTTCCGCTGGCGCCAGGCGATGAACGAACACTACATGGCAGCCTGGCCACGCCTGCGCCATATTGAGGGTGCGGCCCAGCGTGTTCAGGAAGACACCATGCGTTTCGCCCGCACCATGGAGGACCTGGGCCTGAGCTTCATGCGCAGCCTCATGACGCTCGGGGCCTTTCTGCCGGTGCTTTGGGCGCTGTCAGACAAAGTCACCGCGTTGCCTTTGATCGGTGCCGTTCCTCACTCCCTGGTCTGGGTGGCATTGGCCTGGTCATTGGGAGGCACGCTGCTGCTGGCCTGCGTGGGCGTGAAGCTGCCGGGGCTGGAGTTTCACAACCAGCGCGTGGAGGCGGCGTACCGCAAGGAGCTGGTATTGGGTGAGGATGATCCGAACCGGGCCTCTCCACCCACCGCAGCCGAGCTGTTCGCAGGCGTGCGCCGCAATTACTTCCGGCTGTTTTTTCACTACCTGTACTTTGATGTGGTGAAGTGGTCTTACCTGCAGGTCAGTGTGTTGGTGCCCCTGGTGGCTCTGGGCCCCACGCTGATTGCGGGCGTGATCACCCTGGGCGTGATGCAGCAGATTGCACGGGCCTTTGACAAGGTGCTGGAGTCCTTCCAGTTTCTGGTGCTGAACTGGAGCACGGTGGTGGAGCAGATCTCGATCTACAAGCGCTTGCGTGCGTTCGAGCAGCAGATGCTGAAGGCAGTGCCTGAGGCTGCCTGAGTGCCTTCGGGGCCCCAGAGGAGCGCATGACGGCCGTGCAGATTGCGCTCCACGAGATGGCTGGGCACCGCACAGGGGAGAGCGGGCCCAAAGCCGTTGGCGCTAACGCACCTGCTTTTTTTCGAGCTTGCGCGTGAGCGTGCGGCGGTGCATGCCCAGGCGCCGCGCGGCCTCTGACAGGTTAAAGCCAGTCTCTGCCAGGACCTCGTTGATGCGTTCCCATTCCAGGGTTTTGATGGAGCTGGAGCGATTGGTCAGCTCCACTTCGGCATTGCCTGCTTTCAGGCCAAAAGCAGCTTCTATGTCGTCGGTGTTGGAGGGCTTGGCAAGATAGTGGCAGGCGCCCAGTTTCACCGCCTCCACGGCTGTGGCAATACTGGCAAAGCCGGTCAGCACCACGATCAGCATCCCATCGTCAGCTGCGTGCAGCGTCTGCACGCAGGCCAGGCCAGAGGCCTCGCCCTTGAGCTTGAGGTCCACCACCGCATAGCCGGGCTGGTGCTGCTTCAGCAAGGCCTCCACATCGGCGAGGCTTGCAGCCTGCAACACGCTGTAGCCGCGCCGCTCAAACGAGCGTGCCAATGTTCGCGCGAAAGCCTCGTCGTCTTCGACGATCAGCAGCTGTCGTTGCGCTTCTTCAATGTCCACGGCGGGTTCTTTCGTTCATTCATACTTTCTCGGGCAGCGCAATGGCGGCCAGGGGCAGCTCTATGGTCACCCGTGCGCCCCCTTCGGGCCGGTTGCGTGCTTCGACGCTGCCACCCAGAGTCCGGGCCACGTTCAGTACCAGATACAGGCCCAGACCACCGCCGGGGCGGTTTTTGGAGGACTGGTACGGGGTGCCCAGCTTGGAGAGCATGTCGGGCGCAAAACCAGGGCCTGCATCGGTCACGGTCATGCACAAGGCGTCTGCATTGCGCGTGACCGCCAGCCGTACCCAGCCTGGCGAGGCGTCGCGTGCATTGTCCAGCACATTGAAAACCATTTGCTTGAGGGTGGTGTCCGACACCATGGGGGTGTCGGCGCCAAAGTCGTTGTCATAGTCAAACTGGGGGATCGTGCGCGTGCTGCGCCATTCCTGCGCCAGTGCATCCACAAACTTGCGCACGGTGGTCTGCATCGACGCCTCGCCCCGCGTTTCACCCGCCGACAGCAGGATGCCGCTCACGATGCTCTTGCACCGTTGCACCTGGGTCTGCATTTCGGCAATGTCTTCCTTGAGTGCTGCGTTGGCGGCCAGTCGCTTGTCGTGCTGCCAGTCGCCAAGGATGACCGCAAGTGTGGACAGCGGAGTGCCCAGCTCGTGCGCGGCGCCGGACGCCAGCAGGCCCATGCGCACGATGTGCTCTTCTTCGACGCGGCGACGCCGCGCTGCCGCAAGGCGGGCGTCGCGCTCGCGCAGGTTGCGGTTGATGCGGGTGATGAACACCATCACCAGCGTGGCGTTGAGCACGAAGCACACCAGCAGCCCGAGCACATACAGACTCGACAAGCCCTGGTGCAGATCCTGGGGCAGGGCCAGCGGCAGGTGGTGGTCTGCCAGCGCAGCAAAGCACAGGACGGTGATGATCACGATGGACCAGATGTAGGCCCCGCGCAGCAGCACCGCGCCCAGCGTGATCTGCAGCAGGTACAGAAAAACAAACGGGTTGCTGGTGCCGCCGCTCAGGTACAGCTGCACGGTGAGCACCGCCACGTCAATCAGCAGCGCCAGGAAGAGCTCCACGTTGCGCACCGCGCGGCCCGTGCCCAGGCGCAGCAGGCTCACCACGTTGAAGACCGCCAGGCAGCCGACCACGAGCAGCATCTCCTGAAGCGGGAGCTTCAAGCCTAGGCTGTAGTGCGCCATCTCGATGGTGAACACCTGGCCCACCACCGCAATCCAGCGCAGCTCGATCAGTTGCTGCAGGTTCTTGATGCCGGCTGCCGCGTCGGCTGAACGCGCATTGCGCTGCGCAGGGGGCGTGACGGGGTCAGGGCGTTGGAGGGTGTTCATCGGTGGTTGGTGGGCGGCTCTGGGCGCTCAAGCTGCGCTCGTAGCGTGCCACATACCAGCCCGCCGCCACAACCATGAGCGCAAGACCATACCAGGTCAGGGCGTACACCAGATGGCTGTTGTGGAATCGGATGACCGTCATGCCCGCGCGGGGCCAGCTGGGAGCTGCTGAAGCAGCCGCCGTTGCACCCGGAACTCCAGCACCCGGAAGTCCAGCGTCTACAAAAAACGGAGCCGCCCGGGGCAGACCCAGCGCGCTGCTGATGGCCGCCACATCGCGCGAGTACCAGCGCTGCTGCGCTGGGTCGTTTGTACGCAGAAAGCCGCCGTCTGGTTCGGTCATGCGCAACAGCCCCTGTACGGTGACAGGGCCACCAGCAGGGGTCGACGCTTCCAGCCATTGGGTGCGCTGCTCTTGGGGCACAAAACCCCGGTTCACCAGCACCTGGGTACCGTCATCCCGTTGCAGGGCCGTGATCACCCAGAAGCCTGCGCCCAGCTCAGTGACAGCCTGCGTCAGCACCGTCTTGCCGGGCAACCAGCGGCCCTGGAGGGCCACGGGCTGGTACTCATGGCGTGCTGCATCGATGCTGGACCAATGCTCCACAGGGGGCGGCGCGACCGGTGCTGCATGCACCCGTTGGTCCACCCTTTCGATGAGATCCAGCTTCCAGATACGGCGCTGGACCTGCCAGGTGCCCAGAGAAACAAAGCCCAGGAACAAGGCAATGCCCAGCACCAGCAGGACCGCGCGGCGCAACCCCCGGCGCGGCGGGGCCATGGTGGCGTGGGCTGCCGGCATCAAGGTGTGGAGTGCCCTGGCGCCTCGTGTGTGGGAGGCGTGGGGGTGGGGTGCTCCGGCATCATGTTGGCATTCATGTGGAACATCACCCACAAGGTACCCGCAATGGCGATGGCTACAAACACCACTGTGAAGATGGTGGACAGCAGGGTCCAGCCCCCTTCGATCTTGCCGTTCATGTGCAGGAAGAACACCATGTGTACCAGGATCTGGATCACGGCGAAGCCGCCCAGCACCAGCACGGCCGTGTTGCGGTCCGCGATCACCTTGGCCATCACCAGCCAGAAGGGAATGGCTGTGAGGATGATGGACAGCACAAACCCCGTCATGTAGCCCGAGAACGTGCTGTGCGGGCCTGCGTCGTGGTGGTGATCGTCATGACCATGCGCATCGTGCGCTTGTGTTGCGTGTTGTGCGCTCATTTACAGCACCCCCATCAGGTACACAAAGGTGAAAACGCCGATCCAGACCACGTCCAGGAAGTGCCAGAACATGGACAGGCACATCAGGCGGCGGTTGTTCTCGGGGATCAGGCCATGCTTGCCAATCTGGACCATCAGCACCACCAGCCAGATCAGGCCGAAGGTGACGTGCAGGCCGTGGGTGCCCACCAGCGTGAAGAATGCCGACAGGAAGGCACTGCGCTGCGGGCCAGCGCCTTCGTGCAGCAGGTGCGAGAACTCATACAGCTCCAGCCCCAGAAAGCACAGGCCAAACACGCCGGTTACCGCCAGCCACAGCAGCGTGCCGCGCACATCGCCCAGCTGCTTGCGCAGCATGGCAAAACCGAAGGTGATGGACGACAGCAGCAGGAAGGCGGTGTTGATGGCCACCAGGGTCAGGTCGAACAACTGCGCACCGGTGGGGCCTGCGGCATAGCTGCGACCCAGCACGCCGTAGGTGGCGAACAGCGCTGCAAAGATGAGACAGTCGCTCATCAGGTACAGCCAGAAACCCAGGGCCGTGCCGTTTTCAGGATGGGGCTCGTGCGCGAGGTGGTACTCGCGCGGGGCCAGGGCGCCTGCTGCGGCGCCAGCGTGGATGCGGATATCAGACATGGCGGGCCAGTTGGAGTGTGCGGGCTTCTTCGGTGGAGATCACCTCGGATGCCGGGATGTAGAAGTCACGCTTGTAGTTGAACGTGTGGATGATGGCGGCCAGAACGACGGCCGCAAACGAGACGCCCGCCAGCAGCCACATGTGCCAGATCAGTGCAAAGCCGAACACCAGCGACAGCCCCGAGATCACCACGCCAGCGCCAGTGTTGGCCGGCATGTGGATGGGCTGGAAGCCCGCCAGAGGACGCTTGTATCCGTGCTTCTTCATGTCCCACCACGCGTCGATCTCGTGCACCACGGGGGTGAAGGCAAAGTTGTAGTTGGGTGGAGGCGACGAGGTAGCCCACTCCAGCGTGCGGCCGTCCCAGGGGTCGCCCGTCCAGTCGCGCAGTTGGTCGCGCTTCAGGAAGCTGACCACCAGCTGGATCAGGAAGCAACCAATGCCTGCGGCAATCATGGCCGCGCCGATGGCAGCGATCACGAACCAGATCTGAAGTGACTGGTCTTCGAAGTGGTTGGCACGGCGGGTGACGCCCATCAGGCCTAGCACATACAGCGGCGTGAACGCCACCCAGAAGCCCACCAGCCACAGCCAGAAGGAGCGCACGCCCCAGGTGCGGTCGAGCTTGTAGCCAAACGCCTTGGGGTACCAGTAGTTGATGCCGGCAAACATGGCAAACACCACGCCGCCGATGATCACGTTGTGGAAGTGGGCGATGAGGAACAGGCTGTTGTGCAGCACGAAGTCGGCCGGGGGCACGGCCAGCAGCACGCCGGTCATGCCGCCGATGGCGAACGTGACCATGAACGCCACGGTCCACATCATGGGCAGCTCAAAGCGGATGCGGCCCTTGTACATGGTGAACAGCCAGTTGAATATCTTCGCGCCCGTGGGGATCGAGATGATCATGGTCGTGATACCGAAGAAGGTGTTCACGCTGGCACCCGAACCCATGGTGAAGAAGTGATGCAGCCACACCAGGTACGACAGGATGGTGATACACACCGTGGCGTACACCATGGAGGTGTAGCCGAACAGACGCTTCTTGCTGAAGGTGGCGACCACTTCGGAGAACACACCGAAGGCAGGCAGCACCAGGATGTACACCTCAGGGTGGCCCCAGATCCAGATCAGGTTCACGTACAGCATGGGGTTGCCACCCAGCTCATTGGTGAAGAAGTTGGTGCCGACATAGCGGTCCAGCGACATCAGCACCAGTGCGGCCGTGAGCACGGGGAACGACGCAACGATCAGCGCGTTGGTGCACAAGGCAGTCCAGGTGAACACGGGCATCTTCATCAGGCTCATGCCCGGTGCGCGCATCTTGATGATGGTCACGATCAGGTTGATACCCGAGAGCGTGGTGCCCACCCCGGCAATCTGCAGTGCCCAGATGTAGTAATCCAGACCCGTACTCGGGCTCTGCGCCCCCAGGTTGGACAGTGCCAGCCAGCCGGAGGTGGAGAACTCGCCCAGGAACAGCGACACCATCACCAGCACGGCGCCCGCCGTGGTCATCCAGAAGCTGAAGTTGTTCAGGAACGGGAAGGACACGTCGCGCGCCCCGATCTGCAGGGGCACGAGGTAGTTCATCAGCCCCGTGACCAGCGGCATCGCCACGAAGAAGATCATGATCACGCCGTGTGCGGTGAAGATCTGGTCGTAGTGGTGCGGCGGCAGGTAACCCATGTTGTCGCCAAAGGCCATGGCCTGCTGCAGGCGCATCATCACAGCGTCGGCAAAGCCACGCAGCAGCATCACCAAGCCCAGGATCATGTACATGATGCCGATGCGTTTGTGGTCAATGCTGCAGATCCAGTCGCGCCACAGAGGGCCCCACAGGCGGAACTTGGTGATGCCGGCCACGACGACCAGGCCGCCAAGCACCACGGCAATAAAAGTGGCCAGCACGATGGGCTCGTGCGCCATCGGCACGGCGTCCCAGCTGAGGCGGCCCAGCGCCCAATGGGCAGGAGATACGGTTTCGGAGGACATAGGAGTGCTCATTAACGGATGCTGGCGCCAGACGTTGGTGCCGGTGCGTTGCGGGTTTCGAGTGCTGCCACAACCTGAGAGGCGTTTTGCACGGTGCAGACGTCCTGGGGCAGGTTCAGCCCTGCAGCGCGCACGTAGGCGTCGCCACCCAGGGCGTCAACGGCCATCATGTGGTGCATGCACATCTTTCCGTCTTCGACGCAGCGGTTCAGCACCTTGTCATACAGGCCTTCTTCCACCGAGGCAAAGCGCTGTACCGGATCGCGTTCGCTGGGCTTGACCAGGTTCAGGTAGGTGCCCTTGTCCAAGGGCTTGCCTTCGGTCTTGGCTTTTTGCACCCACTGCGCAAATTCATCGTTGCTCAGGCCATGGAACTTGAACGTCATGCCCGAGAAGCCTGCGCCGCTGTAGTGCGAAGACATGCCCTTGAACACGCCGGGCCTGTTGATCACCGCGTTCAACTCGGTCTGCATGCCGGGCATGGCGTAGATCATGCCGGCAAGGTCTGGCACATAAAACGCGTTCATGGTGGACGTGGCCGTCAGCTTGAACAGGATGGGGCGGTCCACCGGCGCTGCCACTTCATTCACGGTGGCGATGCCTTGCTCGGGGTAGAAGAACAGCCATTTCCAGTCCATGGCCACCACCTGCACTTCGAGCGGCTTCACGTCGGCGGGGACGGCGCGCTGTGCGTCGATGCGGTCCAGGGGGCGGTAGGGGTCGAGCTTGTGGGTGCCGATCCAGGTGATGGCGCCCAGGGCGATGATGATCAGCAAGGGCACGGTCCAGATCACCAGTTCCAGCGTGGTGGAGTGGTGCCATTCCGGGTCGTACTCGGCCTCGGTGTTGCCCTGGCGGTATTTCCAGGCAAACAGCAGGGTGAGCGCGATCACGGGCACGATGATGATCAGCATCAGCAGCGTGGCGGTGATGACCATCTGGCCCTGCTGGGCAGCGACGTCACCGGCAGGGTTGAGCACGACAGCCTTGCTGCAGCCTGCCAAGCTGCCCAGGGCTGCCAGAGCGAGCAGCCAGGTGGGCCCACGAAGTTGGGGAAGTTTGAGCATGTGTATTGCGCGATCAATGCGTTTCAGGGTAAACGCGGATAACGGGATGTGTGCGAATGTACTAGCGCTAGCTTTTTTGTCGATTGGACATTTTGTCCAAGGTCAAACGCACGGATGGAAATTGCACCAAATTGGTGCAATTGGGGCTTTGAAGGACATTTCCTGCAGCCGGCATAGTGAAACCGCACTTGTGGCCTGCCAGCGTTGCGTGTAGAACGGAGTGGTCTTAGTTAGCTAACAACGTCAAGGAGCCATGTTCATGAGCAGCCCCGCCACTGCCACTTACCCTGCGGCCGGTTTTCAAGAAAGTGCCGCCTCTCTCTCGCGGGCTGATACGCATGAAGACGTCACCCCCAGCGAAATCGCTGTGGGCGTGATCATCGGGCGCTCGTCCGAGTATTTCGACTTCTTCGTTTTCGGGATCGCCTGCGTTCTTGTCTTCCCGTCCTTCCTTTTTCCCTTCCTGTCCCGTCTGGACGGCACACTGATGGCGTTCGCGCTGCTGGCCGTCGCCTTCGTGGTTCGCCCGGTGGGCACCGCCATCTCCATGGCCATCCAGCGGCGCTGGGGGCGGGGCACCAAGCTGACCATTGCGCTGTTCGTGCTGGGCGTCTGCACGGTGGGCATGGCGTTTTTGCCTGGCTACAAGGATGTGGGCACCGCAGCCATCGTGGCCCTGCTGATCCTGCGAGTGGGTCAGGGGCTCGCGCTCGGTGGCTCGTGGGACGGCCTGCCTTCGCTGCTGGCCATGTCGGCTCCCAAGGAGCGCCGTGGCTGGTACGCCATGATTGGCCAGTTGGGCGCGCCACTGGGCTTTGTGCTGGCTGCGGGCCTGTTTGCCTACCTGTACAGCAGCCTCACAGTGCAAGAGTTTCTGGCCTGGGGCTGGCGTTATCCGTTTTTTGTGGCTTTTGCCGTGAACGTGGTGGCCCTGTTTGCGCGCCTGCGCCTGGTGGTGGGGCAGTCGTACTCCGAACTGCTCAAGGACCGCGAGCTGCAGCCCGTACCTGTGAGCCGCGTCATGCGTGACGAAGGCAGCAACGTGCTGCTGGGCGCTTTTGCGGCGCTGGCCAGCTTTGCACTGTTCCACCTGGTCACGGTGTTTCCGCTGTCGTGGATCACGCTGTACTCCGACCAGCCCGTTACCCAGATCCTGGGCGTGCAGATCGTCGGCGCGTTCCTCGCGGCGGGCGCCATCATGGTGTCGGGCTGGCTGTCAGACCACCTGGGTCGCCGCAAGCTGCTGGGCGGCATGGCCGTGCTGATTGGCGTGTTCAGCTTCATGGCGCCCGTACTGCTCAACACTGGCGAAGTGGGCAGCACCATGTTCCTGCTGCTGGGCTTCGTGCTGCTGGGCCTGTCGTATGGCCAGGCATCGGGCACGGTCACGGCCAATTTCTCGCCGCAGTACCGCTACACCGGCGCCGCCCTGTCAGCCGACCTGGCCTGGATCATTGGCGCAGCCTTCGCACCGCTGGTGGCCCTGTATCTGTCGTCGCAGTTTGGCCTGCTGGCGGTGACGGTGTACCTGCTGTCGGGCGTGGCCTGCACGCTGGGCGCGCTGAACCTGAACCGTCGCATGGAGCGTCGCGACCGCTGATTGATGTTTTCGATTTGCTATTGAATGTATAGCTTGCGGCGCATATTCCACTAGCGCTACAGTCGTATAACTCTAAAAAGGGCGCCCGGTTCTGCCGGGCGCTTTGCTTTTGGGAGTTCGCAGGGCACGGCCCAGTCCAGCGTGTCAGGGCAAACTGCCACGAGGCTTCAGGCGCAGGCGGTAAACGCCGCTGCTGCGTGGACTCCCTGAGCGCATCAGCAACGAGGCAAGGGCCCACCGCAGCAGGGCAAGCCCTTGCCGGGGCTCGGAGTCCAGCTCAGTCTTGAGGCCTGAAGCCGATGGTGAGGGAGGGTGGCACGCGACCGTCCACATCGCGCGGCAGCGTCTCGGTCTTGTCCAGGGCCCGCAGCACCGCGTCGTCCCAGGCCTTGTTGCCGCTGGACTGCACCAGGCGCTTGCCCACGATGGTGCCGTCGGGCGACAGCCGCACTTCGACCTCGGCGCGCGGGTTGCCCGAGATCGCGTCCGGGTACACGATGTTGGGTTTGACCTTGGCCGCCACCTTGCCGCCGTAGCTGCCCGAGGGGCCCGCGCTGCGCTGCGCAGTGCCCGTGGCGTTCTCGCCCCCTGTGGCCCCGGCCATGCCCTGGATGCGGCGCAGGTTGGCCTCACGCTGTTCAGCCAGTTGCTTGGCCTCGGTTTCTGCCTTGCGCTTGGCGGCCTCGTCGGCCTTGCGTTTGTCTTCGGCCAGCTTCTTCTGCTTGTCCTGCTCAGCCTTTTTCTGCTCGGCCAGCTGCTTTTCGCGCTGTTCCTTTTCTTTGTCGCGTTCTTTTTGCAGACGCTCTTTTTTCTCCTGCTCCAGGCGGTCGCGGCGTTCTTCTTCCTTGCGCTCACGCTCGCGCTTTTCGCGCAGCTGCTGTTGCTCGCGGGCTTTCTTTTCCTGCTCCAGGCGCTTTTTCTCGCGCTCTATGGCGATGTCCGCCTCGCGTGTGTCGGGCGGCTCGGCAGCACGCACAGGGGGCGCGGGGGGCGGGGGAGGGGTGACTTGCTGTACCGGAGGCGGTGGCGGGGGCGGTGGGGGCTCCACGGCGCGCGGCGCGGCCTGTGTGGGCACGGCGGCCCACAGCTCGGCCTCCACTGCGGGCTGGTCGGCCGTGTTCTTCCAGTTCACACCCCAGGTCAACGCGCCGATCAGCACCGCATGCACCAGCACCGCCAGCGTGATGGCGCGCAGGCGTGCCGGTGGGCGGGGCGGGGCAAACTGGTCGCGGTCGGAGTGGGCGTGCATGGGCGTCTGAGCGGTGCCGGGCGGGTTCGGTTCAACCGCCTTGCTTGACCGACAGGCCTACGCGTTGCACGCCTGCTTTCTGCAGGGCATCCATCGCCTTCACCACGGTTTCGTACTGCACGCCTTTGTCGGCGCTGATGACTACGGCACTCTCGGGCCCTTGGCTCTTTTGCCAGCGGCTGGCGGCGTCGCCGATCTCGCGCTGGTTCAGGCTGCGCGTGGCTTCGGGGGTTTTGAACTGCAGCGTGCCGTCCTTGTTGACGATGACCTGGGCCACCACCTTGGGCATGTTCTTGCTCTTGCCCACGCTGGGCACATCAACAACGCCGGGCGTGAGCATGGGCGCCGTCACCATGAAGATGATGAGCAGCACCAGCATGACGTCGATGAACGGGACCATGTTGATCTCGTTGATGGTGCGGCGGCCTCGGCCGCGAGATGCCATGGCGGGCATGGGGTGCCTCCCGGATCAGTGGCCGGAGGCCGTGTGGCCCGTAGGCGCAGGCTGGGCGCCCAGGTTGCGCTGCAGGATGTTGGAGAACTCTTCGATGAAGGTCTCCTGGTGTGTGGCCACGCGGTCAATGTCGCGCGCAAAGCGGTTGTAGGCGATCACGGCCGGGATGGCCGAGAACAGGCCGATGGCGGTGGCGACCAGCGCCTCGGCAATGCCAGGGGCCACGGTGGCGAGCGTGACCTGTTCCATGCCTGCAAAGCCGGTGAAGGCGTGCATGATGCCCCACACGGTGCCGAACAGACCCACGTACGGCGATACGGAGCCGACCGAGGCCAGGAACGAAAGGCTCGACTCGACCACATCCATCTCACGCTGGAAGCTCGCACGCATGGCGCGGCGCGCGCCGTCCAGCAAGGTGCCCGGGTCGGTGATCCGGCGCTCGCGCAGTTTCTGGTACTCACGCATGCCGCTGGCAAAAATGCGCTCCATGGGTCCCGCCTGCTTGGCGTTTTGCGCGGCGGCGGCGTACAGGTCGTTCAGGCTGGTGCCCGACCAGAACTCGCGCTCGAAGTCTTCGTTCAGAGTCTTCACGCGCTTCAAGGCAAACAGCTTGCGGAAGATGGCGGCCCAGCTAGCCACCGACACGCCCAGCAGCAGCAGCATCACGAGTTGCACCACCCAGCTGGCGTGCAGCACCAGGGAGATGATGGACATGTTTTGGGAATTCATGGTGTGAGTTGTTCCAGGAGGGTGCTCGGAATTCTGGCGGGGCGCAGGGTGGCGGCATCAACCCATCCGATGCGGATGGTGCCTTCGGTCAGCAAGGTGGGGGGCTGGTCGGTCATCTGCTCTGGTTTCAGGAGCGCCTGCTGCACTATTGTCAACGATGCGCGGCCACTGCTCTGTAGGGCGGCGGTAACAATCAGTTCATCGTCCAGCCGTGCGGGGCGGTGGTAGCGCAGCTGCGCGTCGGTTACGACAAACATGCCGCCGGTTTGTTCCCGCAACTGCTGTTGGCCCACACCCAACGAGCGCAGCCATTCGGTGCGCGCGCGCTCAAAGAATTTGAGGTAGTTGGCGTAGAACACGATGCCACCGGCATCGGTGTCCTCCCAGTAAATCCGGATCGGAAATTCAAACGCCATCGTGGGGTCGCTCGCCTTGGTCATCCGAGCAGCTTGCGCAGCCGCTCCACGGACTCCTGCAGTTGCGCCATGGAGTTGGCGGTCGAAAAGCGGATGAAGCGCTCAGGCTCGGCCGTGCCAAAGTCTCGACCCGGCGTGACGGCAATGTGCGCGCGGCGCATCAGCTCAAACGCAAAGTCCCAGCTACCTGTCACACCCAGGCGCTGCGCGGCCTGCGTGCAATCGGCCCAGGCGTAGAACGCACCGTCGGGCATCACGGGCACATTCAGGCCCAGCGACTGCAGCGCGGGGATGAAGAAGTCGCGCCGGGCCTTGAACTCGGCGCGGCGGCGTTCGTATTCGGCAATGCTTTCGGCCTCGAAGCAGGCCAGTGCTGCGTGTTGCGACACGGTGCTGGCGCAGATGAACAGGTTCTGCGCCAGGCGCTCGACCACCGGCACCATCGCGTCGGGCACCACCATCCAGCCCAGGCGCCAGCCGGTCATGTTGAAGTACTTGCTGAAGCTGTTGATGCTGATGATGTTGTCGTCGATGGCCAGTGCGGTGTGGCCAAACTCTTCCTCGTACGACAGGCCCAGGTAGATCTCGTCGATCATCGTGATGCCGTCGTGCGCACGCACCACGTCGTGGATGCGGCGCAGCTCATCGGGCGCAATCGAAGTACCCGTGGGGTTGGAGGGCGAGGCCAGCAGCACGCCGCGCGTTTTTTCATTCCACGCCGCGCGCACCTTGTCGGCGCTCAGCTGGTAGCGCTCTGCCGCCGTGGTGGGCAGCAGCACGGCCTTGCCTTCTGCGGCGCTCACAAAGTGGCGGTTGCAGGGGTAGCTCGGGTCGGGCATCAAAATTTCGTCGCCCGAATCGATGAGCGCCAGGCACGCCAGCTGCAGCGCGGCCGATGCACCGGCGGTGACCACGATGCGGCGCGCAGGCACGTTGACGCCAAAGCGGCTCTGGTACCAGCCGCTGATGCGCTCGCGCAGCGCATCCAGTCCCAGCGCGTTGGTGTACTGCGTGGCGCCGTTGTGCACGGCGCGGGCTGCGGCTTCCTGCACCAGGGGCGGGGCGGTGAAGTCGGGCTCGCCGATGTTCAAGAAGATCATCGGTTCGCGCGTGCCCGCCACCTCGCGGGCCAGGGCCTGCGCGGCCTTGGCGACCTCCATCACATAAAACGGTTCAATGCGCTCGGCGCGCGTGGAAAACTTCATGGAATGGCATCCTGCCCCGACCGGGCCCCTTGTGGACGTGGTGGCGTGAGGGCGTAGAAAGAAAAGAAACCAAGCCGCCCCGGTTCAACGGGCAGGGCGGCAGCGGGGCGGTGACAGGTCAGGCAGCGCCCGCGCCTGCGGCCTTGTCGGCCGCCACTTCCACGGCGCGCAGTTGGGGGGCCAGGCCGTTGAGCACGGCGTTCACGTACTTGTGGCCGTCCGTACCACCAAACTCCTTGGCGAGTTCGATGCATTCGTTGAGCACCACGCGCCAGGGCACATCCAGGCAGTTCTGGAACTCGTACACGCCGATCCACATGCTGGCGTGTTCGATGGGCGAGATCTCGGCCATCTTGCGGTCCAGCAGCGGGGTGATCAGTGCATCCATGCTGGCGGCGTGCTCGATGCAGCCGTGCAGCAGTGCGTCGTAGTGTGCCGAGTCGGCCTTGTGAAAGCCCGCCAAGTCGCGCGTGAACGCGTCGATGGCCGCAGCGTCGTTGCCGCCCACCAGGTGCTGGTACAGCGCCTGCAGCGCGAACTCGCGCGCGCGGCTGCGGTTGGACTTGGAGGCGGCCTTGCGTGTGCCCGTGCTTTTGAGGCCGGTGCGGGTTTGCTTGGGCGGACGTGCCGACGATGGCGTAGGGGTGTTTTCGCTCATGACAGTGCGTCCAGCAGGTTGGCCATTTCCACAGCGACGCGGGCCGCGTCCACACCCTTTTCGGTCTGGCGGGCAATGGCCTGTTCCAGGTTTTCGGTGGTGATGATGGCGTTGGCAATCGGGATCTGGTAGTCCAGCGACAGGCGTGTGACGCCCGCGCCGGATTCGTTGGCCACCAGCTCGAAGTGGTAGGTTTCGCCCCGGATGATGCAGCCCAGCGCGATCAGCGCGTCGTACTCGTCGCTTTCGGCCATGGCCTGCAAGGCCACGGGCACTTCGAGCGCGCCCGGCACCAGCACATGCTTGATGTGTTTTTCTTGGACGCCCAGGGCCAGCAGCTCTGCGCGGCAGGCGGCGGCCAGGGTGTTGGTGATGCTCTCGTTGAAGCGGGCCTGCACGATGCCGATGTGCAGCTTCTTGCCGTCCAGCTTGTCCGCTGTTCCTTTGTCTGCGCCAAACATGTTCTTTATTCCTTGGGGATGAAACCGGTGATTTCGAGGCCGTAGCCGGTCATGCTGGGCATGCGGCGCGGCTGGCCCATCAGGGCCATCTTGTGCACGCCACACTCGCGCAGGATCTGCGCACCCACGCCATAGGTGCGCAGGTCCATGCGGCCGCGCTCGGGCGCCTGGGCGGAGCGGGCGGTGCCTTCAAATTGCGCCAGCAACTGGTCCGCACTTTCGCCGCAGTTCAGCAGCACGGCCACGCCCTGGCCCTGTTTGGCCAGGTACTGCAGGCTGGTGTCCAGCCCCCAGGAGTGCATGGAGCGGTTGACCTCCAGCGCATCGAACACCGACAGCGGCTCGTGCACGCGCACGGGCACCACGTCGTCGGCGCTCCACTGGCCCTTGACCAGCGCCAGGTGCACGGCCTGGCTGGGCTTGTCGCGGAACGCGTGGGCGGTGAACTGGCCATACGCCGTCTGCAGCGTGCGTGTGCCCACCTTTTCAACCAGCGACTCGTTGCGGCTGCGGTATTCGATCAGGTCGGCGATGGTGCCGATCTTGAGGCCATGCTCGGCCGCAAACAGCTGAAGATCGGGCAGGCGGGCCATGGTGCCGTCGTCCTTCATGATCTCGCAGATCACCGATGCGGGGCTGCAGCCAGCCATGGCGGCCAGGTCGCAACCGGCTTCAGTATGGCCTGCGCGCATCAGCACGCCGCCGTCCACTGCCTGCAGCGGGAAGATGTGGCCGGGCTGCACCAGGTCGGTGGGCTTGGCGTTGCGGTCCACCGCCACCTGCACGGTGCGGGCGCGGTCGGCGGCCGAGATGCCGGTGGTCACGCCCTCGGCGGCTTCGATGGAGACGGTGAACGCTGTGCTGTACACCGTGCCATTGCGTGCGGCCATGGGCGGCAGCTTGAGGAACTCGCAGCGCTCGCGGGTGAGCGTCAGGCAGATCAGGCCCCGGCCGAAGCGGGCCATGAAGTTGATGGCCTCGGGCGTCACATGGTCGGCGGCCAGGACGAGGTCGCCTTCGTTTTCGCGGTCTTCTTCATCCACCAGGATGACGATGCGCCCGGCGCGCATCTCGGCCACGATGTCCTCGACGGGCGAGATCGGCACGGGGGTGAGGGGGGTGTTCATGGAAGGTTGGGGCTTTCTGTGGAGCCTCTGGCGGTTGCCAGCTGGCGGCGTGCTGCAGCACAGGTTCCCGTGGCCGAAGGCAACTGCTGTGCCTCCAAGAAACCGCCCCAAAGAACATGCGATGCGGCGCTGCCGCACGTCAAAGGGGCATCGTGCCCCCAAAAACCTTGGATTTTAGTGCACCGGGGCTTGTCGCGTGCCTGAAAGGGGTTGCCCCTGACGCAGATCAGATGGCGCTGCCCTGCAGCACCACGTCCGATGTGGGGTAGGCCACGCAGGGCAGCACGCAGCCTTCTTCCTTTTCCTCGGCCGTGAGGCCCGGCCATTCGATGGCGTAGCGCACCGTGCCTTCGACCAGCTGGCCCAGGCAGGTGCGGCAGGTGCCGTTGCGGCAGGAGCTGGGCCAGTCGATGCCACCTTGCTCCATGGACAGCAGCAGGGGTTGTTCGGGCCACGCATCGCACTGGGTGCCATCGGGCTCGACCTTGGCGATGAAGAAGGGGGCTGCGGTAGATGTGCTCATGGGGCGTGTCTCTTCAGGGATTGCGTGCGGCGTGCGTCCAGACCAGCAGCAGATTGTTGGCGGGGAGCGCATGGCGCGCGGCCAGTTGCAGCCCTGCCTGGGCGGCAACGGCGGCCACGTCTTCGATGCGGCGGATGCCCCAGTGGGCGTCTTGCGCGCGCAGGCTGGCGTCAAAGGTCAGGTTGCCGGGGGCGGTGGGCACGCCGTCTTCCAGGTAGGGGCCGTAGGTGACCAGGTGGCCGCCCGGCGCCAGGTGGCGGGCGGCGCCCTGCATCAGCCCGGTGCAGCAGGCCCAGGGCGCGATGTGCAGCATGTTGGCGCAATAGACCAGGTCGAACGACGCAGCACCGAACGCCGGGCCCTCGCTGGGCCAGCGGTCATGCAGCACGTTGAGCCGCTGCGGCGCTTGCACGTTGCGGGCACCGGCCTGCGCCGCCCAGCCGGTGATCGATGCGAAGTGGGTGTCCTGCAGGTCGGTGGGCTGCCAGCTCCAGCCGGGCAGGGCGGCTGCAAAGTGCGCGGCGTGCTGGCCCGTGCCGCTGGCGATCTCCAGTGCGGCGCCGGTGGCGGGCAAAAGGGCCAGCAGCTGCGCCAGGATAGGGCCCTGGTTGCGCTCTGCGGCCGGGCTGTGCTGAAGGTGCGTGGTGGACACTGGGATATGGAGTGTTTTGGGCCGCTAGCGCTAGTGCATCATGCGCTGGCAGCTATGAAATAAAGAGCGGCCAGCAAAGGGCCGACGTGGACTGTACCGCAGACGCTTTACCCACCTCTGCTGCCTGTTTTTTCAGCGGTACAAGAACTGTCCTTGTAAATCAATGACTTAAGACTGTCATACAAGGCTTGTTCACAGTTATCCACAAGATTGTCCAGTGCAGGCAGGGATAACCGGGGGGTTTGGTGGCTTCGAAGGGGTGCCGGCTGCAAGTGGCGATTGAGGTTCCGCAATTGCCTGTTTTTTGAGCGGTGCAAGGATATCCCTTGTAAATCAACCACTTAAACCTGTCATACAAGGCTTATCCAAGGTTATCCACACCATTGTCCAGTGCCTGCCGGGATAACCCATGCCATGATTTTGCGGATTGATTAAAAATGAGGCAACGCAGTGCATTGCCTTGTAAATCAAGCACTTGCCACTGTCATACAGGACTTGCCAAAACTTATCCACATGATTGTCCAGCGCGGGCAGGGATAACCCGAACGGGGGCTGCCGCCGCGCGGCGGGACGCTCGTTCAGGCCGTGACCTTCACACCCTTCCAGAACGCCACACGGCCCTTGATTTCTGCGGCCTCGGGCTTGGGGTCTGCATAAAACCAGGCGGCGTCGGTGTTCATTTCGCCGTTGACCAGCAGCGACAGGTAGCTGGCCTGGCCTTTCCAGGCGCAGGTGGTCTTGTGGTTGCTGAACGTGAAGTAGTCGCGGTGGAGCGCGCTCTCGGGAAAGTAGTGGTTGCCTTCCACCACCACGGTGTCGTCGCTCTCGGCAACCACCACGCCGTTCCAGATTGCTTTCATGGGAGATCCTTGGGTAAAAATGGGCAATAGCGCCGGTGCTACATGCGCTAACAGCTATCAAAAAATGAGTGCAGGAGGGCTGCGCCGGCCCTACCTCAGGGCCTGTGCAGGCACCCATTATTCCCAATGTGCCGTGTGGGCGTGTGCGGTGCTCGGCCAGCGTGGGGGCCGGTGGCGGAGGATCCAGTCGCCTGTGCAACCCGCACGGGCTGCGCTGTGGCTTACAGTGCAGCGCGCGGCGCCAGCACATTCGGGCAGGTGCCATAGGTTTTTGTATTCCACTGATTGATTGACCAAGACAACAGGAGAACCTTCACCATGGGTATTGATTTCCAAGGCCGCGTGGCCATCGTGACGGGCGCAGGCGGCGGCCTGGGCCGCCAGCATGCACTGGCGCTGGCCCAGCGCGGCGCCAAGGTGCTGGTCAACGACCTGGGCGGCGCGGTAGACGGCAGCGGCGGTACCGTGGGTGCGGCGCAGGCCGTGGTCGATGAGATCCGCGCAGCCGGCGGCGAGGCGCTGGCCAATGGCGCATCGGTCACCGACTTTGCTGCGGTCGAAGCCATGGTGCAGCAGGCCATCGACGCCTGGGGCCGGGTGGACATTCTGGTCAACAACGCCGGCATCCTGCGGGATAAGTCGTTCGCCAAGATGAGCATGGACGACTTCCGCCTGGTGGTGGATGTGCACCTGATGGGTGCCGCCAACTGCTGCAAGGCCGTGTGGCCGCACATGGCGGCCCAGCAATATGGCCGCATCGTCATGACCACCTCGTCCACCGGCCTGTATGGCAACTTTGGCCAGGCCAATTACGGTGCGGCCAAGCTGGCCCAGGTGGGGCTGATGCAGACCCTGGCCATCGAGGGCGCCAAGTACAACATCCACGTGAACGCCCTGGCCCCCACGGCCGCCACGCGCATGACCGAGGGCCTGATGCCCCAGGAGGTGCTGGACGCCTTGAAGCCCGAGGCCGTGGTACCCGCCATGCTGGTGCTAGCGCACGAAAGCGCGCCCACGCGCACCATCCTGTGTGCGGGTGCGGGTACGTTTGAAGCAGCCCACATCACCCTCACGCAGGGTATTCATCTGGGCATCGGCGCCGATGTGCCCGAGCAACTGGCGGCCCGCCTGGCCGAGGTGACGGAGCGCGCTGGCGAGCAGGTACCACAAAGTGGCGCAGCCCAAGGAACCAATGAGGTTGGACGCGCTTTGGCCGCAAGGGCTTGATACCCCAGTGGGCGGGCCAGCGCTCAACGTGCTAAGTTCCGGGCCGACAGAAGTTGGATCGGTATAAACATATGAGCAAACTGCACGAGAGACTGGCCGCCTACCCGGCGGACGCCCTGGGGGGAATTCGCCGTGGCATCGAAAAGGAAGGGCTGCGTGTGCTGCCCACGGGCGGCCTGGCCCTGACGCCCCACCCGCTGGCGCTGGGCTCGGCCCTCACCCACCCCCTGATCACCACGGACTACAGCGAGTCGCAGCTGGAGCTGATCACCGGCGCCCACAAGGGCGTGCAGCAGTGCCTCGATGAGCTGACCGAGGTGCACCAGTTCGTGCACCACACCCTGAAGGACAGCGGTGGCGAGCTGCTCTGGGCCTCCAGCATGCCCTGCGGCCTGCCCACCGACGAGACGATTCCGATTGGCCGCTACGGCAGCTCCAACGTGGGCCGCGCCAAGAGCGTTTACCGCATGGGCCTGGGCCACCGCTATGGACGGCGCATGCAGACCATCTCGGGCATTCACTACAACTGGTCGCTGCCGGGCGTGGACAGCGAGCAATATTTCGCGCTGATCCGCAACTTCCGCCGCCACGCGTTTGTGCTGCTGTACCTGTTCGGCGCGTCGCCTGCCTTGTGCCCCTGTTTTGTGGAGGGGCGTGAGCACCGACTGCAGCGCATGGAGGGCGGCAGCGCGCTGTACCTGCCCCACGCCACGTCGCTGCGCATGGGCCGCCTGGGCTACCAGAGCGACGCGCAGGCCACGCTGGCCGTGAGCTACAACGGCCTCACGGGCTACGCCAATTCGCTGCATGAGGCGCTGACCAAGCCGTACCCGGCCTACGAAACCGTGGGCGTGCGCAACCCGGGTGGCGACTACAACCAGCTGGGCACCAGCCTGCTGCAGATCGAAAACGAGTTCTACGGCACCATCCGCCCCAAGCGCACCGTGCGCACGGGCGAACGCCCGCTGCACGCGCTGCGCGAGCGCGGGGTCGAATACGTCGAAGTGCGCCTGATGGACCTGGACCCGTTTGTGCCCGTGGGCATCACCGCGCCCACCATGCGGCTTCTGGATGTGTTTTTGCTGCACTGCCTGCTGTCCGACAGCCCGCCCGACACGCCCGCAGAAATTGCCGAACTCAAGCAGAACCAGCACCTCACCGCAGAGCGGGGCCGCGAGCCCGGCCTGCGCCTGTCGCGCAACGGCCAAAGCGTGCCGCTGACCGAATGGGGCTCCGAAGTGCTGGCTGCCTGCGAGCCTTTGGCCGCCGCGCTGGATGCCACCCATGGCACCAACGACTACAGCGCCGCACTGCGCGATGCCCGCGCGCTGATGGCTGCGCCCGAGCGCACGCCATCGGCCCGCGTGCTGGACAGCATGACGAGTGAGCACCAGCACAACTTTGAGGCCTTTGCGCGCCAGCAGTCCATGGCTGCGCGCGACGCACTGCTGGCCCTGCCCTGGACGGTCGAGCAGCAGGCGCGCTACCTGGCGATGGCTGACGAGTCAATTGCCGCGCAAAAGGCGATCGAGGCCGCCGACACGCTGCCGTTTGAGGAATGGCGCGAGCAGTACATGGCGGTGGAGCAGCTCGGCTGAGGGTGCGAACCGTGCCGAGTGGCATGGGTGCGCTATTTATTTGGTAGCTGCCTTGGCATATTGCACTGGCGCTACCAGCCAAAATGGCTGCAAATCAGTCTTGCAGCTGCAGCAGGGCCTCTTGCCGCCAGTATTCGGCGGCGTCCAGAAACCCCTCCCACACGCAGCCATTGCAGCCCCGGCCGCAGCAGGTGGTGGGCTCGGGTGGGGGGTTGCGCAGCGTGATGCCCGCAGTGGCCGCGCGCTGCTGCAGCGCCGTGAACATGGCTTGCGCCGTGGCGCCGTCCAAAGCCGGGCCTGGGGCAATCCCCTCCGGCAACGTCACGGCTTGCGGTGCCCGGCCTTGGCGCGGCGCATGCCGTACTGCACGCCGAACGCAATGCCCAGCACCAGCGCAAACCAGCCCACCAGCGCCGCCTGGGTCATGAGGTCGCGCACGCTGCTGGAGCGCGCCACATAGGGCGCCAGCAAGATGACCAGGCCGATGAGAGCCAAGGTCACGCCCTTGAACAGCACCTCCTTGTCGGCCTTGGTGGCAGTGGCTTTGCGCGGGGTGTCGATAGGGGCTGGCATGGTGGTCGAAAGCGCAGTGGCGCGGGGCAAGGGATGACCGCGATTATCCTTGCCACCCTCAGATCGTTTTGAATCAAGAAGAAAGTACCCCCCCGCATGGCCATCCAGTGGTTCCCCGGTCACATGCATCTGACCCGCAAAGCCATCACCGAACGCATCAAGGACATTGACGTGGTGATCGAGGTGCTGGACGCCCGCCTGCCCGGCTCCAGCGCCAACCCGCTGCTGGCCGAGATCACCGGCCACAAGCCCACGCTCAAGGTGCTCAACAAGCAGGACGTGGCCGACCCCGAGCGCACGGCGCTGTGGGTGGACTGGTACAACGCCCAGAGCGACACGCGCGCCTTGCCGCTCGATGCGTCCGACCCGGCCCCCACGCGCAAGCTGATTGACGCGTGCCACCTGCTGTCGCCCAACCGCGGCGGCATGGCCAAGCCCATGCGGGTGCTGATATGCGGCGTGCCCAACGTGGGCAAGTCCACGCTCATCAACACGCTCAGCAACAAGCGCCAGGCCAAGACGGGCGACGAGGCGGGTATCACAAAGCTGGAGCAGCGCATCACGCTGGCCGACGACTTTTATCTGTGGGACACGCCCGGCATGCTGTGGCCGCGCATTGTGGTGCCAGAAAGTGGCTACAACCTGGCGGCCAGCGGTGCCGTGGGGCGCAATGCGTATGACGAAGAACTGGTGGCGCTGGAGCTGCTGCGCCGCCTTCAGAAACACTACGCCCCCTTGCTGGAGACGCGCTACAAGCTGGGTCTGCCTGCAGGCGCCGTCGCCGAGATGCACGACGAAGAACTGCTCGAAGCCATCGGCCGTAAACGCGGAGCCATGCTGGGCGGTGGCCGGGTCAACCTGCAAAAGACGGCCGAGATTGTGATGACGGACTTTCGCACCGCCATCCTGGGCCGCATCACGCTGGAGACACCCACCGAGTTTGAGGGCTGGCGCGTTGCGGGTCTGGCCGAAGATGCCAAGCGCCAAGCCAAAAAGGATGCGCGCGCCAAAGCCAAGGGCAAGGGCTCCGGCGTGCGCGAGCCTGCGCCGGACAGCGACGCGGACTGATTGACCAGGCCTGCGCCTGCGGGCCTGTAGGCTGCGGCGGCCATTCTGGGACGAAGCTGGCGACGGTTCCTGGTGACACCGATGCAGATGCCGATGGATGGGCGCCGCAGCCACGCCAGCGGCGTTTTGTTCATAGGCGTTTTCTATGCCTGCGGTTACGATGGTTTCCTCCCCCGCAATTTCCGTCGCCATGGCCGAAGCCCCCGTTGTTCCGCTGCCAGACCACGAAGACGCTACAACGCGCCACCTGGTGCGCGTAGCGGGCTGGTCCGTGATGTTGCTGGGTTTTGTCATCGGCTTGCTGCTGCTGTGGGACCAGCCTGTGCAGCCGGTGCGCGTGGCGCTCAACTTTGTCGCCGGCTGCATTGGCGGCACGGCGCTCCTGCTGGCGCGCTGGCGTCGGTGGACGCTGGCCATCCATCTGCTGGTGTGGGGCGTGTGGGTATCGGTGTCGCTGGTGGCGGCTCGCAATGGCGGCGTGAACGGCCCCAACCTGCTGAACTATCCCGTGATCATCGTGCTGGCCGGATGGCTGCTGGGCGCGCGTGCCACGCTGACGCTTGTGGGGCTCACGGCCCTGCTGTTCCTGGGCTTCATCTGGGCGGACGTTCAGGGCCTGCTCAAGCCCGTGCAGGTGGCCAACCGCGTGGCGGGTGCGGTGTACCTCGCGGGCATCCTGGTGCTGACCGCTGCAGCCACGCTGCTGTCGCGCCGCAACTACATGAGCCGGGTGCGCGAGGCCCAGCAGACCGCGGCCAACCTGGCGGCCAGCGAGGCGTCGCTGCGCAAGCTGTTGCGGGCCGTGGAGCAAAGTCCCGAGGCCATCGTTATCACCGATCTGCGCGAGGACATCGAGTACGTGAACGAGGCCTTTGTGCGCCGCACGGGCTACGCGCGCGACGAGGTGGTGGGCCGCGCCTCGGCAGACTATTCCAGCAACGGCCTGGCGCCCGCGCAGCGCGAGGGCCTGCGCAGCACGCTGGCGCGCGGTGACAGCTGGGCGGGTGAGCAGGTCAACTACCGCAAGGACGGGCAGGCATTGATCGAGTCTGTGGTGGTGGCACCCATCCGCCAGACCGATGGTCGCGTGAGCCACTTTGTGGAACTCAAGCAGGACGTCACCGAGCGCAAGCGCGCTGCCGACGAGATCCATCGCCTCGCGCATTTCGACAGCCTCACCAGCCTGCCCAACCGCTCCACGCTGATGGAGCGCCTGCATGCGCTGCGGGGGCGTCCAGGCCGTCCGCCGTCCACCCAGCACGCCCTGCTGCTGCTGGACCTGGACCGGTTCACCACCTTCAATGACGCGCGCGGCAGCGAAATGGGCGACCGCCTGCTGTGTGCCGTGGCGCTGCGCCTGTCCGAGATCCTGCCCCCCCAGGACCTGCTGGTGCGGGTGGCGGGTGACGAGTTTGCTGTGGTGCTTCACGGCCTGGGGGTTGACGCCTCGCTGGCGGGCCGCCACGCACTGGCCTTTGCCGAAAAGCTGCAGACAGCCTTGCTACTCCCCCTGCGCCTGGAGGGCGATGCGCAGGACGCCCAACTGGGCGCCAGCGTGGGCATCACCCTGTACCCCCAAACGTCGGACGACGGTGCACACGATGCGCTGCGGCGCGCGGGCACCGCCCTGCACCGTGCCAAGCAGGCCGGGGGCGGACGGGCTGCGTTTTTTGAGCAGGGCATGGGCGAGGCCGCCGAGCAGCGCTTTCGGGTGGAGCGCGAACTGCGCCATGCCATTGGCGCAGGCGAGCTGCGGCTGCACCTGCAGTCGCAGGTGGATGTGTCGGGCCAGGTCACAGGCGCCGAGGTGCTGGTGCGCTGGCAGCATCCGCGCGACGGCCTGGTGGCGCCGGGCGTGTTCATCCCAGTGGCCGAGGAGTCCGACCTCATCGTCAGCCTGGGCGATTGGGTGCTGGCCCATGCCTGTGCGCTGCTGGCGCAGCCGGTGTTCCGCGAACGCCGGTTGCGGCTGTCGGTCAACCTCAGTGCGCGGCAGTTCCGGCAGGCGGGTTTTGTGGGGCAATTGCGGACGGTGCTGGCTGCCACGGGGGCCGACCCGCGGCTGCTCACGCTGGAGGTGACCGAGGGTCTGGTGATCGATGACTTTGATGATGCAGTGGCCAAAATGCGCGCCCTGGCTGCGCTGGGCGTGGACATGTCGCTGGACGACTTTGGCACCGGCTACTCATCGCTGGCCTACCTCAAGCGCCTGCCCATCCAGGAGATCAAGATCGACCGGTCGTTTGTGCACGAGGCACCCACCAACGCCGACGATGGTGTGCTGGTCGAGGGCATCTTGTCGGTGGCCCGGCACTTCGGCCTGCGTGTGGTGGCCGAGGGGGTGGAGACCCATGCCCAGGCCGACTTTCTGCGCCAGCGCGCGCCGGACATCGTGTACCAGGGCTACCTGTTTGGCCGGCCAGAGCCGGATGCCCAGTGGCTGGCGCGGTTGACCCAGCCTGCCTGAGCCATGGGGCGGTGCGCGCCGGATGAGGGGCTGCTTATTGCGGCTTTTGAAAAAAATAGCCGCAGGCGCTTATGCAATATGCGCCCGCAGCTATTGTTTTGGTAGCGTATTCGCCTGGCCCAGGCGGTGCGCTGTCGTGACTTACTTGTTTTTGTCTTTGCCCTTGGGCAGGACGGTGGTCATCGGCGGCATGGGCCGGTCCGATGCGCTGTGTTCCTTGGGCGGCGAGGTGTCCTTTTTGGGTTTCTTCGCCATCTTGTTGCTGCGCTGTTCGCCTTTGGCCATGGGGCCTCCTTGAAAGGTCTCGGGATGGGACCGTGCGAGGATGTTACGTCACAAATTGCGTCGTTGGCGGCTGCAGGTGGCTACGCGCCCGCGCCTTCCGTGGCCCCCCGTGCGGCATCACTGCGCGCCTGCACGGCCAGCCGCTGGTCGCAGGCCAGTGCCAGTGCGTTCAGCACAGCAATGCCCATCCCCAGCGCGCAAGTGGCGCTCCAGCCGCCCCACAGCCAGGCCACCGACCCCATCGCCGAGCCCGTGGCCGCGCCCACAAAGTAGCTGGTCATGTACACCGCGTTCAGCCGCGCGCGGGCCGTGGGGTCCAGCCGGTAGATCACGTTCTGGTTGCTGATGTGCACACCCTGCAGCGCCAGGTCGGCCACCAGCATGCCCACCACAAACCACACCAGGCTGCTGGCGCCCAGCCACAGCGCGCCCCAGCCCAGCAGCAGCAAACCTACCGATGCGGTGGTGGCCACCTGCGCTTGCCCACGGTCGGCCATGCGGCCCGCCACATTGGCCATGAGCGCACCGGCCACGCCCGCCAGCCCCACCAGGCCGATGCCCGCGTCGCTCAGTCGGTGTGCAGGCCCCGCCAGCAGCAGCGCCATGGTGGAGAACAACACACTGACCGAGGCAAATGACAACCCGCCCAGCAAGGCCCGGCTGCGCAACCGGGGGTGGCGCAGCGCCAGTGTGCCCAGCGACCGCAAGACCTGCCCATACCCCTGCGTCTGAGCCGAGGCCGCATTGCGCGACACGGGCATCACCCACCACAACGCCAGCGCCACGGCCACCATGGCGACGCCCGCCACGCGGTACACCAGCGTCCAGCCGCCCACCTCCGAAAGCAGTCCCGCCACACTGCGCGCTGCCAGAATCCCGGTCAGCAGCCCGCTCATCACCAGCCCCACGGCCCGGCCGCTGCGGCCCGGCGCTGCCAGGGTGGCTGCCAGCGGCACCAGCACCTGTGCCGCCACCGAAAACAGGCCAGTGAGCAGCGTGCCCAGCGCCAGCATGGCGTAGTTGTGCGCGAACCCGCTGGTAAACAGCCCCAGAGCTGCCAGCAGCATCAGCGTGGTGATGAGCCGCCGCCGCTCCAGCAGGTCGCCCAGCGGCACCAACAGCAGCAGCCCTGCTGCGTACGCCACCTGCGCCAGCGTCACGATGAGCGCCGCCGACGCGTCCCGCACCTGCAGCTGCATGGCAATGGAGTGCAGCAGCGGCTGGTTGAAGTAGTTGCTGCCTGCACACAGGCCGCAAGCCACGGCCATGAGCAAGAGCACGGGAGTGCTGATGCCGGGGGGGCCGGGTGGCGGTGCCTCTGGATGGGTGCGTGCGGGGGAGGAGGCTGAGTGGGGGGATGAAGTCATGGAGGGTGCAGGTGCAGGCTTGGGGCGCATGCAACGCGCGTGCCATGAGCCATGGCCTGGGCTGCAATTTTCGCTGGCATCCGCTTCGGCGTTTGGCGGGTGACATGCATCCTGCGGGGGGTGTCAAACACCAAGCCGGTGTGAAACTGTGATGGATTTCGCAAAAACGGGTCTCTGCGCCACGGCGCTGCACGCAGGTTGGGTGGTATGTCTCCAGGTGCTCGCCTATGATGGTTGCGAGCCCGCCGCCTGTCGCAGCGCCGGGTGCCGCACCAGTTAGCGATGCGTGTTTTCAACCGGAGATTGCCCATGAGCATGAAGCTGTTTCGTCAGTGGGGCGCATCGCTGTGCCTCGGGTTCCTGGCCTCGGTCAGCGTGTTGCCGACGTTTGCACAGGACCTTGCCGGTGCCAAGGACCACCCCGCCGTGAAGCGTTTTGGTGGCAGCACCATCGTGGGCTATGAGGTGCGCAACTTCGACGCCGTGGAGTTCCAGACTTCCACGTTCAAGGAGTTCGACCTGCAGACCTACAAGCGGCGCTATGTGCAACCGCCGCTCGCTCTGGAAGGCAAGCTCACCCGCTTGTGGTACGAGGCCCCCGGCGCCACGCGGTCGCTGGAGCTGTTTCGCAACTATGCCAACGACCTCACCGCCAGCGGCTTCACGGTGCTGTATGACTCCACCCGCGACGGCGCTGCGGGCAACTACACCAACTTTTTGGCCAACTTCAGCAGCGGCCAGCGCGACTTCATCAAGAACAACCGCAGCGAATACGTGATGTATGGCGCCGATGCCAGCACCGTGCGCACCGGCACCTTCCAGAAGGGCAACACCACCGTGCGCCTCGTCTCCATCGACTGGCCCAAGGAAGACGCCACCTACAAATCCAGGCAGGGGGCCTATATCGCCGTGGACATCCTGGAGTCCAAGGCCATGGAGCAGAACATGGTGGTGGTCAGCGCCTCCGACATCAGCAAGTCCATCACCGCCAACGGCAAGGTCGCCATCTACGGCATCCTGTTCGACACTGGCAAGGCCGACGTGAAGCCCGAGTCCAAACCCTCGCTGGAGCAGATCGCCGCCTTTCTGAAGGCCGAGCCTGCCGTCAAGCTGCACGTGGTGGGTCACACCGACAGCGTGGGCGGATTCGACAGCAACCTGACCCTGTCCAAGCGCCGCGCCGATGCTGTGGCCGCCGTGCTGGCCAAGGACTACGGCATTGCCGCCAACCGCCTGGTGGGCAACGGCGTGGCTTCGCTCGCACCTGTAGCCAGCAACAGCAGCGATGAGGGCAGGGCCAAGAACCGGCGCGTGGAGTTGGTGCCGCAGTGAGATTTTTGTCGCTGGGGCACGCAGCTGGGTTGGGCACAAACTACGCAACCTGGACACTGCACTTGTTGGTGCCCACTCATGCAACGCCACTTCTTCGCCGCGCGGGCAATAGATCTGCATGAGACTTCTTGCGGCCGGATTGGGCTTGGCCATTGCGGTGGCATCGACAGGCTGCCAACCGCGAGTTGTGGAGTCTTACGACTTCGGCGTGCAGATCGCCAGGCCCGCTTTTGCGACAGAAGAAGACGTCAAGAACCTCCGAGCCAACGCAGCGTGCGGAAGCGGGCGGGAGGCCGTGTTCCAGCGCTTTCACGGACGTGGTCGGTATGTGTTTTCCTGCAGATCAGAATGAGAGTCTGGTGTTGCCGCCGTGGGCAGACTTGCTCTGCTACCACCGCACCGGCCCCACCTCATCCCCCCAGAATATCCACCGCCGCGTCTCCACATACGGTGACGTGCCAATGGAGTATGGGTCCATGCCCGCCTCGCTGCGCTGCAGCCGCACCAGGTACCCACCATAGCTGGCCGCCCACAGGGTTTCGCCATCCGGGGATATGTCAATCGCGCTGATCGTGCTGCCGATGTGGTGGCGCCACAGGGCTTGTCCCTCGTCGCTGAAAGCGTGCAGGTAGCCATCAGCGTCGCCCAGGATCACCTGGCCGGGCAGGGTGGCAGAGGCGTATACGCGGCAGCGTTCGTCCAGTGGTGGGGTGTCCTCATGGGCCGCTTCTTGCGGTGCCGTGCCGATGGGGATCGAGCAGGTGCTGCCCCAGTACAGATGGCACGAATTGGCAAACAGGCGTGTGCTGTCGTGCGAGAACACTGTGTGGTGGGGGTAGGAAGATAGCGGCTCACGCTCGGCCACTACAGCGCCACGCGTGTCCAGCAGGATATGGCGACTGTCCTGGTCGCCCACGGCGATGTGGCGCTCATCAGGCGACAGGGCCATGTGCAGCATGTCCAGCGCCAGCACTGTCACGGTCGCACCGCCCACCTCATCATCCATCTGGTTCTTGGGCCAGGTGTAAGGGCCGTCTTCATCAAATGTCTGCGGGTGCAGACGTTGCATGGGGCTGTCGGCGCCTTGAGCTGTGCGGGTCAGTAGATACACCCCGGTGGGGTTGCGCAGCAGCACGCGCTGGCCGTCGTTGAAGGGAATGATTTCATCGCAGCGCTGCCCCAGCGGGCCTGCCGACACCTGCACCTGCGGGGGCAGGCCTTCGTTGCCGCGCGGCAGGGCAAATTGTGCAATCACGGGGCCATTCCATCCGTGGTGGGTGGTGATGTGCAGGCCGTCGCATTGGGCAAAGCACCGGCGATCGGGCGAGCGGCCCAGGCCCTGGATGGCGGGCAAGGGCGTGTGCTCTATGCCATGCAGCAACGCCCAGCGGGCGTCGCCGTCATGGGCCGCGCCGATGCGGGCGACCACACGGTCATCGTCCAGCACAAATACGGGGCCGATGAATTGGCCGGCCTGGGCGGCACGCGCCACATAGGCATCCGGAGCAAAGGCAAAGCGCTGGCGAAACCGCGTGGCAAGCTCTTCGTCGGCCCAGTGGCTCACCACCCGCGCCAGTTGCAGTACGGTGGGCGCATCGGCCTTGCGCGGGTCTTCGGGCAGGGCGTTGTCGCGTTCTTCTGCTCCGTTGTCCTCATCGCCGCCACCGGCTGTTGCCGAGGCCTCGGCGCGGTGGGCATCGTTGGCCAGCTGGTGCGCGCGGATGGCCGCCACGTAGGCTTGCCCATCGGCCTGCCATTGCTCCGACAGCGTCATGAGTTCGACGGGAAACACGGCCGCATCGGGTAGATCGGGGGGCAATGGTGGGGTGGCCAGCAGTTGCACGGCGGCTTCGATGCGGAGGGACTCGGCCTGCTGGGCCTGCGCCTCTTGATGCCGAGCGCGGATGCGGGCCTGCACCAAGCCATGAAAGCGCAGCAGGCGTGCAATGTGGTCGGCGGCGCAGCGGGGCAGGGACACGCGGCCGTCGCTCTGGCGCTGGGTGTAGCTGAACTCGACAGCGGCAGGCCCCTCGCGCGCCTCGTCCACATGGATCTGGTAGGCGCTGTGGGCGTTGTCTTCGTCATCGCCCGGCGCGTCGTCACCGTTGCGCCAGCTGTACTTGAGCGCGCGGCCCCAGGGTTCGCCGTCGTGCATGCAGGGCTGGCGCGCCCCCACCCAGACCTCGCCCTCCCAGTAGCCGTTGCGGTCGCTGTCCCACCAGTCGTTGTACTGCTCGGTGAACACGGGCAGGCTGGTGAAGGCCTCGATGTGCTCTGCCGTCATCGTGGCTTGCAGGCGTTGGTAAAGGGGGTAACGCGCACGGTGCTGGCCCACGGCCTTGCGCACATAGTCCAGCACACCGTGCCAGGCGTGTTCGCAGGCCTTCCAGACGTTGGGGTCGTGACCGGGTTCCTTGGGGGGGGGCAGCACCTGCCAGTCCCCAGGCTCGCCCTGTGTGTAGCGGCGGTACAGCAGCGTGCGCTGCGCTACCGTGGGGGCCGCGTGGCGCCACAGCTTGGTGGCCAGGCGCTCCAGCCAGTTGCGCGGCGCGGGCACCTGCTCCACCGACAGGTAGAAGTCCCAGGTTTTCCACACCGTGATGAACACGTTGTCGTCCCGCGCATCACCCTCGTCGTCCACGTGCCGCTGGCAGAGCGAAAAATCGGTCTGCTGGAACCAGCCGTAGGCCTTGTGCTCCTTGTGCGCAATCACTGGCGTGTGCACCACGGCCAGGATGTTCTCGATGCTGATGGAGTTGTCGGCGCACAGGTCGTCGGCCACAGGCTGGTCGGCGTGGATGTCTGCGCTGCTGCGCACCGCGCTCTGGCCTGCCCGCACGGCGGCCAGCACCTGGCGGCGGCTGATCATGGCGGCCAGGCCGTCTTCGCCGGCATCTACGCCCTCGTGGAACTCGGGGGCGAACACGGCACGCACGATTTCGGCCGAGAACTCCGCACGGTGCGGCACACCGCGCACCTCGTCCAGCAAAAACTCCACCTGTTCTGGGTCTGTGATGTCTACGTGGTACTCGTCGGTGAACAGCGCCACCCGGGCTTGCAGCCCACCACGCACGCGCAGCTCGCCATGGTTGTAGTGGCCCCAAAGCAGGTCATGCACCTGCAGTGCACCTTGCACACACACCAGCTGTCCGCCGATCACGGCGTTCTGCACATGCATGTTACCGTTGACGACCAGGTGCGTCGTGCCATCGGTGTCGGCGCTGGTCAAGGCGCCGTCGATGCGCAGATCTCCATCCACCACGATCACAAAGGGCGCACGGGGTACGGAGGCCTCATTGGGGCCGTCGGGTTGCTCTTGCAGCCATTGGCGCAGCGGGCTGCCCTGGGCCAGGGGGGCGTTGAGGTGCAGCGCAGGCCAGTGCGCGTCGCCTGTGATCCACAGCGCGGTTTCATCGGCCAGGGCCTCAGGGTCCTGCGCCAGACGCTCTGCCATCCAGCTGTCGGGGGGAATGCGGTGGGCCACATCGGCCAGCGGGCAAAGTCGGGCAGTGGGCATGGGGCGGGGCGCAGGAGGGACTCAACCGGCGGGCATGGTACACCGCGCCCAGCAACGATCCTGCTTTGCGCTGACAATGATGTGTCATCTTATTAATTCATCGCCATGACGCAGAACCCCCCTGTTTTTGAAGTCCTCCCCCGCGACCTCTCTGCCTACCGCCAGGGCAATGTCGGCATCGACTACGTGCACCGCTTCGAGTCGGGCAAGCCCGGACCGCATGTGCTCATCAATGCACTCACGCACGGCAACGAGATCTGCGGCATGGTGGCGGCCACCCACCTTCTGGACACGGCTGTGCGCCCCCTCATCGGCACGCTGACCATCAGCTTTGCCAACGTGGCTGCGTACGAATCGTTTGACGAGACCCGCCCATTCGAGAGCCGCCAGCTGGTGCACAACCTCAACCGCATCTGGTCGGCGGCCGAGCTGGACGGCACGGCGGACAGCCCCGAGCTGCAGCGCGCCCGCATCCTGCGCCCCGTGGTGGCTGTGGCCGATCACATCCTCGACATCCATTCCACCAGCCAGGACGTGCAGCCGTTCTGGGTGTACCCAGCCTACCCGCGCAATGCTGAGGTGGCGCTGGCCATCGGCCGCCCGCCGGTGCACCTGGTGATGCCCAGCGGCCTGGGCTCGGGCACGCCGCTCATCCAGCACGGTCGCCACGGGCAGGCCGACGGAGATGGGGTGGCACTGGTGGTGGAATGTGGCCAGCACTTCCGCCAGTCGGCGGCCGACATGGCCACGGCCGTGGCGCTGGACTTTCTGGCGCACTTCGGCCTCATCGCCCCGGTAGCCGATCAGCCCAAGCCCGCCGAACAGCGCCGCTACGAGCTGCTGGAGACCTGCATGGTGCGCACGAACGACTTCCGCTTCACACGGTCCGTGCAAGGGTTTGAGGTGTTTGCCAAGGGCGACCTCATCGCCACCGATGGTCCGCATGAAATCCGCGCGCTGTGCGACGACTGCACCATCCTCATGCCCACCCGCGAACCCATCGTGGGCCGAGAGGCGGTGTATCTCACGCGGCCGATCTGATCAGGCTGGGGCGGCAGGTTGCCGGGGCATGGGCGCCCGGACTATTTCTTGAAACGGATCTTCCCGTCCTTGACGTACTGGTTGAACTGGTCGGGCGGCAGCGCAGCAGAGCCGGCGATATCCTCTTCGACCGACCAGCTCAGCGTGGTGCTGTCCGCGCTGGTGGTCACCTCGATCGGGCCCTCGGGGATGGCAATGGGGGCGCCGTCGCCCGGGGTGTAGGTCACGTGGCCGTGTACGGTGGCGTGTTGCGTCATGGCGATTTCCTTGCGGCAGTGCCGCTGTGGTCATCGCTTCATTACAGGGCGAACTGCCTGACTGCCGTGTCAGCGCATGCCGCGCCGGTGCGACGGCAAGTGGCCGGTCTCGCACCCGCTGCTGTCGGTCAGGGTGGCACCACTGCCTGTGTGCGTTCCTGGCGCACCAGGTACAGCCCGCTGCCGATGATGATGGCGCCGCCCAGCAGCGTGCTGTAGCCCGGCACCGTCTGCCACAGCACCCAGTCCAGCCCCATGCCCCAGGCCAGCGCCGTGTATTCAAACGGCGCCACCACCGAGGCCTGTCCATGGCGAAACGCCTCGGTGATCGCCAGCTGGCCCGCAAACCCCGTGACGGCCAGTCCCGCCACCAGCGGCCAATGGGCCTGCGCCACGCCCACCCATTGAGGCCAGGCCAGCGTGCCTGCGCCCAGTGCCAGCAACGTGGTCGTCCAGAACACCAGGCTGGCGCTGGAGTCGGTGCGGGTGAGCATGCGGCCCGTGATGGCCGACACCGCATAGCAGGTGGCTGCCGCCAGCACGGCCAGCGCGCCCAGGGTAAAGAACGCCTCCTGGTTGGGCCGCAGGGCCACCAGCACGCCCACCATGCCCAGCGCAATGGCGACCCAGTGGGCAGGGCGCACCTTTTCGCGCAGCACCACGGTGGACAGCGCTGTGATCAGCAGTGGGGCAATGAAGAACAGCGTGTAGGCCTCTGCCAGCGCCAGTTCGCGGATGGCAAATGCAAACAGTGCCAGCATGGCCACGTTGAGTCCGCCACGAAGCAGGTGCAGGGGCCAGCGCACTTTCAGCAGCCGGGGCACCTCGCCACGCCACAGCACATACAGGGCCACCAGCGGCAGCGCGGCCCAGCCCCGCAGCGCCGCTACCTGCATGGCCGGGTAGTGGGCGGTCAGCGTCTTGAGCAGCGCATCCATCAGCGAAAAGAAGCCCACCGCAGCCACCATGGCGATGACGCCGCGCAGGTTGCTGGACGATGCAGCCTGTGTGGCTGGGGCGGGCGATGCTGAGGACTGGGAGGAGGCGTTGTCAGCCATGGGTATGCCTCAGAGGCTGCGGGGCGTGCGCCATGGCCGACAAGGCGTGGGGTGTGGAATGGTGCTCACATCTGCCGAACAGGGAGGGCTCTAAGGAGGGCATTGGCCGTTGCATGAAAAAAGGAGAGCGTCGGTGCCATGGCGGCCGACGCGCAGAACAGGGGCAAAAAGTGTAGCGCAGCGGGTGGCGGTGTAGTGCCGCGGACCGCAGCGCAGCTTGTTTTGCGTGGCGGTCTGCTTCAGGGGATGCGTCCATCAACGGAAACACCGGGCAGTGCGCCCAGCCGACCACGGTGGAGGTGGAGCTGGGCCTGGTGCCTGCGTCTCTCAAGCCTGCGCAGGCGGACATCGGCTTGGCTCAGCACATCGGGCTGTTCTTTCCACTGTGGCTGGGCGACATGCCCGCCTTGCTCAAGGTTTTTCTGGAGCAGGTGGCACGGCCCGGTCTTGCCTTCAGCCCCGAAGGCAGCAACCCCTTTGTCCGCAAGGGGCTCACAGGACGCAGTGCGCGGGTGGTGGTCACCATGGGCATGCCGGCGCTGGTCTACCGCTGGTACTTCCGCGCGCACAGCGTGAAGTCGCTGGAGCGCAATATCCCGGGCTTTGTGAGCATTGCGCCGGTGCGCGAGACGCTGGTGGGCAGCGTGGAGCAACTGGGCGACGGTGGGGTTGCCAAGTGGAAGGCGCGCATGTGCGCGCTGGGGGCCAAGGCAGCGTAGGCCACAGGCGTGGCTGGCCGAACCGCCGCGTTCTTCAGCCAAACGTGCGCGCCATGCCCATGGCACCCATGCGCTGGCTGATGGCAAAAAACTCCGCCACGGTGTCCTCAATGATCTGCTGCGCGGTCTTGACGGAATCGATGAGCCCGGCCGTCTGCCCCGCCAGTGCCGGGGCTGCCTCCATGTCACCGTCAAAGTACACGCGCTGGATGCCCGAAAAGCTGTCGGCGGGCATGAGGCCTTCCTCGTGGATGGCCTGGGTGCGCTGCGACTTGAGCGCGCGGATGCAGGGGCTGGCCTTGGTGTTGAGCATCCAGGTGCCGGTCACGCCCGCATCGACGATGGCGTTCTTGTAGTTGGCGTGCACGGGGCTTTCGGCGCAGCTCACAAAACGTGTGCCCATCTGCACCGCCTCGGCGCCCAGCGCAAAGGCTGCGGCCATGCCGCGCCCGTCGCAGATGCCACCTGCCGCCACCAGCGGCACGTCCACCCGCGCCCGGATGGCCTGCAGCAGGACCAGGGTGGAGACTTCTTCTGGGTTCTTGAAGCCGCCGCCTTCACCGCCTTCCACCACCAGGCCGTCAATGCCTGCGTCCACACATTTGAGCGCAGCATCCACCGTGGGCACCGCGTGGTACACGGTGATGCCCGCATCCTTGAGCGGCGCAATGAACTTGGCAGGGCTACCCGCTGAGGTGGTCACAAACTTCACGCCCGACGCGCACACAAAGCGCAGCATGGCGTCGTCCTTCAAAAAGCGGATGGGCAGGTTCACGCCAAACGGCAGGCCCAGCGCGCTCATCTTGGTGATCTCGGCCTGGCAGTTGGCGGTTTCGCCCGACGAGGTCTCGATGATGCCCAGGCCCCCAGCGCGGGACACCGCCGAGGCCAGCTGCGTGCGCGCGATCCAGCCCATGGGTGCCTGGATGATGGGGTAGCGCGCACCGGTGTGGGCAAGGACGCGGTTGGTGGCGGGTGCGGTCATGGACAAAGTCTCCTGATTTTGGGAGCGTCCATTATTTCGACGGGCAGGCCGTCGTCGTGTCGCCCGCGTTACGGGGGCAAGGCGTGTGTCTCGTCCCAGGGCAGCCGTGCCAACAGGCGCTGCCAGTCGGCGCTGGGGTGCGCGTTGGAATCGTCGGCGGGGGCGTGCCCGCAGTCCAAGTCCGCGGGTCCCGGCCAACGCAGCCCGCTGTCGAAGGTCATCGCCGCCCCCGTCACAGGGTGCGGCACCGTGAGCTGCCAGGCATGCAGCCACAGCCGCTGCTGGCCCAGCCGCTCGGCCCACCAGCGGTTGAGCGGGCCCTTGCCATGCGTGGCATCGCCAATGATGGGGTGCGCCAGGTGCTTGAGGTGGCGGCGGATCTGGTGGCGCCGCCCCGTGGTCGGGAGGGCCTCGACCAGCGAGGCACGGGTGGTGGCAAAACGCGCATCGCTGGCCTCGGGCAATGTGAGCTGCGCCAGCCGCCGAAAGCGTGTGTGGGCGTCCTGTACGGCGGCATCCGCAGGCGCATCGTCAGGCTTCAAGGCGTGGTCCACCTCGATGGCCTCAGGTGCCCAGCCGCGCACCATCGCCAGGTAGCGCTTGTGCGTGGCGCCATGCTCAAACGCCTGCGACAGCGCGCGCGCCGCATCGCTGTGCAACGCCATCACCAGCACGCCGCAGGTGCCCTTGTCGAGCCGGTGCACGGGGAACACATGTTGGCCCAGCTGGTCGCGCAGGGTCTGCATCACAAACCGCGTCTCGCCCGCGTCCAGCCCCGTGCGGTGCACCAGCCAGCCTGCGGGCTTGTACACGGCCACCAAGTGCTCGTCGCGCCAGAGGATGTGCAGGGGAGGGGGCATGGAGGAATGTGTGTGCGCCATCGCGGGCTAGGGATCCTCTGCACGAATCTCGCTGGCCAAGTGAGCGCAGCGGATCGGGAGGGGCTGCAAGGCGCAAAACGCAGCAATAGCCGTAGCTATTGCGAGTATTTGCAACGCAGCAGACCGCCCGAGGCCGCTGATGCACACGGCGCGCTGATTCGTGCAGAGGATTCCTAGGGGAAGGCGCGGATTGTGCCGCACGCCCCGCTGCCTACACTGGCCCCGTTCAACCCTTGCAAAGGATGCCCAGGTATGTCCGCTGGAGACTGGAAAGACATGTACGCCGCCGCCGTGGCGGGCGACCTGGCGCTGGTGCGCCACCACATCAGTGCAGGCGTGAACCCCAACTACCAGCATCCCGAGATCCTTTGCACGCCGTTGGTGGCGAGCCTGATCCACGGCCACCACGAGATCGCTCACTACCTTCTGGCGCATGGGGCTGACCCGGGGCTGCGGTCGGACTTCGACGACATGACCCCGTTGGAGGCCGCGCGCCGCTACCGGCGCACCGAGTTCATCGCCTTGCTACAGGCGCAAGGCGCCAAGGAAGAGCGCAAGCCGTTCTGGTGGCGCTGGTTGCCCATTTAGCCCCCGGGTTGCTTGGCGTCCTTTCCCCAAGGGACGCCACCCGTGCGCTGCGGCGCACACCGGGGCCGCGTCCGTCTCAATGGGGCGACTGGCCGGCGTGTGCCGTTTCTTTCGCCCTGAGCTTGGCGCCGATGTACTCGCCGTGCGTCACATGCAGCAGGCCGGCCACCTTGCTGATGGTGTGCATCTCGTTCTCGTCCGGGCGTGCGTCCGCGTAGGCGACCTGCCACATGGCTTCAACGAGCTGGATTTTCTCGTCCTGCGTGAAATGCTCGTTCAGCTGGCTGGTGAAGCGCTGGTAGTCGTAGGCGGTTCTGGAGGTGGCTGCGGCCTGTTCCAGCAGGCGCTGCAGTTCATCGTCACTTAGTGCAAATTGCCGGTGCAGTGCAGTCTGCATCACGCTGCGCTCCGCATCGCCCACCGCCGACTGGGTCCGTACCACCTCCACCAGCAACACGGCGGCTGCCAGTTGCACAGACCGCGCACGCTCTGCAGGAGATGGCACGGGGTTGAACGGGGTGAGGCTTTCAAGCAGGTCTTTGAGGGCTTGGAACATCGTGTGGTTTGCTGGCTGCGTCAGTAGGGTGGAGGCGTTGGGGATGGGGTTGGTTCCGCTGACGTGTGCTGGCTGCGCACGTTGCGCTCGCTGCGGCACAAAGCCCCGGCGACAATCGGGGGCCATGACGAAGAAAACCATACTCCCCTTGCAACTGCTGGTTGCCCCCGACAAGAACGACCCCGCACCGCTGATCCTGTATCACGGGCGCAACTGCCCCGATGGCTTTGGCGCGGCGCTGGCGGCATGGCTGTACTACGGCGACCAGGCTGAATACGTGGGGCTGGACCACGGTGATGTCAAGACCGTGGACGACCTGCCGCCCCTGCAAGGCCGCGCGGTCTACATCCTCGACTTCTCGTTTGCCAACGAGGTGATGGCCGCCATCGACGAGCGCGCCGCCAAGCTGGTCATGCTGGACCACCACAAGAGCGCGGCCGAAAAGCTCACCGGCTTTGCCTGCCGCTGCGGTGTGGTGCACTTCGACATGAACAAGTCGGGCGCGCGGCTGGCGTGGGAGTTTTTCCATCCGCACGAACCGATGCCTGCCCTGTTCAAATACGTGGAAGACCGCGACATCTGGAAGTGGGAGTTTGCCGAGAGCGCTGCCTTCCTGTCAGCCCTGGACATGGAAGAGCAAGGCTTTGCGCGCTGGCGCGAGATTGCCGACTTCACGCCCGAGCAGCTCCAACAGTTCATGGTGCGCGGCGAGGCCATGGACCAGAAGTACCGCAAGCTCTGTGCCGACATCGCCGAAGGCGCGCAGCCGCTGGTGTTCAACGGCATCACCGGCCTGATGGTCAATGCCCCCGGCATGTTCCACAGCCTGGTGGGCGACATCCTCTCGGCCAAAACGGGCACCTTTGCGCTGATGTGGAGTGCAGGCGAAAAGGGCGTGAAGGTGGGGCTGCGTGCGCAGCGCAACTTTGACTGCATCGCGCTGGCTGAAAGCATGGGCGGCGGTGGCCATGCGCAGGCCTGCGGCTTCAAGATGAAGGTGGAGCGCCTGCCAGAGCTGCTGACAGGTACCTTCAACGCGTGATGCCCGGGCGATTTTGAGGATAAATCGCCTGTAGCGCTACATCTACATGCCTGAGTAGCTATCAAAAATATAGTGAACGATATGGCGCGCCAGCGCGGCTAAACCAGCCGCAGGTCGGCCCCCTGGGTCCCCGGAAACACCCGCGCCACGGCCGCCGCGTTCAGCCCGTACATGCGGGCGAACAGTCCCCCCAACACACTGCGGTAGTCGTTGAGCACGGGGTAGTCGCGGTTCTGGAACAGCGTGGTGGCGGTCAGCGCCTGCTGCTCGCCCGCAATGCGGCCGCCATTGACCCCGCCGCCCAGCACCCAGAACACCGTGCCGTGGCCATGGTCCGTGCCCCGGTTGCCGTTCTCGCGGAAGGTGCGGCCAAACTCGCTGATGACCACCACCACGGTGGACTTCCACGCGGGGCCCATCTCGTCGGCAAAGCCTGCCAGGCCACGGCCCAGTTCCTCCAGGCGGTTGGCCAGCGTGCCGGTGGCGGCGCCCTGGCCCACATGGGTGTCCCAGCCGCCCACGTCCACAAAGCCGAGCTGGTAGCGCGACTGCATGAGCCGCGCCATGCGCCGGGCAGTGCCCTCAAAGCCCTTGGTACTCAGCGCATTGCGGCTGGCAGCTTCCATCTTGCCCTGCATGGTGCGGGCGACCTCATCGCGGGTGGCAAAGCCTTCGTTCACGGGCGTGGCCAGCGGTGTGCCCTGATACATGGAGGCGATGAGTTCAGCCTGCCGCGCATCCACACCACCGCGCCCCGCGCCTGCGCTCAGTGCGGTGTTGGGCACATCCACCGCCCCGCGCAGCACCAGGGGCAGGGTGCTGGTGAACGCCATCGGCTGCAGCGCCACCGGGGCACCGTCGGCGCGCGGGTTCAGCTCCGCCACCAGCCGGTTCAGAAAGCCCGATCGGTAGTCGCGCCGCCCGCCCAGGGGCTGGCCCAGCTCGATGCTGTCCTGGGTGTCGAAATGGCTGCGGGAGAGATCGTCCGTGCCCGCAAACGGTACAAACGCCAGCTGGCGCTGCTGGTACAGCGGCAGCATCGATTCAGCGAGTGCCGGGTGCAGGCCCCAGTCGGGCGTGAGCGGCAGGGCGCCGCCCTCCTGCCCCGGCCGGGCGATGGCGATGTTGGGCCTTGTCTCGTAGTAGTAGCTGCTGGCCGTGGGCACGAGCAGGCTGGCGCAGTCGTAGCCACCGCGCAAGAACACAAGCAGAAAGCGCGCGTCTTGCGCGCGGGGTGCGGCGAGCACGCTGGCGCTGTGCACGCCCAGGCCCGTGCCGAGTGCGCTGGCGACCAGGGCCTGGAGAAGGTGTCGTCTACAAAGCATGGGGCTGTCCTTTCAATCGCGCCCGAACGCATCATCGGCTGCTGCGCAGGCGCGTGCGCGGCCAAAGCCATGGCAGCCGTGCAAGGGCCGCCCCGCCGCACGGGCTGCGTCCCCCTTGCCGAAGGGCGAAGCCATTCGAGAGAAGGGGGAAGGCGCGAAGCGACTCAAGGGGATGTACTCCATCTCTTCTCCTCATCCGTGCATGAACTCAGGGGATGCGAGGAACAGCAGATTCCATTCGCGCGGTGAGGTGGCCTGCGCCAGGGCGCTGCGCGTGGCCGGGGACCAGGTGGGCTCCAGCGTACGCACGTAGGCGGTCTGCGCCAGGCCGGGCGGCATGCGCGGGGCGGCGCGGGGTGCCGCGTCAACGCTCGCTGGTGGGGCGGCCATGGCGCCTGCACCCAAGGCCCGCGCCATCTCAAAGCGCGTGCTCATTTGCCCCGAGCCTGACCATGTCGCGGAGTCCAGCGGGTAGCCATCGGGCGTGACACGGCCATACAAAGGCTCGGCCAGCCGTTGTAGCCACGCCAGCGCAGGGTCGGTGCTGGGCAGCACGGCATCGCCGTGGGCCAGGCGCAGGCCCGCCAGCGCGTAGTGCACCGGGTCCCGAAAACGCTGGCCCAGGGACGCACGGAACTCTGGTGTGTGGAACAGCGTTTCCAGCACTGCCGCAATGTCGCCGTCCGTGCGCTCAAAGCTGCGGGCCAGTGTCTGCAGCAGTGCAGGGGGCGGGTTGTCGCCCACCAGAAAGAGCGCGATCTTGCGGGTGATGAAGCGGGCGGTGGCAGGCGCACGGGCCAAACGGTCCAGAGCCTCGTCCACCTCGGCCAGGCCTTGGGCCCGCAGGGGTTGGCCCAGCAGCGTCTTGGGCTCCCAGTCATGCCGCTGGGGGTTGAATTCAAACAATCCCTCGCGCACGTAGTGGCGGCGCAGCGCGGGCTTCATGCGCGGGGGCTCGTCACCCGGCGGCCGCAGCGACACGCCTACGCCGGTCAGCACCCGAGCCAGCTCCTGCACGTCCTGCTGGCTGTAGCCACCGTCCACGCCCAGCGTGTGCAGTTCCATCAGCTCGCGCGCGTAGTTTTCGTTGATGCGGCCTGCGGCGTTCTGCGCGTTGTCCAGGTAGCGCAACATGGCCGGGTGGCGCACGGTGGCGCCCAGCAGGTCGCGAAAGCGGCCCAGGGCGTGGGGGCGCACCGCGCGCTCTTCGTAGTCGCCCACCAGTGCGCGCAGGCTGCCTTTGCCTGCAAACACGTTGAAGTGGTTCATCCAGAACCAAGTCATCTTCTCGCGCAACTGGCTTGGCGAATACAGCGCGCGCAGCACAAACCGCGCGGCAGCCTCTTGCTGCAGGGCGCGCATGTCCTGCTGCCAGGCCTTGAGCGCAGCCTTGCGCTCGTCTTCGGTGGGTTGGGCCTTGGCGGCGCGGTTGCGGGCTTCCATGTTGGCCGCCAGCGCCTCGATGGGGGTGCGCGAGATGGCCATGGCGTCGATCTGCGCCTGGGCTTCGCGGGGCAGTGCGGCGTTGGCACCTGGGCGCAGTTGCGCAGCCAGATACGCGCTGATGCCCCAGCCGCCCAGCGCTTGCGTGCCCTGGGCGGTGCAGCCCCAGGTCACGCGGTCCAGCAGGCGGGCCAGGGTGGGCTCGTCGGCCGCGCTCCAGGTGCCCGGGCCTGTTGTGTGGGGCACTGCGGCTGCGGGGGGCGCGGCTTGTGTGGCAAGGGGGGCGCCAAAGACGGCGCAGCCCGCCAGGCCGAGCAGCAGGGTGCGGCGGTGGAGGTGCCGTGGGTTAGTGGGGGTCATGGGGCCTCGCGGGCAGCCAGCCAATGGCTGTCCGCATGGTGCCGCTGCCACCACCCGCATGCAAGCCCGCACGGCGGGTTTTACCTGCGCGACACAAACGCCAGGGAGGATGTATCGAGGGGTATCTCCAAGCCCCCAGACATGATCATGATCGCCTGAGAACAGGTTCTCGGTGCTATGGCGCTGCGCCCGTGGCCTGTGCGGCCTCCTCAAAACGGTCTACCTTGCGCAGGGTCTGGAACGCCATCATCCAGCCACCCACCACACCCAGCGTGCACAGGCCGCCCACGATGGCGGCGGGCACCACGCCCAGCCATGCGGCGCTGGTGCCCGCGCGGAATTCGCCCAGTTCGTTGGACGAGCCGATGAACAGCATGTTCACCGCGTTCACCCGCCCGCGCATGGTGTCGGGCGTGGAGAACTGCACCAGAGCGCCCCGGATGTACACGCTCACCATGTCGGCCGCGCCCGCCACCAGCAGCGCCGCAAACGACAGCCAGAACAGTGTGGACAGCGCAAACACCAGGTTGGCCACGCCAAACACCGCCACCGCGATGAACATGGTGCGGCCCACTTGGCGGTTGAAGGGCCGCATGCTCAGGTACAGCCCGGCGCTGACTTCGCCCACAGCCATGGCACTGCGCAGCGCACCCAGCCCCGCCGGGCCCACATGCAGCACCTCTTGCGCATAGATGGGCAGCAGCGCCACCACGCCGCCCAGCAGCACGGCAAACAGGTCCAGCGAGATGGTGCCCAGGATGATGGGCCGCGTGCGGATGAAGGTGATGCCCGCGCCAAAACGCTCGAACATCGTGCCTTGCGCGGGGCCGGGTGCCGTGGCATGGGCCACCACCACGCGCAGCAGCAGGGCCACCCCCAGCACAAAACACGCGCAGCAGATGGCATAGGTCAGCTCGCCGCCGCCCAGCGCATACAGCAGCCCGCCCAGCAGCGGCCCGCCAATGCTGGCCACACGCATCAGCATGCTGTTGGCGGCAATGGCCTGGGCCAGCTGCGCACGCGGAACGATCTGTGGCAGCAGGCTCTGCATGGCCGGGCCCGAGAACGCGCGGGTGCAGCCATACAGCACCAGCACGGCATAGATGCCCGCCACACCGCTGCTGCCGTGGCCAGACAGCCACCACAGCAGGGCGCTGCACACGCCGCCCACCGACCAGGCAATCGCCAGGATGCGCTTGCGGTCGAAGCGGTCGATCAGGTCGCCCGCCGGCAGCAACAGGGCCAGCATGGGCAGAAACTGCGCCAGACCCACGTAGGCCAGTGCCAGCGGCTGCCGCGTCAGGTCGTACACCTGCCAGGCCACCACCACGGCCTGCACTTGGGTGGCGATCACGGCCACGACACGGGCGATCAGGAACGAAAGGAAACCCGCGTGGCGATAAACGCTGGCAGGTTCTTCTGGTACGGCAACGGCGGCGCGTGGGGCGGTCGGCTCTGGGCTGGACATGGAAGGGGTCGGAGAGTGCGGGGCGTGCCGCAGACGTTGCGCGGCCTTGTGGGTGGGAGGCCAGATGCTAGCTTTTGTGGACGCAGTCTGCTGTCAATGGCTCGCAAAGTACCTGTCCAGTGCCTCTGTGGGCGCGGCGCAGCTGGAATCAACGGCGATGCCGGTGCCGGTAGTCCCAGGGTGCCAAGGGCCGCTTTTGGGACCACAGGCCCGCATGCTGGGCCTGTGCCGAGCGCTGCAGGGGCGCCAGGTGCGGGTAGCTGCTGGCGTACGGCGTGTACACCCAGGCCATGCCCGCGCGCACCTGTGCTGTGGCGACATCGGTGCCACCGCAACGCACCTGCGCCACCATACGGCCATAGCTGTCCTCGTCCACGGGTTGCAGCGTGGCGCGTTGCCGAAAACACAGCTGGGCCAGATGCTGCCGTGCCTTTTGTCCAAAGGCCTGGCGCGACTCGGGCGCATCGATGGCGGCGATGCGCACCTTCACCTGCTGATAGGCGCCGGGCGTGCCGCAGCGGGCGGTGAGGGTGTCGCCGTCGCTGATGGCGACGACCAGGCAAAACAGGGAAGCGAGGGGCACGGGGGGCTTGATAGTGGGTTGCAGGCGCTGGCGGCGGTGTTTTTGCTGCAGTGAGCCAATTTTGGCTAGATGCGCTACTGCAGCGTGCCTTTGTAGCTATGAATGGTATAGCGCTTTGCATGGGTGCAAGAGCGTCGTGGCAGGTGCTGGTGCGCGGGGCATGTTCTGTGCCAAGCCCCCGGCGTATCACCGGACCGCTTTGCTTCAAGGTGTTACCACGCCAGTTTGTGCATGGCATGAAGAATGTGGGGAACCGGGAGCGGTTACTACCGTCAGACACCCCAGGCGCTGTGACAATGGGGCGCATTGTCGAATGCGCTTGTAACGCGCTTGTTATTGTCGGCGGTAGCTACCCACCACCCAAGGAGTCCCGGTTTTGCGTTTCCCCTGGTCCACAGAATCCCATGCACCCCAACCAGCGCCCCTGCGCGCCGCCCTAATGGCCCTGGCCTGTAGCGCGACTTTGGTCATGGCAGGCTGCACCAGCACGGGGGCCAAGACGTTTGGGGTGCAAGAGAACTTTGGCTCGGTCGCCACCTACTCGCGCCTGTTTGACGCCACGCCTGCCCAGACTTGCGAGGCCTCGCGCCGCGCGCTGCTCAGCCAGGGCTACGTCATCTCGTCCAGTGCGGCCGACCTGGTGGAAGGCAAGAAGAGCTTCCAGCCCGAGCCTGAGTCGCACCTGCAGATGGTGGTGCGCGTGGTGTGCGTGCCCGAGGCCAACGAAGGCAAGGTCAGCCTGGGCTTTGTGACGGCCACCCAGGACACCTACGCATTGCGCAAGACCAACAACTCGGCCAGCGTGGGCGTGGGCGCCATCGGTTCGGTGTCGCTGCCGTTCTCATCCAGCAGCGAGTCCCTGGTCAAGGTGGGTAGCGAGACCATCGCCAAAGACACCTTCTACGACAGCTTTTTTGACCTGGTCAAACGCTACCTGGTCATCGACCAGGCGCTGGCGGACTGAGCAGCCCTAGCGGGACGACCGGCCGCACTCACCGGGCAAAGCGTGACGGCACCCGGTAGCGCAACTCTGCAAACACGCCACCCAGCGTGGTCACCGACTGCAGCTGCAGCGGCGGCTGCACCACGCGGCGCGGAAACAGCGGGGTGCCCGCACCCAGCGTGACCGGCGCCACCTGCACGATCAGCTCGTCCAGCAGGCCTGCGTCGTCAAACTGTCCCACCAGGTCACCCCCGCCCACCACCCACACATTGCGCCCCGCTGCGGCCTGCACCAGTGCCTGGTGCACAGGGCGCACATTGCCACGCACAAAACGCACATCGGCACCGGCAATGCTGCGGAGTGTGCGCGTGCTGAACACCCAGGTGGGCTGTGTGTACGGCCAAGGCTGCCCCGCATCGATGGCATGTTTCAGCATCCATTCGTAGGTGTGTGATCCCATGGCCAGCGCCCCCACGTCGCGGATGAATGCCGGGTAGCTGGAGCCCTCGATTTCGCCAAATTGCAGCAGCCAGCCCAGGTCATGGTCGGGCGTTGCGATGAAGCCGTCGAGGCTGGATGCGCCGTAGAACTGTGTGAGGGTCATGGCCGCGCACTGTAGGGACCGGCTGCTGACAACGTGCTGGCAGCAGGCGCGGGTGTGGTGTGCACCTTGGATTCATCGGCCAGAGGCCCCAAGTGACTCAGGGCAGCTGCACCGTCTCCGCCAGATGCCCGTACACCGCCGCAATGCGCCGCAGGTGCCGCGACTCCGGGTGGGTCAGCAGCCACAGCTCGGTCTCGCCGTCGGCCAGCGCGCCCGTGAGCGGGCGCAGGTCGCTGCGGCCCTGGGCCAGAAAGAGGGGCAGCACCGCCACGCCCATGCCCAGTGCTACCAGTTCCATCACGGTGAGCAGGCTATTGACGCGGTAGGTGGGCTGTGCCCTGGGGTATTGCTTCTTGCGCCAGCGCACCGAGGGGTGGTCGGGCAGTGCGTCGTCGGGCGCAATCCAGGCGGCGCGGCCCGCCTCCACGTCCGACAGGGCCAGGGTGCTGGCGGTGCCTGCGTAGAGGGCCGAGCGGATCATGCCCAGCTGCCGTCCCACCAGGTGCTGCGGCGGGCGCTTGGTGGCGCGCACGGCGATATCGGTGTCGCGCCGCGTCAGGCTCACCAGCTCGTTGCCGGCGTGCAGCTCGTACACCAGGGCCGGGTGCTGGGGCTGCAGCATTTGCAGGGCCGGGGCGATGAGGCCGTGCAGGATGGTGTCGGTGGTGGAGATTCGCACCGTGCCCGACACCTGTTCGGGCTGCGCCTGTGCGGCAGAGCGCGCGGCCTCCAGGGCGGCTTCCACCCGCTCGGCCTGTTCGGCCAATGCCTGGGCCAGTTCGGAGGGGCGGTAGCCGGCGCGCGACCGGTCGAACAGCGACTGGCCCAGCCCCCGTTCGATGCGCTGGATGGCGCGGAACACCGTGGACGCATCCACCCCCAGTCGCTCACCGGCGGCCGCCAGGGTGCCGGTGCGCACCATGGCCAGCAGCACTTCCAGCTCGGCCGCGCCCAGTTGGTATTGCGCTGATGCAACGGTTGATTTCATGGGTGCTTATTTTGTTTGCGTTGTTGCAAGCATAGATTCTGCCTGTCGCCGGGCCTTGCCGTGTACCGATGGGTGTCCGTGGGTGCTAGTGGGTAGCAACGGCGACACATTCCAACCGTTTTTACAGAAAGCCCCGTTCCCATGAAGCTCTACTACGCCCCCGGTGCCTGCTCGCTCGCCGTCCACATTGCCCTGCGCGAGGTCGGCGTTCCGTTCGATCTGGTCAAGGTGGACCTGGTGCGCCACACCACCGAGACCGGTGCCAACTACCTTGACATCTCCCCGCGCGGCTATGTGCCCCTGCTGGAGCTGGCCGACCAGTCGCGCCACACCGAAGCAGCGGCGCTGCTGCAGTACTTGGCTGACCTGGACCCGGTGCGCGCACTCATCGGTCAGCCCGGCTCCAGCGAGCGCCTGGCCGTGCTGGAGTGGCTCACCTTCGTCAGCACCGAACTGCACAAGGGCTTCAGCCCCTGGCTGTGGCACAAGGAGACGGCCGACGCCACGCGCCAGGCCGTCAAGGCCAAGCTGGCCGTGCGTTTTGCCGAGATGGAGGCCGTGCTGTCGCGCAGCGATTTTCTGGCAGGCGGCTACAGCGTGGCCGACGCGTATGGCTTCACCATCGTCAACTGGTCGCACCTGCTGGGCATCCCGCTCACTGCCTACCCGCACCTGCAGGCCTGGATGGCACGCGTGGCGGCCCGCCCGCAGGTGCAGGCCGCGCTGCAGGCTGAGGGGTTGTTGTCGTGATGGCACAGACCACAGCGCCCGCTGCGCTCACTTTGGTCTCGCACGCGCTGTGCCCCTATGTGCAGCGCGTGGCCATCGTGCTGCACGAAAAGGGCCTTGCGTTCGAGCGCCGCACCATCGACCTGGCCCGCAAGCCCGACTGGTTCCTGGCCCTCTCGCCGCTGGGCAAGACCCCGGTCCTGCAGGTGCGCGGCCAGAGCCTGTTTGAGTCGGCCGTGATCTGCGAATACCTGGACGAGGTGGCCATGCCCGTGCTGCACCCGCCAGATCCGCTGCAGCGCGCACGCCACCGGGCGTGGATGGAGTTTGGCTCTGCGGTGCTGAACACCATCGGCGGCTTCTACGCCGCGCCGGATGAGGCCACGCTGCAGGCCCGCGCGCAAGACCTGCGCAGCCGTTTTGTGCAGATCGAAGAGGCTCTGGGCCAGCGCAGCGTGCCGGGGCCGTACTTTGCCGGGCCGGACTTTGGCATGGTGGACGCGGTGTTCGGCCCGGTGTTCCGGTACTTCGACGTCATCGACACCTTGCCGGGTGTGGATGACCTGGGGCTCTGGCAAGGCTTGCCGCTGGTGCATCAGTGGCGCGCCGCGCTGGCGGCACGCCCTTCGGTGCAGCAGGCCGTGGGTGCGGACTATGCCGAGGGCTTGCGGGCCTTTTTGCGTGCGCGCGGGTCAGCCCTGTCGCGGCGCATGCAGGCGGTGGCCGCGTAGACCCCGCACGCCTGCCGGCTCAATCCGCCCAGGTGCCCGGCGCCAGCCCGTCCAGCGTGTACGGCCCGATGGCCGCGCGGATGAGCCGCAGCGTGGGGTGGCCCACGGCAGCCGTCATGCGGCGCACCTGGCGGTTGCGGCCTTCGCGGATGATGAGTTCGATCCAGGTGGTGGGGATGGCCTTGCGCTCGCGGATGGGCGGGGTGCGGTCCCACACCGCAGGGGCGGGCTCCAGCAACCGTGCGCGGGCGGGCAGGGTGGGGCCGTCGTTCAGCACCACGCCACTGCGCAGCGCGGCCAGCGCGGCCTCATTGGGAATGCCCTCCACCTGCACCCAGTAGGTCTTCTCCATCTTGAAGCGCGGGTCGGCAATGCGGGCCTGTTGCTTGCCGTCGTTGGTCAGCAGCAGCAGCCCTTCGCTGTCGGCGTCCAGCCGCCCGGCCACGTACACGCCGGGCAGGTCGATGTAGTCCTTCAGCCCCTGCCACTTGCCCTCGGGCGTGAACTGGCTCAGCACGCCGTAGGGCTTGTTGAAACGGATCAGGCGCGGGGTCATGGGGCTGGTTTCAAACAAAAAGGGCCGGATGCGCTAGTGCAATATGCACTGGGTGCTATCAATTGCATAGTAATGAAGCCCTGCGCCATCAGGCCGGCACGAACAGCGCCGGGTCCACCATGGTGCGGTTCAGCATCACGCCCCAGTGCAGGTGCGGGCCGGTCACGCGGCCGGTGGCGCCCACCTTGCAGAACTCGTCGCCCGCCTGCAGCACATCGCCCACGCGCACCTCCATGCTGCTCAGGTGGCAGTACATGGTGAGCAGGCCCTGCCCGTGGTCCAGCCACACCGTGCCGCCGTTGAAGAAGTAGTCGCCCACGTCTATCACCCGGCCCGGCAGCGGCGCCACGATGGGCGTGCCCGTGGCAGCGGCAATGTCCATGCCGCTGTGCGGGTTGCGCGGCTGGCCGTTGAACACGCGGCGCAGCCCGAACGAGCTGGACCGCCGCCCAGGCACGGGCACGCGCATGCGCAGCGATGCCAGCGCCACGCCGGCGGGCTGCTCGGTGAAGGTGGCTATCACCTGCGCGTGGTGGTCGCGCTCGCGCTCGTAGCGGGCCTGGTCCTCGGGCGAGAGGTCCACCGTGCGGGGCGACACCTTCAGGTGCTGCTCCTTGTACTGCTTGGGGGCCACGCTGTAGTGCACCAGGCGCGGGCTGCCGCTGCCCTCGGGCAGCACGCTGATAAAGGCGTCACCCGGCGCTGCCGCCAGCGGTATGCCCACGATGGCCGTCCAATCGATGGCATCGCCCACCACCCGCAGCGGCACATCCACCTCGCCCTGGCGCACCTGCGCCCCCGGCCGCGTGGCCGACGGGCCCAGCGAAAGCCGTGCCACGCCGCCCGGCACCTGCAGCGCCTGGGGCCACACCGTGGGCGAGGGTGGCACAGGCTTGGCATGCAAAGGGGCCACCAGGGCAGGCTGCACGAGCAGGCCCGCCGTGCCGATCAAGGCGCTGCGGCGGGTGATGGAGGGGGCGGGGCGGGCGGGAGCAGGGCGGGCAGATTCAGACACGGCAGAGGAAGGCATGAACAAAAACAAAGGGACTGCGCAAGGGGCTGGTGCGCGCGCAAAGCGCCCCGCTGTCGCGGCCGACAAGGGCGATTGTGCCCCCGGTGTTGGCGGCGTCCGCCTACATCGCGCCTGCATGTCGGCACCTACCATCGCGCCATGTCACCCGCCGCCCCTCGCCGCCGTTCCACCATGCTCACTGTCTTGCTCACGGCCCTGGCCACGGGGGCCCTTGTCTTGTTGGCACTCAACTTCACGGCGGGCGAGAAAAAAGTGCAGCAACAGCTGCCGCGCCTGTACAGCGCCGCCCACCCGCAGTTCGAGCGCGCCCTGGGCAGCCTGCTGGGCCCGGGCATCGTGGGCGGCAATGCGGTGACGGAGCTGCTCAACGGCGACCAGATATTTCCGCCCATGCTGGCCGCGATCAAATCCGCCCAAAAAAGCGTCACCTTCGAAACCTACATTTACTGGTCGGGCGACATCGGCAAGCAGTTTGCCGACGCCCTGAGCGAGCGCGCCCGCGCCGGTGTGCCCGTGCATGTGCTGCTCGACTGGGTGGGCAGCGCCAAGATGGAAGAAAGCTACCTGGCCGAGATGAAGGCGGCCGGGGTGTTGATCGAAAAGTTCCACAAACCCCATTGGTACAACCTGGCCCGCCTGAACAACCGCACCCACCGCAAGCTGCTGGTGGTGGACGGGCAGGTGGGCTTTACCGGCGGCGTGGGCATTGCGCCCGCGTGGACGGGCCACGCGCAAGACCCCGACCACTGGCGCGACTCGCATTACCTGGTGCGCGGCCCCGCCGTGGCGCAGATGCAGGCCACGTTTCTGGACAACTGGCTCAAGGTCACCGGCAAGGTGCTGCATGGCGAGGCGTACTTTCCGGCCATCGCACCGGCGGGTGGGCAGAAGGCGCAGATGTTTTCCAGCTCGCCATCGAGTGGCAGCGAGAGCATGCAGCTCATGTACCACCTGGCCATCACAGCGGCCGAGCGCAGCATCGACCTGTCGGTGGCCTACTTTGTGCCCGACGACCTGACCCGCAAGCTGCTGATGGATGCGCTGGCACGCGGCGTGCGCGTGCGCCTGGTCACCCCCGGCGAGCACACCGACACCGAGACCGTGAAGGCCGCATCCCGTGCCACCTGGGGCGAGCTGCTGCAGGCCGGGGCCGAGATCTACGAATACGGGCCCACCATGTACCACTGCAAGGTCATGATCGTGGACCAGTTGCTGGTGTCGGTGGGCTCCACCAATTTTGACAACCGCTCGTTCCGCCTGAACGACGAGGCCAACCTGAACGTGTACGACGCTGCCTTTGCACAGCGCCAGACGCAGGTGTTTGAAGACGACATCCGGCGGTCACGCCGCGTGACCTACGAGGCCTGGCGGGACCGCCCGCTGCGCGAAAAAGTACACGAGACCTTGACCGGTTGGATGCGGTCGCAGCTGTGACGATGTTTGAATGAAATCAGCCGCTGGTGCCAGTGAACAATGCGCCAGGCGCTATCAAAAGTGTAGTTTCAGGTAGTGAATGCGCGGCGGCGGTTGCGGTGCGCCGCCGGGGCAGTTTTTGCCCTGGTGGGCATCTCCGCCGTGCTTGTGGATCAGTGCGTCACGAACTCGTAGGTCACGGCTTCGCTGTCCACCATGTCGAGGATGTCGTCCAGCACGTCTTCGTCTTCGGTGCTGGCCCACAGGTCTTCGGGGTCTGTGGCAAACAGGGGTTCGATGGCGATGTCCATGAACTTGCCATCGGGCAGCTTGATGACCGGCGTGCCCTCAGAGGTATCGACCAGCTCCCAGTTGTCGGGCACGGTCATTTCGAGCTGGATGGTGACGTTGAGTTTTTTCATGGCGAATCCTTGTTGCAGAACCGGTCAGGGTAACCCAGTTTGGTGCCAGATGGATGTCTGGCGCCGAACGGATATGCCTAATGCGCTATAAAAATTAGAGCATCCGAAGAATTTGTGGCTGCAGGCGCTCATGCCTGCGCCGGGCGAACTCCGTGCTCTCGCGTCTGGCATGGGCTTTGCGTCATGCAGGGCGCAACGTGTCGCGATGCGGACCGTGGGCCGCCGATGTGCCCTTGTACTGCGCGCCGTTTGTTGTAACGTGTCTGACCCAAGCCCCTGTGCGTCCGCATTTGCTGCGGGCCACGGAAATGCCTGTTCTTGTCCCATCTTCTGAGCTACTGGAGAACCTGCCCATGATCATCAAGAAAACCCTGGCCCTGGCCGCAGCCGCCGCCGTGGTCGCCAGCCTCGCCTTCAGCCCGGCCGCGCAGGCGGGCCCCCGGCTCGACAAGATCATGGAGGCCAAGGTCATCCGCGTGGGCACGCCCGGCGACTACCGCCCGTTTGCCATCAAGACGGACGCGGGCTACAGCGGCCATGACATCGATGTGATCGAAACCATGGCCAAGGAGCTGGGCGTGAAGATCGAATACGTGCCCACCACCTGGCCCAACCTGGTGAAGGACCTGCAGGGCGACAAGTTTGACGTGGCCGTGGGCGGCATCACCCGCAACGTCAACCGCATGCGCATTTTTGACATGCTGCCCGGCTACGCCCCGTTCGGCAAAGTGGCCCTGGTGCGCGCGGCCGACAAGGCCAAATACACCAGCGTGGACGCCATGAACCAGCCCACCGTGCGCGTCATCAAGAACCCCGGCGGCACCAACGAAACCTATGTGCTGGCCAACCTTAAGGCCGCCCAGGTCAGCACGCACGACAAGAACGCCGAGATCCCCGCGCTGATCGCCGAGGGCAAGGGCGACGTGATGATCACCGAGACGTATGAAGCCCTGCACTACGCCAAGGCCGACCCGCGCCTGCACGCCGCGTTTGTGGACGCACCGCTCACGCCCAAGAACTACCTGGGCTTCATGCTGCCCACCGACGACGCCGACTACGTGCGCGTGATGGGCTTTGTGTGGGGCCTGGTGGACAGCCGGGGCACCATCAAGCAAGCCGATGACAAGTGGTTGAAGTGATGGCTTTGAAGTAACGTGGGCCTGGCGCGGGGCAGTGGGTTACTCGCCCGGAATCTCCGGCTCCACCAGCAGCGCCAGCAACTGCAGCGACTCCTGCCAGCCCAGGTAGCACATCTCGGTCGGGATCACGGCCGGGATGCCCGCCTGCACGATGGACACCTCGGTGCCCGTCATCACCTTCTTGAACTGGATGGTGGTGCGCATCTCGCCGGGCAGGTTGGGGTCGTCGAACCGGTCGGTGTGCACGATGCGCTCGCCCGGCACCAGCTCCACATACTCGCCGCCAAACGCGTGCGTGCCGCCGCTGCTCAGGTTGGTGAACTGCATGCGGTAGCTGCCGCCTACGCGTGCATCCAGGCTCAGTACCCGGCCGGTGAAGCCATGGGGCGGCAGCCATTTGCACATGGCATCGGCATCCAGAAACGCGCGGTAGATGCGCTCGGCTGGGGCGCGCAGCACGCGGTGCAGGGTGACGGTGCCGGTAGTGGTGGTCATTCGGGGGCTCCTTGAGGGTGGACATCAGGGGGGATGAAAGCGTGAACCGCCGAACGATATCGCTCATTCAACGTGTTCATACCCCTACGACGAACGGGCCTGCGCGTTTTCGACAACCTGCCGTTGCCACGGCAACTTTTTGTCTCAGGCTGCCACCGTGCGCACCGCAAAGCTCTCACTGCCCTGCGCCCAGGCCAGCAGCTGGTCGATGTTGGGGTGCTTGCCCGGAAAGGCGCGCGCATCCGCCACATGCTCCGCATACCACTCCAGCCCCAGGCTGGCGGCTGCAGGCGTGATCTGCCCGCCATACAGGGCCGCCAGTGCGGCATACACCACCAGCGACCCGGTCTGGCCGGGCTTGTTCTCGATGGTGGCCAGCACCTGGCCGTCTGCGCCCAGCAGTTGCAGGGCGGCGAGGTGGCTGGCGGAGGGGAGTTGCTTGAGGCGGTCTGCGAAGTTCATGGCGGTCAAATTCAAGTGAAATGAGCCGCATGCGCCAGAAGATCATGCGCGAGCAGCTATAAAAATGTGAGTAACGGAATCAGCGGGGTGGAATCTTAAAGGATGCGCGAAGGGGTCAAGACTTTGAACAGGCTCTGACTTTTGAACACACGCTCACGCCTGCCACACCCCAAACCCGGCCGAGCGCAGGTCGATGCCGATCTCGATCTCCCGGTCCACGGCCTCCTCGTAGGTCATGGGGTTGAAGCCCTCGTACAGGTCTGGCAGCAGCCGCAGGCCGTACTGCGTCACAAACCGGTTGGCCTGGATGCCCGCCTTGTGCTTGTCAAACCGCACATCCGGGTCCAGCCCCGTCATGCCCACGTACACGCAGGGCTTGCCGTCGATGTAGCCGGGGTTGCACTTGCGAAAGCGCGGCTCCAGCAGCACGTCTTTGGAGAGCTCGACCACGTAGACGTGGTGGTGGGGCTTGCGGCGGCGCATGGGGGCTGGTGGGGTGGGGCGGTGTGGGGTTGGGCAGCTTTACGCAGTCCGTCTGGTGGCCTACTCGTCGTCCTCATCCGCCAGCCCGTCATCCCGCAGGCGCCGGTCCAGCTTGCCGCGCAGCGCATCGGTGTCTTGCAGGAACTGGTCCACCGGCACCGCAGGGGCCACGCGCAGGGCGGGCGGGAACAGGCTGCTCATGTACAGCTCGTTGCCCAGCCGCATGCGGTTGAGCCACTGCGCGCCCAGCCACGACGGCACGCCCAGCAGCACCACAGCCGCCATGGCCCAGGCCAGGCCCACGCGGCGGCGGGGCAGCACGGTGGCCAGGTGGGTGTACAGCGCGCCGGCCAGCACCAGCACCATCAACACTGGGGCAAACCGCGACAGCGACTCCAGCGAGAACGTGAACGCCGTCAGATAGCTCAGCAGCTGCACTGCGTCGGCCACCAGCACTGCGGTGCACGCGATGCGCACGTGGCGCCAGAACCGCAGCTGGCTGCCAAACAGCTTGTTGGCCACGGACCACAGACCCGCCCAGGCCCCCACCACCGCCAGCGTGGTCAGCAGCAACAGGGGCAGCGACTTCAGGTATTGCGCGGCGTCGCGGGCCTCCAGCCACGACTCTCCCAGCCCGGCCAGCAGCACCAGCACCGCCAGCGCGGCCGTGGTGCCCACCGTGCGCCACGGAAACTGCGGCAGCGCCTGCTCCTCGGCGATGGGCGCATCGGCCAGGCGCAGGTGGATGTGGGTGTGGCCCAGGTCGATGGGCATGCCATCGGGCCAGTCAAAGCGTTCGCCCTGGGCATGCTGCTTGCGCTGCAGGCGTGCGCCGTTGCGTGTCTCCAGCACCTCGACCTGCACGATGCGGGGCTCTTCCACCGCGCGGTCAATGCGCAGGTGCCGGGGCGCCACAAACGGGTCGTCCAGCACCAGGTCGCAGTCCAGCGCGCGGCCCACCGTCACGGGCCAGCGGGTGATGGGCGCACGCGCCAGCAGCGCGCCGTGGCGGTCAAACGCCTCGATCAGCCCCAGGGTGGTGGTGGTTGGCATCGCGCTCATGGTGCTGCCTCCCAGCGAAAAGCCTTGAGGTAGTGGCTGGCCAGCTTCATGCCGTTGTCAAACGCAATGCCTTGCACATCCAGGCGGCCCAGCACGCCCCGTGTGGGCTGGTTGACCGAGGTGGCCAGCACCGTCATGTTGTACAGGCCGGTCAGCTTGCGGTAGGCCGACAGGCACACCACCGCACGCAGCGGCACGGTGCCGGGGTCCACAAACCGCTCGGTGCACTCGGCCGCCGTCTGGTGGCGGTTGCCGCGCACGGGCAGGCGCTCGTTGGCAAAGCTTTGCGAGTACATGCGGGCAAACCGGGCGGCGCCCAGCGTGGGGGCGTTGTAGGCCTCGTAAGACAGGCGCACTGCGCCGGTGCTGAAGTCACCCGCCACCACATCGCTGTCGGCCTGGCACTGCGTGCGCTCCAGGTTCAGACCCGGGAAGGCCGGGTCACGCCCCGATCCCCAGCACCGCGCCAGCGCATCGTCGGGCACGGGCAGGCGGTAGTTGCCATGGCGCTGCTCGCGAAACGGCGCTTTCAAGAACCGGTCCGTCAGCAGTTGCTGGTGCTCCATCAGCTGCCGGGTCATCTCGGCATGCGCGGCCTGCGTGATGGGCTGGGCATTGGCTGCGCGTTGCACCAGCGCCTGCGCAAACTCGGCCGGTATCAAGAAGCTCACCTGCTCGCCGTCGAGCCGCTTGGCTACGTTGACGCCCAACACCCGGCCTGCGTCGTCCACTGCGGGGCCACCGCTCATGCCGGGGTTGAGCGCGCCGCCAAAAAAGATGCGCGGGTAAAAGCTGCGCTTGACCAGCCCGTTGTAGGTGCCCTCGGTCACCGCAAAGCCGATGTCCAGCGGGTTGCCCAGCGAGTAGATGCGCTCGCCCTGCGCCAGCGCGTCGGTGGAGGGCCGAAAGCTCAGCACCGGCGTAGCGGCCGTGCGCCCCTTGGCGCGCAGCACGGCCAGGTCGCGCTGCACGTCAAACGCCAGCAGCTCCACCTCGCCCTCCTGCCCCTCCATCGTCACGTACACGCCCCGGTAGCGCTCGGGCTCCAGCGCGAGCTGGCTGGCCACGTGAAAGTTGGTGACGATCAGCCCATCGGCCGACACAAAAAAGCCCGAGCCAATCGACGCCTGCGTGTTGGCGTTGCGCAGCAGCGTGCGGATCTGCACCAGCTTGTCGCGCGACAGCTCATAAATGCGCCGCGCATCGCGCGACAGCAGGGCCGCATCGGCGGCTGTGGGTGCGGCGGCTGCAGCGCCCCCCGGTGTGGGTGTTGTGCCATCCACAGGGGCACTGCCTGCCGGGCGCGTGGCCGGGGTGTTGGCAGTTGCGGGTTGGGGGGCGGGCTGTGCGTGCGCCAGCGCACACAGCAGCAAAAGCAGCGACGAGGTCGCCAGCCGCAAGGGCCGAATCAAAGGGAGGGGCATCGCGGTATTCTATGAACGCCCTGCGACAAGCCGTTTGACGTTCTCCTTTCCGTCGGCCCCGTTTGCAACCATTCACCCGCCACTCCATCCCACGCACCCATGCAACCCACCCACACCTATCCCATCGGCACGCCCGGCCAACCCTGGGGCGCCGCAGAGCGCGACCAGTGGCGCGCACGCCAGGTGCGCCAGCGCAGCTACGCCGAAGACGTGCTCACGGCCATCGAGGCGCTGCGGGGCCGGTTTGACGTGGAGATGTATGGCGACGTGATTTATGCCGATGCCCAGCACCCGGCAGAGCGCTTTCCCCTGCGGGCCCTGCGCAGCCGCGATTGGCAGCCCGGCCTGCCCACCGTGCTGGTGACCGGCGGGGTGCACGGCTACGAGACGAGTGGTGTGCACGGCGCGCTGCGGTTTGTGGACACGCAGGCCGAGCGCTTTGCAGGCCGCGTCAACCTGCTGGTGGTGCCGTGTGTGAGCCCCTGGGCGTACGAGCGGTTTCAGCGCTGGAACTTTGACGCCATCGACCCCAACCGGTCGTTCCGCGAAGGCTCACCCGCGCAGGAGTCCGCCGCGCTCATGCGCCTGGTGGCACCGCTGCACGGACAGTTTGCCGCCCACATCGACCTGCACGAAACCACCGACACCGACGAATCCGAATACCGCCCCGCCGTGGCCGCGCGCGACGGCAAGGTGTTCGAGCCCGGCAGCATCCCCGACGGCTTTTACCTGGTGGACGACACCGACAACCCGCAGCCCGCCTTCCAGCAAGCCATCATCGAGGCCGTCAGCCGCGTCACGCACATTGCGCCAGCGGACGAGAAGAACGAAATTATCGGCACGCCCGTGGTGGCGCCGGGCGTCATCCACTACCCGATGAAGCAGTGGGGCCTGTGCGCGGGCATCAGCGGCGCGCGCTACACCACCACAACGGAGGTCTACCCCGACAGCGCCCGCGCCACGCCCGAGCAGTGCATTGAGGCGCAGGTGGCGGCGGCCTGTGCGGCGGTGGAGTTTGTGCTGGCCGACGCGCAACTCTGAGGGTTGCGGCCCTGTGCGGCGCGGCTTCGTATTTTTTGGTGCTTTCTTGGCGCTCGTTACCCAGCGCTTCCCAACGCGCCCAGCAGCCGGGCACTCACCTCGGCCTCATTGAGCGCCGCGAACGCCATGTTGTGCTGCTCCGTCAGCGGCCCATGGCCCGGCTCCATGCGGCCTGCGGCGTCGTAGCCCATGGCCTTGAACTTCCAGACCCCGCCCAGCTTCTTGAGCGAGCCCACATGCGCACCCGTGGCCGTGTGTACGGCCATCACATCGGCGTTGACAGGCAGCAATTGCAGCGGCTCCGCCAGCGGGCCGGGCGGCACGGGGCGGTAGGTGGGGGTGAAGGTGGGCGGCAGGGGTGGGGTAGTGAGCATGGCAGTGTGTAGCGCAAACGGGGTAGCGCTTGCAGCCGGGTAGATCACCCCGTGTACGGCGTGCAGCGTGTTGTGGGTGCTTTTTCGGTCGATACAAGGCTCAGCTCTGTACCCCGTGGGAGACTAGGGGCGGTTTGCATGGATCATGCCATTTGCCTCTAGCGCTTATCTTTATCTATCTCCTGCGGCCTAGTGCAGGCGGTGGCTGCTGGCTGGTGCCGGGCCGCAGGCTGGACCGCCCTCAATCCTTGAGGCTCACCCCCAGGTTGTCCATTTTTTTTGCAAACGAGTCCCTGCGTTTTACGGCCTTTGCAGCCGTTTCCGTCGCGGCTTGGACTGCCTTGGGGCCCTTGTTCGCAGCCGCTTTGATCAATCCGAGCTTGTGAGCGGCATCTGCCTGCGCCCGTTTGAAGGTGGCGATAAGTTCAGCATGGGCAACGGATGAATTCACAGGGACTTTCCTATCAATCAGCGTCCTCACCCTTGAAGGGTGACATTGGTGCGAAGCAAGGCGGTCCTTAATTCGCGAGTAGCAGGTTTTGAAATATCCACCTTTTGAACAGCCAGGTCGAACGGTGAACCCGGCCTGATGCTGGTTGGCAGTATCTTTTTTGTGGGATTCTTGGCGGGGTACGTGCCCTGACCTGGACACATGCGAACGGAAAACCCGAATTCTTCGAGCGCACCTTTTGCATACAACTCTGCCAGTTGTTGAAACGTCACGAAGGTTGAACGTTTAACGTCTTTGAATCCTGGCTGGCTGATGTCACGAACGATCTCGAATTTACCAAGCGAATCTCGCTGTGTATCGGTAAACGGATGCAGCAAGAAAGTCTGACGAACTCCATTCTTTTTGGACACCAGGGTGTGCTCGACGGCGATATCGGTTAGCAGCATATTTTTTCCTCGCTTTTCAAGCTGCAGCTTACACAGCAGCATCATTCGCCATTCCACCCAAAGTCGCAGACCGTGTTTTCCAACCAAGCCACTGGGGAGCGAATACCGCTCGAGATGCGAAGTGCTTGACCATGGCAAACCTCACTCAGAGGGCGGGGGCTTTAACTGAGTGGCAGCAAATGACAGATCCATATTGCACTGTGGCAGACCGCTTCGGGTCGAAAGCTGTTGTCGGTCCAATAGAAAACGGCCAGCAAATATAAAAATCTGCTGGCCTTTTTTCAAACAGGAGGTAATCACTTCCCCCAGGAATCCTTCAACCCCACGGCCAAGTTAAACACCGGCTTCCCTGCTTTGTGGTCAATGCGATCCGCCACAAAGTACCCATGCCGCTCAAACTGGAACTTGTCATCCGGTTGGGCATTGGCCAATGACGGCTCCACGATGGCAGTAACCACCTTCAGGCTGTTCGGGTTCAGGCTTTCAATAAAGTCCTTGCCACCCGCATCGGGATGCGCGTCCAGGAACAGGCGGTCGTACATGCGCACTTCGGCGTTCACGCCGTCTGCCACGCCCACCCAGGTGATGGCGGCTTTCACTTTCACGCTGTCGGCGCCGGGGGTGCCGCTCTTGGTGTCGGGCACCACGGTGGCCAGCACTTCGGTGATGTTGCCGTCGGCGTCTTTGTTGGCGCCCGTGCATTCGATGACGTAGCCGCCCTTCAGGCGCACCTTGTTGCCGGGGAACAAACGCTTGTAGCCCTTGGGGGGCACTTCTTCGAAGTCTTCGCGTTCGATCCAGACTTCCTTGCCGATGGTGAAGTGGCGCACGGGTGACTCTGTTCCTTCGGGCGGGTGGGGCAGGGCGGGCAGGCTGCAGGGCTCCAGGTGGCCTGCGCCCATCACGTCGTCCCAGTTGGTCAGCACCAGCTTGACGGGGTTCAGCACGGCCATGCCGCGGTGGGCTTTCAGCTCCAGGTCTTCGCGCAGGCAGCCTTCCAGGGTGCTGTAGTCGATCCAGCTGTCGGACTTGGTCACGCCGATGCGCTCGGCAAAGGTCTGGATGGCGGCGGGGGTGTAGCCACGGCGGCGCAAGCCCACGATGGTGGGCATGCGGGGGTCGTCCCAGCCGCTGACCTTGTGGTCGTACACCAGCTGGGCCAGCTTGCGTTTGCTGGTGATGACGTAGGTGAGGTTCAGGCGCGCAAACTCATACTGGCGGGGGGGCGGGCTGGCCAGCAGGTTGCCTTCGGTCAAACGCTCCAGCAGCCAGTCGTAGAAGGGGCGCTGGTCTTCAAACTCCAGTGTGCACAGGCTGTGGGTGATCTGCTCCAGCGCGTCCTCGATGGGGTGCGCGTAGGTGTACATGGGGTAGATGCACCAGGTGTCGCCCGTGTTGTGGTGCGTGGCGCGGCGGATGCGGTAGATGGCCGGGTCGCGCATGTTGATGTTGGGGCTGGCCATGTCGATCTTGGCGCGCAGCACCATCGATCCGTCTTCGTGCTGGCCGTCCTTCATCTCGCGGAAGATGCGCAGGTTCTCTGCCGGGGTGCGGCTGCGGAAGGGGCTGTCCACGCCAGGCTTGTTGAAGTCGCCCCGGTTCACGCGCATTTGTTCGGCAGTTTGCTCGTCTACGTAGGCGTGGCCAGCTTCGATCAGGTATTCAGCCGCGCGGTACATGAAGTCGAAGTAGTCGCTGGCCTGGTAGGGGGCGGCGTCGGGTGCGCCGTTCCAGTCAAAGCCCAGCCATTTCACCGCGTCGATGATGCTGTTGACGTATTCGGTGTCTTCCTTCTCGGGGTTGGTGTCGTCAAAGCGCAGGTGGCAGATGCCGCCGTAGTCGCGCGCCAGGCCAAAGTTGATGCAGATGCTCTTGGCGTGGCCCACGTGCAGGTAGCCGTTGGGTTCGGGCGGGAAGCGGGTGCGGATCTTGGCGGGGTCGGGCTCGCCCTGGGCGTGGTGGGCGGCGTCGCCGGGGGTACCTGCCCAGCGGCGGGTGGCGTAGGTGCCTTTTTCCAGGTCATGCTCGATGATCTGGCGCAAAAAGTTGCTGGGCTTGACGGTTTCAGGGGCCGCAGAAGTTGCAGTGGCGGCGGTATTGGCGGGGGAGGGGGTGCTCATCCAGCCATTTTAGGCGGCGGTTTCGTGACGGTTTACGCATTAAAACGAGCACGTGTACGTTCAGACACAACGTAAAGACGGTTTTATGCCATCCTTTTAGGTACTTGGTGCGTTGTGTACCGGTGAGGTGCGTCCTTTTGGCTGGGCGCCCTCATTCACTAGGAGATTTCCATGACGAAAACCCGTTCTGTTTCTACTGCGGCCGCTGTGGCGGGTGTGGCGCTGGCCCTGTTGGCCGGTGCTGGCTCCGCCCAGGCCCGTGATGTCAATTGGTCTGTGGGCATTGGCGTGCCCGGCGTGGTGGTGGGGGCCAGCAATGGCTACTATGCCCCTGCCCCGGTATACGTGGCACCGCCCCCACCGGTGTACTACGCGCCCCCTCCACGCCCTGTGTATTACAACGCCCCGCCGGTGTACTACACGCCACCCCCACCGGTGTATTACGGCGGTTATGGCTACGGCCATCGCCACCACGGACACGGCCACGGTCGCCACTGGGACCGTTGATCAGCCCCGGCGGCTGGTCTGTCACCAACCTCTTGGGCGCGAGTCGCTCACAGGCAGCGTTGCACAGGCTGCCTTTTACAGCGGTCCCTCGGGGCCGCTTTTTTATTGGGGCGGCCCCTTGCGCTGCGGCGCCGCATAATCCCGCACTCTGGCCTGCCAGCGTGGCAGGCGCATTGCCCCGGAGACCTTGTCTGTGACTGCCAATAAAACCGTTTTTGTCCTCAATGGCCCCAACCTGAACCTGCTGGGCACGCGCGAGCCCGCCGTATATGGTGCAGCCACCCTGGCCGATGTGGAAAAGCTCTGCACCGACGCCTGCGACCGCTACGGTTTTGCGCTGCGTTTTCACCAAAGCAACCACGAAGGCGCGCTGGTGGACTGGATTCACGAGGCGGGCCGCCTGCATGCGGCGGGCGAGCTGGCGGGTGTGGTCATCAACGCCGGGGCCTACACCCACACCAGCATTGCGCTGCACGACGCCATCAAGGGCACAGGCATCACGCTGATCGAGCTGCACATCAGCAACGTGCATGCGCGCGAGGCCTACCGCCACCATTCGTACATGGCAGCAGCCGCCAAGGCGGTGATGTGTGGCTTTGGCGTGCTGGGCTATGGCCTGGCGATTGAGGGGCTGGCGCAGTTGCTGGCCCAGCAGCCTGGGGCCTGAGCACAGGCGCGCGCGGTTCGCACCTCATGGTCCCGCTGCCCCTGCAAGTCTCCGAGGACGAGGTCGAAATCACCGCCATGCGCGCGCAGGGCGCGGGCGGACAAAACGTCAACAAGGTTTCCAGCGCCGTCCATCTGCGCTTTGATGTGTCTGCATCTTCGCTGCCCGAAGGCGTGAAGGAGCGCTTGCTGGCCCTGCGTGACACCCGCATCACGCAAGACGGTGTGGTGGTCATCAAGGCACAGCAGTACCGCAGCCAGGAGCAAAACCGCAACGATGCGCTGGAGCGCCTGAATGCGCTGGTCAACAGCGTGGCCGCGCCGCCCCGCGTGCGCCGGGCCACCAAGCCCACCTATGGGTCCAAACAGCGGCGCTTGCAAAGCAAGACGCAGCGGGGCGAGACCAAGGCGCTGCGGGGCCGGGTGCGCGACGGCTCCTGAGGCTTGAGCGTCGGGAGGGGCGTGCAGGTGTTGCCCACCGCGCGCCAACGGCCTGTCAATGTTTGATTGGCATCATCCATAGAACAATCTGTCTGCCATGCAGGGCTTGGTATCACGGGCCATCAGTCCTACATTCATGGTGTCCCTTGTTGGAGTTGTCATGTCTGCGTCTGCCCAAGCCCCCGCCGCTGTCTCTGCTGTAGTCCCCGCGCTGTTTGTGTCGCATGGTGCGCCATTGTTTGCACTGGACGCTGGCACCACCGGCCCTGCGCTCACGCAATGGGGCCAGAGCCTGAAGGCTCAATACCCCGGCCTGCGCGGTGTGGTGGTGATGTCCCCGCACTGGATGGCGCGGACCGCCCAGGTCATGACCGGGCCGCAGCCCTCCACCTGGCACGACTTTGGCGGGTTTCCGCCCGCGCTTTACCAGCTGCAATACCCCGCCTCGGGCTCGCCCGCGTTGGCGCAAGAGGTACTGGGCCTGCTGCAGGCGGCCGGTGTGGCGGCCCAGGGCGATGCGGCCCGTCCCTTCGACCATGGCGCCTGGGTGCCGCTGATGCATTTGTTCCCGCAGGCCGACGTGCCTGTGGTGCAGGTGGCCCTGCCCGTGGGCGCGGGCCCGGCCGATGTGTATGCACTGGGTGCCGCGCTGCGCAGTCTGCGCAGCCACGGCGTGCTGGTGGTGGGGTCGGGCAGCATGACGCACAACCTGGCCGAGTTTTTTGGCGGCGAGCGCGCGCCCGCTCCCTATGTGCTGGAGTTCAGCCGCTGGATCGAGGACGCACTGGCCCGTGGTGACATGGCAGCACTGCTCAACTACCGCAGCCAGGCGCCTCACGCCCACCGCGCGCATCCGACCGAAGACCACTTTTTGCCGATCTTCTTTGCATTGGGTGCAGCAGGCGACGACCTGCACGCAAACTACTTGAGCCGCGAGGTGATGTACAGCATGCTGTCGATGGACGCCTTTGCCCTGGAGCCGGTGCACTGACCTCCATTTGGCGTGCCAATTTTTGCCCTGAAACTGACTGAGGTGCACATATATGCTTACCTTGCCGCTCACTTTTTTGCAGCGCCCCGCTGCCGCCACCACGCCTCGCCCCTGGCTGCTGGTGCTGATGCATGGCGTGGGCAGCAACGAGCAGGACCTGTTCAGCCTGGCGCCGCAGATCCCTGACCGGTTCCATGTGCTGAGCCTGCGGGCGCCGTTTCGCATGGGGCCGGGTTCGCACGCGTGGTTTGATTTTTCTATCGAACCTGGCGGCGAGCGCACCATCAACGAAGAGCAGGAGGCGCAAAGCCGCGCCCTGGTGGCCCAGGCGGTCGAGTCTGCCGCCGAGCAGCTGGGCATTCCGCCCGAGCGGGTGGTGGTGGGCGGCTTCAGCCAGGGCGGCATCATGGCGCTGTCGCTGTTGCTCACCCGGCCCGCGTTGATGCATGCAGGCCTCGTGTGGCACAGCCGCCTGCTGCCGCAGGTGGTGCCGCTCACCGCACCTGCAGATGCGCTGCGCGGCAAGCAACTGTGGCTGAGCCACGGTACCCACGACAATGTGATCCCGCTGGCCAACGCCCAGGCCATCGCCCACCACATGGCGCCACTGCCGGTGACGGTGACGTACCGCGAGTTCCCCAGCGCGCACGAAATTCGCCCGTCCGAGTTGGCGGCTACGGTGACCTGGCTGGAATCGCTGTCCACCACGCCGACGGCGTTTTAAACAGGTCTTTTGTGGTCGGGCCAACCCGATGCTGGCTACATCGCGTTACCAGGTCGTGGGCGTGTGGCGATCCAATCGGGCAAGTCGCCCTTGGGGGACTGGCAGGGAACGCCTGACGCTGTAGAGGCTCGGACAAGGGTTGTTCCTGTGTTGAAGGAGAGCCCATGCCCGATCAAGACACTGCAGAATTCCGCCCCGCACCAGAGCGCACTTCCCCCGCACTCTGGGTGGTGCTGGTCACGCTGGTATGCACCGTGGCGGCTGGGGTTGCATGGTGGTTCTGGCTGCGGCCCGTGGCACCTGTGATAGCGCCGCCCCCTGTGGTTACGGCCCCTGCAGCACCCGCTGCGCCGTCTACCGCCCCCGAGGCGTCGGGGCAGCAGAACCCTGTGGATGCGCTGGCGCCGCCCGATACCGCATTGCCTGCGCTGGCCGAGTCCGACCCTCGGGTTGCAGAGCTGTTGGCCGACCTGCTGGGCCGCGACAAGCTTGCGGTGTTTCTGCAGACCGATGGTTTCGTCCGCCGTGTGGTGGCCACCGTGGACAACCTGGGCCGCGCCCATGCGCCATCGCGCATGTGGCCCGTGCAGCCCACGGCGCAGCGGTTTGCAGTGGACGGCACTGGCAATGCGCCCACCACCATCGCTGCCGCCAACGCCGCGCGCTACGGCGCCTTTTTGACGTTTGCCGAGGCGGTGCCGATGGAGCCCGCCGTGGCGCTTTATGCGCGGCTGTACCCGCTGTTTCAGCAAGCGTACGAAGAACTGGGCTACCCCCGGCACTACTTCAACGACCGCCTGGTGGCGGTGCTGGACCAGCTGCTGCTGGCGCCCGAGCCTGCAGGCCCGTTGCAGGTCAAGCTCACGCCCGTGAACACCGAAGTGCCCAACCTGCGGCCCTGGGTGCGCTACGAGTTTGTGGACCCCGCGCTGGAGGCGCTGCCCAGCGGTCAGAAGATCCTGCTGCGCATGGGCCCCGCCAACGAGGCGCGTGCCAAGGCGCTGATCCGCGAGCTGCGCAAGCGCCTGGCCACGAGCGGCGTGGCGCGCAAGTAGCGTGCGCTGCGCTGCTTGCCGCAGCGTGCATGCTCAGGCGCAGGGCAAAGGCAGGGCGGTCTTGTAGCGCACCTGCTTGAGTGCAAAGCTCGACCGGATCTTCTCGACGCCCGGAATGGGCGACAGCTGCTCCAGAATGAAACGCTCCAGCGCCCCAATGTCGGCAAGCGCTACGCGGATCAGGTAGTCGCTGTCGCCGCTCATCAGGTAGCACTCCATCACCTCATCGTGCTCGGCAATGCGGCGTTCAAAATCGGCCAGGGCTTCCTTGCTTTGCGCCTTGAGGCTTATGCTGATGAACACATTCAGGCCCAGCCCCAGCGCCGCCGCATTGGCCAGCGCCACATAGCGACTGATGACGCCTGCTGCCTCCAGTGCCTTCACCCGCGCCAGGCAGGGCGAGGGCGACAGGTGCACGCGCCGCGCCAGTTCCACGTTGGACAAAGATCCATCGGCCTGCAGCTCGGCCAGAATGCGCAAATCGAGGGTATCCAGTTTCATATGCCGCAGTTTATGGTTTTGGCGGCATAAAGTGCTATAGGCACACGTCGCGAAAGGCAAAACGGCAACTCATTTGGAGCCAGCCTCGCTACAGTGGCCTCCATGAACGCCCTCACACCCCACGCCCTGTTGCAACAAGCCACCGGCGCCCCCCTGGACGCCGACCCCGAAGAAACCGCCGAGTGGCGCGATGCCTTCCTGGCGCTGGTCGCTACCGAAGGCCCCGAGCGGGCGCGGCACATGCTGCAGGAGCTGGTGCGGGTGGCGCGCGCGCAGCGCATCGGCTGGCACCCCGACCTGAACACGCCGTATGTGAACACGGTGGCCGTGCAAGACCAGCCTGTGTTCCCCGGCGACCTGGCGGTGGAAGAGCGCGTGGCCTCCATCGTGCGCTGGAACGCGCTGGCCATGGTGGTGCGCGCCAACCAGGCCTATGGTGAGCTGGGCGGCCACATCGCCAGCTATGCCAGCGCGGCGGATCTGTTCGAGAGCGGCTTCAACCATTTCTTTCGTGCCCGTGAAGGCCTGGGCGAAGGGCAGCACCGGGGCGATCTGGTGTTCTTCCAGCCGCACAGCGCGCCGGGCGTGTATGCGCGGGCGTTCCTCGAAGGCCGCCTGTCCGAGCAGGACCTGATGCACTACCGGCAGGAACTGACGGCGCCGGGTGCAGGCGCGCAGGGCCTGTCGAGCTACCCGCACCCCTGGTTGATGCCCGACTTCTGGCAGTTCCCCACGGGCTCGATGGGCATCGGCCCTATCAGCAGCATCTACCACGCGCGCTTCATGCGCTACCTCACGCACCGGAACCTGCTCAACTGCGAGGGCCGCAAGGTCTGGGGCGTGTTCGGTGATGGCGAGATGGACGAGCCCGAGAGCATGAGCGCCCTGACCCTGGCCGCGCGCGAGGGCCTAGACAACCTGGTCTGGGTGGTCAACTGCAACCTGCAGCGCTTGGACGGCCCCGTGCGCGGCAACGGCCGCATCATCGACGAGCTGGAGCGCCTGTTCGCCGGCGCGGGCTGGAACGTGGTGAAGCTCGTGTGGGGCAGCGACTGGGACGGCCTGTTCGCCCGCGACCTGACCGGCGCGCTGGTGCGCACGCTCGAAGGCACGGTGGACGGCCAGATGCAAACCTTCGCGGCCAAGGATGGCCGTTTCAACCGCGACAACTTCTTCGGCCAGAACCCCGAGCTGGCCGCCCTGGCGCAAGGCATGACGGACGAGCAGATTGATCGCTTGAAGCGCGGCGGGCACGACCTGGTGAAGATCCACGCTGCCTACGCCGCCGCTGCCGCCCACAAGGGCCAGCCCACGGTGATCCTGGCCCACACCAAGAAGGGCTACGGCATGGGCACCGCCGGCCAGGGCAAGATGACCACGCACAGCCAGAAGAAGCTGGACGAGACCGACCTCATCGAGTTTCGCAATCGCTTCAACCTGCCGCTCAGCGACGAGCAGGCCACCAGCCTGGCCTTCTTCAAGCCCGCCGAAGACAGCTCGGAGATGCGCTACCTGCGCAGCCACCGCGACGCACTGGGCGGCTACCTGCCACGCCGCGACACCACCTGCGACGCGCTGCCGTTGCCCGCCATCGAAAGCTACGCGCAGTTCGCGCTGCAGGCCGATGGCAAGGAGATGAGCACCACCATGGCCTTCGTGCGCATGCTGGGCACGTTGCTCAAAGACGCCACGCTGGGCCCGCGCATCGTGCCCATCGTGGCCGACGAGGCGCGCACCTTCGGCATGGCCAATCTGTTCAAGCAGGTAGGCATCTACAGCAGCGTGGGCCAGCGTTATGCGCCCGAGGACATCGGCTCGGTGCTGAGCTACCGCGAGGCGCTGGACGGCCAGATCCTGGAAGAAGGCATCAGCGAGGCCGGTGCCATCGCCAGCTGGACGGCTGCTGCGACGAGCTACAGCGTGCACGGCCTGGCCATGCTGCCGTTTTATATCTATTACTCGATGTTCGGCTTCCAGCGCGTGGGCGACGCCATTTGGGCTGCGGCGGACCAGCGTGCGCGGGGCTTCCTCTTGGGCGCGACCTCGGGCCGCACCACACTGGGCGGCGAGGGCCTGCAGCACCAGGACGGCAGCAGCCACCTGGTGGCCGCCACTATTCCCAACTGCAAGGCCTACGACCCAGCCTACGCGGGAGAAATGGCCGTCATCATCGACGCCGGTATGCGCGAGATGGTGACCGAGCAGCGTGACGTCTTCTACTACGTCACGCTGATGAACGAGAACTACGCACAGCCCGACTTGCCCGCCGGTGCGGCAGAGGGTGTGCTGCGTGGTTGCTATGTTTTCAGGAGCTATTCAGGCAATATGCACCGGCGCGACAGCGCGATTTCGTCCAAAAGCGTCACCCTGATGGGCTCCGGCGCCATCCTCACCGAGGTGGTCAAGGCCGCAGAACAACTCGCCAGCGAAGGCCTGGATGTGACCGTGCTCAGCGTCACCAGCTGGAGCGAGCTGGCCCGCGACGGCGTGGCTTGCGAACAGCGCGCGCTGGCAGGTGAAGAAGGGGTTGACCCCGGTACCCCCTGGCTTGCTGCCCAACTGGCAGCCACCAGTGGGCCCGTGGTGGCCGCCACCGACTACGTGCGCGCCGTGCCCGAGACGGTGCGCGCCTTCATCCCCGAGGGCCGCAAGTATGTGACCCTGGGCACGGATGGATTTGGACGCAGCGACACGCGGGCTGCGCTGCGCCAATTTTTTGGGGTGGATGCCGCACACATCGCCCGTGTGGCGCGGGCCGGGCTGCGGTAGCAGCGGTCCAGGCAGCATCCCGCAAGCGCAACAGAAAAGCCCCCGGACGCCGTGCCATCGCATAGCGTCCGGGGGCTTTCGACTTCCTCTCTCCTCCGTCAGGGGAGCTTGACCTGCAGCACCGCGTTCGGGACGGTGATGTACATCATCGAATCGCGAATGCCTATGCCCATCGGTCGGTTGATGATGCCAGGCAGATCGCCCGCAGCAAAGCCCTGGCGCCATGCCTGCCCCACGGGAGTGGTGACCCGGCCGTCGGGGGTGATCTTGCGGATGACATGGTTAATGGGGTCGGTGACATACACATTGCCATTTTTGTCTGTGGCGAGGCTGGCAGTCGGCTGGTTGCTTCCGAACTCATGGTTCACAGTGAACACAGCGGCTGCACCCGAGCCATCCGCATATCCTTGCGCGGCAGCGGGGTTGCCTGCCAGGGTGGTCACCGTCCCGGTCGAGGTGATTTTGCGGATGGTGGGGCCTATCTTGGTTTTATCCTGGAAGAGCCCATCGACCACGTAGAGGTTGCCCGCTGCGTCGATGGTCATGTTGCCCAGCACTGAAAACTGCGCCGCTGTGCCTTGCCCATCCAGGTGCCCCACTGTACCCACACTGCCCGCGAAGAGGGTAGCCTTTCCCTTGGCGTCGATCTTGAAAATGGCGCCCTTCAAGGTGGATACAAAGATGTTGCCGACGCTGTCTGCAACGATGCCTGAGGCAGCGCTGCTGAAGAGTGTCGGGACTTTGTCCAGCGCAGGAGTGAGGTCCGTCAATAGGGTGGCTTCGCAATTCCTTGTTTTCAGGATGCGTCCTTCCTGGATGGTGTAGAGGTTGCCCGCGCTATCGGTCGCCAGGGGCGCGAAGAAGCTGGACAAGACCTCGTCGCCCATCCCTGTGACCGCTGTGCAATGCCCGTCTGGTTTGCCCAGTGTGCGCACCAGGCCATCCGTCTGTACTGTGCGGATGGTGCGATTGAGGTTGTCTCGCACATATAACGTACCCGCAGGGTTGAAGGCGAGTGAGCTTGGCGTGTCGAAGCGCGCAGTGCCGCCCTGGCCATCGCTGCTCCCTGCGGCAGACGGAAGCCCGGCGACCACGGTAGATGCGCCTTGCACGGTATAGCTGCGAAGCTGCGAATAGTGGTTCGATTGACTATTGCCGATGCCGACCTCGGCCACCAGGAACTGGCCCCCGGCCTTGGCCACCATCTGGGAAGCTGTGCACAGGGTGCCGGGCACAAGATTTGTTGGGATGCTGCAGGATGAGGCGCGCACCAGCGTCGTGGCGCTACCGTCAGAGCCAATCTGGCGGATGGCAGGGCGTCCGTTGTTGTCCAGAACGAACAGGCGATCCGCCGGGTCAAAGCTGATGGCCTGGAGATCGCCGAACTGGGCCACAGAGGCGGGGCCATCCGTGCTGCCCTCGTTGCGGGGGGCCACGGTGCCCGACAGCACGCTGGCCTGGCCATCTGCCGCGTATTTTCGGATCACATGGTCGTTGGGGTCGGCTGCGTAGAGGGTTCCAGCCGAATCGGTTGCCAGGAGCACAGGGTGGTACCACTCGACAGCTGGACCCGAAACGTATCCCAGCGATGGGTACTGACTGGCCTTGCTGGTGAGCGTGCTCACTGTACCGGTTGCTGTGATTTTGCGAATAGGATTGGCCACGGACATGGCAGTCTGTGGTGACCGCTTGATTTCTGATACGTACACCGTTCCCGACTTGTCCACTGCGATGCTGGTAGGTTCGCACAACGTGGCGGCGCTGCCCACGCCATTGTCGTTGCCACACACGCCTGCCCGACCCGCGAGGGTGGTCACGGCTCCCGATGCGCTGATCTTGCGCACCAAGTGGTTCCTGGCATCGGCCACATAGGTATTGCCTGCTGCATCTACAGCGACTGCCTGCGGATTGTGGAACCTTGCGGATGAACCTGCGCCGTCGGCGTAGTTCGGGGATTGACTGCCGGGGGCCACCCCGACCCCGCTGCCGGCCAGGGTGCTGAGTTGTTCGTGGTTGGTGCTGAGTTTTCGGATGCGGGCGTTGCCGATGTCTGCAATGATCACTTCGCCCGTACTGGTCAGTGCCATCCCCCCTGGGCTACCGATGCGTGCGGTGGTGCTGGTGGGCCCATCCTGATTGCCAGGCCCGTCAGTATTGCCAGCAAGGAATGAGAGCGTGGTAGTTGGCGCTGGTGCGGGTGGAGGGGGCGCAGGTGTTTCAGCCGAGCCGCCAGAGCCTCCTCCGCAGGCGGTGAGCATCGGGGCAACGAGTGCGGCCAGTAGGCTGATGCGTCGCATTCGTTCATTGAATGCAGTGTTTGACATGAATCTCCCTCGGAACGGTGTTGGTTGTTGCGCATGGGTTGCGACGCAACGAGTTTATGTAGGCGGCATGTACTTTTACTGAGTGGTAACTCACTGTTACCGTGCAGAAAGACATGCGCACCGACATGCTCTGCCTGAATCACCGCAGCCCGCTTGTCGGCGAATTTCGGTACGGTCTGGCAAGGCGGCGTGGTAACTGCCGCAGTGGGTTCACGAAGCCTCGCCGGGCACCATGCCCTGCACAAGCACTCCAAGCGCTTCGCGCGCCTGTCGAGTGGCTGCTTCGCCTGGCCACTGTGCAACGGCATCGGTGGAGGCATCCGCACTGACATCTGCATCGGGGTGCTGGCCCAGCAGGTGCCCGCCTTGCAGCAGCGCCAGGCTGTGGACCATAGCCCAGTATCCATGGGCTAGTGCGCGTGGGTTGCCTGTGCGGAAACTTCCGTGCTGCTGGCCCTCGGCCACCAGGGTCTGCAGGTCATTGAACAGATCGGCCGCCACGGCCAGCAGGCGCGGTGGCGCGGTGGCCCGGGCTGCCGCGCCGAACATATGGGCCAGTTGCCGGGGGTGCTGGCGCCCGAATTGCACATAGGCGAGGCCGCTGGCCAGCAGTCGGTCTGGGCTGCCCTGGGCGGTCGCTACCGCCTCGCGGCTGGCCTGGCGCAGGGCCTGGAAGCCTTGTTCGGCCATGGCGTCCAGCAGGGCCTGCTTGTCGGCAAAGTGGCGGTAGGCCGCCGTGTGCGACACACCCACCGCCTTGGCAATCTCGCGCATCGACAGGCCGTGGAGTCCGGCGCCCTCCAGCTGCCTCAGCGCCTGCTGGATCGCCTGTGGTGGCCGCGCCTGCACAAGCTGGCGGGGCTGGGGCTGGCGGCGCTGCTGGTGTGTGTGGTGGTGGCCAACGTCCATGTGGCGCAGCAGGGCCAGCAGGTGCATGGCCTGCCGTTTGGTGCCTGGTATTACTGGGTGCGGCCTTTACTGCAGCCGGTGTCCATTTTATCGGCGTTGTATTGTTCGGGCGTCTGGGTGGGGCTTGTACGGGAGGCTGTGGCCGCCGGTGGGGGAGAGGGACGTTAGGTCCATCTCTCCACATCAGGTGAAGTCGGATACGGGGTGGCGAACGAAGCTCTAATGTGACGGTTTTTTGCTACATATTTTGTAGCTATCAGTGAATATTTGATAGTGACAAAGTCTGTTTAAGCTCTGATTTTTTTCACCATGCGCTTGTCCACCTGGTCACCGCGCGGCCCCACCTGTCTCCCCTGGGGTCGAACACATTGCCCAGCCTGTAACAGCTTCCTAGAATGGGCTGTAACCGAGCAACTGCTGGAGGGCGCCATGGCACATGTCAGCTGGGACAACAACCTGCCTACCACCTGGACTGCGATGGTGGACGGCCAGGCTATCTGCGCCGTCAAGCGCAAGGACATTGGGGGGTGGACAGCCGCCTGGGCAGATGATCGCCTGTGGCCGGCGCCCGCCCATTTGCCCAAGGCGATGCCCCAATCCACGCGGTTTTTTAGTAGCCTAGAAGAGGCCCAGGCGGCGGTGGAACAAGCCCTGTCGGCGTGACAGCTTTTCCATGCGCATGGGCTGGGTGGCCGCCTATCACCTTTCCACCAAGGCGCAAAACCGTGCTAGGTCCACGTTGCCGCCGCTGACGCGGACGCCCACGCGCTGGCCCTTGAGCTCGCTCTGCATCGCCCGCGCCGCAGCAGAAACCAAGCAACCGGTGGGCTCTACCACCAGCCTCATGCGCTGGGAAGATAAGAGCGCATGGCATCCACCAGCTGCTCGTCCGTCACCGTAAGGATGTCGTCCACATCGCGGCGGATGATGGCGAAGGTGATGTGGCCCAGGTACTGGGTTTGCGCACCATCGGCAATGGTGGTTGGGGTGTCGATGTGCACGATGGAGCCGCTGCGGAACGACTGCTGTCCATCGTTGCCCGCTGCAGGCTCCACGCCATAGAGTTTGGTCTGGGGCGAGAGTGCGCGCGTGGCCAGGGCCGAGCCTGACAGCAACCCGCCGCCGCCCAGGCACGCAAAGAATGCATCGAGCGGGCCCACCTCCTCGAACAGCTCCTTGGCAGCCGTGCCCCGGCCGGCCAGCACATCGGCATGGTCGTAGTGCGGGATCAGCTGGATGCCATTTTGCTGCGCTAGGTCGGGGGTGATCTGCTCGCGGTCTTATGGGTAGCGGTCGTAGAACACCACGGTAGCACCGTGGCCCTGCCTGGCCGCCACCTTGGTGGCTGGCGCGTCTTGCGGCATGACGATGGTGGCCGGGATGCCCATCTCGCGCGCGGCAAGCGCAATGCCCTGTGCGTGGTTGCCTGAGGAGAACGCTATCACCCGGGCCTCGCGCTGCGGGACGTTGGGGGCTGAGGGGCGAAGAAAGGCGTGCGGGCGTCTGTCCAATTTGTCCAAAATTAGACGAAATATCAAAATAATGCGATGAAGTGCAAACCCTACGGCCAGCCGAGGGCTGCACGTTTGTCAAGGCAGCAGAGGCTGCATTGCGCGAGCTTGCCTGGCGATGCTGCTGGAGGTAGAGAGCTGCGCAGCCATTTTCTTAAATGGCCGTGCGCTCACTGCTGGGTTGTGCAGGGGCCAGCTGGGTGGGCTGGCGAATACGAATGAAGAGGGCCGAGTCAGGCTCGGCTACATCCGTATGGCCGAAGACCTGTAAGTGCCCATGTGTGAACGATGGCGCGTCCGCACATGAAGGGGGCGAAGTTGCTTCAGACGCATTGCATTGCTGCTTTGCGTCTCGTCAGCCTCATCGTCAGGGCAGTCCGACCTGCAGCACCGCGTTCGGCACGGAGATGTACATCGTGGAGTTGCGCACTGCAATCCCCGCAGGGCGGTTGATGATGCCTGGCAAAGCACCCGCGGCATATCCGTACTGCCACACTTGGCCCACCGGCGTGGTGACCTGGCCGTCGGTGGCAATCTTGCGGATCACGCTGTTGATGGGGTCGGTGACATACACGTTGCCTTTGTTGTCCACGGCGAGGCTGGCTGTTTCTCCGGACGAGATGCCTCCCACCGTGAACAACGCGGCAGCAGCGGCGCCATCGGCGTAGCCAGACGCAGCGTTGGGGTTGCCCGCCAGGGTGCTGACCAGTCCGGAAGGTGTGATCTTGCGGATGGTGGGGCCCACCTTGACGGTGACGTCAGACAGGCCATCGACCACATAGAGGTTATCGGCCGCATCGATCGTCATATAGCCTGGTGCTGCAAATTTTGCCGCCGCGCCCTGCCCGTCTGCGTGCCCCGCCGGCGTCACACTGCCCGCAAACAGCGTGGCTTCTCCCTTAGTGTCGATCTTGAAAATAGCGCCCTTGAGGGTGGACACATAGACATTGCCCTTGCTGTCCGCCGCAATACCCGATGCGTTGTTGGGCATAAAGACGTAGGTGGACGTTGTCAGCAGCGGTTTCAGGTCCGCCAGGAGCGTGACTTGGCAATCCCTCATCTTGAGGACGCGCTCTTCATTGACGGTGTAAAGGTTCCCGGCGCGGTCAGTGGCCAGCGGGCCATTGTTGAATCTCAGCGATCCGCTGTTCGGGCCCGATAGAGCCAAGAATTCGCTGGCCATGCCGGTGACCGCCGTGCAATGCCCGTCTGGCTTGCCCAGGGTGCGTACCAGGCCGTCTGCCTGCGCCGTGCGGATGGCGCCGTTGCCGTTGTCACGCACATATAGAGCCCCCGAGGGATTGAAGGCCAGCGCACCGGGCCTGTCGAACCGCGCGCCGCTGCCCTGCCCGTCGTCTGCGCCCTCGGCGGAGGGCATTCCGGCAACCACGGTGGAAGTGCCTTGCGGCGTGTAGCTGCGCAACTGCGCGTACTTGTAGGAGCCGCCGTAGAAGCCATACTCGGCCACGAGGAAATCGCCATTGGCTTTGACCGCCATCTGGTTTGCAGTACACAGTGTCCCGGGTTGACCTACAGCTAGGCCATTTTGTGTAGTGCAAGACCGAGCGCGAACAAGGGTCGTTGCAGTCCCATCGTTGCCAATCCGCCGGATGGTCGGGTAGCCAGAATTGTCGAGGCCAAGAACGTGCAGGCGGTCTGCCGCGTCGAATGCCATGGCGCGGAAGGTGCGGAACTGTGCGGCAGAGGCCGTGCCATCCGCATCCCCTTCATTGTTCGGAGATGGCGTGCCGGACACCACGGTGGCTTGGCCGTCGGCTGAATACTTGCGGATCACGTGATCGTTGGGGTCTGCTGCATAGAGCGTTCCCGCCGAGTCCACCGCCAAATGCACGGGGTCAAAGTTGTAGCTTGTGCTCCAAATCATTGAATACGCCGTAGGGTACAGGCTGGCTTTGCTGACAAACGTGCTCACTTCGCCAGCCGATGTAATTTTGCGGATGGGATTGGCCGTCGTGGAGCCCTGTGAGACATACACGTTCCCAACCTTGTCCACGGCGATGCTGGTGGGGGCGCAGAAGGTCGCGGCTTCGCCCGTGCCGTTCTGGGTCCCGCACACCCCTGCTTTCCCGGCCAGGGTTGTGACGGTTCCTGATGCGCTGATTTTGCGCACCAGGTGGTTCGCTGTATCCGCCACATAGGTGTTCCCTGCTGCGTCCACAGCCACGGCCTTGGGGTAGGAGAACCGTGCTGCAGAGCCGCTTCCGTCCGCATAGTTGGTGAGGGCAGAAGTCTCCATCTTCCCGCCGCCCGCCAAGGTGCTGACCTGTTCCTGGTCAGCGCTGAGCTTGCGTATCCGGTGACCGTCTGCAATGACGACTTCGCCTGCGCCGGTCACCGCCATTCCACCAAGGCCGAGGCTGAAGCGCGCGACGGTGAGTGCTGCACCATCCTGGCTACCCGCCCCGTTGGTATTGCCCGCAAGGAGGGATATTGTGGCTGTCGGGGCTGGGGAAGGTGGGGCGGGCGTCGGTGTCTCGGCGGAGCCGCCAGAGCCCCCGCCACAGGCAGTAAGCGCGGGGACAACCAATGCGGCCAGCAGGCCGATACGTCGCAGTCTTTCGTTGGATGCAATGTCTGACATGAAACTCCCTTGGATGAAAAAAGTAGCCGTTGTGCACAGCGTGTGGCGCGAAGAGTCTATGTGGCGTGCGCTACAACTGCCAAGTAACTTTTGGTTACTGCGGCGTGGGTGCAGAGACCAACTTGGTTCCATCAGGGAGTGTTTTATGCGCCGCTTGAGTCAGCGCAAAGGCGGGCGAAAAAACGCATCCAGCACCGGCATCAACCCGGGAAAATCCTGGGCAAGCCGTTCGCGGTTCACAAAGTACGCCTCGCAGGCTACGGCAAAGAACTCGGAGGGCGAGGTGGCGCCGTACGCGTCCAGCCAGGGGCGTTCGGCGCCGAAGCGCTCTGCAAGGATGACGCGTTCACGGAACTGCTCGTAAGCAGGTTCCCAGGCTGCCCACCACGCTTCGTATGCTGCGCGGCCGGTGCGTGTGCCCATGAAGCCTGCAGGCAAGGGTGGGCAGCCGTTGGGCTGGCCGTTTTTCATGTCTAGTTTGTGCGCAAACTCGTGCACCACCACGTTGTGGCCGCGCGCCGTGTTTTCGGTGGCGTTGGCTACGTGCTGCCAGCTGAGCATGATGGGGCCGCGCTCCATGGCTTCGCCCAGCAGTACCTGGGTGTGTTCGTGAACCACACCCGCTTCGTCCATCGTCTGGCGGCGTGCGACGGCTTCGCCGGGGTGCAGCACGATGCCCACAAAATCGTCGTACCAGTCGAGCGCCTTGGCCGGGTCGCCCCAATGCAGCAGGGGCAGGCAGGCCTGCGCGGCAATATCGATGGCCATGTCGTCGGTCACCGTGAGCCCATGGGCGCCATGGAATTCCTTGTGGTGCAAAAACAGTGCGCTCAAAACGCGCAGTTTGGCCTGATCGTGCAGCGACAGCGCGGCCAGGAACGGGTAGCGCTGGATGGTCTGCAGCCACAACGTGGCAGAGATGTCGGGCACGGGGGTCACGGTGGCGCGAACGTGGCGCCAGAGGCGGTTGAGCAAGGGGGGCATGGCGATCGGGCTGCGGGAGGCGGGCCCGCTCAGTTCATGACCGCTGTTACTTGGGGGCCAGGGGCAGCCGTTCCAAGCCCGCGCTGGACAAACGCAGTGTTTCCAGCCGCGGGGGCAATGCGGCGGCGTCCCAGTCGCTCAGCACCACGCGTTGCAGACCCGGAGCCAGCACATGGTCGGCTGGCCGGTGGGTGTGGCCGTGGATGAGGGTGTGGGCGCCTGCGGCCTGCATCCAGGCGATGGCGGCGGGGCTGTCCACATCGGCGTACGTGGCCCCCGATTGCTTGCGCGCCTCGCTTTCCTGGCGGATACCGCGCGCCTGCACGCGGCGCGCGGCCAGAGGCTGGGTCAGAAACTGCTGCTGCCAGGCGGCGCTGCGGGCCTGCAGGCGAAAACGCTGGTAGTCCACATCGTCCAGGCACAGCAGGTCGCCGTGGCTCAGGACATACCGCTGGCCGCCAAAGACCAGGACTGTGGGGTCTGCCAGGCCGGTGATGCCGCACCCAGCCAGGAAGGCAGGGCCCGCCAGGAAGTCGCGGTTGCCATGCATGAAGTACACCGGCAGGCGCCGCGCGGCGGCCCGAAGGAGGGCGCAGCCCTTGGCCTCGAAACTGCCAGGTTCGCCCATGGCATCGTCGCCCACCCACACCTCGAACAGGTCGCCCAGGATAAAGAGGGCGTCTGCCGTGGTGCCTTCCAGATACTGCTGGAATGCGGCCACCGTGGCGGGCTCGCTGGCCTGCAGGTGCAGGTCTGAAATGAAATCGACCGTGCGCCAATGCGAGGGAGCGACAAGCTCCTCGAACCGGGGCACGGTCGGGGTCACGGGGGTGGCTGGGTGGTTCATCCCTTGCGCTGCGGCCTGCAATGGGCGGCCGACATGGGCGTGGCCTCAGCGGGGCGCGCAGCGCCACAGGGGGATGCCATGCTCAGAGGGCGACGGCCTTCTCGATGATCACGTCTTCCTTCGGCACGTCGTCATGGAAGCCCTTGCGGCCCGTCTTCACGGCCTTGATCTTGTCCACCACGTCGGTGCCCGACACAACCTTGCCGAACACGGCATAGCCCCAGCCCTGGGCCGAAGGTGCGGTGTGGTTCAGGAAGCCGTTGTCGGCCACGTTGATGAAGAACTGGGCGGTGGCCGAGTGCGGGTCGCTGGTGCGGGCCATGGCCACGGTGTAGTTGGCGTTCTTCAGGCCATTGTTGGCCTCGTTTTCGATGGGCGCATCGGTGCCCTTTTGGGTCATGCCGGGCTCAAAGCCGCCGCCTTGCACCATGAAGCCGGGGATCACGCGGTGGAAGATGGTGTTGTTGTAGTGGCCCTTGTTCACGTAGGCCAGGAAGTTCTCGACCGACTTGGGTGCCTTGGCGGCGTCGAGTTCGAGGGTGATGACACCGTAGCCGGTGATGTGCAGTTCGACTTGGGGATTGCTCATGGCTTTGCTTCTTTCAAAAAATGGTCTGCTTCACTTCACCACAGTGGCGGAGTTGATGGTGATGGGTGTGGTAGGCACGTTCTGGTAGGGGCCCTTGTTGCCGGTGGCCACGGCCTTGATCTTGTCCACCACGGCGGTGCCTTCGACCACCTTGCCGAACACGGCGTAGCCGTGGCCGTCGGGGTTGGGGGCGTTGAGCATGCCGTTGTCCTTCACGTTGATGAAGAACTGCGAGGTGGCCGAGTTGGGATCGCCGGTGCGGGCCATGGCGATGGTGTAGGTGTCGTTCTTGAGGCCGTTCTTGGCTTCGAGCGTGATGGGGGCCTTGGTGGGCTTTTGCTGCATGTCGGGGGTGAAGCCGCCGCCCTGGATCATGAAGCCGTCGATGACGCGGTGGAAGATCGTGCCGTCGTAGTGCTTGCTGTTCACATAGGCCAGGAAGTTCTCGACCGTCTTGGGGGCCTTGGCGGCGTCAAGCTGCACGACGATGTCGCCCATCGACGTGGCCAGCTTGACCTTGGGGGCATCTTGGGCCTGCACGGGTGCTACTGTAAACATAGCAGCCAGGGCAATACTTGCCAGCGCTACCGTCGAATTTCTTCTGGAAATCATCCAATCACTCCTTCGAAAAAGATCTGCCATTGTTGGCCGCGGCGCGTCCAGTACTGGCGCTTGACCGGGCCTGTGCGGGCACCTTCGGCGACTTCGCCGAACGTTACCACCATGGTGTCGGCCGAGTCCGTCCACCGCAGGTAAGACTTGTCCTTGAGCTGGAGTTCCCGGCCGTTGAGGGCGCGGGCCTCGGCCTGCAGCACCTGGGTCCATTCCTCCAGCGGCTTCTTGCGGTAGCTCTGGAAGTCGGGCGCATAAAAGCCCAGCAGGCGCTTCATGTCTCCCTCGGTCTTGGCGGTGCGCCAGGCGTTGAGTACCGCTTCGAACGATTTGCGGTCGGCCGCCACGCTGTGGGGCTGCACCCATTGCAACTGGCGTGCAATGACCACGGGGGTGGAGCGGGGCTCCACCGTGCGCAGGATGCGTTCGAGGTCGGGGTTGGCCAGCACGAGGCAACCGTCGGTCGCCAGTGGCGCGCGCGAGAATTGGTCGGGCGGCGTGCCATGCAGCCAGATGCCGCTGCCCGTCTTGCCCCGGCTCTGGTCCAGGGGGTTGGGATAGTTGATGGGCAGGGCGCCCGCGCCGTAGAAGTCCTTGAGTTTGGCAGGGTCCAGGCGGCTGGTGATGAAGTACACGCCCAGTGGGGTGCGCTGGTCGCCCTCGACCTCTTTTTCGATGCCGAGCTTGCCCACCGAGGCGTAATAGTCGGCCACCAGCCGCAGTCCCTGGGCAGTGTTTTCAAAGAGGTACAGGCGCGAGCGCGAGGTGTCCACCGCGATCGCGTGGCGCGAGCGCGGCGACAGCTCCAGGAACTGCGCGGGGATGGCATTGGCAGGCGGGCGGCTGCGTTGTGCATCCACGCGCTGGCGCGACTCGGTGCGCAGCTCGGCCAATGCCGCAGCAGCCTGGATGCTGCGGGCCGAGTCGGGTTCGGGGGCGACATCGCCCAGATGCCGCAAGGGGCGCGTACGCGACATCAGCAAGTCGCCCACCGCCAGTTGCGCCAGCTGGAAGTTGGGGTAGTCACGCGCCAGGCTTTCGGCCTGGGCCAGCGCCTCGCGACCCCGGCCCTCGGCCACCAGCTTGTAGACCGCCATGAGGCGCGCTTCCGCCTGGCCGTCGCGCAGCTCAGCAGGTGTGGGCGCCACCGGGGGTGTGGTGGATGCCGCATGCGCAGCAGCCGCCCGGCGGGCCTTGGCACCCTGCGGCAGGGCTGGCGTGGCCAACGAGAGGCCCAGCAGCAACAGCACCGCCGATGCTGCCCTGCGGCCTGCGTTGGTCAGGGGCACAAACATGCAAACCATCTATCAGCTGACTGTCAGGGCAAAAAAAAAGCCCGCGCGGAAGGCGCAGGCGCCGCATCGGGGGCCATGGTTAACCGCCTGTGGATTCGCGAACGATGGTCCAGCGGCCGTTGTTATTGACGAGGTCCAACGTCTTGCGGCTGCTCACGTTGAGCGAGTCGGCACTGTATGCCTGGCGAAACCGGGCCGTGGCCTTGTCACCTTGTACGGACACGGTGATGTCAGAAAGCTTCACGCTGATCTTGGATTTGCCGACGATGCGCGCCTCGCGTTCCTTCTCCCAGGCAGCGCGGCCTTGGCGACCAGGTGGATCGAACGACTTGTCGTACGCGCCCAGGTACCCCTTCATGTCCTTGGACGACCAGGCCGCAGCCCAGGCCTGTACGGCGGAGGTAACGGCCTGGGTGGACGCGTCGCTGGCAGCTGCAGGAGCGGGGGCAGGTGCCGGAGCCGTTGCAGCGGGAGCGGGGCTGACAGTTGGAGCTGGAGCGGCGGCAGGCGCTGGCGCTGCAGCTGCTGGCGCAGCGGCGGGCGCTGGAGCGGGTGCAGGGCGCTGGGTTACCACCACGGCGGGTGCGGGCGCTGCGGCGGCAGGGCGACCGGTTTTGCTGCCGGGTTCGTTGGAGAACAATTCGCGGATCAGCGCCAGCTTGGGCTTGACGGAGTTGGCGTTGTTGGCATCCAGTTGCAGCGCCTTGTTGTAGGCCTGGCTGGCCAGCTTGGCGTAGATGTCGCCCAGGTTTTCCTGCGCGGTGGCGTAGCTGGGGTTGGTGCGGATCGCCATTTCCAGCGCCGTGCGGGCCTTGTCCAGCTGGTTCTGGTTGGCGTACAGCACAGCCAGGTTGTTGTAGGGCTCGGGCAGCTCTGGGTACTCTTCGGTGAGCTTGGTGAAGGTTGCGATGGCGTCGGCCTGCTTGCCCGAGTCGGTCTGGGCCACGCCACGCAAGAAGCGCAGTTGCGGGTCGCGTGGGTTGGCGGCCAGGCGCTGGTCGGCCTTGGCCAGCGCCTCGGACGCCTTGCCAGCCTTGAGCAACTGGGTGATGTCGGCATAGTCGTCCGCGTGGACCACGCCCGTGCCCATCAGGGCGGTCAGTGCCAGAAGGCGCAGTAGGCGTGGGAGTGTGCGTCGGACTTGCTTCATGGGGGTACAAAGGAGTTGGGCGGCAGCCAGCCCGGGCGGGGGCTTATACTGCGGCGGATTGTAGCTGAGGGGGGTTGTCATGACGGTACGCTGTTGCCGCTGGTGATTTTGCTGGACGCCCCTTGCCGGGCCACCCCCTGCCAAGGGCTGAGTTCCGCTGCTGCCGGGTGAATTTCTCTCTCTCACCCACCCATCTAGTGTCCCGTTACTGAAATCCCATGAGTTTGCGCATCTACAACACGCTGTCGCGTGCATTGGAGGACTTTTCCCCGCTCGAACCTGGCCATGTGCGCATGTATGTGTGCGGCATGACCATTTATGACCTGTGCCATATCGGCCACGCGCGCATGATGATGGCGTTTGATGTGGTGCAGCGCTGGCTCAAGGCCAGCGGCCTGCGCGTGACCTACGTGCGCAACATCACCGACATCGACGACAAGATCATCAAGCGTGCGCTGGAGCGTGGCATCACCATCCGCCAGCTCACCGACGAGATGATTGCCGCCATGCACCAGGACATCGGCCTGCTGGGCATCGAGCCGCCGTCGGTCGAGCCCCGCGCTACCGAATATGTGCCCCAGATGCTCTCGCTCATCGGCCAGCTGGAAGGCAAGGGCCTTGCCTACCGGGCGAGCAACGGCGATGTGAACTACTCCGTGCGCAAGTTCGATGGCTACGGCAAGCTTTCGGGCAAGTCCCTTGATGAACTGCGCGCCGGAGAGCGTGTGGCCGTGCTCGATGGCAAGGAAGACCCGCTGGACTTTGTGCTGTGGAAGTCCGCCAAGCCCGAGGAGCCGCCAGAAGCAAAATGGGACAGCGCTTTTGGAGCAGGCCGCCCTGGCTGGCACATTGAATGTTCGGCCATGAGCTGCGCCACGCTCGGCGAGACCTTCGACATCCACGGCGGCGGCGCAGACCTGCAGTTCCCCCACCACGAGAACGAGATCGCCCAGAGCGAAGGTGCCACGGGCAAGCCCCTGGCCAAGTTCTGGGTGCACAACGGCTTTGTGCGCGTGGACAACGAGAAGATGTCCAAGAGCCTGGGCAACTTTTTCACCATCCGCGACGTGCTCAAGACTTATGACGCGGAAACGGTGCGCTTTTTCATCGTGCGGGCCCACTACCGCAGCGCGCTGAACTATAGCGATGCCCACCTGGATGACGCGCGCCAGGCGCTCAAGCGGCTGTACACCGCTCTGAGCCTGGTGACTCCGGCCGACGTGGCGTCTATCGACTGGACCAACCCTTTTGCGGCCCGCTTCAAGGCCGCGATGGACGAGGACTTCGGCACGCCGGAGGCTGTGGCGGTGCTGTTTGACCTGGCCAGCGAGGTCAACAAGACCCGCTCGGTCGAGCTGGCGGGGTTGCTCCAGGCGCTGGGTGGCTGCCTAGGGATCTTGCAGGGCGACCCCAGGGCCTTCCTGCAGGCCGGTGCTTCTGGCATGGCGGAGACCGACATTCAGGCGCAGATTGCAGCCCGGGCCGCAGCCAAGGCCGCCAAGAACTTTGCCGAGGCCGACCGCATCCGCAATGCCTTGCTGGCCCAGGGCATCGTGCTCAAGGACTCCGCTGCGGGCACGACCTGGGAAGCTGCACAGTGAGCCATTTTTTGATGTCATATGTGCTCGCGACGCAGGTAGGATAAGCTGTGGCAGCTTCTAAAAAGATAGCGGGTGACGCTGTGGCGCCGTCGCTGGTGCTGGCCACGCCCGACTACTGGGCCGAGGCCTGCAAGCACCTGATCAAAAAAGACCGGGTGATGAAGCGCCTGATCCCCCAGTTTGGCGATGCCGCGCTGCAAACCAAAGGCGACCCCTTCATCACACTGGCGCGTTCCATCGTGGGACAGCAGGTGTCAGTCGCTTCAGCACAGGCCGTATGGGAGCGTTTTGTGGCGCTGCTGCCGCGCGGCATGAAGCCCGCCAGCGTGCTCAAGCTCAAGATCGACGATATGCGGGCCGCTGGCCTGTCTGCCCGCAAGGTGGACTACCTGGTGGACCTGGCCATGCACTTTGAGGGTGGCAAGCTGCACGTCAAGGACTGGGCCGCCATGGACGACGAGGCCATCATTGCCGAGCTGGTGGCCATCCGTGGCATTGGCCGCTGGACGGCCGAGATGTTTTTGATCTTCTATTTGATGCGGCCCAATGTTTTGCCCCTCGATGACGTTGGGTTGATCAGTGGCATCAGCCAGAATTACTTCTCTGGCGACCCTGTGAGCCGCAGCGACGCCCGTGAGGTGGCCGAGGCCTGGAAGCCCTGGTGCAGCGTCGCGACTTGGTATATTTGGCGGTCTCTGGACCCCCTGCCTGTAACCTATTGACACCACTGCAGGCACGCCGGTTACAGTGCGTGCCATTCGTGGCAGCCCCGCCGGGTGCGATCCCCAAGGAGAAAAACGTTGGCGAAAAAGACCTTTCTGGATTTCGAGCAGCCCATTGCCGAGCTAGAGTCCAAAATTGAAGAACTGCGCTACGTGCAGACCGAAAGTGCCGTCGATATCTCGGAAGAGATCGACCAGCTGAGCAAGAAGAGCCAGCAGCTCACCAAGGACATCTACAGCGAGCTGAGCCCCTGGCAGATCACCAAGATCGCCCGCCACCCCGAGCGCCCTTACACGCTCGACTACGTGCGCGACATCTTCACCGACTTTGTCGAGCTGCATGGCGACCGCCACTATGCCGACGATCTGTCCATCGTGGGTGGCCTGGCACGCTTCAACGGCCACGCCTGCATGGTACTGGGCCATCAGAAGGGCCGTGACACGAAGGAGCGCGCCATGCGCAACTTCGGCATGAGCAAGCCCGAGGGCTATCGCAAGGCACTGCGCCTGATGAAGACGGCCGAAAAATTCAAGCTGCCCGTGTTCACCTTTGTGGACACGCCCGGCGCCTACCCAGGCATCGACGCCGAAGAGCGGGGCCAGTCCGAGGCCATCGGCCGCAACATCTTCGAGATGGCACAGCTCGAAGTGCCCATCATCACCACCATCATTGGTGAAGGCGGCTCCGGCGGCGCATTGGCCATCAGCGTGGCCGATCAGGTCGTGATGCTGCAGTACGCCATCTACTCGGTCATCAGCCCCGAAGGCTGCGCCTCCATCCTCTGGAAGACCAGCGAGAAGGCCCAGGAAGCGGCGGATGCCCTGGGAATCACCGCCCACCGTCTCAAGGCCCTGGGCCTGGTGGACAAGATCGTGAGCGAGCCCGTGGGCGGTGCTCACCGCGACCACAAACAGATGGCAGCCTTTCTCAAGCGCGCTTTGGGTGATGCCTTCCGCCAGGTGGCAGACCTCAAGACCAAAGACTTGCTGGACCGCCGCTACGAGCGCCTGCAGAGCTACGGCCGGTTCAGCGACACCAAGGCGGACGCCCGCTAAGCCTGCTGAACCCTCAAAGGGCGGTCCTGCTCCGCTCTTGCTGGCACCGCGAGCACCGGCCTGGTGCTCCTCCAATGGCCCTTCGGGGCCGTTGTTGTTTTTCTGGCCGAATCCTTGCAGGGGCGCACAAACCCCCACTGGCGCACAGACTGCTACCGGATGTAACATGCCTCAACACCGCCTGCGCGGGCGGTTCAAGGGGGCTTCATGTCGCTTCTGAAGACGCTCAAGGGCCAGATCCTGGTCCTCTCTGCTACCTGCATGGTGGCTGCCCTGATGGTGTTGACGTTGGTCAACTACTTTTCGGCGCGTGCACAGGCCCAGGTCTCGCTGGCCGAAGAGGGCATGGCGACTGCCAAAAGCCATGCAGAAACCATTGAGGAGTGGGCCCGTGCCAAGGCCACGATCATCGCGGCCTCCGTCGCCGCCTTCGAAGATCCCGAACCTGCCAAGTCTTTGGCCATGCTGCGCGAAGCGGGCAAGTTCAGCACGGCGTACTTTGGCTACGCGGACAAGAAGTACGTGTTTTCAGAGACTCGCAACCTGCCCGCCGACTATGACCCCACTGCGCGTCCCTGGTACAAGCAGGCCGCGCAGGCCGGAACATCGGTGGTCACGCCACCTTATATCTCGGCATCCGACCAGAAGCTGGTGGTGACTTTTGCGACCCCGGTAGGAGCGGGTGCGTCACTCAAAGGCGTGGCCGCTGGCGATGTCTACATGGAGTCGGTGGTTGCCAACGTGGCTTCCATCCAGCCCACGCCGCAGAGCTTCGGGTTTCTGGTGTCTGCAGACGGCAAGATCATTGCCCACCGCGACCAGGCGTTGACCCTCAAGCCCATTGCAGATTTGTCCAAAGACCTCGCGGTCGAAAAGCTGCTGGCAGCATCCAAGGACAAAAGCCTGTTGCAGGCGGACATCGCGTCGCGCAGCCGGTTGCTCAGCGTGGTGCCCATCGCGGGCACCTCGTGGATGCTGGTGGTGGCCCTGGATGAAAGCGAGGCCATGGCGCCTATCCGGGCCATGCTGGCCACATCGCTGATCTCCAGCGTTTTGGTGTTGGTGGTGGCCGTGGGGCTGCTGGGCGTGGTTCTGACGCGGCGCCTGCGTCAGCTCACGCTGGTGCGTGACGCGATGCATGAAATCGGCGCCGGTGATGGCGACCTGTCGCGCCGCATCGACGCCCAAGGTGAGGACGAGCTGGCCCAGATCGCTGGCAGCTTCAACAGCTTTGCGGGCAAGCTCTCCGGAGTGCTCGCACAGATCCGGGACGCCAGCAGCTCGGTACGCGTGGCCGCCGAAGAGATCGCGACCGGCAACCAGGACCTGAGCGGGCGTACCGAAATCACGGCATCCAGCCTGCAGCAGACATCGGCCTCCATGCAGCAGCTGACCGAGACGGTGCGGCACAACGCAGATTCGGCACGCCAGGCCAACCAGTTGGTAGCCCAGGCGTCCAGCGTGGCGCAACATGGCGGGCAGGTGGTGGGCAATGTGGTGACCACCATGGACCAGATCAATGCGGCTTCGCGCAAGATCAACGACATCATCGGCGTCATCGATGGCATCGCCTTCCAAACCAACATCCTCGCGCTCAATGCTGCGGTGGAAGCCGCCCGTGCGGGCGAGCAGGGCAGGGGCTTTGCGGTGGTGGCGGGCGAAGTACGCAGCCTGGCGCAGCGCAGCGCCGAGGCGGCGCGCGAGATCAAGACTCTGATCAATACATCGGTAGAGCAGGTGGAAAACGGCTCGCGTCTGGTGCATGATGCGGGCACTACCATGACCGACATCGTGACCTCGGTGCAACGCGTGACGGACATCATGGCCGAGATCACGGCGTCCACTAATGAGCAGAGCACCAGTATCAACGAGGTGGGACAAGCCGTGGCCCAACTCGACCAGATGACCCAGCAGAACGCAGCGCTGGTGGAGGAGAGCGCTGCAGCTGCGCAGAGCCTCAAGGACCAATCGGTGCGGCTGTCGGAGGTGGTGGGTACCTTCCGTCTGTCCACCGACTCCGCCCACGCTGCGCCACGGCTGTCCCCGCCGGGCGGTTGAGCGGTAGGGGGGGCTTAGCGCCACGGCGCCCTCAACGCGCCTTGCGGCCAGAGTCTGGGCCGCCGTGATAATCGGCGCCCATGTGCCGTCGTTTCCCAACTGTTCCCCGCGCCCTCTGGGCATGTCAGGCGCATGTGACTGGGCTAGGTGCGGGGTCTGAAGGGTGGATGCCATGACGCAATCGATGGACGCTGCGCTGCGGGCCTTTGCGCCCGCGTTGCCGGTGGCGGTGGCGTTGAGCGGGGGCGCAGACTCGACCGCGTTGCTGTTGGCCTGTGCACATCGCTGGCCTGGGCGGGTGCTGGCCATCCACGTGCACCATGGGCTGCAGGCGGCAGCCGATGGTTTCGAGCAGCATTGTGTAGCCCTGTGCAGCGAGCTGAGCGTGCCTTTGCGCGTGAAGCGGCTGGACGCGCGTCCCGCGCCCGGCCAGAGCCCCGAGGACGCCGCTCGGCAAGCCAGATACCAGGCTTTGACCGCAGTGGCGCTAGAGGATCATGCCTTGGGTGCTATTCAATCCATAGCAATTGCACAGCATGCCGATGACCAGGCTGAAACTCTGTTGCTCGCCTTGTCGCGCGGAGCGGGTGTGGCCGGTCTGGCAGCCATGCCCGCTCAGTGGGAGCGTGCGGGCCTGGTCTGGCACCGCCCCCTGCTGCGTGTGGCAGGGGCGGACGTACGTCACTGGTTGAAGGCACAGGGTCAGACCTGGGTGGACGACCCCACCAACTCCGATGAGCGCTTCACGCGCAACCGCATCCGGGCGCAGCTGCTGCCTGCGCTGGATGCCGCATTCCCGTCCTTTCGCGATACCTTTGCACGCTCGGCCGCCAATGCGGCCCAGGCCGCAGAACTGCTGCACGAGATGGCGCAGCAGGACCTGTCCTTGGTGGGTGTCCCCCCTGGGATCAAGGCCCTGCAGGGGTTCACCCGTGCGCGCCAGGCCAACGTGCTGCGCCACTGGCTGCGCCATGTCCACCACACCACCCCGGCGGCGGCGCAGCTGGGTGAGCTGCTGGACCAGATCCGGGCATGCACCACACGGGGTCACCACATCCGCATCAAGGTAGGTAGCGGCTTTGTGGTGCGGTCGGGTCCCACGCTTGATTGGCTCAGGCCTTAGCGCCCAGGTACTTGCTTTCTCGCTTGCCGGGAAGGCAAACATGGGAACCAACCACTGTATCCTGCACGTCTGCCAATTGCGGAGGTCGCCAGCTCCATGAGCTTGGCGCGCCCAACAGGGGGCCGGTGTCCGTCGCCGTCCGGCGGCACTCGGCTGTTCCGCGTGCTGAGCGAAAAGACATCCGCATCCAGATGGCCCCCATATTCGAAACCAAGAACTGGGTGGCCATCGGCGAAAAGTATCCGGAGCTGGTAGCGCCAGACCTGAACAAGGCCTACCGGCTAGACCCGCAAGCAGCCACAACCGCCGGAACCATCACTGAAATAAGGCATAATAGCTGGATTGGAAACGTGACCGAGTGGCCGAAGGTGCTCCCCTGCTAAGGGAGTATGGGGTGTAGAGCCTCATCGAGGGTTCGAATCCCTCCGTTTCCGCCAGACGCAAAAGCCCTAAGTAGTTGATCTGCTTAGGGCTTTTCTCTTTGTGGCGCCGAATCGCTCGGAGCTGAACCTAGTTTGAACCTAAATCGCCTTTTTGACGGGCGCGGCGATGGCTTGGTTCACAGCGGCTAGGTTCGATCCTTTGTCAGCGTTCGGGATCCACTTGGCATAGTCGCGCATCATCACCTGCACGCTGTGGCCGTGCTGATTTGCTACCCACACCGGATTGGCGCCAGCCATCAAAGCAAGGGTCACGCTGGTGTCCCGGCATTCCTTCGGCGGACGGTAGCGCACCTGGCTCGACCGCAGGCTGCGTGTCCACACCTGCAGCTGCTTTTGCTCATCGACGTACGCGCGGCTGGTGGCCGGGTTGTAGAAAACCTCCTTGCCCATCGCCTGAGTGCGGGCCCGCTGGCGCTGCAGTGCGCCCAGTGCGCGGGCGTTGAGCTCCACCTCCCGCTCGACGTACGTTTTCGTGCGCTCTTTGTCCTGGCCCATGACCCGGGAGCGGTGCACCAGCACGCGTCCTGTGCGCAGCTCTACGTCCTCCCATAAGAGCGCGATCTGCTCGCTGGCACGCAGGCCGGCGAACATGCTGAACTCGAAATAGTCATGGAACTCGTCGCCCCATTGGCGGAGGATGGTGGTCAGGATCTCTTCGACTTCCTGCGGGCTGAATGGGTCGGGCTTGGACTTCTGCGTCTTCAGGTTGTCGATGCCGTCCGTGGGGTTGGCGATGGTACTGGGCGGCTTGCACACCAAATCGAACACCCCCCGCAAGGGGATCATGATGTTGTTCTGCGTCTTGCGGCTCAGGGCCTTGTGCACCTTTCCGGTTTCCTCATCGAAGCGGTCCTGGGCCAAAAGTGCCAGGCGCTCCAGCACCATACGGTGGGTGATCTGCTCGGGCCGCATGGCGCCGAAAACCGACAGCCAATAGGCTTTCATGTGGCGCTTGTAGATATTGAGCGTGGAGAACTCCACCGACCGGGCCGCCAGCAAGTACCAGGTCTCAGCCCAGGCGGTCAGCGTGCGCTGCTCCTCCTCGCTGGCAGGCTGCAGCTTTTCGGCGTGCCGGTAGTCGGGAAAGTGGTCCTTGAACTTGAAGGTGCCTCGGTCGATCTCCTGCAGCACCTTCTCGCGAATCCGTGCCGCGTGCTTCAGGTTCGACGCTGTGGGCTTCAGGTCCAGCGTGGGGGCAATCTGTTTGCCCTGCCACATGAAGCGCACCTCTATGCGGTCGCGGTTTGGGCGGACTCCGCCTGTTTCTGGCCTTCGACCCATTTTTCAAATCCTTGCATGTCGATAAAGATGCAGCCGTCTGGGGCTCTACGGTACTGTCTGCCCTCGGCCCAGACTCCACGATGAATCTTCGTTTCCACGGCGCGAGCCGTGTACCCAGTCTCCTCACAGAACTTGGGTATGCGAACGTAGCGCGCGGTCATGGTCCTGCACCTCCTGCATGTTCACCATCAACCTGATGCACCTGCATGGCCTGCAGCTTCCGGATGGCGTTCACCTTGCGCAGCGCGCGCTTCGAGTGCAGGAGCCGCAGGCGCTCGCTCTCGATCTGCTCAGCAGTGAACTGGCCATCCTCACGGTGAAGTTCCCGGGTTGCCCTGAACAGGTCGCTCTGAGCCTGCACTGCGTGCCACAACGCCACCGTGTCGGCCTTGGTCAGGCTGGTGTCGGTCTGCTTCATGCTTCGCCCCGTTGCCATCGAGTTCACGACGATTCGCACTGGTTCATAGAACAGGGGCGCCATGCTGCTAACGTGTTCCCGAGTCAGGCCCAGAAGGTGGACAACATGGCCATCCTCCAACTGCACGGTAATGCGCGGCGTGTCAGGCGTGATCGTGGCCATGTCGTCCGGACCAATGCTGCCCATGCTGCACAGGGTGCCGCTCAGTGTCAGGGTGGTATCGGTCGGTTTCATGCTCCACCTCCAGGCGCGGGAAGCGCTTCGAAGATCGTCCCTCGCTGTTGCTGCGTGACCTTCACATAGTCCACCTGCACCTTGGCCAAGTTGACGAAGGCCGTGGATACCTCGGCAATCGTCTTTGCCCGGGCGATGTCCATGGGGTTCGACTTGTCCCGCAGGTCAACCAGCGTCTGCACCAGCAGGTCGCGCACAGTGTCTACTGCGCTTCCTCCTTCTGGCGCCGGTTGATGACCTGGGTGATCTGCCCCTTCAGCTGCAAGATCTGGCGCAACTCGGGCGGGAGGTTGTTCACGCTCACCCTGAGCATGTGCTCCTCCCGGGAGAACAGCGCCAGGTTGTCCAGCGTCCGAGGCTTGCTGTTGTCGATTGCCATCACCACTTTGTCCGGAGGGACTGGGCCGTGTGCCGACTCCCACAACAGCACATCCACTCTCTTCCAATCCTCGTACCGGTTCCCCGTCTCCGCCACCTTGCGCTGAAGCACTCCATGCCTCATCCGCTCCGTTCCCAGTGGGTGGCGTGTCTCGTACCTCGACTTGAGGAGCTGCTGAGACCTGGGCACTGGCACCAGATGCACCAGCAGGGTCTTTGGATTCAGGTCCTGAACCAGTACCATCTCCGGCGGCACAGGCCCGTTGATGGCCTCCCACTCGATTACGTCCACGCGCTTCCAGTCCTTCTTCGGGTTGCCCGTGTCCGTTACCTTGCGGACCAGATACCCGCGATCCATCCTCTCGGATCCGATTGGCCGCCAGTTCGCTGGAACCTGCCGCTTCAGCCCCAAGCGCGCGGCCAACTCCCTGATCGCTTTCTCCGACCGTCCCGGGAGTTGCTGCATCAGCGACTTCACTGACACAGTGGGCAGCAGCTGGCGCACAAGCTCGATCTCCGGATCCGTCCATTCCATTGCTCTCTCCGCCGCGCGGTGGGATGCGCTCAGTTCTGAGCGCATCGAATGCGGGTGCTAGCCCCTGGTGGTCGAAATGCGCTTTTGCTTCACTATTGATAGCATCCGGCGCTTTCTCTGTATGCGCTAGCAGTGCTGCATATGCTGGTGGCCGGATGCGTCTTCTTGTGGGTCTATGCACTGACTTCAATGCGGCCACCAGCTTCGCTCCAGTGCCGTCGTCGCCATCATCAAGCCCACGCATTGATGGCAGTCCCACTGGCCCCTTGCGATACACATCGCCGTCCGGGTCATAGGTGAGCATGTCGTGATCGAGCGCGGCCATCAGCTGCGTGTGCACGTTGCGGCTGTCGCCGGGGTGTACGAACTTGGCCACGATGTCATCGAGGGTCAGTTCTTCATCTGGGTTGCGGGCCAGGAAGCCCAGCACCAGGCCTGCCAAGCTGTCGGGGTTTGGGCGGTAGGTCATGTGCGAGCCTCCGTTGCCGATGCGCCCAGAAACTGCATCCCGCCCACCACCGGAAACGGCCAGCATGCTGACGCGCGAGCCTCCAGAGCTTCGATGGAATCGCGGCGCTCGGGGCTCAGGTTCAGGCGGATCTCGAATACGGCACCCTCGGAGCTCTTCTTGGCAATGATGTACTTGCGGCCAGGGCCGCGACCTGTGGGGCTCCCCTTACCGACCTTGGTGCCGTCTGGGTTGTATGTGCACATGCCGCGCCCATTTCCGGTCTGCCCAGGCAGTTGCTCAGCCAGCACCAGGCCGGCAGAGACAAGGCGGTCAGCCGTGCCGGTGTAGACGGCTTGGTAGTGGTCCAGGTGGCGGAAGACGCCAGGGTGAATCTCGATGCGGTTGCGCATGTTCAAAACCTCCCCTTGAAGCTGTTCCGCAACTCGGCCAGTGTGGCCATGGGCGCCTCGCCGTGAAGCTGCGCTGCGTGATAGACGATCTCCGCAAGCACGATGATGCGGGCCATGATTCCATGGGCCACTGGTTGGTCTTCGGAGCTGCCGAACTTCTCTGCGACGATTTGCATTGCCTCGGCCAAGCACTGGATCTCGTAACAGGCAGTGCGCGCGCACTCTCGCATTTCTGCTTTCTGCGCGGACGCTTCCGCGGCTTCCCCTGGAGCTGGTGGCCGTGGCGCCCCGGGGTCGCAGCAGTCTTCTCCATGTACATCGCACCCGGTGATCCAGTTCAGATGCGCGGCTGCCTGATCGAGCAACGCTTTCCGCTGCTGGCTTTCTCCGTCACCCGGAACCAGTCGTGCGGCGCGAATGAGCGCTGCGATATTGAATGCAACTCGATCTATTTCTTCGCCCTTGGGTGGCTCGATCATGGCCTTGTCTGCCAAGCTGTGAGCAATGTCGAGCAGGCGGTCTGAATCGCCGCTCCACTTGTGATCCTCGTCGGTCATATAGGCTTCGTTCAGAAGCGTTTCCACTTGACCGAATGCAGCCTGAATAGTCTCAGGCGTGAAATCGTCCCCTGGGGGTGTGGTTGGAGCGGCTGTGGTCGCGGGTGCTTTCTGGGCACCACTCGGACGATGCTTTGCGCGGATTTGGGGCGCGACTGCGTTCATGCTGCACCAGCCTTTCCGAGGTCCGCGAAGTTGGGGCCGAAGTTCCAGTCGTCATGTCCGCCCAGAATTGCCGCGCCTGCGGCCTCGTCTACCATGCCTCCGCAATGACGCGTGAGGGCCTGCGCGGCATTTACGAGCCCAGAGAGCGCGAAGGATGCTGGCTCATCTTGTGCCAGCTTCAGGATATTGTTGATGGCGGAGAGGTTGCTTGCCGCCACTTCCAGCACGCACAGCAACTGCTTTCGCGTGAGAGCATTCGGGCCCGTTATTTCAGATTCCTCCTCCACCCGCCGGATGGGGGGGGCAGGCCGATCTCGGAACTGGCGTGCGCCCGCCTCTATGAAGGCGGCCGCAGTCCCAGGCTGCTGAAGCTTGTTGGTCAATGCAGCAAGTGAGGCGCTGGTGGCTGGTAGACCGAGGTATGCGTCCTGCAGTTCTCGGGCAAATTGAAATGCTTCGCCGACCAGCAGCCGCACGCAGTACATCATCGGAGCGTTGCTCGTGTCCTGGCTTGCCCCAATCTCGGCCATCGCGAGGTGCAAATGTGAGTGGATCAACAGCACCAGGTCGTGAACGGTGGGCGGCGGGCCATCTTCAGTCCACTCTTTCTCAATGCTGTGTAGATCCCAAGCGTGGCTCTCGGCATCGCTGATGTGGCTGAAGCCGATCACACGGTCAACGCCGAAGGGCCCATCGACGATCGGCATCAGGAGACTACAGATCTGGCTTCCGATCGCGATGGCCCGGTAATCATCTTCTGACAGTGGGGGCCTGGCTTGCTTCTGGGCAGCAGGGGCAGGGGCGGCCGCTGCTTTACCGCGTGCTGGGGCCTTGGTTGCGCGCTCAGGCGCGACTGCTGTAGCATTCGACATGTTCTGGTTCCTGGGAATGGTTCTGGATCAAGAAGCCCTGATGCGCTCTCACCTGCATCGGGGCTTCGCCTTTTTTGGTCGGTTGCCCGAAAAGTGCAACCGGTGCTGCGGGGCGGGCCAGCGATGGACTTGGTCACAGCAGCGCTCCTTGTGGCTCGGGGGCCGCAGCCTTCTTCGTGTGCTTGCGTGGCGCCTTAGGCAGCGGTTTTGCTGCGTCAGGATGCTCGGCAAAGTACGCTGCGAGCAGCGGCACCACTGCGGCCGACCAGACGGACTGATAGCCTTGATGTCCGTTGTGCTGGTTCGTGTACGAGCGCATTTCGCCGTACTCGGCGCCCTTCGCGGTGACCACGTAGTCGCGCTCGCCTTCCTCCTGAAACCCAAGGGCAATCAAGGCGAGGTTGATATGGCTGGCCTTGAGGCCTTCGATTTCCAGGCGCTTGGCCAGGAACGTCGGGTTGAGCTGGAATGCAACCTCCGGAGGCGTGGCGGGCAGCGCGCTACGCAACTCGGAAACGGGTAGGCCTGTATCGCGCTCCACGATGGCCAGGAAGGCAGACGCTGCAGCCTCTGGACGCACTCCGGGTACGCGGGCAATCTCGCGAGTGACGAAGGCCAGGGCTTTCACCCGGTCTGATGTCGGAGTGCTTCGGACGCGCGCCGGCTTGGTGCCAGCCGGCGGCGGAAGCGCTGCGGCTTCCTTGGCGCGGAAGTAGCCGTTGACCACGTTGCGCTGAACCTGCCATGCCAAGTCGTCGCCGAATGGCTTGACCAGCATCGTGTAGCCCTGCTCCGTCATCAGGATGACTTTGCCTGGCGTGCCGCCCTGTGGGCGCTCGATACCAAGCGTACGGATTACGTCCGGCTGGTCAAGTTCATGGAAGTCGGCGCCCTCGACCAAGCGGTGGCGATGGTCGTTAAAGGTCCGGCGCGCAGTGCCCTCCGGGCGCTGGTGCACAGCATCAACCTGCCCGAGCGTGGCGACGCGCTGACCCTGGTACTCGATCACCTGCAGGTCGGTGTCGTTGATGGTGACGATGTTGCTCATTGGCTTGCCCCTTCCAGGTTGCCGGGCGTTCCCTCGGGCTTGCGCGACTTGCGGAGCAGGCCTCGGATCACGCCGAACGTGTACTCGGTCGCGTCTTCACGCGGCAGCTGCACGAAGTTCTCCATGATCGACTGGGCCATGGCGAGAGCCACCTCGTCGGCCGTCGAGCCTTCGCAGTGTTCGATCCAATAGTCGTGCGCGGCATCCTCGCCGGTCTCGAAATTGCCGCCCGTGGTGTCCAGCGTGAGCTGGGGCTCTACGGTACTGGTGGTGATGACTTTCACTGCTGGGGTCCTTTCTGCGCTGCTGCGCGTTCAACTGCACGAACGATGAAGCTGTTGAGGCTGATGTGCTGGGCCTGGGCTTTCTCTTTGGCCTTGTCGTGCAGCACCTGCGGAATCCGCAATGTGATGCGCTCGTGTTGCACCTTCTGCTGGGTCATGAGGCTTCCTCGGTTAGACACTGTTTTGGTGTCTTTATTGGATTGTGAATGTGACACGGTTTTGGTGTCAATAGGTTGTGACACTGTTTTGGTGGAAAATTCGCGCATGGAAGATGAAGACCGCTACACCCGAATCACGCTGCGAATCCCCAAGGACCTGCATCGCAGCTTGAGTGAGGCCGCCGACGAAACCTCCAAAAGCTTGAATGCCGAGATCGTTGCTAGGCTTCAGGGCTCTTTCCGAGGTAAGTGGGACGGGCTCGGTGAGCAAATGGACCTTTTTCTGATGGCTGTTCAGAACAGGTCGGAGTTGCTTGGACTCCGGGCGGACATGATCAGGGGTAGGCTGGACACGTTGCGCGCGCGTATGCAGGCAATTTCCGCGGAGTCCGAACTCCTGATTCGAAACGCCACGACTGATGCGGACTTTGATGCGGCCAAAAACAAGGCGGACGAACTCAACGGTGTTCAACAAGAGTCGCGCGCCCTTGGTGATGAGCTTGCAATTCTTCAAAAGGAGCGGCAACAACTGTTCGCGCAACTGGCAAGTCTCCAATCTGCGGCGACAAAAAAGCTGGCGCAAGTTGAGCCGGCCCTCGCTGCCTACATGGCCCGCGCAGGCGCTGCACCCGAGTCCGACTGAAAGACGGGGTTCCTGCCGACGCAGTTTTGCAGCGCCGCCAGCAAGCCCAAGTCCTGACACCGTCGGCTCAAAACTGAGCTGACGATCCGTGGTGTAAATCACCATGGTTGCCATCACTCCACCTCCTTCGGCCAGCGCTTGAGGCGCTTCAGCGTCTTGCTGATGGGCAGCACGATGTAGTCGAGCCCGCCGGCCGTTGCTGGGCCAGACAGATCCGCCGCTGGCTGCTGGTTGCCTGGCTTGCGTGTATAGGCCGCTATGGCGTTGGTGGTGAGGTAGTCCAGCATCACACAGCCCTCCCAGCCAGGCGCTCCATCAGCGGGCGCTCCCGGTACTCGCCAAACACGCCGCCGAAGAACTCGTTTGCGCCGTCGTGGAGCATGCGGTCCATCTTCGGGCTGGTGGTCATGGCGCGCAGAACTGCCATGTCTGCGCACCACTTCAGCGGCCTCGTGGAGATGCTGTCGTCCTTGGCGGCGCTGTTTTCCAGGTTGAGCGCAACGATGAGGTTCAGGGCCTTCTGGCCATACTTGTGCACGCGGTCTGAATCCCGATCACGCCGACCGCAGTTGATGGCCTCGAAGATCTGTTCGCGGCAGCCCTTCTGGTCGATTGCTGCGCACAAGTGGAACAGGTAGTTCCCGGCCTCGATTTCCATCGACTCAGCCTGCAATATGACCTCACCCAGATTCGCAACGATGGTGGCCGCCCGCGCCGCCTCAGGAGTGCCCGGACGAAGTCGCTGCAGCAGGCGCTTGCTTTCCTGCAGCTCATGCCTGGATTCAGCCAAGACCAGGACAGTGCGGCGCGCGATCTGGCGCAGGTACACCAGCTGCTTGATGAGCTGGTCAGCGGTCTCGGAGCCGGTGAGTGCGAGGTTCATGATTCAAGTTTGTGGGTGAATTGATTGATGCGGGTGGTCGATATCGGCACGAAAACGACCGATATCCCCATGTCTCAGCCAGAAAAAGCGCGCGATCTGCTGCGCCAGAGCAAGCCGGCCGCCCAGGTGGCTGACTCAAGCGGGCCAGCGCCAGCAGTGCGGCGCATGCTGGCCAGGCGGCAGAAGAGGGTGATCTGTTTCATGTGCATCCTTTCGATTGCTGATGGTCCCGCCGTCAGGTGAGACAGAAAAAGGGGGTAATGCGGCGCGACCGGATTTAGAGGCCGTGCCCGCGCCATTCCTCGTCGTGCTCGGCGATGGCTTTGCGGGTCATGTGGCCGTAGTCAGGGGCGTCCTTGATCAGTCGGTTGGGTGCGTTGGTGCCCACCAGGGCGCGGCAGTTACGGGCGCTTCGGCGGTGGGTCTGGGCCTGCATGGTTTCCTTGCCTGTGTGCGGATCAACGGGCAGGGCCGCAGCGGCCTGTTCGTACAGGTTGGCGGCCATGCCCCATTGAAGGGCCCCCTGGGCGTTCTTGGCCGCTTTGGCCAGCAGCTCAGCGTCCGTGCTGGCTGTACGCGCTTTGCTGGCGCTGAGGATCGAGGGGAGGGCGCTCACGCGACGGCCTCCCCAGCCAGGGCGGCGACTTCGCTGTGGCCATCGTTGCCCAGGTAGATCACCCGGGCTGCGGTCTTGGAGTGGCCCACGCTGAGGCGGTCGCTGCGCTTGGCCAAGTCCTCGCGCACCAGTTGGCCTACGGTACGGCCCCAGGTCGATTCCGAGGTGTAGATCTCGAGCAGACGACCGGCCTTGAAGTCGGCGGCTGTGGGCACAAAAGCCATGCCGAAGCGTCGGGCCACGCTGGCGCAAGCCTTGCCGATCATCTCGGCGGAATGACTGCGATTGCAGAACACGAAGTCGGCACCGAAGCGCACGACTTGGCCGTCCAGCAGGGCGAAGGTGCAGCCCTTGTAGTCCTGCTGGCCATCGAAGTAGGCACCGCTGAAGCGCTTTGCCACGGCCTCAACCTGGGCTGTGTTGGGGCCATCGGTCCAGCCGATGTTGATGGAGGCGCCGCCGCTGTAGGTGCTGGAGCGCACCGTGAATTTCACCCCCTTGAAGGCCTCCTTCAGGGCTTGGCGGATCAGCTTGGCGGTATCAGCGCAGGAAACGTGCTTCGACATTTTTCACTCCAGAGCCCGGGGCGGGCGATGGAATGAAATGTAGCAATTGCTACTTGTTCGTGCAATAGCAATTGCTATCCACGCCAGATATTTTTATGACCCGTTGGTCAGTAATGATGCAAGGCGGATCAATTGCTACAGTTTCCGCCCATTCCAGGCCCAAATTACACGACCAAGGATGTCGATGACATGGTCGCCGTTGAGCACATCCACCGTCTTCACCGTCGGGTTGTCGCTGCTGATTTCGAGAGCCTTGTCCATGCGCTGGCGCACACGCTTGATATAGAGGCGGTCATTGGCCGCCATGACATACACGCCGTCGATCACCTTCGGATCTTTGATCCCGGTATCCACCAGCAGGATGTCGCCGTCCTCAAAAGTCGGGCTCATGCTGTCGCCGTAGGCGTGGATGAAGCGCAGCGCCGCAACATTCGTCGGCTGTAGCCGACGCGCCACCCATTGCTCTGACAGCGCAATATGCCCCACCAGCACATCGTCATGCTGGATCTCTGTTCCCGGGCCCATGCTGCCAGAGTTGGCAAGAAGAGGGACGTGAACCGCAGGCACACCAGGCGCCGGGGAGGGGGTCAACGCTGAAACTGGCTGGGTGGCGGCTGCGCTCTGATCAAACCAACCGACGTATCCGGGCAGCGCGTGCACGGCCTGGACTGTCTTTTCCGTGACTGGGCGCTCCCCACGCAGCATCTGGCCGACGAATGCTCCGTCCTTGTAACCCAGCTTCCTTCCGGCGCTGGCTTTGCCTCCTTCTCGTTCGACCATTGCCTGAAGTCGGCCAACGCGCCAATCCTGAATGTTGTGTGTGCTCATGTTGATACGGTAGCGGAAGCTACTATAGCGATGGCTACTTGTTTGTCGGTAGCAATTGCTATAGAGTGCTGGGTCTATGAAGCTATCTGAATACCTGGCACGGCCAGATGCCCTGAGCGTCTCGGACCTTCGCGTGCAAATTGGGGCCCGTAGCGATGCGCAGATTCGGCAGTGGCAACACGGGTACGCCAAGCGCAAACCTGGCCCCGCCTACTGCCGGGCGATTGAAACCGCTACAGGCGGGGCAGTTACTCGCCGCGACCTTCGGCCGAATGACTGGCACCGCATCTGGCCGGAATTGGCCGTGGATGCCAGCGCAGCGCACGAGGTTGCTCATGCTTGATCTCAATTCACAAGCCACGCATTCCGCGCGCGCCTGGCCGCGCCTTGTCGCGCGCCGCGTCCATCTGTACCCGGCTCGCCTTGCAGGCGATGCGCAACTCCCCCGCCACCCACGCCAGATGCAGCTGCGATGTGGTCATGGTCTGCACCCGCTGGCCAGTGACCGGGTCGGTGTTCACGGACATCGCAGTGCGGCTGCTGGAGTGGAAGGGGGCGGTGGTGGTGTTCATGTCGGCGGTCCTGTTGGTTGCGATTCAGCGATGGATGGACTGTCCTTTTTTTGCCCCAAAAAAGCACCCCTCAGATCCCCTCACTTTGAGGGCGGCTGAGGGGGTGTACGAAAAACCACTTTGAAATCAATAACTTAAACCACTCCGACCATGAAAACAATCTACGACGACGAATACGAGGCATTGGCCCAAATGATCGCGAACAGCGACAAGACGGCGAAGGAACTGGCCGTGTATCTGTTCCCGCACATGAAGCTCGAATCCGCCCATTCCCGTCTGCGCGCCTGCCTCAATCCCGACAAGGACGAGCGCCTCACGTTCGGCCAGATCATCGCTGCCATGCGCTTCTGCGGGACCTTTGACCCCCTGATGTACGCCTGCGATGAAACCCTGCACGCCCGCCCGGACCGCAAGTCGGCCGAAGACCAGGCTGCTCGCATTGCGGATGTGATCGACGGCGCCACCGCCACATTGAACACCGCATTGAAGGCCCTGGCGCACTTGCAGCAAACCCAGGGCGGGGGTATTCCTGTTCTTAAGGCCGTGGCCTGAGTTTTGACGCCACGGCTAGGGTAGCTCCCGAAAAGCAGACTCACCACCTGCCTGCCGCTGGTTTCATTGTGGTGTGAGGAAGGGTGATCCCATGTCCCAATCGAAGTCACACCAGCGCTGGATTGTTACTGCTGCTGGCGCATGGAGGCGCGTCTGATGAGCAGACGCGGAGATCCTCCGAAGAAAGATCCTCGTGGGCAGCATATGCGGCTCTACAAGGACACCTTTGAGTCACACGCCTGGGCATGCCTCAGCGGTGGGGCCAGAGACGCGTATTTGGCCCTGCTGTTGCAGAAGGGCAGCACGAATAACGGCGACCTATCTCTTCCGATCACGGTTGCGCGCAGATACGGCATCAAGAGCGAGGCTACGTTGGCCAAGGCCCTGCGAGAGCTGTGCTCCGTTGGTCTTCTGGCGATATCTCGCAGAGGCGGCAGCACAAAAGACGGGCGCCGCCAAGTGAACCTATATCGCTTCACCGACTACGAGGTTTTTGAGAACCCTTCGAAAAACATCGAGGCCTGCAAGCCCACCAACGAATGGAAGTTGATCAAGACGCTTGCGATGGGGCGCCAAGCGATTCAGCGCGGCGAAGAGGAGGCCGCAGCCCGTGCCGCAGAAAAAAAAGTCCTACTTCAAAAAATGAAGGGAACCACTTCAAAAACTGAAGTGGTCGAGCCAAAAACCACTTCAAAAAATGAAGTGTGGACTGTCGCACCACTTCAAAAAATGAAGCTGGCTCATGGCCCGCCAATCCACGTAAAGCCTTGTGCAGCAACGGTTTGAAGCCTATTGCTCAAAAAACAAGCAAGGCCGCACCAGACTTCATTTTTTGAAGGACTAAGTACTTATTGCCATCCCAGCACCCAAAAAAGGACCACACATGACCGCCAGCCAGAGCCGACCACATGACCGCCAGCCAGAGCCTTGGACTGGCGACTTCTTGCCCGACGTGAACATTGAGCTCGCGGACAGCGGCTTGATTGAGCTTGAACAGCAACAGGGTTGCCAGGACCCTGTGACTGTGGCGATCCACCCCTCGCAGGTGCTGTACATCGCGCAGAAGGCCGGTTTGTTGCCTGGGATGACTCAGGATCAGGCCGCGGCCCGCGAGGCCCTACAAAGCCGCATCCGTGAGCTTGAACGTGACCAGCGGCGTCTGCGCTTGACCTTGTTGGCCTGTTCGGACCGCACAGAGCAGCTTTATCAGGATCTGGTGGCGCAGCACGAACGCGGTCATGAGGATCTGCGCCTGGAGGTAGCAAAAACCGCAGCCCTTGCTGACATCCTGGATCTCGCAAAGGCTGACTTCGAAGACGAGTTCGGTGTGGTTGCTCGCCAGGAAGACGGGAGCCGGGTCTACCTACTCTCAACGAACAAGCAGGAGGCTGCAACGGACCGCTCGAAGCCCCCCGTTCTTCCTGAAACACCCCCAAAAACGGGGGAGCCTCAGGACCTCTTCAACAGCCATGGGCAGGGCTGATGCAGGTGCCGGCTACAAACCTGCGCAGAACCAGCCGGGCAACCCAGCGAGAACCCCGGGAGAACCCACTGGGTTATTCAAGGGGCCCGAAAACGGGACCTGTCCCGAAAACGGGACCTGTCCCAAAAACGGCACCGGTTCCGAAATTGGGACTGTTGCGGGGAGGCATCTGGTCCGTGTCCCCAGGGACATTCACGGGACAGGGGCAGGGACAAACCGGGGACCGCTTCGCAGTTACGGGCGAATTCCGCCGGAAAGCTTGCGGAATTCCTGGGGCTGGCCAGCACTACCTGGGCGGAATTCCGCCGCCACAGCCGAGGAATTCCAGAACCCAACCCTCGCGCAAAGCCTTCGCCGAAGCCTTTCTCCTACCCAGACCAGAAGCACTATGACCACCACTGAATCGACACAGCCCACCATCAGCGAGCGCTTGGACAGCGCTGCGAACTGTTCCGACCTTTCGGTGCTGCCTGCCGCCGCCGCGATGTTGCTGCGCCAAGCTGCCGAGACGGTCATTGCCGCCGACCCATTGGCCCGGGTGAAGGCAATTGAACGCGCGATCGCCCGTGTGAAGCGTGAGTGGCCTGCCTATTTCCGGGAGTGAACCACATGCAAAAAACAGTCGCCGTGAACGACAAGGGCTTGCGCATCGGGGAGGACCACCCCAACGCCCGTGCCACGGATGCCGAGATCGAACTCATCCGCCAGCTGCATGACGAGGGGATGAGCTACGAAGTGCTGGCTGAGAAGTTCGAGTACAGCAAATGGGCCATCGGTCGCATCTGCCGGTTTGAGCGCCGGGGCCAGGTGCCTGCCGCGTTTGTGCGTGTGCACATCACTGAGCCTGCGTAGGGTGGAATGTGCGCATGGTCAAAAAAGCCACCGCCAGCGAAAATGAATCCAGCCAGCCGCCCGCCACGGCTGTGGACTGGGAGCGCATCGAACTCGACTACCGGTCCGCCATCAAGACTCTGCGCCAGATCGCCGACGAGCACGGCATCACCCATGGGGCGATCAACAAGCGCGCCAAGCGCGATGGGTGGACCCGGGACCTATCGGCCAAGATCCACGCCAAGGCAGAAGCGCTGGTATCCAAGGCGGCGGTATCCAGCGAGGTATCCAAGGAATCCAAAATTGCCGAGCGGCAGGTGGTGGATGCGAATGCACAGGCTGTGGCGGATATCCGTCTGGGGCATCGCCGCGACATCCGGCGTGCCAGGACGCTGACCAATGCGCTGCTGGATGAGCTTGAGAAGCAGACCGACCCGGACACGCTCGCCATGCTGTCCGAGCTGGGTGAGTTGCTGCACAACCCCGATGAAAAGACCGGGCGTGACCGCATCAATGAGCTGTACCACGCCGTCATCAGCCTGCCTGAGCGTTCCAAGACCATGAAGACGCTGGCCGAGAGCCTGCAGAAGCTGGTGGACATGGAGCGCACTGCGTTTGGCATGGATGGAAAACCGACCGCAGAGGAGGGGGCGACCAAGACGATCACCGACACGGAGCGCGCGGCCAAGGTGAGCGCCTTGCTTGCCGCTGCGCAGGCCCGCAAGAAGGCCGCCGATGGTGGAGCCGTTTGACCCCGCGCTGCTGGCCTACCTGACCCCAGCAGAGCTGGCCCAGCTAGATGACCTGATCGTCAGCGACACAACGATCTGGCGCCCATTGCCTGGGCCGCAAGCCATGGCTTACGAGTCGCTGGCCGATATCGTGGGCTACGGCGGGGCGGCAGGCGGGGGCAAGACCGATCTGGCGTGCGGCAAGGCCCTGACGCGCCACCGCAAGGCGATGATGCTGCGCCGGATTGGCACCGAGCTGACGGGCATCGTGGACCGCCTGGAGGAGCTGCTGGGCAGCCGGGATGGGTTCAACAGCAAGGACAACATCTGGCGGCTGCCCGAGTTGCATGCCGACCGCCGCGTGCAGATTGAACTGGGTGCTGTGCCCAACCTGGGAGACGAGCGCAAGTTCCAGGGCAGGCCGCACGACCTGTTGGTGTTCGATGAGGCCACCAACTTCCTGGCCCAGCAGATCCGGTTTTTGCTGGGCTGGCTGCGCACCACCACACCGGGCCAGCACTGCCAGGCATTGCTGACGTTCAACCCTCCGACGAATGCTGAGGGTCGGTGGGTGATCGAGTTCTTTGCGCCCTGGCTGGACAAGAAGCACCCCAAGCCCGCGCAGCCCGGTGAGCTGCGGTGGGCGGCCTCCATGCCAGCGGATGAGAAATACCCAAAGGGCCGCGATCTCTGGGTGGAGGATGGTCGCCCTTTCGTACTGGTGGACGGGCACCCGTGTTATGAATTTGATAGCAAAGATCACTCTCCGGATGAAGTGATTCAGCCGCTTTCGCGCACATTCATCCCATCGCGCATCACCGACAACCCTTACCTGATGGGGACTGGCTACATGGCAACCCTTCAATCCATGCCCGAGCCGCTGCGCAGCCAGATGCTCAAAGGCGATTTCAGCGCGGGCATCGAGGATGACCCGTGGCAGGTGATCCCCACCGCCTGGGTGGAGGCTGCCATGGCCAGGTGGAAGCGCCCCGACAGGCTGGAGCCCATGGACTCGCTGGGGGCGGACGTGGCGCGCGGCGGGCGCGACAGCACCGTGCTGGCCCGCCGACATGCCATGTGGTTCGATGAGGCCCTGACCTACCCCGGCAAGGCCACGCCCGACGGCCCTTCTGTGGCTGGCCTGTGCATCGCGGCCAAGCGTGATGACGCTGTGATCCACATCGATGTGATCGGCGTGGGTTCGTCGCCCTACGACTTCCTGCGCGACTCGCGCCAGCAGGTGATCGGCGTGAACGTTGCAGAGGCGGCGGTGGGCACGGACCAGTCTGGCCGCCTGCGGTTCAAGAACAGGCGCAGTGAACTGTGGTGGCGTTTTCGGGAGGCGCTAGACCCGGCAAACAACACCGGGATCACGCTGCCGCCTGACCCGCGCCTGCTGGCCGATCTGTGCGCGCCCACCTGGTCGCTTTCTGGTGCTGTGATCTACGTGGCCAGCCGCGAGGAGATCATTGCCCGGATCGGTCGCTCCCCCGACTACGGCAGCGCCTATGTGCTGGCGCTGATTGACACGCCCAAGCGCTCACTGCTGGAAGCGGCAGGGCAGCGCCAGCGCGGCGAGTACGACCCCTACGCCTGACGGGTGCACGTAGCGGGGCGGGCGGGAACCATCATCCCGCGCATGCCTCGCCTGCGTATCGTCAACCCCGCCGAGTACCTGCCACAGGTTGGGCGGCTGCTCGCGGCCAACTGGGCCGAGACGGGCTTCGACTTCGACTTTTGCCCGGATGTGGCCGCCTACCAGCGCCTGTACGACGCAGGCATGTGCTTTGCCGTCGGCGCGTTCGAGGGTGGCGATGTGGTGGGCTACTGCACCGTGACGGTCATCCCGCATCCGCACAACCCCGCCGTGGTGGTGGCCAGCAACGATGCCCTGTATGTCCGCCCGGACCACCGTCGGGGCCTGCTGGCCGGGCGCCTGATCGTCACGGCGGAGCGCGAGGCACGGGCGAGGGGTGCACATCGATTCACCTGGCACACGCGGGCGGGCACTGATCTGGCCCAGGTGATGCAACGACACGGCTACGCCCCGGTGGACGTGGTTGTCATGAAGGAGCTTTGACATGGGACTGGAAGCAATCGGCCTCGCATTGGGGGCCAGTGGCGCGAGCGCTGCAACGGTGGGGGCGATGGCTGTCGGCACGGCCGCCACCACCGGGGCGAGCCTGGTGATGGGTAGCCAGCAGAACAAGGCGCAGAAGTCCGCCAACGCACAGGCCAAGACCCAGGCAGACGCGCAGGCCAAAGCTGCTGACGAGGCGACAAACCGCGCCAACCAGCGCCGCCCCAGCACCTCGGCCGCCGTTGATGCCGCATCCCTGCTGGGCAAGGGTGGTGCCTCGGGCACCATGCTCACCGGTCCGCAGGGCGTGGACGCCAGCGCGCTCAACCTCGGCCGCAACACTCTGCTGGGCCAGTGATGCAGGGCAAGACCGAACGCCAACTCCTTGCAGCACGATGGGGGGCGCTGCGCGATGAGCGCAGCAGCTGGATGACGCACTGGCGGGAGATCAGCGATTGCCTGCTGCCTCGCTCTGGCCGCTTCTTCGTTGAGGACCGCAACAAGGGCGACAAGCGGCACAACAAGATCTACGACAACACCGGCACCCGTGCGCTGCGCGTGCTGGCGGCTGGGATGATGGCGGGCATGACCAGCCCGGCGCGGCCCTGGTTCCGGCTGACCACCTCCGATCCTGACCTGGACGAGTCCGCCGCCGTGAAATCTTGGCTGGCCGAGGTCACGCGCATCATGCAGATGGTCTTTGCGAAGTCGAACACCTACCGCGCGCTGCACTCGATGTATGAGGAACTGGGCGCCTTCGGCACGGCCAGCACCATCGTCCTGAGCAACTACGACACGGTGATCCACCACTACCCGCTCACGGCGGGCGAGTTCGCCATTGCCACGGATGCCGAGGGCAAGGTGAACACGCTGTTTCGCGAGTTCCAGATGACGGTAGCCCAGGCCGTTGGCCAGTTTGGGTATTCCAACTGCAGCGGCACGGTGCGCAACCTGTACGACATGGGGCGCCTCGACCAATGGCTGACGGTGATGCACGCCATCGAGCCGCGCACGCAGCGCGACACCACCAAGCGCGACGCGCGCAACATGCGCTGGAAGTCGGTGTATTTCGAGAAGGCAGGCAGCGAAGACCAGCTCCTGAGTGAGTCGGGCTTCCGTGACTTCACGGCGCTGTGCCCCCGGTGGGCCGCAGCCGGTGGGGATGTGTACGGCAACAGCCCAGCCATGGAGGCGCTGGGCGACATCAAGCAGCTGCAGCACCAGCAGCTGCGCAAGGCCCAGGGCATCGACTACAAGGTTCGGCCGCCGCTGCAGGCCCCGACATCGATGTCGAAGAGCCAGGTGGACACGCTTCCGGGCGGAATCTCCTACGTTGATGCTGCCACCCCGAGCGGTGGCATTCGCTCTGCGTTCGAGGCCAACATCGACCTGTCCCACCTGCTGGCCGACATCCAGGACGTTCGGGAACGGATCAAGGCCAGCTTCTATGCCGACCTGTTCCTCATGCTGGCCAACGGCACCAACCCGCAGATGACAGCGACCGAGGTGGCAGAACGCCACGAGGAAAAGCTGCTGATGCTGGGCCCGGTGCTGGAGCGCATGCACAACGAGATTCTCGACCCCAAGATTGAGATGACCTTCGCGCGCATGCTAGAGGCGGGGATCGTGCCCGAGCCGCCTGAGGAGCTGCAGGGCGCCGAACTGAACGTGGAGTTCGTCTCCATGCTGGCCCAGGCTCAGCGTGCCATCGCTACCAATTCCATTGACCGCTACGTGATGAGCCTCGGCACCATCGCTTCCATCAAGCCCGAAGTGATGGACAAGTTCGATGCGGACCGCTGGGCGGACACCTACGCCGACATGCTGGGAATCGACCCCGAGCTGATCGTGCCCAGCGACAAGGTGGCGTTGATCCGCCAGCAGCGCGCCCAGGCGGCGCAGGCCCAGCAGCAGGCCGAGATGCTCAGTCAGGGCGCCGACGCAGCCGCGAAGCTGGGGGGCGTAGATACCAGCCAGCAAAGCGCACTCACCGATGTGACACGCGCGTTCAGCGGCTACACCTGAAAAGGTGCACGTATCTCCGCCGCCCACAAACACACTGCGGGCTCATGAGTGCTTACGACCCCACCGACATCGAAGGCCAGGAGAGCGCAGCGGCTGACACCGAGCTGCGCGGCAAGCTGGCACGCGATACGGAGGAGTCTGACTTGAAGTGGCTCATGGGCAGCAAGCGGGGGCGCCGCATCGTGTGGCGTCAGCTGGATCGGGCTGGGGTGTTCCGTCTTTCGTTCAACACCAATGCCATGCAGATGGCGTTCAACGAAGGCGGGCGCAACGAAGGGTTGCGCACCCTGGCCACCATCCACGCCGTGTGCCCGGAGCTTTACACCGCCATGGCGAAGGAACAGAGCAATGCCATCACCTGAAAACCTGATGACGGACCCCGCAGCACCCAACCAGGGCGCTCCGTCGTCTTCCCCGGCCGCCAATCCACCCGCTACTGGTGCAGGTGAAGGCGGTCAACCTGAGCCGTCCGGCCAGAAGCCTGCAGCCGAAGGGCAGGGCGACCCAGCACAGAAGCCAGCCGATGGCGAAGCCGCGAAGGGTGAAAAGGACGACAAGCCGCAGGGTGCACCCGAGAGCTACGAGTTCAAGGCGCCCGAGGGTGTGACGCTCGATGACACCGTTATCGGCGCGTTCTCCGAGGTCGCCAAGACCCTGGACCTGCCGCAGGACAAAGCCCAGCAGGTGCTGGACAAGATGGCTCCGGCCATTGCCAGTCGCCAGGCTGAGCAGTTCGCAGCAGCGCGCACCGAGTGGACCAACACCTCCAAGGCCGACAAGGAATTCGGGGGCGACAAGCTCAGCGAAAACCTTGCCGTCGCCAAGAAGGCGCTTGACGCGTTTTCCACGCCCGAGCTGCGCACGCTGCTGGAGGACTCTGGGCTGGGCAATCACCCCGAGGTGATCCGCATGTTCTACCGCACCGGCAAGGCCATGAGCGAAGACCGCTTTGTGGCCGGCCAGGGCGGAAAGAGCAACCAGGCTGACCCTCGGCGCCTGTATGGCGCATCCAACATGAATCCCTGATTTTCAAAAGGAGCCACCGTGAAGCACATCCTCAAATCTCATCCCGTCCAAATGCTGCTCTTTGCAGCGGCTGCGCTGCTGTTCTTCCACACCGGCATTGCCAGCGCGCAGGATCTTGCGCTGCTGGGCTTCGCTGGCGTAACGCTCGCCAGCACCAACCCCACCCTGGCCGATGTCGCGGCCCGCATGACCGCCGACGGCAAGATCGACCCGAGCATTGTGGAAATGCTCAGCGAGACCAATGAAGTCCTCGACGACATGACCATGATCGAGGCCAACGGCTTCACCGAGCACAAGACCACGGTCCGGTCCGGCCTGCCATCTGGCACCTGGCGCAAGCTCAACTACGGTGTGCAGCCCGAGAAGTCGCGCACCGTGTCCGTGAAGGACAGCATGGGCATGCTGGAAACCTATGCCGAGGTGGACAAGGCCCTCGCCGATCTGAACGGCAACTCTGCCGCGTGGCGTCTGTCGGAAGACCGCGCATTCGTGGAAGGCATCAACCAGAACATGGCCACCACCCTGTTCTATGGAGATTCCAGCGCCGACCCCGAGAAGTACATGGGCCTGGCGCCGCGCTACAACACCCTGTCGGCCGAGAACGGCATGAACATCGTGGACGCTGGCGGCACCGGTAGCGACAACGCCTCGATCTGGCTGACGGTGTGGGGCCCCAACACTCTGCACGGCATCTACCCGAAGGGCTCTCCGGCCGGCCTGCAGTCCCGCGACCTCGGCGAACAAACCCTGTTCGACGCGGCCGGTGGCCGCTACCAGGGTTACCGCACCCACTACAAGTGGGACATCGGCCTCACGCTGCGCGACTGGCGCTATGTGGTGCGTATCGCCAACATCGATGTGTCGGACCTGACCAAGAACGCCAGCGCGGGCGCTGACCTGATCGACCTGATGACCCAGGCCGCGGAGCTGATCCCCAACGTGGGCATGGGCCGCCCGGTGTTCTATCTGCCGCGCAAGATCCGCAGCTTCCTGCGCCGCCAGATCACCAACAAGGTCGCGGCTTCGACGCTGACCATGGAGGAAATCGCTGGCAAGAAGGTGGTGGCGTTCGACGGCATCCCCTGCCGCCGTACCGATGCGCTGCTGCTCACCGAAGCCCGCGTGGTGTAACTCAGGAAAGGAAACCGCCATGATCATCGACAAACTTCTGCAGGTGTCCACCGCCCAGGTGGTCACGGCTTCGGCCGCCTCTACCGACACCATCGACTTCGGCCAGGCCAACCCCGATGTGGGTTTGGACGACCGCAGCATGATGGTCTTCACCGTGGGCGAGGCAGCCGCTGCCGCTGGCGCCGCCACGGTGACGTTCTCCATCCAGGACTCGGCCGACAACTCCACCTTTGCGGATGTGGCCGTCACCGCCGCTATCGGCAAGGCCGCGTTGGGCCTGGGCCAGCAGGTGGTGATCCCCATGCCGGTCAAGCTGCGCCGCTACTGCCGTGCGTACTACACCGTCGGCACCGGGCCCCTGACTGCTGGCAAGTTCTCGGCGCAGGTCGTGACCGGTATCCAGCAAAACACGGCAAAGCCTGACAGCCCCCGCGTCGCATAAGGAGCTGCTGCTATGAAAGTTATTGCAATCAAGCAGGGCTACTTCGGCAAGCTGCGCGCACCCGACGAGGTGTTCGACGTTCCCGAGGGTGCGAAAGCCTCCTGGTTCACGCCAGTGGACAAGAAGGGGGCAGCCGAAGGGCAGGGCGATGCCAAGCCGTCTGACGGCCTCAAGGTCGATGAGATCAAGGCAGCCCTGGTCGCCAAGGGCATTAGCGTTCCCGAGGGTGCGAAAAAGGACGAGCTGGCCGCTCTGCTGGACGCAGCTCCTCAGACCCAGCCCTGACCCTCACCGGCCGGGCATCAAGCAAACGGAGGCCCAGCGCCTCCGTTTTTCATGGGAGATCACATGGCATCCGAAGTCGATATCTGCAACCTCGCCCTGGCCCACCTTGGTGACGAGGCCACCGTGGCGAGCATTGAGCCGCCCGAGGGGTCGGCGCAGGCCGAGCATTGCGCACGGTTCTACCCCATCGCCCGGGATGCACTCCTGGAGATGCACCCCTGGAAGTTCGCCACGCGCCGCGCCATGTTGGCCCCACAGGCGACGGCCGCATGGAACTGGGCGTATGCCTACGCTGAACCTGCTGGAGCGGTGCGGCTGCTTGCCGTGCTGGCTGCAGATGCCCCGGCCCAAGCCGAAACACAGCCGTTCGAGGCCCAGGCCACCGACACGGGGGCGCCTGTCATCCTGACGAACCTGCCCAGCGCCAGCTTGCTCTACGTCTCGCGCATCACCGACACGACCAAGTTCTCACCACTGTTTGTTGATGCTCTGGGGTGGCTGCTGGCCTCGCACCTCGCCGGGCCCATCCTCAAGGGAGAGGCTGGCAGCGCCATGGCAAAAGACTGCCTGCGGCAATTCATGCTTTCGCTGTCCAACGCCAAGACCTCCAATGCGAACCAGCAGATGGTGCGCCAGGAGCACACGGCGCCCTGGATCGTCGCGAGGGGTTGAGTATGGCCAGTGCACGCCCTCTGCAGCGTTCCTTCTCCGGTGGTGAGGTGGCGCCGGAGTTGTTTGGCCGCATCGATGACGCCAAGTACCAGTCCGGCCTGGCACGGTGTCGCAACTTCATCACCAAGCCCCAGGGGCCCGCAGAAAATCGGGCGGGCTTCGCCTTCGTGCGTGCCGTCAAGGACTCCAGCAAGCGCACGCGTCTGATCCCCTTCACCTACTCAACTACCCAGACGATGGTGATTGAGCTGGGTGCTGGCTATTTCCGCTTCCACACAATGGGCGCCACGCTGCTGGATGGCGGCGTGCCCTATGAGGTGGCGAACCCCTACAGCGAAGCAGACCTGTTCGACATCCACTATGTGCAGTCGGCCGACGTTCTGACCCTGGTGCACCCTGGCTACGCCCCGCGCGAGCTGCGCCGCCTGGGGGCAGTCAACTGGTCGCTGGTAACCATCCCATTCGGTAGCCCTGTCGCCGCGCCCACCGGCCTGGTGATCACGACCGACGGTGTCACGACCCCACGGTACACCTACCGCTATGTCGTCACTGCCATCGGTGCCGACGGCGTTTCGGAGTCGCCGCCTTCCGCCTTTGGCAGCGTGAACAGCAACCTGTACGAAACCGGCTGCACCAACGGGATCGCGTGGAGCGCAGTGGCGGGGGCCACGCTTTACAACGTCTACAAGATGACGGCTGGCGTGTTCGGCTACATCGGCCAGACCGGCGCGCTGACCATGATCGATGACAACGTGGCGCCGGACCTGAGCAAGACGCCACCCGTCTATGACCCAGTGTTTCAGGCGGCGGGGGAATACCCGGGCGCGGTGTCGTACTTCGAGCAGCGGCGCTGCTTTGCGGGCACGCTGAACAAGCCGCAGGGCATCCTGATGACCAAGTCGGGCACCGAGTCGAACATGAGCTACTCACTGCCCATCCGCGACGATGACCGGATTTCTTTCCGCGTGGCAGCGCGCGAGGCGAACACCATCCGCCACATCGTGCCCCTAACCCAGCTCCTGCTCATGACCTCGTCTGCGGAGTGGCGCGTGACTTCGGTCAACAGTGACGCCATTGCGCCCAGCACCATCAGCGTGCGGCCGCAGTCCTATGTGGGCTCGTCCAATGTTCAGCCGGTGGTCATCAACAACACCCTGATCTATGGGGCTGCCCGGGGCGGTCACATCCGCGAGCTGGCCTACAACCGCCAAGCCGAGGGCTTCGTGAGCGGGGATTTGTCCCTGCGCGCGGCGCACCTCTTCGACGGCCAGGAGGTGGTCGATATGGCCTATGCCCAGGCGCCGCAGCCCATCGTCTGGTTCGTGTCCACCTCGGGCAAACTGCTGGGCCTGACCTATGTGCCAGAGCAGCAGGTGGGGGCGTGGCACCGTCACGACACTGACGGCACCTTTGAGTCTTGCGCGGTGGTGGCCGAAGGGCGAGAAGACGTGCTCTATGTCGTGGTTCGGCGAGTCATCGGGGGCGTGTCGGTACGGTACGTTGAGCGCATGGCATCCCGACAGTTTGATACCCCGAGCGATGCGTTTTTCGTTGACAGCGGCGCCACCTACTCGGGAGCGCCTGCATCCACCGTCGCAGGCCTTGGGCACCTGGAGGGTAAGACGGTCAGCATCCTGGCCGATGGTGCGGTGCATCCCTCCCGCGTGGTCAGTGGGGGGAGCGTTTCCTTGGAGGCCCCAGCCAGCGTGATCCATGTGGGCTTGCCCATCGAGGCGGATCTGGAGACGCTTCCCCTCGCGCTGCAGCTGCAGGACGGCAGCTTCGGCCAGGGGTGGATCAAGGCAATCAACAAGGTATCCCTGCGGGTGTTCCGTTCGTCCGGGATCTTCGTGGGCCCTTCCGAGGACAAGCTGACGGAGGCCAAGCAGCGCACCACTGAGGTGTTCGGTGCGCCGCCTGGGCTCAGAACGGATGTGATCGATGTCACTCTGACGCCCAGCTGGGGGCAGAGCGGGCAAGTGTTTGTCCGCCAGCCGTACCCATTGCCACTCACCGTGGTTTCGCTGGTCGCCGAGGTGGCGCTGGGCGGCTCGTAGGGGTTGCACGTAGCAGCGGGTTTGCCGCGCACCATGCCGCATCCTCCCGGAGAACAGCATGGGATTTTCCTCAAGCCAGATGGCATCCGCCGCGCTGATTGGCCAGATCGGCGGCGCAGCCATGTCCACCGTTGGCAGCTACTACGGCGCGGCGTCGCAACGAACCGCCTTGCGCGGACAGGCCGCGATTGCCGACACCAATGCCCGCATCGCCGAGCTGGGCGCCCAGTCGGCCCTGCAGCAGGGTGAGCAGCAAGTCGCATCGCTCACCCTCAAGGCCGGGCAGCTCAAGAGCGGCCAGCGCGTGGCCTTGGCTGCGAATGGCGTGGACCTGGGCGCGGGCAACGCCGCCGAGATTCAGGCCAGCACGGACATCATGAAGGAGATCGACTCCAACACCATCCAGGCCAACGCCGTACGCAGTGCCTGGGGCTACCGCACCCAGGCCGTGAACTACCAGAACGAGGCCCTTGGCAAGCGGGCCACGGCCAGCGCAATCAGCCCCCTGACCTCGGCCGCCACCTCCTTGCTGGGTAGTGCCGGGAGCGTGGCAGGTGGCTGGTACGCGCTGGGCAAGGCTGGCGCCCTCGCGCCACAGGACAACTGGGGCGACACCTACAAGTGGGGGAGGAACTGAGCATGCCCCGCGTTCCAACCTATGACAGCTTCCAGGCCGCACCATCCGCCTTGCCGCAGGCGCGCATCAGCGCCCCGGAATTGCCCGATGTCGCAGGCCAGCAGGCCCAGCAGATGGGGCGTGCCCTGGCCACTGGCGGCCAGGCGTTTGGGCAGATCGCCAACGACATGGAGCAGCAGGCCAACCAGCTGAGGGTCGATGACGCCCTGAATCGCGCAAAGGAGGCGGCGCTCCGCCTGACCTATGACAAGGATGCTGGCTTCTCCGCGCTCAAGGGTGTGAACGCCCTGCAGCGCCCTGACGGCAAGCCGCTGGCCGACGAGTACAGCGAAAACCTCAAGCGCCAGGTGGACGAGATCGCTGGCACGCTGGGCAACCCCGCGCAGCGCCAGGCCTTCGCGATGCACTCCAACGACATCCTGACCTCGTTTCGCGGCCAGGCCATCCAGCATGAGGCGCAGGAATACAAGACCTATGCGCTCTCTACCTCGGAGGGCATCCAGAGCACAGCCCTGCGCGACATCGGTCTCAACTGGCAGAACACCGACGCGGTGAACTCGGCTGTGGAGCGGATCCGCGCAGAAACCTATCGCCAGGCGCAGCTGCTGGGCAAGTCCGCCGAGTGGCAGGAATCGCAAGCCCGCAAGCTCACCAGCAACGCGCACAAGGTGGCGATGCTCACCGCGCTGGAGCAGAACTCACCGGCTTTCGCCGATGCCTATCTGAAACGGTACGCGGGTCAGATGGACGCCGACGACATCCTCACGGTGCGCGGCCACGTCACCAAGGCCATGGACGCCCAGGTCGGCGTGGCAGCGGCGGCGGATGTTGTGACCCGCATGCAGCCACGCATCCAGACCAGCGAAGCTGAGCGCGCTTTCAACGTGGCGCTGGGCACGGAGTCGAACTACCGGCAGTTTGGCGCCGACGGCAAACCACTGACCTCGCCCAAGGGGGCGGTGGGCATCGCGCAGGTGATGCCCGGCACGGGGCCGGAGGCCGCAAAACTCGCGGGGCTGGAGTGGGATGAGGCCAAGTACAAAAACGATCCGGCCTACAACAAGGCCATCGGCATGGCCTACTTCCAGAAACAGCTGCAGGACAACGGCGGCGACCTGGCCAAGGCCTACGCCGCCTACAACGCGGGCCCCGGCCGCCTGCAGGACGCCATGAAGAAGGCCGCCCAGTCCACGGACTTCGCGAAAGTGGACGGCAGCCTGAAGGCCGTGCCCTGGCTGCAGTACATGCCCAAGGAAACCCAGGCCTACGTCGAGAAGAACATGCGCGAGTTCGAGGCCGGGCAGGGCCAGGCGCAGCGCCCCACGTTTCAGGAAATTGACGACCAGTTGCGCAGCGACCCCCGCCTGGCTGGCAACCCCAATCGCTACAAGGTGGCCCGGGATGAGGCTGCGCGCCGCTTTGAGGAACAGACCAAGGCCATCAAGCAGCGGGACGAAGAGGCGGTGGCCACTGCGATGCGCGGGATCATCCAGAACGGCGGGCGCTTCACGGATCTTCCAGCGAGCGTGCGCGCGGCCGTGCCCCCGAAGGAGGTGGACAACCTGATGAGCTTTGCTCAGAAGGTATCCAAGGGCGATGACTCCACCAGCCTCTGGCTCTACAACGACCTGACCTCGCACCCGGAGAAGCTGGCCGCGCTCTCCGATGCGCAGTTTTTTGCCCTGCGCCGGGAGCTGTCCGATGCTGATTACAAGCACTTCAGCGCCGAGCGCGCCAAACGCACTGGAGCCGCCTCCGGCAGCAATGGCCCGGGCGATCTCAACAGCCAGGGCATCAAGCAGGTAATGGACGAGCGCCTGCGCGTGCTGGGCATCGACCCCACGCCCAAGGACGACGGCGGCAAGGACGCGGCGCGCATCGGCGGAATCCGCAAGTTCGTCAACGACTACTTCTTGACGGCCCAGCGCGAGGCCGGCAAGAAGTTCACCGACGCCGAGGTGGCGCAGCACGTCGATGGCCTGTTTGCCCGCAATGCCACGTTCCGAGGGTTCTTCTCCAACTCCTCGGGACCGATGCTGACGATGAAGGTCGGGGACATCCCCAGCCAGGAGCGAACCGCCATCGAGGCGGCCTACAAGCGCCAGGGGGTGGAGAAGCCCACAGACGCCCAGGTCATGGACATCTACTGGAAACGCCAGATCGCACGCAAATGAACGACTACGACGACCTCATCACCCAGTCTCTGCAGCCCGAGCCCGCCCAGGCCGCCCGCATTGGGTTTGCAGCAGCGGTTGACACCAACCCCGAGGCCTACGCCGAAGCGCGGCGCGTGGCCAAGCGCACAGGTGTCCCCGTGGATACGGCCTTCAATCTCCCCCAGGAGATGAAACGCCAGGACCGCATGGGCTCCATGGATTTCGATCGACTGGCCGCAATGTCCCCGGCCACGGCGGCCATCCTCGCCGACGTGGACCAGGCGAAGATTGCGCACGACAACGTGGACAGCTTCAGCGGGATTGAGGGCGTGCTCTCCGCTTTGGGCGGGGCTGCGAAATACGCTGTCAGCGCCCCCGGTGCAGCGCGTGGCGGGTTCGTCAGCGACGTGGGCCGCGCGGGTAGCGCTGGCCTGTCCGGGCTGCAACGCGCCAGCGCTGGGGTGGTTGGCCTGGCACAGGCACCTTTTGACATGGCCGCGCCGCTGGCCGATCCACTGGTGGGCCGCATTCTCCCGGGCAACCCGCTGCGCGCTACGGCGGAAGGGCTGGCGCGCTACCGCCAGAGCATTGAGGCCCAGGCCAAGGCGACCATGCCCCGGGCGGATGGGCTGGTGGAGTCGGGCGTTTTCTCCGGCTTCGCCTCCCTGGCCAGCAACATGGCGGCGCTGCCACTGGCCTTCCTGCCCGGCGGCCAGTCTGCTGCGATGACTGCCATGACTGCGCCCGTGGGTGGCCAGGCCTACGGCGAGGCACGCGACAAGGGGGTGGGGGTGGCGCCCGCGCTCGCGTTCGGCACCTCGCAGGCCGCCATCGAATACGCCACCGAGAAGCTGCCGGTATCGCGGCTGCTGGGCGACGTGCGTGCGGGCTCTTCCCTGCTCAAGACACTGGGCCACCAGGCCGCCCTGGAGATTCCCGGCGAGCAGATCGCCACCGTGCTGCAGGATCTGAACGAGTGGGCGGTGCTCAATCCTGAGAAGCCCTTCAGCTCCTACGTCGAGGAGCGCCCAGGTGCCGCCGTGCAAACGCTGATCGCCACCTTGGTCGGGGTCGGAGGCAACGTGGCGGTGATGCGCGGCATCGACAGCGTCATCACCGGTGACGAAGAGAAGGCCCGCCGCGCCCAGGCGGCCGAGCAGCAGAGCCAGCTGCTCCAGCAACTCAACGACCTGGCGCAGGCCGACAAGGTGCTGGCGCGCGATCCCGAGGTGTTCGAGCAATTCATTGCCAGCGCGGCTGAGGGTGGCCCCGCCACACAGGTTTTCATCGACGCTCAGACGCTCATGCAATCTGGCATGGCCGAGCAGCTTGCCCAGGTGTCGCCCGCTGTCGCCGCGCAGCTGGGCCAAGCCCTGCAAACTGGTGGGCAGATCGCCATCCCGGTGCAGGAATATGCCAGCCGCATTGCGGGCAGCGAGTACGCCCAGAGCCTGGTCGATCACATCAAGACCGATCCCGAGGGGTTCAGCCGGGCTGAGGCCCAGCACTTCATGGACACCCGGGCCGACGAATTGAAAGCCCAGGTAGAGCAGGCATTGCAGCAGCAGGAGGGCGACAGCGCTTTCAAGCAGTCAGCCGACGCCGTGCGCGCCAACGTGAAAACCCAGCTGGACACGGCGGGCCGCTTCACGCCCCAGGCGAACGACGCCTATGCGGCGATGGTGGGCAGCTTCTACGCAGTGCAGTCCGCCAAGCTGGGCATGACGCCCGAGGCGCTTTTCGAGCGCTACCCGTTGCGGGTAGTGGCTGAATCCGTGGTGGATGGTCAGCAATTTGACCAGGCTCTGGCAGCCCATCCGCCCAAGGGGTGGGCACACTCCACCACTGGGCAGGACGCGGCGAAACTGTGGGGCGCACCGAAGGGTGACACCAACGCTGTGTTCTGGACGGACCTGGGGGGCAAGCTGGCGCAGGACGCGCCGGAGCTGGCAGGGTATTCGCATTCGGTGGACCGAAGCCGGGTCGATCACATTCGCAAAAACCACGGCAACGAAGCCGCCGAAGCGTCACGCGGGCAGGTTGCCGTGACGGGCGCAGACGTGGCGCGCATCCCCGAGATCGTCACGGGCTATGACGCCATCGACGCCAACGTTTCAGTTCCGGCGGAAGTAGGGCCGGAGAAGGTGCGGGGCGTTGTGTTCGCCAAGCAGTATGAGGATGGGACGGTGGTTTACACCGGGTTGGTTTCCAGCAAGCGCCAGAATGTGCGTGGAGCCACGCTGTGGAAGTATCCCCCATCGGTTGATGCCCAGACCGCCGTGAAGCGGGCTGTCGCCAAGCTAACGTCCGAAACGTATGGGGGCATGGATGGGATTGTAGGGCCAGCGGGCGAAACGCTCAACCAGGCAGCGCGCGGCAGCTTCAACCCCGGAACCAACACCATTGCGCTGCTCAAGGCTGCGGACCTGTCCACGTTCCTGCATGAGACGGGGCACTTCTTTCTTGAGGTGCAGATGGACATGGCTTCGCGCCTGCAGCATGAGGCTGATGCCTTTGGGGACGACACCAACCAGCCCGACGAAGCCCAGATCCTTGCCGACGCACGCGCCGTTCTGGACTGGTTTGGCATCCAGAGCCTGGCCGAGTGGCACAACCTCGATTTCGAGGAGCGCCGCGCGCACCATGAAAAATTCGCACGAGGCTTCGAGGCGTACCTGTTCGAGGGGAAGGCGCCCAGCATTGAGCTGCAGGGCCTGTTCCAGCGCTTTCGCGCGTGGCTGGTGGCCGTGTACAAGAATTTCAAAGCGCTCAACGTGGAGTTGACGCCCGAGGTGCGCAGCGTGTTCGACCGCATGCTGGCCACCAGCGAAGAGATCGCGCTGGCCGAGCAGGGGCGCAGCATGATGCCGTTGTTCGCCACTCCCGATCAGGCCGGCATGACGCCCGAGGCGTTCGCTGCCTACCAGGCACTGGGGTTGGATGCCACCAACACCGCCACCGAGGAGCTGCAGGCACGCGGGCTGCGCGATATGCAGTGGCTGCACAACGCGCGGGGGCGGATGCTCAAGCGCCTGCAGCGGGAGGCCAAGGACTTGCGCGCCGAGGCGCAAATTGACGCCCGCCGCGAGGTCATGAGGCAGCCGGTGTATCAGGCGTGGCAGCTGCTGTCGGGTCGAATCTCGCGTGATGACATGCTACCCGCTGACGCTGCCCGCGCAGCCTATCGCGAGGCCCTGGCTGAATGGAATGCCCAGCGGAAGACTGCCGAAACCGACGCCATCGAGCAGGCCCAGGCCATGGTCTGGCAGCAGTCGGATGAAGGCCAGATCAAGTACCGGAAGGCGGATAGCGCCGCCAAGGCGCAGGCCAAGGTTCTCAAGCGCGAGACTGTAGCTATCGATGCGGCGACCCGTGCAGCGCTGCAAAAATGGGAGGGACAGAACCCCGCGCCACTTGACCCTGATTACCGCCCAAAGTCGGACCCCAACCGGATCGACCCCTCCATGGACTCGCTGCTGGTGGCCATTGCCAAGCTGGGTGGTTTGTCGCGAGAGTCTGCAGCCAATCACTTGGGCGTGCACCCGGATGACTTCAAGGCGCAGTCGGGCGTGTTCGGTAAGCCGGTTTTCCGCAAGACCGGCGGGATGACCGCCGACAGCATGGCCGAGGCGCTAACGGAGTATGGCTACCTGCCTCGCGACGAGCATGGAAAGCACGACCTGCACGACCTGGAAGACAAGATCGCCTCAGAGATCGGTGGTAGCCCGCAGTATTCCGCCGCCTTCGACTACAGCGCGCAGTTTGAGCCCGAGGCACCCGGCTTCGCAAACCCCGCCGCCCTATCGGCTGCGCGGCTGGACCTGGCCGCCCTGAGCGGCCTGGGTGTGCCCGCCGAGGTCGTCGCCCTGCTGAAGGAGCGAAAGATGACCGCACCGGATGGCCTGCACCCTGATGTGGCCGCCGAGCTGATCCTGACCGCTGAAGGTCAGGCTGCGTTCACCTCGGGCGATGAAATGGTGCGCGCACTGGCCGAGGCCGTCCCGCCCAGCGAAGCCATCGAGAACCTGACCGACTTGCTGATGCTGGAGCGCCACGGCGACCTTGCCACGCCCGAGGCCATCGAGCGGGCGGCCGACCAGGCCATCCACAACGACGTGCGCGCACGGTTGCTGGCGACCGAGGCGAACGCGCTGGCCAAGGCCACGGGCGAGAGCCGCGTGCTTTCGGATGCGGCCAAGACCTTCGCCGCCGACATGATCGCCCGCCTGCAAGTCCGCGCTGTGCGCACTGGGCAATACGCTGGCGCCGAGGTGCGCGCCGCCAAGGCGGCAGAGCGGGCGGCCAAGGCGGGCGACCTGGCCCAGGCGGCGGCCGAGAAACGAAACCAGCTGATCCAGCACCATGCCACGCGGGCCGCGCACAACGCGCTGGACGAGATCGACCGGGGCCTTCGCTACCTGAAGAAGTTCGACGGCGACATCAAGTCGCTCGATGCCGACTATGCCGAGCAGATCGCCAACCTGCTGGAGCGCTTCGACCTGCGCAAGGGCCAAAGCCTGAAGGCCGTGGACAAGCGCACGGCGCTGGCCCAATGGCTCGCCACCCAGCGCGAGGCTGGCCTTGAGCCAGACATTCCAGCCGACCTGGAGAACGAGGCCTACCGCACCTCCTACAAGAACCTGACGGTGGAAGAGTTCCGTGGGCTGGTGGACACCGTGCGGCAGATCGAGCACCTGGGCCGCCTCAAGAACAAACTGCTTACGGCGGCCGACCAGCGCAGCTACCAGGCGGCGCGCGACGAGATTGCGGCAGGCATTGCCGAGCATGCCCAGGGGCGGCAGGCTGACACGCGCACGCCCACCACCAACGCGGGGCGGGCGGTGCAAGGGCTCAAGCGCTTCTGGGCTGCCCACATCAAGGTGGCGACCTGGGCGCGGGTGATGGACGGGGGCAAGGACGGCGGCCCGGTATGGGAATACTTCCTGCGCAGCGCGAACGAGCGGGGCGACATGGAGACCACCATGCGTGCAGAGGCCACGGCCCGCCTGGCGGAAATCATGGCCCCGGTGTTTGCCCTAGGGAAAATGGGCGGCAAGGGGCAGTATTTCCCATCCATCCGGCGCAGCCTGAACCGCGAGTCTCGGATCGCAATCGCCCTGAACATGGGCAACGAGGGGAACATCCAGCGCCTGCTGGGGGGCGAGGGCTGGACCCGCGCGCAGATCGGCCCGGTGCTGCAGTCGCTCACGGCGCAGGAATGGCAAACCGTGCAGGCGGTCTGGGACCATTTCGAGAGCTACCGCCCGCAGATCGCCGCCAAGGAGTTGCGCGTGTATGGCAAGGAGCCCGCATGGGTGGAGCCCTCGCCGCTGGCCATCACCACGCAGGACGGGCAGACGCTGACGCTGCGCGGCGGGTACTACCCCATCAAGTACGACCCGGCCGCCAGCCAGCGCGCGGAGCAGCATGCTGATGCCGAGGGCGCCAAGCGCCAGATGCAGGGCGCCTACACCACGGCTACCACGCGGCGCAGCTTCACCAAGTCCCGGGTGGAGGAGGTGTCTGGGCGCCCACTGCTCTACACGCTGTCGGGCATGTACGGCGGGGTCAACGACGTGATCCACGATTTGGCTTGGCATGAGTGGCTGATCGATGCGAACCGGCTGCTGCGTTCAAACACCATCGACACCGTGATCCGTGAGCACTATGGCCCCGAGGTCAAGCAGCAGTTCAAGAGCTGGGTGCAGGACGTGGCCGAGGGTGAGAAGGGCAGCGACGCGGCAGCGGACCAGGCGCTGTCCCGGCTGCGCCAGGGCGTCAGCGCGGCCGGCCTGGGCTTCAACGTGGTCAGCGCGCTGATCCAGCCCCTGGGCCTGACCCAATCCATCACCCGGGTGGGCGTGGGCTGGATCGGCCGTGGCGTGGCGCGTTACATCGCCCACCCCAGGGACTTGGCGCGCGACATCAACGGGCGATCCGCCTTCATGGAGAACCGGGCCCGCACCCGCTTCCGCGAGCTGAACGAGCTGCGCAACCAAGTGCAGGACCAGAGCGCTTTCAACGAGTACGTGGGGCGCTATGCCTACTTCCTGATGATGCGCTGCCAGCAGGTGGTGGACCTGCCGACCTGGTGGGGCGCCTACGAGAAGGCCACGGCCGAGGGCAACGATGAAAACCGCGCGGTGGCGCTGGCCGATCAGGCGGTGATCGATGCCCAGGGTGGCGGGCAGACCAAGGATCTGTCGGCCATGGAGCGCGGCGGTCCCGCGCAGCGCCTGTTCACGGTGTACTACTCCTTCATGAACACGGCCCTGAACCTCGGGGTGGCGCAAACCATGACGGCCGACACCGCCGCCAAGAAGGGCAAGCTGGCGGTGGACTACGCCATGCTGTACGTGGTGCCCGCCGTGCTGGGGTACTTCCTGAAGAACGCGCTCACCCCTGGGGATTCAGGGGATGACGACTGGGAGAAGATCGCCAAAAAGCTGCTGGCCAACCAGATCGACTACCTGATGGGCCTCATGGTGGTGGTGCGCGAATTCGGCGAAGCGGCCAAGACGGTGAGCGGCGCCAACGACATGGGCCGGGACTACACCGGCCCCGCAGGTCTGCGGCTGGTTTCCGACACCGGCACGCTGGCCAAGCAGGTGCACCAGGGCGAATTCGACACCGCGTTTCGCAAGGCCGCGATCAACGTCGTGGGCGATCTCTTCGGGCTGCCCAGCGCGCAGGCCAATCGCACGATCACTGGCGTCAACGCGCTGGCGGAAGGGAAGACCGACAACCCTGCGGCTGTGGTCTTCGGGTTCCAGGAGAAGCGGTAGGCCTACTTTTCGAAGTAGTAGCCGGAGCGGCGGTAGCAAACGCCGTTTTTGGTGGGGCCGAGATTGGTGATGGACACGGATACCTGGGCGCTGCCCTCCTTGGGGTATCCGGTGGCGCATACCCCAAACTTGTAGCTCGTCTTGCTCTGGGTGTAGAAGGTCGCAATGAACAGCATGCCGTAGAAGCGATCATCTGAAGTCATCAGCGCGGCAGCGTCAGTTTCCCGGTAGGGCAGGCGCAGCTTTTCCTTGAGCAGGTCGATTTCGCTGGGGTTGATCGTGTCGCGGAAGTTGTCGAACGTGCGGCGGGGGAACAAGTTCTGGTTGTAGCTATCACCCTGGATGTTCGGGAAGCTGGACCGCTCATAGGGGTAGAAGATTTCGAGCACGGCGTCGCCCTTGTCCGACTCGGCCATGAACAACGTCGATGAGTCCAGGGACTCCTGCGAATTGATCACCGAGCAAACCGTGACCGGGTTGCCGCGCGTGGCCGTGCCCGTGGAACTGACGTTCGAAAGAATGCCCGGGCGGTTGTTCACCGGATAGCACTCGACCTGCGCAAACGCAGAACCGGCCGCTGCGGCCAGCAAGGCAACAAAAAAACGCTTCATGATTTCCCCTTTGCTTTATTAGCGGCCCTCCGCCGCATAGGTGCACGTATCGGCAGCCCCCACGAATAGCCTTGCGGCAATTTCTGGGTGCCTCCGCATGACAATTTCCTCTGAGGACCGCAAGGCTGGGCCCTATGACGGGAACGGCGTCGCGACACTCTTCCCCTTCGCGTTCAAAGTCATCTCCGCCACTTACGTGGAGGTGTACTTCACATCGCCCGAAGGAGTGGAACAAATTCTCACATTCGGGGATGACTATAGCGTCACCTTGAATCCTGACCAAGAAGTGTCTCCCGGGGGCGAGGTGCAAACCTTCGTCCCCTTGGCGCTGAATGCCAAGCTGACGATCACCAGCAATGTCCCAAACCTGCAGCCGCTGGCGCTGACCAACCAGGGCGGATTCTTCCCCGGGGTCATCAACGCTGCTTTTGACCGGGTCGTCATCCTCATCCAGCAGCTGGCCTCACGCATCGGCCGCACGCTTCGTGCACCGATCACCGATCCTGAAGGCCTGTCCATGGTGTTGCCTGGCGCTGCTGACCGCGCCAATGCCATCCTGGCCTTTGACGCCACGGGCAAGCCCGTGGCCTACCCGCTCAGCGGTGTGCCTGGCGGCGGTGGGGGTGGTGGCACAGCCACGATCATCGTGGAGCTGAAAACAGCCACTGCCGGGCAGACGGTTTTCAACCTGACCAACGCATACACCCCGGGCAACAACAGCCTGTCGGTGTTCGTGAACGGCCTGCGCGCCACCCGTGGGGTGGACTTCACGGAAACGAACGCCACGCGAGTGACGTTCCTGGAAGCCCTGGAAGCTGACGACCGGGTGACGTTCGTCATCGGCGTTGCCGCCCCGGGCGGTGGCGGATCTAGCTCCGGCGACATGCTCAAGTCGGTGTACGACACGAACAACAGCGGGGTGGTGGATGCGGCCGAGTCCGTGCCGTGGAGTGGCGTGGGGAGCAAGCCCTCCACCTTCCCGCCGTCCAGTCATAGCCACGTCATGTCCGACATCGACAGCCTGGTCGCGACGCTGGATGTGATGGTGATGGCGATCAACGGGAAGCAGGCTGTACTCGTCAGCGGCACCAACATCAAAACGATCAACGGCGCCAGCCTGCTGGGTTCGGGGAACATCTCGATTGCGGGTTCTGGTGTCACGGACCACGGTGCTTTGAGCGGCCTTGAGGACGACGACCACACCCAGTATTTCAACCAGTCGCGGGGCGATACGCGCTACTCGCAAACTGGCCACACCCACGCCATTGCGAATGTGACCGGGCTGCAGGGGGCGCTGGATGCAAAAGCGGCAAACACAACCCCCACCATCACCGGCCTGCGCGAGGTCAAAGTGGCAGTTGCTGCAGCGGCCATTGACCTAGCCACCGGCAATCTGTTCTCCAAGACGATTTCCGGCGCCATCACTTTCACCGTGAGCAATGTGCCCGCCACCGGCACGCTGGCGTCCTTCATGCTCGACCTCACGAACGGAGGCAGCGCCACGATCACTTGGTGGTCGGGCATGAAGTGGGCGGGCGGCAGTGCCCCCGCCTTGACGGCTGCGGGGCGTGACGTGCTGGGGTTCTACACCCACGATGGCGGCACGACGTGGACCGGCATGCTGCTGGCGAAGGACGTGAAGTGAGCGTGCGCGATTTGCTCATGGCAGCCGCTGGCGCCGTCGCACCCGGGGGTGCGGCCTATAGGTACTGGCGGCTCTACGTCACAGCACTGAATTCAGGCGGTACGCAGCTCTATATTTTTGAAGTGGAGCTGCGAGCATCGGCGGGCGGTTCTGACATCACCAATTACGGCACCACCCCGGTGGCAGAAAGTTCGTTCTTCGACAACGGCGAAGGCACGGTTTACCTGGGTGCATACACGATAGACAACTACCTATCCGATGGCTGGATCACCCCAGCGGGAGCAATTCCGGCGTGGGTGCGGTACGACCTTGGAACTCCAAAAAGCGTCGCGGAATTTGCAATCCTTCCTTACCCATCTTCAGGGTACTGCCCCCGCGATTTCAAGATTCAAGGCTCTGCCGACGGCTCGTCTTGGACGGATGTGAAGTCCTTCACCGCTGTCGCAGCCTGGACGGGCTGGCAAGCATTCAACCTCACCTGACAGCGCCATGCCATACCGAAACACCAAGACTGGCACCTTCGGCCACACCGTCGAAGAAGTGCGCGCCGCGAACCCCCGCACATCCGTGCCGGATGGAAAGCCCTGCGGGGACTTCGCCTGGTACGAACCCACGGATCCACCAGTAGGCCACCCGCTGCAGCAGCCCGTCGAACAGAAGCCTGTCAACGACTCGCAGCGCTGGGCCTTGTCTGAGCTGCAGCCCAGCACGCTGGCGCCCTGGCTGCGCACCCAACTGGTTTGGGAATACGAACAGCGCATGCGGGTGATCGCCTCGGGCTATCCGCCGAGCGAGCGCGAGAGCTGGCCCGTGCAGACGGCAGAGGCGCGAGCGCTGCTCGCGGACGCGAAGGCCGCAACACCTTGGATTGACGCTGCGGCAACTGCCCGCGCGCTGGACCGTGCAGAGCTTGCCGCGCGCATCGTCTCCAAGGACGCGGCCTACCGCTCCATCCATGGCGCGCTTACCGGGATTCGGCAGCGCATCGAAGACGACATTGGTGCAGCAGGCGACGACGTTGCTGCACTCCTTGCCATTGATGTGGCGAAAGGTTGGCCAGCATGAACATCGTCCAGCACCTCACAACCGCAGGCGTTCCCGCGCATCTGCACACCGAAGCCATTGCCAGCCTGGAGCTGGCCCGCGATCGCGCCAGCGGGCTGACCTGGGCCAAGTGGAAGGTGCGCCTGTTCAAGGCCGGACAGATCTCGCGACTGCTGGCCTGGGGCGATGAGCGCCTGATCGACGTGCGGCCCGACCTGGCCGACTGGGACATAGCGCCCATGGTCAACATCACCGCCCACGGCGACAACGTGCCCTGGCCCGATGGCCGCCCGTTGCCGGGCGCATGGTTGGATGACACGCGCGAGGCACGGGCCGCCAACTACTGGTGCAAGGGCGAACACCCGCGCAGCCAGAAGTCCCGCAAGGCCTGGTATCGCCGCAACGCGGGCGAGTACCTGGCATGGCGCTTGGGCGCCCCCGTGGACCCGGCCCTGCCGGTGCAGGTGTGGCGCGGCGATGGCGTGACCGTGCGGCGCCACAACGGCGCCTGGATGGTTCTGGCTGCCGACCGGTGGCTGGGCCTGGTGCCTGTGCGTGTGCGCATCGGCTACGAGATTGACAACGTGCTGCGCGATGACGGCATTCGGCTCTGGTTCCCGATCCAAGGTCACGACCTGCGCGCGCCTGTCACCTGGTCGGTGCTGCCTGGGGGGCGCGCATGAGCGACTACCAAGGTCCAGAGCGGCGCGCTCGTTCTCCCGCCGAAGTTCGCCTCACCGACGAGACCGGCGTATGGCTCGAAGAAAAGATGGCCGCCGCCGTGCGCGAGGGCATCAAGGGCGCAATGACCGAGGAGACCGCCGCAGCCTTTTGGGCCGCAGGCCTCACCGTGTTGCAGAGGCAGGCCACACAGCACGCCGGCCGCTTCGTTCTGGGCGGGCTGTGGGGGCTGCTGCGCCGCGCCAGCCTGTTCGTGACTTTGGGCGGAATCGTCTATGCCATCGGCGGCTGGGCCGCACTGGCAACCCTGTTCAAAACCCTGTTCTCTAGCGGAGGTACGCCGTGAAGACATCCCCCCAGGGCATCGCTCTGATCCGTGAATTCGAAGGCTTCCGCGCTGAGGCCTACCGCGACCCCGTGGGCATCTGGACCATCGGCTACGGTTTTACGAAAGGCGTGCGCCAGGGCGACACGATGACCCGCGAGCAGGCGGATCAGCGCTTGCGCGTCGAGTTGGCCGACTACGAGGCGGGAGTGCTGCGCGTCACGGGTGGCAATCTCACCCAGGCGCAGTTCGACGCGCTGGTTTCATTCGCGTGGAATGTGGGCGTGAAGGGCATGGCGGGATCCAGCGTCATCAAGGCCCATGTGCGCGGCGACTATCAGGCAGCGGCGCGTGCGTTCGCGCTGTGGAACAAGGCCGGTGGCAAGGTGTGGCCGGGCCTAACGCGCCGCCGCGCCGCCGAGGCTGCGCTGTACTTGCGCGAGGAAGAGGCCCCGCAGCCCATGCCCCAGGCTGTGGAACCCGAGCGCCCTATGGCCGCCAGCTCTATCAACCGCGCTGGTGTGGTGGCCGGTGGCACTGCCGCCGTTGCCACCGTAGCCGAGACCGCGCGCACCGTGGCCGACGTGAAGTACAGCGCGCAGAGCCTGGGCGACTGGCTGGTGCCCATGCTGCTGCTGGCCGTGGTGGCCCTGTGTGGCTACATCGTGTGGGAGCGCGTGAAGCAGCGCCGGGAGGGATGGTCGTGATGTTCGACAAGCTCAAGACCTACGGAGCTATCGCCGCTGCACTGGTGTTGGGCGGCCTGCTGGTTGTGCAGACCGTGCGCCTGCACACCGCCCAGCTCGATGCCGCGAACACCCGCATCAAGAACGCCCAGACACTGGCGCGCATCGCTGACCTGACAGCCAAGGCTCTGCGCGCCGTACGTGCGCAAGAAGCGCGTTGGGCCGCCGACCAAGAAAGGAATGCCCGTGAAACCGCTACAAAAATCGAAGCTGCTAACGCTGATGCTGCCAGCGCTCGCCGTGCTTCTGGCCGCCTGCAGCAACGCATCGATGCCCTTGTCGCCGCAGCCCGTCGATCAGGCGCGAATCCCGGCACTGAGCCCGCAGTCGCGTCAACCGGTGATCCCATCGGAGTGCTTGCCGACGTGCTCGGCCGCGCTGACCAAAGAGCGGGAGTCCTGGCTGAGTACGCCGACAAAGCCCGAATCGCCGGGCAGTCCTGCGAGCGCGACTACGACGCGCTGACCAAACCGCCCCGGCCCACCCCCTGAACACCGAGGAAAAAGATGGCCACCCTCCTGACATCCAAACAAGTCAGCCACAAGCCCGCAGCGGCTGGCGCAGCAGTGCGCACGCTGCGCGACAGGCTCAGTGATGTGCTGTGTGTCACTGACTTTGGCGCCAAGGGCGATGGCGTGACCAACGACTCCAGTGCCATTCAGGCTTGCATCACAGCCGCAAAGGCTGTGGGCAAGGGCGTCTACTTCCCGGACGGCGTGTACATCATTTCGTCGCTCGCCGCCCAGTCCGGCCGGGTGTTCCTCAATGGGTCGGGCGGCGCGATCTTGCGCGGCACCTTCACATACCAGGACAACTTCCCGCTGGCGGCGGACACCAGCACGCCATTGACGCCCACGGCCCCCTATTTCTCGGCGGTGGGGGTCAGCTTCCAGAGCACGTCCAGCGACTTCGGGCTCAAGCTGCTGACCGCAGAGCAGGGCGGTTTCATTAGCACGTTCTCGCTCACGCGCTGCAACTTCTACGGCAGCAAGGGCCTGCTGGCCCGGCACATGATCGGGTTCCAGATTGCCAACTGCGAGTTCAACAACGTCGTGGCGGGGGCCCGGTTCGAGAGCTGCACGAACGGGATTGTGACCAGCTGCCGCTGGCAGAACCAGGCGGAATCCGGGGTGTGGATCACGCGCGCCAGCGACCAGACGCTGCGCTGGCCGGGCGGCGAGAATATCAAGTTCATCGGCTGCGAGTTCGCCGTGTGCACCTATGGCATCGTGGCCGACCAGTGCGCCTTCTTGGTGGTGGACAGTTGCTTGCTCGACTACTGCGCCGTGCCGCTGTTCCTCAGCGGGGCCGCGTACTCGAAGACTTCCGGCACTTTCTACGGGGCGTCCAATGTGCCGGTGTCCCGGTTCAGCGCCGTGTCGGGCTACCTGGCCCCGGTCACCAGCGGTGTCGCTATCTACGGTCGGCCCGGCGGCTCGCCGCTGGGTAGCCGCACCGTTGGGCTGACCGCCCACAACTGCGAGTTCGTGAACTACGTCACCGGGTCCAGCAACCCCATCGTGGTGCTGGACGGCTACGTGAATGGCACCTACCCGATGTCGGCCGAGCGCATCGGCTTCACGGGCTGTCAAATCTTTGCCAGCGAGAATCACTCGGCGGGCACACTGCTTTACATCAAGGCAGCCGCCGTGTTGACGGTGGTGGGCAACCGCTTCCTGTCCTACAACATGAGTTCCACGCTGGTGGACGCCTGGCGCGCTGAGAGCTGCGATAGCTTCATCGGGCACTCGAACGACTTCCACCAGTGCCGCCAGTCCGGGGTTCTGGTGGGCAGCTCCTACGAGAAGCCGGTGGGCGGTGTCTACGTGCAGACGGCTGAGCCGACGGTCGGCGTCAAGCCGGGTGACATCTGGGTGCAGCCGTAATGGCAACCATGTTCGTCCGCAATGCGGCTGGCACTGGCTGGATCAACGCTGCCAGCGCCGCAGGTTTCAAAATTCGGAACGCGGCCGGCACGGGGTGGATTGATCGCACGGGCAGCCTCACCGGGGTGCTGGCTCGCAATGCGGCGGCCACCGGCTGGCTGTCCTTCGGCGGCGGCTCGCCAACCTACAGCATCTCGCCCAGCGCCGGGTCGGTGGCCGAGGGCGGGAGCGTCACCTTCACCGTGTCCGCCCCATCGATGGGGAGTGGCACGCTGTACTGGACCAATGCCGGGTCTACGGTTGGGGCGGATTTCTCCGATGGGCAGAACAGCGGCAGCGTGGCGATCTCGGGCGGTGCTGGCTCGATCTCTCGGACCCTGGTGTCCGACGGGCTGACAGAGGGGACGGAGACCATCGTCCTGCAGCTGCGCACCGGCGGCACCAGCGGGACCGTGGTGGCCACGGCCTCGGCCGTGAGCGTGACCGACACCGGCACTCCGGTGCCCACGCAGCTGAGCCTGGCCCAGAACGGCTTGGACTTCCTTTACTTGCCGACCGGCAGCAGCAGCGACCCAGCAATCTACAACGACCTGATCGCCACCGTAGACACCTCGAATTTCTACAGTTCGGTCCCCGACCCGTATGCGCACGTTGTGTTTGCTCTGGACTGCAGCGGCGGCCAGGGCTCCAACAATCCGCACTCGGCCCCCATCATTCGCAACGGCGCGAACCTCTGGGCATTGGGCCGAGGCTTCATCATCCTTGCGGACGGATCGATCAAGGCCGAGCAGTGGAATGGCACGTTCAGCCCGGCTTTCTTGGACATCACCAACACCTCTGGGACGACCTTCAACCCGGCGTCTAACCCCGTTTTCACGGTGCGCATCAAGGCGGGCTACCGGACGGGCCTGTGGGCCAATACCATGACCATCGAGGTGCGTGCGGGGGCTGGCATTTATGGGCCCTTGCTGTTCTCCGGGGTGGCGCCCGGGTGGGGCTGGGATTGGTCCGGTTCGCATAAGGTGTCCATGGCCATCATCGGCGGTTTCGTCGCGCCTACTGGACCAAGCGAAGACCTCTCTCCAAGGCCCGGCTTCAGTGCGACGCTGCCGTTTTCTGGATTGGATTTGCGGCTGTTCTGATTTGTCTGTTTTTTTGTCCAGTGGTGCAAAATCTCGGGATGCTCTTTGATCAGATCGTGCAATCCGCCCTGGCCATCCTTGGCCCCGCTGCCATCTGGCTCTCGCAGAGCCGCAGCGTGCGTTTCCAGCGCTGGGCATGCATCGTCGGCCTGGTCAGCCAGCCATTCTGGTTCTGGTCGGTTTGGAGCAGCGGCCAATGGGGCGTTGGCGTGGTAGCCGTGGTTTGTGCGCTGGCCTGGCTGAAGGGGCTGTGGGTGCACTGGCTGGCGCCGCGTCCACCGGCAGGCGTGGTCACTTTGGCGCTGCCTCCGGAAAGCCGCCTGAAATAATTGACGGCTGACATTTAAGCCTCAATTACCCCCGTTGTATTGGGTAGATTGAATGATCGCCGTTGAGAATTGACTGCGCTTACTCGTCCCACCAAGGCAAATACAGGGTCTCGGCACCCATTGATCGCATAAGCAAAAGATGGTGATCGCGAAGAGCCGTAGATACTTGCTCTCCAGTGAAAAGTGTTGTGGACCAGTGGCCGGCCCCGCGCCGTAGGTCCAACGCCTCTGGTGTGGCATCTTCGACGTGCGCGCCACCCAGCTTGTGGCACACGCACAGCATAAGCTCTCTGCGGTCCAGAATTTGGTCACCGCAATGGACCACCTCAGCGAACCATTCTTGGAGAGGGAGAATCGGGGATGTCTCATTCCACGATGGACCAGTAATTGGTCTGGGCTGCGCTTCGCCAGGAACAAACTCCATATTGAAGGAAACCGTCCATGTGCCGCTCTTCCGCAGTGCCTGCTGCTCTGCAATGGTCATCCCCAGTCCTTGAAAGGAAGGCAGAGAGATCTGATCCTTGATGCCCAGTTGTTTGCACAACGACGTTGATTTGTTGGTGTCGTAGAACAGCACGCGAAGTGCAACAGCGAGATCTAGCGACGCTTCCCGATCGCCCGCGTCGTAGCTATCGCAGGCTCTGCGAATGCGCCGAATCTGCTGGTCAAGTTGAAGGCGAAGTTCTTCATTCATACAAACGATTTTGCCTCGGTCCATCGTTCGTAGGTCGGCTGGTTGACAGGTCGCCCGTTTTGCAAGGTGGGGCATTGCACGGAGCCGAGTTTGCTGGAAGCGTCGGCTTGCGCAAAATCGCAAACTGGCGATGGATGTGATGAAAGTTTTCCCACCTAAGATGTAGATCCAGAAAATTAACATCCGCCTGTAGAGCATGCTCCTGACACTGCACATCAGCAAGATTGAACCCGGAAACTATCGCGTAGTCGTTCTCGACGGGCGGGAAGAGCTGGACCAGTGGGGCGCCCCGAACATTGGCGCGGCGATCCGGCAATGCAGCCAGGCCGAGATGCCCGACCTGTCAGGTTTCCACATCTGGTACGAGCATGTCTGCGTGGGCACCTCCACGATGAGCAATATGCGGATCGACCCCGAGGGCATCGCCCAGCGGTTGATGACGCTGCATGGTTCTGTGCGAGGATGAGTTCCCTATCTCCAGAAGGAGCGGTATGACGTTGACAGCTGAAGACGTCTTTGAAAAGGTAACGGATACCCTACCTGAATGCGAGCGAACCAAAAGTAGTGATCCTGCTTCAAATTTGTTGGAATCGCTGGGGGGCGTTTCCGTCGAGCGCAAGAGTGCGAGTTCGAGGGTGTTGGTGAATTGTGTTTTCACTGACTTTCTGGGGAACTCGGTCACTGTGAACGAAAAATGGCACGACCCGTCAGGGCCGTATCAGAACTTCCCAGATATTCACCGCGTCCGAGTCACGCTTCAGGTATTCGGGAAACCGCCTGTTGAGCGGATGGCTGAGTACGAGCCGAAACCTTTTGGTTGAACCTAAAAGCGGACCTAAACGGGCCGTTTATAGCGTGCTACAGCGTAGTCGTTCATAGTAGCGAATACGCTGTAGCACGCCAGAAATACCCCTATCGCGGGTTCGAATCCCTCCGTTTCCGCCAACCATCAGGAAAAGCTGCAAGCATGGCCTTAAAGCCATCTGCAGCTTTTTTTTCGTCTTCGCGTTCTGACTGTTCCAAGTCCTCGGCCATCGCGGCCATGAACGCATGCGCAGGGTCCTCGCCTAGGATTGCGCGCAATTTGCCCCGAACGCGCCAGTTCGCAGGCCTTTCTCCCTTCTTGATCTTCGCCAAGTTCGCTTGCTCCATGTCGAGCAAAGCGGCTAGCTTTCGCTGGCTTCCAGCTATCGAAGCCGCATCATCGATTAATTTATTCAATTCAATATCGATATACATCTGACTACACTCCGGCTCGTTGATATACAAATGACTACGATGTCATTTGGACAATTCTCACACAGGAGCCGCCGTGATCAAACTCGAAATGAGATGCCCAGGCCAGGGCATGACGTTACGCACACCCCCAGCCACCCAAGGCGCTGCACGCGCTGTGGCGGCTCCTGCAGCGCCTGCGCTGGGGGTGTGCACCCTCAAGGGCCAATCCGGCGCCGGGATGCTCAACACGTGGCACTCCATTGCCTCTCTCCTTGATGACATGCAGCAGCGCCCCGCAGCCGCGCCCAGCAAGCGCAGCGCGGGCGCGGCAGCGGAGCGCGGTGCTATCAATTTTGGGGGGTGCGTAGCACCTCAGACAGCTTCGGTCCCCGATGGTAATCACGGGGACAACTTTCCAGAGTCAGCCGCATGACCCATCCCACATCGCTCGTTCTAGAGGGCAATGAGGTCAAGCTCCGTTTGCAAGCGGAGCGCGTGCAAACCGGCTCGCCTGTGCATGTCGATTGGCTCCGCTTCACAGTCAATCTGCGGTTCGCTCCCATCCCCACGGTAGAGCATCTATTCCCGCCCGCCCAGGCATCGGAATTCGACCTCCGGTCAGAGCATCAACTGAGCGAAGACGACCGCCGTCGCGCAAAGCTCTGCCACCTCCTGCGCGACATTCCAGACCCTGACTTTGCCGCCAGCACACAAGCGCTTGAGCTGGCTAACAACGTCTGCGAAATCCTCGGCGAAGGCTTCACCGTGGACCCTGAAATGAAGAAGGGGCACGACTTCTACCGCCACCGCTGGAGCATTCTTCGCGCTGGCAATGAATGCGGCTGGGTCGGCTTCCTCGCCTCCGGCGAAAGCCCACGCCAGCGCGCCCAGTCCAAGACCATTCATTGCAACCTGTACGGCGTCGCCTGCACGTTTGCTGCCCCAGGTTGGGCACCACGCATGGCCGACTACATGGACGACCACCGCGCCCTGGTCACGCGCTGCGATCTGGCCTTGGACTTCTTCGATGGCATCAGCGGTGGCATGGACCGTGTTGCCAGTGACTACGACGCCGGAGCCATGGACCACTACGGCCACCGGCCCGAACACAACTGCGTGGGCGCATGGCGTGCTGGTGGTGTGGGTCGTTCCTTCTACTTCGGCAGCAAGGCCGCAGGCAAGCAAACCAACGTCTATGACAAGGGCGTCCAGCTCTACGGCAAACAGGACGCCACCGGCTGGCAGCGCATCGAGTTGCGCTATGGAAACCAAAAGCGCCTGCTGCCCACGGACATTCTCCGCAGGCCCGCCGACTTCTTCTCAGGTGCCAGTGATTGGCATGCCCTGATGCTCTCTGAACACGGCGCCATTGCATCGCCTGAGCCTGTCAAAACAGAGCCACGCCTTCCGCTCGAAACCCTCATGGCCGAGTGCACGCGCAACGCCCGTTGGTTCTTCTCCACCGCTGGCAAATCAGCCGCCCTCGCGTTCCTCTACATGGACCGCGAAACCCTCATGCAATTCATCGAGAACTGCGCAGAAATGCCGGGGCGCCTCGCCAAGTTCAAGCGCTCCGAAGTCGAGCGCATCTATCAGCAGATGTTCAAAAAAATCTCGGGCTCCGGTGCTGGCCACGCCGCGTTTGCCCACTAACTCAGGCCACACAAGGAACCCAAAAAATGCGTATGCAAAGCCAAGCCGTACTGCACGGTATCAAGTCCAGCAAGGGCGACTACGAGGGCCGCGCCTTCGACTCCACGACGTTTCACCTCTCGGTGGACATGGGCCAAAGCTCCAGCGGTGAAAGCATCGGCGTGGTCACTCGTCCATTCAAGTTGGGCGACTCGTCGGAGTTCCAGAAGTGGGCGCATCTCAAGAGCAAATGGCCCATCACTGGCGTCATGTGCGATTGCGAGTTTGATGTTGTCGCCGGTGCCGACAACACCACGAAATTGACGCTGCTTGCGATCAAGCCTGCAGCCACGGCCAAGGCCGCGTAAGCCCACAAGGCACCCCATGCGCAACGTGATTCAGTCCCGCACAACAGGCGCTTTCCTTGCGCCGTCTTTCGAGGACGGACAGCCGGAGTGGGTCATGTTGCTCTGCGAAGCCGCAGTGGTGGAAGACCTCGAAACCTGCGTTCAGCTGATCGAGGACCACACCGAGCCATTCCACCGACCACAGGTCATCGACCTGGACGACCTCTACAAAAAGCAGGAGCCACACCATGGAAATTGACCTCGCATTCTTCGCCCAGCGCGTGGCAATGCTCGCCCTCTTGGCGGGCTTCGTCGGCGGTCTGCTGTTCGTGCTGGTGCATGGCGCAGTAGTTGCCCTCTCTGAGCGCCTGCGCTCTCGCGCAAGCACTGTAGAGCGCATCGCCCAGGCACGCATTCGGCAGCAGTCAATCCTGCGGGCCATGCCACGTGGCTGACCCCACCGTTATCGAATGCCCCAGCACCTGCACGGTGACTGTGGTGCACGAATTAAGCCTCCCTCCGCTGCAACTGGATGCGGCGGATGGAGCATCAATCGCAAGCGCCATCCTTGCGATCTGGGCCGTGGGTTGGGGATTTCGCGTCCTGATCCGCACGCTCAGAAATACCGATGGAAACCAAACCGAAGAGGAAAACTGACATGCAAAAAACCTTCAATCGCTCCCTCGTCGCCGTTGCCGCTCTGGCCGGTGCTGCCGCTGCAAACGCTGCCGCTGTCGACGTTACCGCCGTGGTGACTGACATCGGCGCCCAAGCCGCTCCCATCGGCCTGATCGGCGCCGCTGTGCTGCTCATCTACGTGGGCGTCAAGGCCTTCCAGTGGGTGCGCAAGGCTCTCTCCTAAGCCACGCCCCAAGCGCTCCCTGACCGGCCGGCAGGGGCCTTGCAAAAGCTCACGCGGTGGGCTTCTTCAAGGTGCAAAACAAATGGGCCTCTTCACCATCATCGCCATCCTGGGGGCCGCATGGCTAATCTTTACCGCCTAGCCCTGCTGTTCATCTTCTGCTTCGGCAACGTCGCCCATGCACTGTCTCCGCAGGGCTCTTGGTACTCCAGCAATGCGCCGTATATGCCAGCCGCTAGTGCGCAGGCTTACGGGTCCAAAGACGCTCTGTGTGCAGCTATTGCCGCTGCCATGGCAGGCCCCAATCCATCGCGCACCTACACCCCACGATCCGGTGGTACCACTTGCTTGATTGACAGCTATTCAGCCACCTCGGGCGCGTATGTCACCTCAAATGAATACAACGCTACCAATCGCGGCAACTCCTGCCCCGAAGGTTCTACCGCCACTGGTGCTACCTGCACTTGTACCACTCCACTCATTGAAAAGGACGGCCAGTGCAAGCCGCCAGCTTGCCCGGAGGGCACCCACGAAGAGGGCGGTGCATGCGTTCCAAACGACTGCAAGCCCGATGAAACCCGCGTCAATGGCGTGTGCGTCAAAGACCCCCCGTGCCCTGCCGGTCAAACCCGCGTGAATGGTGTGTGCAAGCCAAATGGTTGTGAGGCTGGTAAATCAGTCGGCGAGCGCATCACCGATGGCGACAACACGACCTTTACCTGTGAGGGTGGCTGTACCGTTCGCACAAATCCATCTGTGTGCGTCAAATTCGGCGATGTGCAGGAATGCGTGGGCACGGGGCGTTTTACTGGTGCTAAGTGCACGCCCGGCGATGGTGGCGGCTCAAACCCTGGCTCTGGCGGCACAGGCGGCGGGGACAACAACGGCGGCAACAACGGTGGCACTGGCAATGGCGGTACGGGAAACGGCGGCACCGGCACGGGTGGTGGTGGAACTGGCACGGGCACAGGTGGTGGCGGCACCGGGACTGGCGGTGGTGGCACTGGCACGGGTGGTGGCGGAACAAACCCCGGCACAGGCGGCGGCGGCACGGGTACTGGTGATGGCGGCACAGGCACCGGCACAGGCGGCGGTACAGGCACGGGCAACGGTGGCTCCGGCTCCGGCACCAATGGCCCCACCTACCCACCGCCAATCGTCATCCCTCCGGCGCCCGATGGTGGATGCCCGCCCGGAACCCACAAAAGCGGGAGTTGGTGCATCAAAGACCCGGCACCGCCTGACGGTAATGGAAAGTGCCCCGATGGCTCCGTGAAGATCAATGGCAAGTGCGTGTACACGGAGCCTCCATCGGGCGGCGGTGGTGGTACTGGTGGCGGTGGCACTGGCGGCGGTGGCAGCGGTAACGGCGATGGCGAGGACGGCAGCGGCTTTGGTGGCTCCTGCATGTCTGGCTTTGCTTGTGAAGGCGATGCGATCCAGTGCGCCATAGCGAAGGAGCAGTACCGCCGCAACTGCCAGATGTTTGACGACAAGTCCCCCGAATCTGAGCTTTACGAGGCTGAGAAAAAGAAGGACCGCAACCGCGACGTCACCAAGGACTTGCCGGGTAACGAGGAGATTGATGTCTCCAGCAAGTTGAGCCGTCTGAACGTCCTCGGCGCTGCCGCCTGCATCGGTGATTTGTCCGTGACTGTGTGGCACACACAGGTGACTTTGCCCTTCTCTCGCCTGTGCGCAGCCCTTGAACAACTCGGCTGGATTCTGGTGGTCGTCTCGTCCATCGCAGCCGCCCGCATCGTCACCAAAACCTAGGAGAAAAACCCATGCCTGCATTCATCGCTGCCGCTGGCGGCATGCTGCTAAATCTGGCGGGAAGCCTTGTCTTTCAGGCGCTTCTCTCGCTCGGCATTGCCGTCATCACCTACAAGGGCGTAGACACCGCTTTTGAGGCCCTCAAGGCTCAGGCCATCCAAGCATTCAGCGGCTTGCCTGCCGATATGGTCATGCTGTTGTCGTTCATGAAGGTTGGGGAGTGCATCTCCATCATCACCAGCGCTATCGCGGTGCGCATGGGCATGCAAGCGGCCAACGGCGCCGTAAAGCGCTTCGTGAAGAAGTAGCCCATGCTCTATCTCGTCACAGGCGCCAATGGCGCGGGAAAGACCCTCAACACCTTGAAGTGGGTCCGCGAGCGATCAGTGAAAGAGGGCCGCCCGGTCTGTCATAACGGGCGCTTTGAGCCAGTCGAAGGCGGTGAGCTTTCGAGCTGGAAAAAGATTGATATGAAGAACTGGCAGGACGAGCCAGACGGAACAATCTTTCTGGTGGACGAGTGCCATAACGACTTCCCGCTGCGTCCACCCAGCGGCACGCCACCGGATTACGTGCGCATGCTGGCAGAGCATCGGCGCCGCGGCTTTGACTTCTATCTGGTCACCCAGCACCCGCAAAACATCGATGCATTCGTGCGTCGGCTGGTGGGCTCTCCCGGCTGGCACCGCCATCTAAAACGCACCTTCGGCGCTGATCTCGTCAGCGTGCTGGAGTGGCCTGCAGTGAACCCCAATTGCGAGAAAGACGGCTCAGGGAAAACGGGCTCTGTGACCATGCAAGCCTTCCCGAAAGAGGTCTATACGTGGTACCGGTCGGCCAGCCTGCACACCGGGAAAAGGCGCATCCCGAAAGCCGTCTGGATGCTTCTCGCTTGTCTCGTGCTGGTTCCTTCGTTTGGCTACTTCGCCATCACCAAGGTCTATAGCAACGTCACCAAGCAAGCAAAGCCAGGCACAACGGGTGAAGCCGTAGCGCCTGGCCAAGCCGAACCAAAACAGGCACCGCCCCCACCGCCTAATCGAAAGCTCACCGCTGACGAATACATTGCGGAACGTGTGGCCCGGCTCTCGGACTTCCCGCACACCGCCCCGGCTTACGATGAGGTGACTAAGCCCACCGAAGCGCCATACCCTGCGGCATGTGTGCACATGGGCAAGGTCTGCAAGTGCTACACCCAGCAAGCCACGCTATTGCAGGTGAGTGGCGCCGTGTGTCTCCAGATCGTGGCGCAAGGCTTCTTCATGGACTGGAAACCGGCCACCAAGGGCGACTACAGCCACCGCGACAGGGGCGACTATTGGCAGGGGCGCTCTATGCCCTTCCCGGGCCAGCCAATGGGCCAGCAAGTAGCCCAAGCGGCCCCGGTCCACTCCGCGCCTCCCCCCCTGCCTGCGGTGAAGCCAAATCAGGTGCAACCGGTGTCGCAATGGGCTCAGGGTCTTGCTGCGCGCAATGCGCAGGTGCGCTCATCTGTGACCGAGTGAATCCGCTTCTTCACTGAGAGACAACGGGGACCCGGGCCGGAGACCTTGTGTCGCAGGTTTGGGGCGGGGGTATGGGGCCGCAGGGCACCATGTAGGACCTTCGAGCATCTCGTTCCCTTCGAACAAGATCACTGCATAAAGCTCTGACACCTGACTTAAAACTTACAGATTCAAGGGGCGGCATTTCGGCCTTTTACCACTTGGTCAAACGGCCTAGATTGCCCCTTAAAAGGAGGGCAATCAATGGCATTTGTAGGTTACGCCAGAGTTTCCACACAAGACCAGGACACAGCTTTGCAGCTCGATGCGCTTGTTAAAGCGGGCTGCGAGATCATTTTTCAGGAGAAGGCTAGCGGTGCGTCGCGTCGCGGTCGTCACGAGCTGGCGAAGTGCCTTGCATCGCTGCAAAAGGGTGATGTTCTGGTTGTTTACAAGATCGACCGTATTGCAAGGAGCTTGTTTGATCTGCTCGCAATGCTTCGGCAGCTTGAAGCGGTCGGCGCGACCATCAAGAGTGTTACGGAACCTTTGGACACGACGAACAGCATGGGTGTTTTCGTTGTGCAGATTCTTGGGGCAGTTGCGCAGCTTGAGCGCTCAATGATTCGGGAAAGATCGATAGCGGGCCAGATCGCCGCTCGTGCGCGTGGGAGGTTGCCGGGGAGACTTCGCGCTTTGTCTCCTGCTGATGAAGCTGCTGTGGTTGCTGAGTATCTGGCGGGAGGAATTACGCAACGCGGCCTAGCAACCAAATACAGTGTTTCGCCATCTGTTGTCAAGCGTGCTTTGTATCGCGTCAAGGGTGCCCAATAACGCCGAAAACATCCGTTTCCGCCAAGATAAGCCCCAAGTGCTCAATGCGTTTGGGGCTTTTTCTTTGTCAACTCTTTCTATTTGAAGCGATTCTGTTGGGGGATGAACTCACGCATAGGTGATTCCCGAATACCCAACTGATCAGGTTTGGCGCCCAATGAAGTGGTCCTAAGAGCCTTGCCCGTTTTCCGGGGACATCGATCAGATTCTGCCCGCCGTTTGGATTGTGGAGGGGCTGTGTCCTGGTGAACTCTGGCAAGGTTTCAGCCCGCTTTGTGCGGGCTTTTTTTTGTATTGTGTCCTGCAAGTCGAGGGCGCTGCGCCATGATGGCGGCCCAAGGCAGACATCGAGCGCGCAAGCGTTGGCCAGTGGCCCTGTATTCTGATGCTGACGCCTCCAGGGAAGAAGGGTCCTCATGACGCACCATCGTGCCGTGCAATTCCGCGAGCTCTGCTTGGTGTTCAACGACCTGGACTTTTGCTATCTGCCTCGGGCTGAGGGCTCCGCGCCTTCGCATTGCGCCGACTTGTCATGCACCGTCGATGCTTCCAGGTTTTTTGCTAACGGTGGTCACCACATCGTTTTTGCGCTCGATTGCGAGGGCGGGCAGGGCAGCTACAACCCCCACTGCGGGCCTATCTACCGATACGGCAAGAACCTGTGGTCGGCTGCGCGTGGTTTCATCATATTTGGCGATGGTGCGGTGATGGCCGAGGGGTGGAACGGTACGGCCATGCCGGCATTGGCCGTCATTGCCAATACCTCGGGTGCGGGTTTCGATCCAGTTCAGCACCCGGTGTTTACGCTGCGTATCACTGCAGGTTATCGGCGCGGGACTTTCGCCAACAGCATGTGGATTGAGATCCGCACGGGTGGGGTAGCCAACGGTGCTTTGCTGTTTGCTGGTGGCATTGAGGGGACTGAGTGGGGGTGGAATTGGATGGGAGGCTCCAGGGCAGCAATGGGAGGCATCGCTGCTGGCTTTGTGCCTCCATCAGCCACCGGCTGCGTGGAAGAGTTGCTGCCACGCAGTGCGCCTCAGGCTGCGCTGCTGATGTCCCGTTTCAAACTCAGGATGCACCCGCCGGATGTGTCCCCTGGTCAGTGAGGCGCAGGCTTGAGGTAGCCAGCGTCGCCACGCGCAAGCGTCTAGATCGGTGTATTGGAGTGGTCGGCGATTCGTTCTTCACTCGTCGATCGACGCACTCCAGCGGCTGCCCCAATCGCTTCCTTTGTTGCTGACCTTGTCGATCTCGCGGCGGTCGCGCTTGGTGGGGCGGCCTTCCTGCAGGGTCGCTGCAGGCTCGGGGGCCAGGCGGCGCATTTCGGCCGCTTTTTCGCGTGCGGCGATGCTATCGGGGGTTTCTTCGTACAGCTGCTGAGCCACAGGTGCCGGGCCACGGGCGCCGCTCAGGCCCAGGACGCGAACTGTGCGTGCTACGGGGCCCTGGCGCAGCGCCACGGTGTCGCCGCAGCGCAGGTCGCGTGCAGGTTTGGCCAACTGGCCATTGACGGTGACCCGACCCTTGCCGATCTCTTCCGTGGCGAGGCTGCGGGTCTTGTAAAAGCGGGCGCACCAGAGCCACTTGTCCAGCCGCATCGTCTCCAAGGTATTCATGGGCGAGATTGTGCCGTCTATGCCGCCGGTGTGCCGTCAGTCAGGGGCGCCGGCAGCGGCAGGCGAACGATGGCGTCCAGCCCGGTCACCTTGTGGCCCTGCACCCGGTTGGTCAGGGCGATGCTGCCTTCCAGCGCCTGCACGATCTCGTGGCAGATGGCCAGACCCAGGCCGCTGCCGGTGCGCACGTCGCCCGCCGAGAAGGGCTGGAACAGGCGGGCCGCCAGCTCGTCATCAATGCCTGGGCCGTGGTCGCTGATCGTCAGCGCCACATGCCGTCCGTCGCTGCGCAGGTCCACAGTCAACTCGCTGCCGGGCGGCGCATGGCGCACGGCGTTGTGTAACAGGTTGCGGCTCAATTCGCGCAGCATCCATTCGTGCGATTGCACCAGCGCGGGCTCGGTGTGGATGCCAAAGTCCAGATCGCGCTGGGCAATCAGCGGTGAAATCTCCAGCGCCACTGCACGCAGGATGTCGTCAAAACGGGTGGCAGGTGGTGTGCTTTGCTGGCGTAGCTGCTCCACCTTGGCCAGGGCCAGCATCTGGTTGGCGAGTTGGGTGGCGCGGTCCACAGTGTCGCTGATTTCGTGCAGGGCTTGCTGTGGCTCCACGTCGCCGCGCAGGGCCGATTGCACCTGGGTCTTGAGCACGGCCAGCGGTGTGCGCAGCTGGTGCGATGCATCGCGCACAAAGCGCTTCTGATGCCGCAGAAGGTGTCGCAAGCGCTGCATGACCTCGTTGGTGGCGTCCACCAGTGGCTGCAGCTCGCGCGGGGCCATGGGGGCTGCGATGGGACTCAGGTCGCCTTCGCGCCGGGCCTGCAGCTGCTGGCTGAGCTGACGTACGGGCTGGGTCGCGCGTTGCACCACCAGCACCACGGTGAAGGCCACCACGGCGATCAACAGTGCCTGGCGCAAAAGGGTGTTCCACAGGATTTGCAGAGCGAGGGTTTCGCGCACCTCCAGCGTCTCGGCCACCTGGATCACGGCCATGGCTCGGCCTTGCGAACTGGCTACTGGTTGCAGCAGCACCGCAACGCGTACATCGCGATCACGAAACCGGTCATCGTAAAAGTCCACCAGTGCCGCGTAGGGTGGGCGGGCAGGGATGCTGCCGTGCCACACTGGCAGGTCTTCAAAGCCAGACACCATCTCGCCCTTCAAGGTCGATACGCGGTAGAACATCTGGCTCTGGTTGTCGGCCTCAAAGGCCTCCAGGGCCGAATAGGGAACGATTGCGCGCAGCTGTGCCGCGTCGTCAAAGCCTTTCACGTCGAGCTGTTCGCTGATGCTTTTGGCGGATGCCAGCAGGGTGCGGTCGTACGCTGTATTGAGCGACGACAGCGTCTGGCGGTACAGGCTCCAGGTATTGAAGCCGATGAACAGCGCTACGGGCAGCAAGATGCCCAGCAACAGGCGCCGCCGCAGCGAATGGTGGCGCACGCCGTCCTGGCTCATGTGTCCGCCCGCAGCAGGTAGCCCAGTCCGCGCAGCGTCATCAGGGTCAGGCCAGTGCCCGCCAGCTTTTTGCGCAGCCGGTACACCACGACCTCAATGGCTTCGTACTGCACGTCGAGTTGTCCGGGAAACACCAGCTCATACAGTCGTTCCTTGGTCACTGCGTGGCCGGGCTGCGCGAGCAGTGCATGCATCAGTGCCAGCTCGCGCGGGGTCAGCTCCATCACTTCGCCGTTCAGGTAGAGCGCGCCGCTGTCCTTGTCGTAGCGGATGGCTCCGATCTGCACGGTGCTGGGCGCCAGCGGCGCCACGGCGGGATCTGCGCTGCGGCGCACCAGTGCGCGCAGGCGTGCTTCCAGCTCGTCCAGATCAAACGGTTTGGGCAGGTAGTCGTCGGCGCCGGCGTTCAGCCCCACCACACGGTCGCCCACCGTGCCGCGTGCGGTGAGGATCAGCACAGGGGTGCGCAGCCCACGTGATCGCGCCTGCTGCAGCACCTGCAGCCCGTCCAGGCCGGGCAGGGTGAGGTCCAGGATGACCGCGTCGGGCTGCAGGGCGGTCCATTGGCTCAGCGCGGCGCGTCCGTCGCCCACAGCGGTCACCTCCATGCCACGCCGGGTCAGTGCGCGGTGCAGTGTGGCCTGCATGGTGGGGTCGTCTTCTACAAGGAGCAATTGCATGCGCGGCACCATAGCATCGTCTCATTGGGCCCGGCGCATGGGTGTTTTCCCTGAGTCTGAGGACAGCCGTTTGACAGGCAGCGCGCGCATCATCGGGCGGTTCGCAAACCTTATCAGGAGACAGACACCATGCGTCGCGATACTTTTCTGAAATCACTGGCCGCCATGGCCGCTGCGGGTGTGCTGCCCGTATCGGCCCAGACGGCAGCAGCCCTCAAGATGATGATCCCCGCCAATCCCGGGGGCGGTTGGGATTCCACCGGTCGCGCGCTGGGCAAGGCGATGCAGGATGCGGGCGCCGCATCGTCGGTTTCCTATGACAACAAGGGTGGCGCAGCCGGCGCGATTGGCCTGGCCCAGTTCGTCAACGCCAGCAAGGGCGACCCGAACGCCCTGATGGTGATGGGCGCCGTGATGTTGGGCGGCATCATCACCGGCAAGCCCCCAGTGGGTCTGGACAAGGTCACGCCTCTGGCGCGCCTGACCAGCGAATACAACGTGTTCGTGCTGCCTTCCAACTCTCCCTTCAAGACGATGAAGGACGTAGTGGACCAGCTCAAGAAGGACCCCGGCAGCGTGAAGTGGGGCGGTGGCTCGCGCGGCTCTACCGAGCACATTGCCGCCGCCATGATCGCTCGCGAAGTGGGCGTGGACCCTGCCAAGATCAACTACGTGGCGTTCCGTGGGGGCGGTGAGGCCACTGCAGCCATCCTGGGGGGCAATGTGACGGTGGGCGGCAGCGGCTACAGCGAGTTCTCCGAGTACATCTCGGCCGGCAAGATGCGCGCAGTGGGCGTGACCTCGGGCACCCGCCTCAAGGGCGTGAACGTGCCCACGCTCAAGGAGCAGGGCATCAACGTGGAAATCGGGAACTGGCGCGGCGTGTACGGCGCGCCTGGCATCACGCCCGAACAGCGCAAGGCCTTGATCGATGCGTTGGCCAAGACCTTCAAGCACAAGGCCTGGCAGGACGCGATGGAAAAGAACGGCTGGACCCCCGCATGGATGGCGGGCGACGAGTTCGCCAACTTTGTGGACGCCGAGTTCGCCAGCATGCGCGCCACGATGGCCAAGTCCGGAATGATCTGATCCCGAAGCAAGGTGCGGCAGTCGCCTTCTGCCTCCGCGTTGCGGAGGGGGGGCAGGCGTTGCCGTGCATTGGTTGGTGCGAAGGAAAAAACATGACACAACAACATTCATCGCGCTCCAAGCCCTTGCAGACCCTGATCGGGGCCGGGCTGGTGGTGCTCGCGCTGGGCCTGGCCTGGGGGGCCAGCTCGGTCAGTTCAGAGGCGGGCTACGGTGGCGTAGGCCCCAACTTCTTTCCCTGGGTGGTCAGCATTGCGATCCTGATCTGCGGCGTGCTGTGTGTGGTGCATGCGCTGAGCGGCGGGTTTCGGGAGCTGGAAGAAGGGTCCGGCGACGAGCGGGCCCACTGGAAGGGCTTCATCTGGGTGTCGGCAGGGCTGCTGCTCAATGCCCTGCTCATCACCACGCTGGGCTTCATCCTGAGCTGTGCGTTGTGCTTCGTGCTGTCGGTGCGGGGTTTCAAAAGCTCGGAAGGTGAACTCGACCTGCGCCTGCAGGCCTGGATCAAGGATTCCTTCATCGGTATCGCGGTAGCGGCCCCGGTGTACTGGATGTTTACGCAACTGCTGGCCATCAACCTGCCCGGCCTGACCAACACGGGGTGGCTGTAAAGCCTGCACGCCATGGAAACCTTAAACCTTTTGATGCAGGGCTTTGCCACCGCGGCAACACCCATCAACCTGATGTGGGCCTTTGTGGGCTGCATCATCGGCACCGCCGTGGGCGTGTTGCCGGGCATCGGCCCTGCAGTGGCGGTGGCCATGCTGCTGCCCATCACCGTCAAGGTCGAGGCCACGGCCTCGATGATCTTCTTTGCAGGCATCTACTACGGCGCCATGTATGGCGGTTCCACCACGTCCATTCTGCTCAACACCCCGGGTGAGGCTGGGTCCATGGTCACGGCCATGGAGGGCAACAAGATGGCCAAGCATGGCCGTGCCGGTGCGGCCCTGGCCACGGCCGCCATTGGGTCGTTTGTGGCGGGCACCATCGCCACCATTCTGGTGACCTTTTGCGCACCGCTGGTGGCCGAATACGCCATCCGCCTGGGCCCGCCGGAGTATTTCATGCTGATGGTGCTGGCCTTCACCACCGTGAGTGCCGTGCTGGGCAAGAGCACGCTGCGCGGCATGGTGGCACTGTTTGTCGGCCTTGCCATGGGCTTGATCGGCATCGACCAGATCACGGGCCAGGCACGCTACACCGGTGGCGTGCCTGAGCTGATGGACGGCATCGAAGTGGTGCTGATCGCCGTGGGCCTGTTTGCGGTGGGCGAAGCCTTGTACAACGTGATGTATGAAGGCAAGTCCGACGAAACCCAGAACCGCCTGACCAGCACCCACATGACCAAGGAGGAGTGGAAGCGCTCCTGGCCCGCATGGCTGCGCGCTACCGCAATCGGCTTCCCGTTTGGCACCGTGCCAGCCGGTGGCAGCGAGATTCCAACCTTTCTGAGCTATGCCGCCGAGAAGAAACTGAGCAAGCACAAGGAAGAGTTCGGCACCACCGGCGCCATCGAAGGTGTGGCTGGCCCCGAGGCTGCCAACAACGCGGCCATCACAGCCACGCTGATCCCGCTGCTGACGCTGGGCATCCCCACGTCGAACACCACGGCCATTTTGCTGGGTGCGTTCCAGAACTACGGCATCCAGCCTGGCCCGCAGCTGTTTGACACCAACGGCGCACTGGTGTGGGCGCTGATCGCGTCGATGTACATCGGCAACGTGATGCTGCTGATCCTGAACCTGCCGCTGGTGGGCCTGTGGGTGAAACTGCTGAACATCCCGAAGTCGTACCTGTACGCGGGCATTCTGGTCTTCTCCACCCTGGGTGTGTATGGCATGCGCCAGAGCGCGTTCGACCTGGTGCTGCTGTATGCGATTGGCCTGCTGGGTGTGGTGATGCGCCGCTTTGACTTCCCTGCAGCGCCGGTCGTGGTGGGCATGATCCTGGGCCCGTTGGCCGAGGCACAGATGCGCAATGCGGTGTCGATTGGCGAAGGCAAGTGGACGATTTTCCTGGAGCGCCCCGGTTCGGTGACCCTGATCGTCATCGTGCTGGCCGTGCTGATCGTGCCGCGCCTGCTGCGCCGCTGGGCTGCCCGCAAGATGGCGCTGGCAGAGGCCTGAGCGCGCGGCGAGGCCCCAGGCTCGCACCCATAAAAAAACCGCGCCATCGGGCGCGGTTTTTTTTCGTCCAGACGGCGCGGGCAGATCCGTGCCGACGATTTTCTTGGCAAGCCAGACCCCGAGGCGTTGTGCTCCCGGTGCCCTCCCCACCAGGTGGCTTGCTGTGAACTCGGGTTGGATCGTATCATAAAATGAGAATAGTTCTTATTTGCAAGGTGGTGCATGTCCTCATTTCCGCAGGAGTTTCTGGTGCTCTGTCGCCAATTGGGCGAAGCCCAGCGGCGTTGCAGCGCAGCCCTGACTGCGCAGGCCGCCGAGATCCAGGCGCTGCAGGCCGAGTTGGTACAGCTGCGTGGCGCGCTGGTGGTGCGCGATACGCGGCTGGCCATGGCGCACGATGAGCTGGCGCAAATACGAGCTGCCGTGCCGGGGCTGTCGCGCCGCCAGGCCATGGCACGCCACATTGCCGCGCTGGCCGAGCGCATGGCCGCCTTGTCGCGGGAATGCCTGCGCTGGCGACTGGCGGCACAGTCAGACACCAGGGCGGTGGGCGACACGGGGCAGGGTGGGGCAACCACCACCGCGCCCATGGATGTTCCAGCCCAACCCCGCAAGGTGCGGGTGCCGGTGGTCGTCGAGGCCCACCCAGACGTACACGCAGATGCAGCCTTTGACGCCAGTCTGGCTGCTGCGGACCTGGTGATTTGCCAGACGGGCTGCATCAGCCACGACGCCTACTGGCGGGTGCAGGACCAGTGCCGCCGCACTGGCAAGCCCTGCATCCTGGTGGATCAGCCTTTGGCAGCATGTGGTCCATCCCTGTACGCCTCTTTGGCCCCCGTTTCAGATAAAAACGGCTGATGGCGCTAGTGCTATTTGCCTGGGTAGCTATCTAATTTGTAGCGTCCTGCCTCCGCGGCGGGCGCCTTATGCTTGTTGGGGGCAGCCCCTGCGACCCGCCAGCGCGCTACCATCCGCAGATGCCCTTGCTCGCTGACGACGCCCCCGCACTGCCGCTGGATGCCCAGGGCATTCTGGAACTGGCGGCACGCTCCATGTTCCAGCTGTTCTCCAGCGTCAGCCAGGGCATGTTCCTGGTGGATCGCAGTGGGCGCATCGTGTGGGTGAACGAGGGCTACCAGCGCTTTCTGCCGGACCTGGGTTTTTCGTCGGTGGACCAGTTCGTGGGCCGCACGGTGGAAGAGGTCATCCCCAATACGCAGATGCGGCGCGTGCTCGAAACGGGCCAGCCCGTGCTGATCGACCTGCTCACCAACAAGGCGGGCACCTTTGTGGTCAGCCGCATTCCGCTGCGCGACGACGCGGACCGCGTGATCGGCGCCATTGGCATCGTGCTGTTCGACCATCCCGAAACCACGCTGCAGCCCCTCATCAGCAAGTTTGCGCTGTTGCAGCGCGACCTGGACGACGCCCGGCGCGAGCTGGCCAGCCAGCGCCGCCGCAGCCTGGCGGTGGCGGGCGACGGCGAGCGGCGGTCCAAGTACACCTTTGCCAGCTTCATCGGTTCCAGCCCCGCGGCAGCCGAGGTCAAGCGCCAGGCGCGCCGTGCAGCGCAGTCGAGCAGCCCCGTGCTGCTGCTGGGTGAGACGGGGACCGGCAAGGAGCTCCTGGCCCACGCGATCCACGCAGCGTCCAGCCGCGCCAGTGGTCCGTTCGTCAGCGTCAACATCGCCGCCGTGCCCGACACGCTGCTCGAGGCCGAGTTCTTCGGCGTGGCGCCTGGCGCCTATACCGGCGCCGACCGCAAGGGCCGCGACGGCAAGTTCAAGCTGGCCGACGGCGGCACGCTGTTCCTCGACGAAATCGGCGACATGCCCCAAAGCCTGCAGGCCAAGCTGCTGCGGGCGCTGCAAGAGGGCGAGATCGAGCCGCTGGGCAGCAACAAGCTCGTGCCTTTCAATGTGCGCATCCTGGCCGCGACGTCGCGCGATTTGGCGTCCCTGGTGCGCGAGGGCAAATTCCGCGAGGATTTGTTCTACCGCCTGCATGTGCTGCCGGTGCGTGTGCCGCCGCTGCGCGTGCGGCGCAGCGACATTCCTGCCTTGGTCGAAGCGTTGGGCGAAGACCTGGCCCTGCGCAACGGCACCGCGCCGCCCGAGTTGCTGCCCGATGCAATGGCCCTGCTGGCGGGCCAGCCCTGGCGCGGCAACATCCGCGAGCTGCGCAATGTGCTGGAGCAGGCGGTGATGCGCAGCGACTCGCAGTCCATCGACGCCGCGCAGCTCGAACGCATCCTGCGCGAAGCGGGCGTGGAGCCCGCCGCCCCCGCCCCGGTGCAGGACCCAGGCCACGGCCCCGATGCCGAGGACGAAAGCCGATACCTGCGCCCGCTGGCCGAGCAGGTGGCGGAGCTGGAACGCAAGGCGATCGCGGCTGCGCTCAAAGCCCATGGCGGCAACAAGCTGGCCACTGCTCGCCAGCTGGGCATCTCGCGCGCCACGCTCTATGGACGTCTGGAAAACCCTGAATAAAAATCAGGCAAATGTCTAAAAATTAGACATTCAATGTGTATTTAAATCAGGCAGTGTCGCCAGCGTGTCAGCAAAAGTATCTTTGAAATCAAGCACTTGGCTGCTGGCACAGACTGTGCAATAAAGAAGCATCACAACAGGAGACATCGCCATGCACCGTCGCACTCTGGTCGCCCTCGCTTCCGCAGCCGTTACCGCCGCCGCACTTTCTGCCCCCGCGTTCGCGCAGACCGGTGAAATCCGCATTGCCCACGTGTACAGCAAGACGGGTCCGCTGGAGGCCTATGGCAAGCAGACCCAGACCGGCCTGATGATGGGCCTGAACTACGCCACCGGCGGCAGCATGACCGTCAATGGCAAGAAGCTCGTCGTGATCGAGAAGGACGACCAGGGCAAGCCTGACCTGGGCAAGAGCCTGCTGGCCTCGGCCTACTCGGATGACAAGGCCGATATTGCCGTCGGCCCCACCTCCAGCGGCGTGGCCCTGGCCCTGCTGCCCGTGGCCGAGGAATACAAGAAGATCCTGCTGGTGGAGCCCGCCGTGGCCGACGCCATCACCGGCGACAAGTGGAACAAGTACATCTTTCGCACCGGCCGCAACAGCAGCCAGGACGCCATCTCCAACGCCGTGGCCATCGACAAGGCGGGCGTGACGGTGGCGACGCTGGCGCAGGACTATGCCTTCGGCCGCGATGGCGTGAAGGCCTTCAAGGACGCGCTCAAGAACGCCAAGCTGGTGCACGAGGAATACCTGCCCACCACCACCACCGACTTCACCGCCGGTGCCCAGCGCCTGATCGACAAGCTCAAGGACGTGCCGGGCCGCAAGGTCATCTTCATCATCTGGGCCGGTGCAGGCAACCCGTTCAAGATCGCTGACATGGACCTCAAGCGCTATGGCATCGAGATCGCTACCGGCGGCAATATCCTGCCCGCCATGGCGGCCTACAAGAACTTCCCTGGCATGGAAGGCGCCACGTACTACTACTTCGGCATTCCCAAGAACCCCGTGAACGAAGCCATGGTGGCCGCGCACTACAAGGAGTTCAAGACCCCGCCAGACTTCTTCACGGCCGGCGGCTTCAGCTCTGCCATGGCGCTGGTCACCGCCCTCAAGGCCACGAACGGCGACACCAACACCAACAAGCTCATCAAGACCATGGAGGGCATGAGCTTCGAGACGCCCAAGGGCAAGATGACCTTCCGCAAGGAAGACCACCAGGCCATGCAGAGCATGTACCACTTCAAGATCAAGGTGGACCCGGCCTTTGCCTGGGGCGTGCCCGAGCTGGTGCGCGAGATCAAGCCTGAAGAAATGAACGTGCCGATTCGCAACAAGCGATAAGCCGGTCTTTCGATTCGTTTAGCGAGCTAGCGAGTTAGCGAGGCCCGTAGGACAGGACCACCGTCCTGCTCCTTCGGGGTCCATCCCGCAGGGGCGGCCGCCCCTCTTTTTCCAGTGAATTGATGCATGAACTCCCGGGTTGACACGGGGGCTGGGTCGGTTTTTCTCAAAAATTATTTGGAGACAAGACAACATGGCTTTCAATTTCATCCGGGCGGCGGCAGCAGGGGCTGCGATGGCACTCTGTGGCGTGGGCAGTGTTCACGCTGCCGTCAACCTGCCAGCACTCAAGATCGACAAGACACAGACCACGGTATCGGGCCTGTCCTCGGGCGGCTTCATGGCCGTGCAGCTGCACGTGGCGTATTCGGCCACGTTTGCCAAGGGCGCGGGCGTGGTCGCGGGCGGCCCGTTCTATTGCGCCGAGGGCTCGGTCGTCAACGCCACCGGGCGCTGCATGGCCAGCCCGGCAGGCATCCCCACCAGCACGCTGGTCAGCACCACCAACACCTGGGCCAGCCAGGGCGTGATCGACCCCGTGGCCAACCTTCAGAACTCCAAGGTCTACCTGTTCTCGGGCTCGCTCGACAGTGTGGTCAAGACCGGGGTGATGGATGCGCTGCGCACCTACTACAGCAGCTTCGTGCCCGCCGCCAATGTGGTCTACAAAAAAGACATTGCAGCCGAACACGCCATGGTGACGGACGACTACGGCAACGCCTGCTCCACCAAGGGCGCGCCCTACATCAGCGACTGCAACTTCGACTTGGCTGGTGCCATGCTGCAGCACCTGTACGGCACGTTGAACGCCCGCAACAACGCCACCCTGCCCACCGGCAACTACATTGAGTTCAACCAGAGCGAATTCATCACCAACCATGGCATGGCCACCACGGGCTGGGCCTACGTCCCGCAGGCCTGCCAGGCGGGCGGCACGGCCACCTGCAAGCTGCATGTGGTGCTGCATGGCTGCAAGCAGAACATCAGCGATGTGCAGCAGCAGTACGTGCGCAACACCGGCTACAACCGCTGGGCCGACAACAACAACATCGTGATGCTGTACCCGCAGACCAGCACCGCAGCCACCAACAGCTGCTGGGACTGGTGGGGCTATGACAGCGCCAACTATTCCAAGAAGTCCGGCCCGCAAATGGCGGCCATCAAGGCCATGGTGGACCGCGTCTCCAGCGGCACGGGTGGCACCACGCCCCCCGACCCTGTGGCCCTGCCCGCCCCTACGGGCGTGAGCACGTCGGGCGCCACGGCCAGCAGCATGGCCATCGGCTGGGCCGCCGTCACGGGCGCGGCCAGCTACAACGTGTACCGCAACGCCAACAAGGTCAACGCGCTGCCTGTGACTGCCACGAGCTACACCGACACCGGCCTGGCCGCGTCCACCACCTACAGCTGGACGGTGCGCGCGGCCGATGCCAATGGGGCCGAGGGCGCCACATCGGCCGCAGCTTCGGGCACCACGCTGGCCGCATCGGGCGGCGGCACGGCCACCTGCACCACCGCCAGCAACTATGCACACACCCTGGCCGGGCGCGCGTACGCTGCCGGGGGCTACACCTATGCGCTGGGCTCCAACCAGAGCATGGGCCTGTGGAACGTGTTCGTCACCAACACCTTGAAGCAGACCAGCACCAACTACTACGTGATCGGCACCTGCCCCTAAAGTGCCGGGGCGCGCTGCCGCAGGGCAGGGCGCCCCACCCATTCCATCGATTGACTCAGACCGTGAAAGTGAACCCCCACCCATGAGCACCTTGGCCACCAAGGACTTGACCATCCGCTTCGGCGGCCACGTGGCGGTCAACGGCGTGACCTGCTCTTTCGAGCCTGGCACGCTGACCGCCATCGTGGGCCCCAATGGCGCGGGCAAGACCACCTACTTCAACCTGATCTCGGGGCAACTCAAGGCCACCAGCGGCAGCGTCACGCTGGGCGGGCAGGACCTCACGGGCCAGTCCGTCTCGGCACGCACGCACGCGGGCCTGGGCCGGGCGTTCCAGCTCACCAACCTGTTTCCCAATCTCAGTGTGCTGGAGAACGTGCGCCTTGCCGTGCAGGCCACGCAAGAGGGCAAGCACCGCCGAGGCATGAACCTGTGGAGCATCTGGAGCGACCACAACGCGCTGACCCAGCGCGCCCGCGTGATCCTGCAGGCCGTGGCCATGACCGACCGTGCCGACACCCCCGTGGCCAGCCTGCCGCACGGCGATCAGCGCAAGCTGGAAGTGGCGCTGCTCATGGCGCTGGAGCCACAGGTCTACATGTTCGACGAGCCCACGGCCGGCATGAGCCACGACGAGGCCCCCGTGATCCTGAACCTGATCCGCGAGCTGAAGAAGGACAAGACCAAGATCATCCTGCTGGTGGAGCACAAGATGGACGTGGTGCGCGAACTGGCCGACCGCATCATCGTGCTGACCAACGGCACGCTGGTGGCCGATGGCCCGCCAGCCGAGGTGATCGCATCGCCCGTGGTGCAAGAGGCTTACCTGGGCGTCTCCAAGGACGCAGAGAAGGAGGCCGCATGAGCACGACACCAACGACCAACCTGCTCGAACTCAAGGGTGTGCACACGCACATCGGGGCGTACCACATCCTGCACGGTGTGGATCTGGCCGTGCCCAAGGGGCAGCTCACCATGCTGCTGGGCCGCAACGGCGCAGGCAAGACGACCACACTGCGCACCATCATGGGCCTGTGGCATGCGTCGCAGGGCTCCATCCACTTTGGTGGCAAAGACATCACGGCGATGAATACGCCTGCCATCGCGGGCCTGAATATCGCCTATGTGCCCGAGAACATGGGCATCTTTGCCGACCTCACGGTGAAGGAAAACATGCTGCTGGCCGCGCGCAGCGCGCGCAATGCCGCGCAGATGGACGAGGCGCGGCTGCAGTGGATCTTCAAGCTCTTCCCCGCCGTGGAGAAGTTCTGGAACCACCCTGCCGGTAAGCTCAGCGGCGGCCAAAAGCAGATGGTGGCCGTGAGCCGCGCCATCGTCGAGCCGCGCGACCTGCTCATCGTCGATGAGCCCAGCAAGGGCCTGGCGCCCGCCATCATCAACAACATGATCGATGCGTTCGACCAGCTCAAGAAGAGCGGCGTGACCATCCTGCTCGTGGAGCAGAACATCAACTTTGCCAAGCGGCTGGGTGACACCGTGGCCGTGATGGACAACGGCCAGGTGGTGCATGCGGGCAGCATGGCCGCGCTGGCGCAAGACGAAGAACTGCAGCGCTCGCTGCTGGGGTTGGCGTTATGAGTCGTGTGACCAATTTCAGATGTTTTCGGGCGGTAGCGCAGGTATCTATTGCTCTGGTAGCTATCAAATGTGTAGCTAATGTGCGTGATGCGGCGACCGCCGCTGGAGGTCGGGCATGAGCGTCACCCGCGATTTCGACTGGAAGCCCCTGGCACTGGTGCCGGCGCTGGCGCTGCTGGTGCTGCCCTTCATCGGCTCGCCCAGCACCTGGCTCACGCTCACGGTGGCGGGGCTGGCCATGGGCATGATCATCTTCATCATTGCCTCGGGCCTCACGCTGGTGTTTGGCCTGATGGACGTGCTGAACTTTGGCCATGGCGTGTTCATTGCGCTGGGTGCGTTTGTGGCCACCAGCGTGCTGGGCGCCATGGGCGACTACACCCAGAGTGCCGAGCTGTGGCGCAACCTGATGGCCGTGCTCCCCGCCATGGTGGTGGCCATGGCGGTGGCGGGGGCCGTGGGCCTGGCGTTCGAGCGCTTCATCGTGCGGCCTGTGTACGGCCAGCACCTGAAGCAGATCCTCATCACCATGGGCGGCATGATCATTGGTGAAGAACTCATCAAGGTCATCTGGGGCCCCGCGCAGATCCCGCTGCCGCTGCCCGAGGGCATGCGCGGCTCGCTGCTGGTGGGCGATGCTGCGATTGAAAAGTACCGCTTGGTGGCCGTGGCCGTGGGCCTGCTGGTGTTTGGCGTGCTGGCCTGGACGCTGTCGCGCACCAAGGTCGGCCTGCTGATCCGCGCCGGCGTGCAGGACCGCGAGATGGTCGAAAGCCTGGGCTACCGCATCCGTCGCCTGTTTGTGGGCGTGTTCGTGGTGGGTTCGGCCCTGGCCGGCCTGGGCGGCGTGATGTGGGGCCTGTACCAGCAGAACGTGGTGCCCCAGATGGGCGCTCAGGTCAACGTGCTGATCTTCATCGTGATCATCATCGGCGGCCTTGGCAGCACGGGCGGCGCGCTCATCGGTGCGCTGCTGGTGGGGCTGATGGCCAACTACACCGGCTTCCTGGTGCCCAAGGTGGCGCTGTTCTCCAACATCGCGTTGATGGTGGCCATTCTCTTGTGGCGTCCGCAGGGCGTCTATCCCGTGGCCAACCGCTGATGAGGAGCCGACTGACATGCTGAACCGACTTCTCTCTGGCGACTATCCGCGCAGCAAGGTGCTGGCGGTGATTCTGGTGGCTATCTTTCTGGGTCTGGCGTTTGCGCCGTTCCTCTTTCCGGGTGTCAAGGCGCTGTCCGTGGCAGCCAAGGTGCTGATATTTGTGGTGCTGGTCGCCAGCTTTGACCTGCTGCTGGGCTACACCGGCATCGTGAGCTTTGCGCACACCATGTTCTTTGGCATTGGTGCCTACGGCATTGCCGTGGCCACCACACGCATGGGGCCCACCTGGTCTGCGCTGCTGGTGGGGCTGGGCGGGGCGCTGGTGCTGTCCCTGTTGCTGTCCCTGGCTGTGGGGCTCTTTTCGCTGCGGGTGCGTGCCATCTTCTTCGCCATGATCACGCTGGCCGTGGCGGCGGCGTTCCAGACGCTGGCCTCGCAACTGTCGGACATCACCGGCGGCGAAGACGGCCTGACCTTCAAGGTGCCCGAGTTCCTGTCGCCCAGCTTCGAGCCGTTTGACGACCCCTTCCTGGGCGTGAGCATCGACGGGCGGCTGATCTGCTACTACCTGCTGTTCGTCACGGCGGTGGCGCTGGTGCTGGCACTGCTGCGCATCGTCAACTCGCCCTTCGGCCGGGTGCTGCAGGCTATTCGCGAGAACGAGTTCCGCGCCGAGGCCATTGGCTACCGCGTGGTGGTGTACCGCACCACGTCCAGCGTGCTGTCGGCGCTGTTTGCCACCATGGCGGGCGCGATGCTGGCGCTCTGGCTGCGCTACAACGGGCCGGACACCTCGCTCAGCTTCGAAATCATGATGGACTGTCTGCTCATCGTGGTGATCGGTGGCATGGGCACGATCTACGGCTCGGCCATTGGTGCCGTGCTGTTTCTGGTGGCGCAAAGCTACCTCCAAGACCTTTTACGCCTGGGCAGTGAGGCCACGTCGGGCCTGCCCTGGCTGTCGGCCCTGCTGTCGCCCGACCGCTGGCTGTTGTGGCTGGGCGTGCTGTTCGTTCTGTCCGTTTACTACTTCCCCACCGGTGTGGTGGGGCGCCTGCGCGCGGCAGCTGCGCGCAAGGTGGGGTGAGTGGCCCGGCCGCGCCGGGTGACTGGCGTGGCCTGGGTGTGTTGGTGAGCTGTGCAACAAGACGCAAAGAAGAAACTCCAGGAGACAAGCACATGAAGATGAGCATGAAGAACCCGCGTTTTCGTCCCTTTTCTAGTCCGTTCGTTCCGGCCGTGCTGGCTGCGGCCGTGCTGGCCGCCTGCGGCGGCAGTGACGGCGACAGCACCGCACTCAACACCAAGCCCGCCTACCTGGGCGCGATCAGTGAGGCTACGTACGACGGCACCAGCAACGACCTGCTCACGGCTGGTCTGGGCGCCACAGGCCTGGCAGCCGCGGTGCCACCGGCCTATGCCGACCCGCTCAAACCCACCGCAGCCGAGCTGCGCCGCACGGCCATTCACACCAACTACCGCGCCATGCTCGACATGACGGCGGCCGGCGGCTACGGCACGCTCTACGGCCCCAATGTGGATGCGCAGGGCAAGGTCACCACCGGCGAAGGCAAGGTGGCAGGCACTGAGTACATCGCGTTTGCTGATGACGGCACAGGCCGCAAGAACGTCACCCTCATGGTGCAGGTGCCTGCCAGCTTCGACCCCAAGAAGCCTTGCATGATCACCGCCACGGCTTCGGGGTCGCGCGGTGTGTACGGCGGCATCTCCACCGGCGAGTGGGGCCTGAAGAAGGGCTGCGCCGTGGCTTACTCTGACAAGGGCACGGGCGGCGCACCGCACGATCTGCAGAACGACACCGTGCCGCTGATCGACGGCACCCGCGCCACGGCCACGGCAGCGGGCAAGGCGGCGGCCTTCAATTCAGGGCTTACCGCCACAGAGCTGGCGGACTTCAATACCGCCACACCCAACCGCTTTGCCTTCAAGCACGCGCACTCGGGCCAGAACGCCGAGAAGGACTGGGGCACCACCACCCTGCAGGCGGTGGAGTTTGGCTACTACGTGCTCAACCAGCGCTATGGCGCCACCGATGCAGCGGGCCAGCGCCTCAAGACGCTGACTCCGGCCAACACCATCGTGATTGCGTCCAGCATCTCCAACGGTGGCGGTTCCGCCATTGCTGCTGCAGAGCTGGATACGCAGGGCCTGATCAGCGGCGTGGCCGTGTCCGAGCCCGCCATCGAGATGCCCGCCAACCCAGGCGTCACGGTGCGCCGTGGCAGCGCCGATGTGGCCGTCACGGGTAAGACGCTGGTGGACTTCACGACCTACGCCAACCTGTACCAGGCCTGCGCATCGCTGGCGCCGTCGGTCAGCACCAGCCCCTATGCGGCCGCCTTTGCCGCAGGCTTTGGCAGTGCGGCCCTGCCCATTGCGCCCAATCGCTGCGCCTCGCTCAAGACGGCAGGCCTGCTCACAGCCTCCACCACGGCCACACAAGCCGAAGAGGCTCTGCAAAAGCTGCGGGCCTACGGCTGGGAGCCGGAGTCCAACGACCTGCATGCATCGCTGGCTGCCTTTGAAGTTGCTCCGGCGGTCGCCGTCACCTTCGCCAACAGCCTGTCGCGCGCCAGCGTCAAGGACCACCTGTGCGGCTTCAGCTACGCTGCTACGGCGGCTACGGGCGGGGTGACATCACTGGCACCCGCAGCGCTCGCTGGCATGTTTGCCACGGGCAACGGCGTGCCTCCATCGGGCGGCATCAATCTGGTCAACAACCTGGGCAAGCTGGGCCCGGCACGCGACTTCCTGTCGGTGTCGGACGCTGGCCTGGCCGACTGGAACTTGAGCGGTGCGCTGTGCCTGCGCAACCTCGTCACGGGCAACGACGCTGCCGCCAAGAAGCTGCAGGCCGGTGTGGACGAAACCCGCCGCAACGGCAACCTGCGCGGCAAACCCGCTGTGATCGTGCATGGCCGTGCCGATGCACTGCTGCCGGTGAGTCATACGTCGCGCCCCTACGCTGCGCTGAACAAGAAGGTCGAAGGCGCCGCCAGCAAGCTCAGCTATGTGGAAGTGGCCAACGCGCAGCACTTCGACAGCTTCATCGGCTTGCCCGCCGTGCTGCCGGGTTATGACAGCCGCTACGTACCGCTGCATGTGTACCTGAACCACGCGCTGGATGCCGTGTACGACCACCTCGCCAACGGCAAAGCGCTGCCCGCCAGCCAGGTGGTGCGCACGGTTCCACGTGGCGGCACACCGGGCAGCGCCCCGGCCATCACCGCCGCCAACGTGCCGCCGCTGGCCGCCACACCCGCTGCCGCCAACGCCATTGCCATCACGGCGGGCGCCATTTCCATCCCCGACTGACCAAGACGCCGAACGACCTACATGGAAGCCCGGAGGCCCGTGCACCGCTGGTGCCAGGCCCCCGGGCCATTCAAGGCGCAGTCATCACAAGGATGGAACCAATGAACACTGTGAAGAGTTGGGCACGCCGCGCGTCGGCCGCCCTGAGGTTGAGTGGCGCGCTGATGGTGGCACTGGCCGCAGGCGTCTCGGTGCCAGCGAGGGCTGCCGAGGTGGTGGTGGGGCAGGTGGCCCCGCTGTCTGGCGTACTCGCCAGCACCGGCGCGCAGATGGTGCTGGGCGGCAAGATTTATTTTGACTGGGTCAATGCACAGGGCGGCGTGCATGGCGCCAGCATCCGCCAGGCTGTGTCCGACGATGGCTACAAGGTGGCAGACACGGTGGCCCGCACCCGCGAGCTGCTGGCCAAGCCCGAGGTGGTGGTGCTGTATGGCTTTGCTGGCACGGCCAACATCACCCAGCTGCTGTCCGATGGTGTGCTGGAGCAGGGCGGCGCCGCGCTGGTGGCGCCTTACACCGGTGGCGAGTCGTTGCGCAGCCCGTTCAACCCCTGGATCTTTCATGTGCGTGCGGGGTATGTGGACGAAACCGAGCACATGGTGCAGCAGCTGACTACCCTGGGCATGAACCGCGTGGCCGTGATGTACCAGGACGATGGTTTTGGCAAGGCGGGCCTGGCGGGCGTTGAGGCGGCGCTTGCCAAGCGTGGCCTCAAGCTCGTGGTGTCTGCGGGCTATGAGCGCAATACCGACAAGGTCGATGAGGCCGTCAAGGCCATCAAGGCCGCCGATGTGCATGCGGTCATCATGATTGCGGTAAACAAGCCTGCGGCGGCATTCATCCAGCGCTACCGCGAGCAGGGCGGCGGCGCGCAGCTGTACAACATTTCGGTGGTGGACCCGACGGAGCTGGTCAAGCTCGCCGGCCTCAAGAACGCCCACGGCCTGGGCATCAGTCAGGTGGTGCCGTACCCCTACCGCCCGCAACTGCCCGTGGTGCGCGAGTACCAGACGTTGCTGAAAAAGTACGCACCCGACGCCGAGGTCAACTACACCAGCTTCGAGCAGTTCCTCGGCGCCAAGGTGCTTGTCGAGGCCCTGCGCCGCGCCGGGCCTGCGCCCACACGCGCCAAGGTGGTGAAGGCGCTGGAGTCATTGCAAAGCTATGACCTCGGAGGCATCACGCTGGGCTATTCGCCCACCAACCGCATCGGCTCGCGCTATGTCGAGGTTACCGTCATCGGCAGCAACGGCCGCCTCATGAAATGAGCGCGGCTCAAAAAACTCTCCTGGCGTCGTTGTTGCGTCTTGCCGTACTTTCAGTACTGTCTGCGACGCAACGCCTAGCCAGGACCGCTTCGCTGAGTTTTGTGAGCCGCTACCCGTCCTCAGGTTGTTATGTACGCAGCCTGTATTCCTCCACCGACTCACAAGGTTGTCCACCATGACTCCGTTATCGCGCTACGCCACCTGTGCTGGCTATGAAATCCACTACATGGAGTGGGGTGCGCGTGACGCGCCCGTGGTGATTGCATGGCATGGTCTTGCGCGCACCGGGCGCGACATGGACGAGCTGGCCGCGCACCTGGCACCGCGCTACCGCGTGATCTGCCCCGACACCCTGGGCCGGGGCCTGAGCCAGTGGGCGCGCGCGCCGCAGGACGAGTACCGCCTGTCGTTCTACGCGCGCATTGCGGCCAGCCTGTTTGACCAGTTGGGGATCGAGAAAGCGCACTGGGTGGGCACGTCGATGGGTGGAGCCATTGGCACGGTGTGCGCATCGGGTCTGTTCGAGCCGCAGCTCAAGGGCCGCATCACCAGCCTGCTGCTCAACGACAACGCACCGCGCTTGGCCGATGCCGCGCTGGAGCGCATCAAGGCCTACGCGGGCCACCCACCCGCGTTCGATACGGTGATGGAGCTGGAAGCGTTCTTCAGGCAGGTCTACAAGCCTTACGGCTGGCTGAGCGACGCGCAGTGGCGTCTGCTGACCGAGAGCAGCACGCGCCGCCTTGCCGACGGACGTGTGACGCCGCACTACGACCCCGCCATGGTGCAGCAGTTCACGCACCATGCCAATGACTACCTGATCTGGGACCACTACGACGCGCTCAGCATTCCGGTGCTGTGCCTGCGCGGGGCGGAGTCTGACCTGGTGCTCCCCGATGTCACCGCCGAAATGCTCACGCGCGGCCCGGGTGCCCGGGGGCTGGCCCAGGTGGTCGAGGTGCCTGGTTGCGGCCATGCGCCAGCACTGAATGTGCCCGAGCATTACGCACTGGTAGACGGGTTTTTGGCTCGGGCGGGGTGACGCGACTGGCGGTACATTGGCTCTAACTGTTGCCTACCGCCATGAAACCGTTCTTGTTGATCGCCTCGCATCTGCTCACCCTGGCCTTGGGGTTTGCCGCGGGTGTGTACTGGTTGCCTATCCTGATTGCCCCGGCATCTCCCACGCTGCAGGAGGTTCAGGCAAGCACGCCCACGGCGCAATGGAAGGCCACCTTTCGCCGCGACCTGAAGGACAGCGACGCCCTGCACTGGGGCGATGGCGAGGTCTCCATTGGCCCGCAAGCCATCAGCCTGGCGGGCAAGCTGGCACCGGGGCCAGACTACAAGCTCTATCTGTCGCCAGAGTTTGTGGAGTCCGAGGCCGACTTCAAGCGCCTCAAGCCACAAATGCTGCGCGTGGGGGATGTGAAAACGTTCAACAACTTCATCGTCCCGGTGCCGCAGGGCGTGGATCCAGCGAAATTCAACACCGTGATCGTGTGGTGTGAGACCTTCAGCGAGTTCATCACCGCCGCGAAGTACCAATAGCCAAAGCAGGTGTCACTGGCCGATTTGCGCCAGCGCCGCCTGCAGCCCGGCCAGCCCGCCCACGCGCTGGTTGTTGATGAAGATCTGCGGCATCTGTCGCACCGATGGCCCGCACTTGGCGTAAAACGCCAGGCGCTCGGCCTCGTCGTCGATCTTGATTTCCTCAAAAGGCAACGAGCGCGACTGCAGCAGCTTCTTGGCCGAGTCGCATTGAGGGCAGGCGGATTTGGAGTAAACGGTGATTTGAAAAGTCATGGGCTGAGTTTACGGGCGGGCCATGGCACCCGCGCCTGCCGGGCTTTCGCCACAACTGCGCTGGTGGTGGCAGAATACCAATTGGTTTGTTTTGTGACTAATTGGTAATTTATGCCCTTCTTTCTATCCTGCTTCCGCCGCTGCGCCTGGCTCGGGTTGGCCTTGGCGTTGCTCGCCTTGAGTGGTTGCTCGTCCACTCGCCCGCCCGAGGGCATCACCCCGGTCACCCCGTTTGACCTCGCGCGCTACGAGGGCCGCTGGTACGAGGTGGCGCGGCTCGACCATTCTTTCGAGCGCGGCATGACGGACGTGAGCGCCACCTACCAGCGCCAGGCAGATGGCAGCGTGCGTGTGCTCAATCGCGGTTTTGATACGGGCAAGAACGACTGGCGCCAGGCGGAGGGCAAGGCCCTGTTCACGGGCGATACGAACACTGCGTCACTCAAGGTGTCGTTCTTTGGCCCGTTCTATGGCGGCTACCACGTAGCAGCGCTGGATGCGGACTACCAATGGGCCCTGGTGGTGGGGCCAGACCGCAGCTACTCCTGGATCCTGTCGCGGACGAAGCAGCTGCAGCTTGCTGTGCGCGAGCAACTTTTGGCCCGCGCGCAGGCACTGGGCATCGATACCCAGGCGCTGATCTGGGTAACCCAAGAACGCACCGACCCGCAGCCATGAGCGTTTTGACGATGTCACAACCCGTCGCCGTCATCGGTGCAGGTCTGGCGGGCCTGTCGTGTGCGCAGGCGCTGCTGCAGGCGGGACATACGGTGCATGTTTTCGACAAGAGCCGGGGGCCGTCGGGCCGCATGAGCACCCGGCGCGCGGAGGACGAAAACGGAACCTGGCAGTGCGACCACGGCGCGCAGTATTTCACCGCACGTGACGCCGCTTTTCGCTCAGAAGTCGCCCGTTGGCAGCAGGCCGGTGTGGCCGCCCCATGGGGCGCACGCCTGGCGAGTTTTGACGGCACTGGCTGGACCACCCCGCATACGCCCCTTGAGCGTTTTGTGGGTACACCGCGCATGACATCGCCCGCTGCTTGGCTGGTGCAGGGCCTGGCGCAGGCCGGTGAGCGCGCCCACACCCAGTGGCAGACCACCGTGCAGCGGCTGGAGCGGCACCCCGAAGGATGGGCCATCACCTCCGCAGAGCAGGGTCTGCATGAGCAGCGCTACAGCGATGTGCTGCTGGCTGTGCCCGCGCCTCAGGTGGCGCCGCTGTTGACCCGGGTGTCCCCCGCCGGCGCTGCGGTGGCAGGCAGCGCCCGCATGCGAGGCAGCTGGGCCGTCATGTTGCGTTATGCCTCGCCTGTGGCCTTGCCGTGGGACGGCGCCTTCATCAACACTGGCCCGCTGCGCTGGGTGGCGCGCGATAGCAGCAAGCCTGGCCGTACTGGGCCAGAAACGTGGCTTCTGCACGCCAGTGCCGAGTGGAGTGAGGCGCATATCGAAGACAGTGCAGACAGCGTGACCGCTGCATTGCTCGCCGCCTTTGCGGCCCTGGGCGGCCCCATACCCCTGGCTGCCACAGCGCACCGCTGGCGCTATGCGGATACCGCACCCGCACTGACCTTGGGCTGCTGGTGGGACGCCAATACCCGCCTGGGGCTGTGTGGTGACTGGCTGAATGGCGGCAAGGTCGAGGGCGCCTGGCTCAGCGGCCTGGCACTGGCGCGGCAGGTCGCAGCCGCCTGATCTGTGCGCACTGAGTTTGTGCCATGAGCTACACCGTGGTCTGGTTCAAGCGCGACTTGCGTGTGCACGACCACGCCCCGCTGCAGCACGCCGCCGCCCAGGGCCCGGTGCTGTGTCTGTATGTCATCGAGCCCAGCCTCTGGGCGCAGCCTGATGCCGCCCTGCAGCACTACCAATTTCTGCAAGAAAGCCTGCACGATCTGGCCCAGGCCCTGCAACGGCGCGGCGCCACGCTGCAGGTGGCCGTGGGCGAGGTAGTGGATGTGCTGGCCCGCCTGCATGCACTGGCCCCGTTCCAAACCCTGGTGGCGCACGAAGAAACCGGCAACGCCCACACCTATTCCCGCGACTTGGCCGTGGGCCGGTGGTGCCGCACGCAGGGCGTGGCATGGCGCGAATGGCCGCAGCACGGCGTGGTGCGCCGCCTGCGCTCACGCGATGATTGGCAGGGACACTGGCAGGCCCATATGCACGCACCGGTGGTGCTCGCCCCCGGGCCTGATCTCTTGCAGGCCCGTACGTTGCCGTGGCCTGCACAGCCCTGGCCCAGTGGTGCTGAGCTGGGCCTGCCCGCGCACGACCCACCCCAGCGCCAGCGCGGGGGGCGCAAAGAAGGCCTGCGCGTGCTGCAAGACTTTTTGGCGGAGCGCAGCCAGGGCTACCGGGGCGGCATCTCGTCGCCGCTGACAGCGCCCAGCGCCTGCTCGCGCCTGTCGCCCTACCTGGCATTGGGTTGCCTGGGCATGCGCGAGGTGGTGCAGGCCACCCAGCGCCGCCAGCAACAACTCAAATCCAGCACCGAGCCTGGAGCCGCGTGGCAGCGCAAGGGCCTCACCGCCTTCATAAGCCGCCTGCACTGGCACTGCCATTTCATCCAAAAGCTTGAATCCGAGCCCGCGCTAGAGCACCACAACCTGCACCGGGGCTACAACGGCTTGCGCGAAGCGGAATGGAGCCCTGCCTACTTCGAGGCCCTGGTGGCCGGGCGCACCGGCTGGCCCATGGTGGATGCCTGCGTGGCGATGCTGCGCGAGACGGGATGGATCAACTTCCGCATGCGCGCCATGCTGGTGTCGGTGGCTTCGTACCCGCTGTGGCTGCACTGGCGGCCCGTGGGCGAATGGCTGGCCCGCCAGTTTCTCGATTACGAGCCCGGCATCCACTGGAGCCAGATGCAAATGCAGGCGGGCACCACCGGTATCAACACCACCCGCGTCTACAACCCCATCAAGCAGGCGCAAGACCACGACCCCCACGGCCACTTTGTGCGCCAGTGGCTGCCCGCCTTGCACCGCGTGCCCGATGCCTGGCTGCTGGAGCCCTGGCGCATGCCGCCCGATGTGCAGGCCCGCTGCGGCGTGCGCGTGGGCCACGACATTGCCGTGCCCCTGGTAGACCTGGACACCGCCACCCGCACGGCCAAGGCCCGCGTGCACGGCCTGCGCGCCCAGCCGGCCGTGCGCGCCGCCCAGGCTGCGATTGTGGAAAAGCACGGCTCCCGCCAGTTTCGCGATGGAGGCGGCCCCCAGGCGCGCGCCCGGGTCCGCGCACTCAACGCCGCCCAGCACCCCCAGCAGCAAACCCTGGACTTTTGAACCATGCGCATGCGCAAAAAAACCGACCTGCCGCAAAAGACCTGCCAACACTGCGGCCTGCCCTTCACCTGGCGCAAGAAGTGGGAGAAGGTGTGGGACGAGGTGAAGTACTGCTCCGACCGCTGCCGCAGCGAACGCAAACGCACCGACAAGGCCGCAGGGGAGGGCGTCGTATGAGCACCGTGCTGTTCTGGTTTCGTAAAGACCTGCGCCTGCACGACCAACCCGCGCTGCGTTCAGCCCTCACCGGCGGTGCCACGCACCTGCTACCCGTGGTGTGCTTGCCTGCGCCTGATGAATCCACGCCGTGCGGCTTTGCCCGCGTGGGCGCGCACCGCCGCGCCTTCACCGCCGCTGCGCTGCGCGGGCTGCATCAACAAACGAGCGCGCTGGGCAACCCACTGCTCATCTGCCAGGCCCCGCCTGCCACCGCCTTGCCCCAACTCGCCCAGGCCGTGGGTGCCACCACCGTGGTGTGCGAAGACATTGCCGCCCCCTACGAGCAGGCCGAGGTGGCCGCACTGCGCGCCGCTGGCTTGCAGGTGCGCACCGTGTGGCACAGCAGCCTGCTGCCCCCGGCGCGCATGCCGTGGCCGGTGGACCAGCTGCCCGGTGTGTTCACCAGCTTTCGGCAGAAGGTCGAGAGCGCGGGCATCACTCCCGCCGCGCCATTGCCCGCACCCACCAAACTGCCGCCGCCGCCCGATGTACCTGCCTCCGTGCTGCAGGCAGTGGGCGCAGAGCAGGCCGCCGCAGCCATCCTGCAACCCGCGCCGCCGCATGGCAGCGATGCCCGCTCGTCCTTCCCCTACGGCACGCCTGCGTGTGATGGCAGCGAGGCCGCTGCGCTGGCCCACCTGGCGCAGTACCTGGCCCGCAAGTTGCCCCACAGCTACAAGGACACGCGCAACGGGCTCACGGGGCTGGACTACTCCAGCAAGTTCTCGCCCTGGCTGGCCACGGGTGCGCTGTCTCCGCGCCAGGTCTATGCCGACTTGAAAGCCTTTGAGCGCGACCAAGGCGCGAACGATGGCAGCTATTGGCTGTGGTTTGAGTTGCTGTGGCGCGACTACTTCCGGCTGCTGCACCTGCAATACGGCGCAGCGCTGTACCGGGCGCGCGGCCTGTCAGAACTACCGCCCGCCACACACAACCCGCGCGGCTTTGAACGCTGGTGTCGGGGCGATACCGGCCAGCCGCTGGTCGATGCCGCCATGCGCGAGCTGGCCGCCACTGGTTACCTCAGCAACCGATTGCGCCAGGTGGTGGCCAGCTACTTGATCTACGACCTGCACAGCGACTGGCGCGCAGGCGCTGCATGGTTTGAATCGCAACTGGTGGACTACGACGTGTACAGCAACCAGGCCAACTGGCTCTACATTGCCGGGCGCGGCACCGACCCGCGCGGAGGCCGCCGCTTCAACCCCATCAAGCAGGCGCAAGACCACGATGCCGACGGCAGCTACCGCCGCCTATGGGGCACGGCATGACCACGCCAAAACCCCCCACCCCACAGCGCGCCCACACGCTGCGCCTGCTGCTGGGCGACCAGCTCAACCCCGAGCATTCTTGGTTTGCCAGGCCGGACGAAGGCGTGGTCTACGTGCTGATGGAAGTGCGGCAAGAGACCGACTATGTGCTGCACCACGCGCAAAAGATCCTCGCCATCTTTGCCGCCATGCGCGACCTGGCCCGCCACCTGCGCGAGGCGGGGCACCGCGTGCGCTACGTGGCGATTGACGACGCCAGCAACCGCCAGTCGATGCCCGACAACCTGGCCGCCCTCATGGCCCACTACGGAGCGCAGACGCTGCAATACCAGCACCCCGACGAATGGCGGCTGGACGAGCAACTGCGCACCTGGGGTGCCGAGCAAGCCTTTGCCGTGCAGGCCGTCAGCAGCGAACACTTCTATACCACCCGCACCGAAATGGCCGAGGTGTTCCTAGGCCGCAAGCAGTGGCTGATGGAGCATTTCTACCGCCGCATGCGCCAGCGCCACAGCGTGCTGATCGACGCAGCGGGTGAGCCCGAAGGTGGGCAGTGGAACTACGACCACGACAACCGCAAGCCCTGGCCCGGCACACCCGTGCTGCCGCCCGATGCCCGCCCCACGCACGACCACAGCGCACTGTGGGCCACCATCCAGGCCGCAGGCGTGCAAAGCTTTGGCAACCCGCAGGCACATGCATTGCGCTGGCCCCTCAACAGGGCTGAGGCACTGGCGTGGCTGGACCATTTCATCACCACCACGCTGCCCGACTTTGGCGCTTACGAAGATGCCATGAGCACCAAGAGCGCGCGGCTCTTTCACTCCCTGCTGTCTTTTGCGCTCAATACCAAAATGCTGCGCCCGCACGAGGTAGTGCAACGCGCCCAAGCCGCGTACCACGCAGGCACAGCGCCCCTGCCAGCGGTGGAGGGCTTTGTCCGCCAGATCCTTGGCTGGCGCGAATATGTGCGCGGCATCTACTGGGCCCACATGCCCGGCTACGACGAGCGCAACGCCCTGGGCCACAGCACCTCGCTGCCCGAATGGTTCTGGACGGGCAACACCCGCATGCGCTGCATGCAGCACGCAGTGGGCCAGTCGCTGGAGCATGCGTATGCCCACCACATCCAGCGCCTCATGGTCATCGGCAACTTTGCGCTGCTGGCGGGGCTCGACCCCGCTGCCGTGCATCGCTGGTACCTGGGCGTGTATATCGATGCCTTTGAATGGGTGGAAGTGCCCAACACCGTGGGCATGAGCCAGTTTGCCGACGGCGGCCTGCTCGCTACCAAACCCTATGTGAGCAGCGCTGCCTACATCGATCGCATGAGCGACTACTGCAGCGGCTGTCACTACGACAAGAAGCAAAAAGTGGGTGAGCGGGCCTGCCCGTACAACGCGCTGTACTGGGATTTTTTTGCGCGCAACGAGAGCACGCTGGGCAACAACTTTCGCCTTGGCATGGTGTTCCGCCAGTTGCAGAAGATGCAGGGCCCGCAGCTCGATGCGCTGCGCGAGCATGCGGCGAGCCTGCGCACGCGGCTGGATGCGCTGTAGCCCGCTTGCCGAACCACACCACGAGACCCTCACCGCAGGACCGCGCCATGTCTCAAGCACAACCCACCGCAACGCCGTTCACTTCTTTGCGTTCGCTGCCTGATGGCTACCGCGCCCTGGTCATCGGCTCCACCGGCGCCATCGGCAGTGCCTTCCTCGCCCACCTGCAGGCCGATCCGCGCTGCGCCTTGGCCGTGGGACTAGGCCGCCACACCCACCCGGCGGTCGATTTGGACGACGAGGCCACCATCGCCGCCGCCGCCCACCAGCTCAAGGCCCAGGGGCCGTGGCACTGCATCATCCACGCCGCTGGCATGCTGCATGGTCCCCACGGCCTGCCTGAAAAGCGCCTGGGCCAGTTGAACTACGCGCAGATGGAGGCCACCTTCCGCACCAACACCTTTGGCCCCGCGCTGGTGCTGGCCCACTTTGCACCGCTGCTGCCCAAGCAAGGGCGCGGCCTGCTGGCGGTGCTCTCGGCCAAGGTGGGCAGCATTGGCGACAACCGCCTGGGCGGCTGGTACAGCTACCGCGCCAGCAAGGCCGCGCTCAACATGCTGGTCAAAACGGCGTCCATCGAAGTAGCGCGCACCCACCCGCAGGCCGTGCTGGTGGCGCTGCACCCAGGCACCGTCAACTCGGCGTTGTCGGCCCCTTTCAATGGCGCAGAAATAGGCCGCCCGGCGGCGGATGCGGCGGGCGACATGCTGCGGGTGATGGATGCGCTCGCACCCGAGGAGACGGGCAGCTTCTACGCCTACAGTGGCGCGCCACTCCCCTGGTAAGCGTGGCGCGCGGTGCTATGGTTTTGATACTGCTTGCGTACCAGCAGTAAGCGCTGGCGGGCCATTTGCTCAAAGGCACGCCATGTGCCACTGTGCGTGCGCATCCGTCGTATGGCTTGCATGCAGAATGCCGCATGCATTCAACCCCATCGCCCGACACAACACTGGTTGCCTCCCACACCACGGCCGCAGCCGCGTCTGTGGCGCAGTGGGTAGAGCGCCACTACGGCCTGCCCGTGCAGCAGTGCTACCTGATCCGCCGCAACCTCAATGACAACTACGCTGTGCGAACAGCGGACGGCAGCCGTTACGTGGCAAGGCTCTGTGCCATCCGACCGCGCGGTCCGTTCAACGTGGATTTTGAGCTGGCATTGTTGGCACATCTGGAAGCGCAGGGCGTGGGTGTGGCCTCTCCGGTGTTGGCTGTGAACGGCACGACCAGCGTGACCCTGCCGTTCCCGGAGGGCCCTCGTGTGCTGGTCCTGTTCCGCCACTGCGAAGGCGCTGTGCCCGATACCCCCGAAGACCTGCACCTGACCGGCGCCACGCTGGCCCAGATTCACAGCGCCGCGCAAAGCTACACCGGCCCCGCAAGCCTCTACGTACTTGACGGCCACCATCTGGCGGGCCGCACGCTGGAGTACCTTGCCGCCCATCCCGAGCTGGCCCCCACCGTGCTGGATGCCTACCGCGAACTGATCCACCGCCTTCTGGGTGAGCTGGCGGATGTTGAAAGCACCTTGACCCGTGTGATGTGCCACGGCGACACCCATGGCTTCAACAACCATGTGTGCACCGATGCCGAGGGTGTGCGCCGCGCCGCCTTCTTCGACTTTGACGACGCCGGGCCGGGGTTCCTGGCTTATGACCTGTGTGTATGGCTGTGGTCGAACCTGCCGCGCAAGGCACCCATGGAGCCAGACGAAGCCTTGCTCAAGCGCTGGCAGCAGTACCTGGCTGGCTACCGCGCAGGCGGCGGCCATGTCACCGATGCTGACCTCGCCGCCCTGCCGCTCTTCGTGCAATTGCGGCACCTGTGGAACATGGGGGAGGGCGTGGCGCGCATCCACCACTGGGGCGCCAACATGATGTCTGCCGACTGGATCAAGAAGCAGCCGGATGTGATGGCCGCCTGGGCCCGCCTGGATTTGCCCGCTTGATGGGCCTGCACTGAGCCCTGATGCGTTGCGCTGGCACCCAGGCTCAGGTCATGTGGCGTGGGGCCACTGGGTGCGTCAGTTGCTGCGCATCGCTGGGGTCTTGCTCCAGGCTGTACGGGACCGAGAGAAAGGCCACGCTGAACACAAAAAACAGCGTGGCGGACACGGTCCGGGCGATGGGGAGCACAAAGTTCTTGAGGTCGGTGTTCATGGTGACTCCTGCAGCGGCTAAAGGTGGAGAAGGGGCGGGGTCAGATGCCGCCTTGACCCTTGCCGCCATGTTGCCGGTGCCAGGCTGAACCGGTGCTGAACGGGTGCTGAGCAGCGCTTGCCCACCGCCTACTTGTAGTTCTCCCGGCGCTCCCCAAACTCCCTCACCCGCTTGCGCCACGCCCTGTAGCTGCCCGGCGCCAGGTGCGTGCGCATCAGCACCTTGACTTGATCGTGGTGCAGACCATGGACGGCGCGGATCTGCGCAAAGCTCACGTGGTCGCTCAGCGCCATCTGGATGATCTCGCCCACGGTGGCGGCGTCCAGCGGCGCGCTCGGGTGGGTGCTCGGCAAGTCGGCGGCGCGCGGTGTGGTCATGGTCAGAGTGTTCAGGTGGTGGCGCGAGGTTAGTGCGCCTGCTTTCACCTTGCGCTGCGGTGGCCCTTTCACCCTTGCCACGCAAGCCCTCCCCGACCCCTTGGTGCGTGCGTTCAGCGATCTAACGCCAGCCCCTCGGCCAGCGCCTCAAACACCACCCGAATCCGCCGCGATGTGCGCAGCTCGCGGTGCGACACCAGCCAGACGGGAAAACGCACCGGCGCCACATCGTCCAGCACGCGGACGATGCCCGGCGTTTCGCGGGCGATCTCGTCCATCATGGCGCCAATGCCCATGCCCTGGCGCACCAGCGCCCAGTGGGCCGCGGTGTGGTCGGCGTAGCAGGTGAAGTTGTCTTCGCTCAGGCTCAAACCGTACTGACGCAGATACGCAAGGTACTGGCCGTTGCGGTCTGAACCCACAAACTCCGCATTCACAGCGTCCTCCGCGCTGCGGGGGTGGCCGTGGGCCTGCACCCAGCTCTCCGACGCGTAAAAGCATGCCCGGGCCTCACGCACCAGGCGGGCGATCAGCTCGGGCTGCTCGGGCTGAACGTGGCGGATGGCAATGTCGGCCTCGCGGCGCAGCAGGTCGCTCAGCGCGTTGGAGGCGATGACTTCCACGGCAATGCCTGGCTCCTGTGCCCGCAGGCGTTGCAGGATCGGGGGCAGCAAGTGCGTCGCCACTACATCGGTGGCTGACACCGACACCACGCCCCCCACCGCCTGCGACCGCCCGCTGGCGGCCAGGCCCAGGGCCTCTGCAGCAGTGCCCATGGCACGGGCGTGTTCCAGCAGGTCCAGCCCGGTGGGCGTGAGCACCATGGATTTGCCCACGCGCTCAAACAGCGTCACGCCCATCTGCTGCTCAATGGCCGCCACCTGCCGGCTCAGTGTGGGCTGGGTGAGGCCCAGCTTGCGCGCGGCGGCCGACAGCGAGCCGGTCTGCGCCGTTTGCAAAAAAGCCTTCAGTTGGTTCCAGTCGAGGTTATCCATGCGTAAACGTATATGTTCACTGCAATTTACCGCAGTTTCCTGAGCTTCAATGCATGGATAGCATCTGGGTGTTGCTCATTGGACCTACCTCCACAAACTGCCTCTGTACCTCGCTGCTTCAGCACTTCACCCGGTCTGCACACCATGTCGTCTTCTGCCATTGCTCCCGCCTCCCGCGCATTGCCCTCCGCCGCCACCCCGCCGGCTGCGTCCGCCAAAGCGCGCTTCTGGGACCGCATTGCACCCAAGTACGCCGCCGACCCCATTGCCGACCTGGCAGGGTACGAGGCCACCTTGCAGCGCGTGCAAGGCCTGCTGTCGCCCCAGCATGACGTGCTGGAGATTGGCTGCGGCACCGGCAGCACGGCGCTGCGGCTGGCGCCATTCACCCGCAGCCTGCTGGCCACCGATGTGTCGTCGCAGATGATCGCCATCGCCCACCAGCGGCTGGCCGCGCAACCGTCAGCAGCCCTACGCTTCGCCGTGGCCGACGCAGAGGCCATGGCCCCAGGGCCAGAGGTGTACGACGCGGTGCTGGCTTTCAATGTGCTGCACCTGATGAGCGATCTGGACGACGCGCTCAGGCAGCTGGTGAAGGTGCTGCGCCCGGGTGGGCTGCTGATCTCCAAGACCGCCTGCATCGCAGAGATGAACCCGCTGATCCCCTACCTGGCCGTGCCCCTGATGCGCGCCATCGGCAAGGCCCCGCCGGTGCTGTCCTTTGACGAACAGCGGCTCCGCTCGGCCATGGTGCAGCAGGGCCTGCAAATCGTATGCACCGAGCGGCACGGCACTCGCGGCAAGGACATCCGCGCCTTCATCGTGGCCCGCAAACCGGGCTGAGTTTTACCCACCCACTTCAATACAGGCTGGCGGCTTTACAAGGCCGCCGGGCGGAGCCTTGCCCACGGATGTGTTGTTGGTCCCCTGCGTTCATCCCATGCGCCGCAGAAGGGTCCCCAGATATTCGATTTGCTGCGGCCCGGCCGTCATCACCCATCTTGTTGCACACACGGTTTCGCTCGCTCACCCACCACCTCCCATCACTGCCACTCACACCATGAACCATCGCAACCACCCCCTGTCTCTCACCTCCGCCGCTGGCCTCGTCGCAGCCGTGGCATTCCTCACCGGCTGCGCGTCTACCCTCGACCAGGCGGGCCTGGAGCAGCGCACGGGGCAAGCCATTGGGCGCACGGCAGGCCAGTTCACCATCACCGACCGGCAGGAGGAAACCGGCGGCCGCATCAACTACACCGTCAACACCCGCGACGGCGCCAGCTACCGGTGCTACCTGTACGGCGCAACGGGCTTTCAGAAGGCCATGAGCTTCGGCCAGACACCCCATTCCGACGCCATCTGCACCGCCATGGTGGGCGGCGCGGGCACTGGTGGCGCCCAGGCACCGGCAGCAGCCGCTCAGCCACAGGGCCGCGCTGCGCCCAAGGAATGCAATGCACTGCTGCGCACGGCGGGCCGCTGCTAAGAGCGGCTCACAAAAATCTTCTGGCGTCGTTGCTGTGTCTTGTCGTACTGCTCGTACTGCCTGCGACACAGCGCCTGGCCAGAACCGCTTCGCTGAGCTTTGTGAGCCGCTCTCAATGGCACCGCGCAGCTTTGGCCTGCGGGCCATGAACCTGTATGCAAAGGACTTGAGACCATGAACCGATGGCACTGGGCCAGCCTGCTGCTGGCAGTCTGCTTGAGCGGTTGCGCAAGCTTGCCCGGCGCCACCACCGACACGGTGGACGGGCGCACGGTGGAGTACGTGCAGGCGGGGCAGGGCACCCCCGTGGTGGTGTTCGAGAACGGGCTGGGCGCCCGGCTGGACTGGTGGTCCAAGGTCTGGCCCGACACGGTGGCAGAAACCCGCGCGCTGGCCTACAACCGCGCGGGCTACGGCCGCAGCGATGCTTCCCCCCAGCCGCGCGATGGGGCGCAGGTGGTGCAAGAGCTGCGCGCCTTGCTCAGGGCCCGCCAGCTACCGCCCCCCTATGTGCTGGTCGGCCACTCGCTGGGAGGCCTGTATATGCAGCTGTATGCGCGCCAATACCCCGCAGAGGTGGCGGCACTGGTGCTGGTGGACTCCACACACCCCGAGCAGATGCGCGGGGCTGGCAACCCCGCCCTGTGGCCGACATGGCTGAAAGTGGCCTTCCGCCTGGGCACCTCTGATGTCGTCAAACAAGAGCTGGCAGCGCTGGATGCCACGGGGCAGCGCGTTGTCAGCCTGCCGGTGGACCCAACCCTGCCCGTGTTTGTGCTCAGCGCACTGCAAACCCCGGGGGCGTCATCTGCGCTGGCCGAAGAGGTGCGCCAAAAACGCGCCGACTTCGCCCACCTCTACCCCGGCTCCACCCAGGTGTGGGTGGACAGCGGGCACGGCATTCCGCTGGAGAAGCCCGAAGCCGTGGTCAGCGCAATTCGCGCAGCATTGCAGGCCGCCCGCGCGCCACGCTGAAAGCGGTGGCGGCCACGCCAGTGGCAATTTCATCATGGCGTGGCAACCAAACCCCGTGCCAGAATGAAACGATGAGCACCACCACCTCCTCGTTCCAATCCAACGCAGACGGCACCCAGGTCACCACCTACACCTGGGCCCAAACCCCGGGCCAACCAGTGGGCGTCGTTCAAATCTCCCACGGCTTGGCCGAGCATGGCGAGCGCTATGACCGCTTTGCGCGGGCCCTGAACGCCGCAGGCTTCATCGTCCACGCCGTGGACCATCGCGGCCACGGGCGCACGGCAGGTGGCAAGCTGGGCGACTTTGGCAGCGCTGGCTTCAGCGGCCTCATTGCCGATGTGGCCCAGTTCGGCGCACTGCTGCGTGCGCAGCACGGGCCGCAACTGCCCGTATTCCTTTTCGGCCACTCCATGGGCTCGTTCGCTGCGCAGGCAGCCATCCTGGACCATTCATCCATCTGGTCCGGCGTCATCCTGTCGGGCTCCACCGCCCTTGACCTGTTGGCCGCCGCCATGGCCAACGCCCCCGCCGATGCGCCCGCTGGGCTCGCGGCATTCAACGCAGGCTTTGAGCACCGCACCGGCTACGAATGGCTGTCGCGCGACGCTGCCGAGGTCGATGCCTATGTGGCCGACCCGTGGTGCGGCTGGGACGTGCCGCCCGACGTGATCCCCTCACTCTTCGCCCCCGCGCCCCGGCTGGCCGACCCCGCGCTGCTCGCGCGCATCCGCAGCGACTTGCCCATCCTGATCGGGTCAGGCGATGCGGACCCGCTGGCTGCGGGTGGGGTCTTGTTGGAGCAACTGGGGCAGCGGTATCGGGATGCCGGTGTGGCCGATGTGACGGTCAAGCTGTACCCGGCGGCGCGGCATGAAATCTTGAATGAGACGAATCGGGAGGAGGTGACGGGGGATGTGGTGGCGTGGCTACGGGATCGGTTGTAGAGGGCGTAGTCGAGGCTCGGCGCCGTGGTGACGATTTAACAGATGCCTGTCCCGAATATTGCAAATAGCCTGAAAACCACTATAGGGAGACTGAGTCGATGATCAATCAGATAGACATAGCCAGCTTTGGCAGCTTCCAAGGTTTGGACTGGAAAAAATCGGTCAAAGACAGTGGCAGAAATGTTCAGTACTTCAAGCGTCTCAACGTGCTGTACGGGCGTAACTATTCTGGCAAGACAACCCTTTCGCGCGTCTTTCGTTCGCTGGAGACTCGCAAACTTCCTCAGAACTATGTTGACTCGGCCTTCACCCTGACAGGTGACAAAGGTGTTGTCTCCCATACCGGCTTGCTAGCCCACAACTACGACGTGCGGGTCTACAACCGCGACTTCGTCACCGACAACCTTAGCTTTCTGGTCAATCAGGAAGCTGGTGGCGTAATCAAGACCTTTGCAATAGTCGGTGAGCAGAACAAAGAGATTGACGACGCCATCGCCGCGATTGAAGCCAAGCTTGGCAGCGTGGAAGGCAAGGCAGGGCTTCGGTTTGATCTGGAAGCCAAGAAGAAAGAGCGCGATCGCACCAAGTCTGCCCACACCAATGCGTCCAGTGACCTAGAAGAGAAACTACGCGTCCATGCCAATGAAAAGATCAAGAAGAACCGTCAGTACGGCAGTGCTGTCTACAACATTGGATCTATCAGAAGCGACATTGCATCCACCAAGAAGGCTGGCTTTGTCGCCCTTACGACTGAGCAGCAGGCCGTCAAACTGAGTCTGCTCAAGCAGGAAGCCCTGCCTGACATCACTGGCACCTTGGCTGTTACCCTCAAGCTGGAGTCCTTGTCGGCCACAGCCGAACCGTTACTGTCTAAGACGATCACGCCAACCAAGGCCATTGAGGAACTGCTCAAAGACAGCGCCTTGCAACTCTGGGTCAAGCAGGGTATGGGGCATCACCGCGAGAAGCGCGATACATGTGCCTTCTGCCGACAGGATCTGCCGCACGACATTTGGCAGGTGCTCGATGAGCATTTCAGCAAGGAGTCTGGCGATCTGGAAACAGCCTTGGATGCCTCTATCAAGTCAGTGACGACCGAAATTGGCACCGTCGCGGGACTCAACACCTTCGCCGGTGCTCAGTTCTACGCTGACGAGCGCACAGCGTTTGAAACCAGCAGCAAGGCCCTGTCTCAAGCTCTGGCCGTCTACAAGAAGGATCTGGAGGCGCTGAAGAATTCGCTTGAGACTCGGAAGAACAACTTGTTCCAGCCCACGACCCTCAAGGCTCCGTCCCATGACGCCAAGGAAATCGCAAAGCACGTTGCCGACATCAATGCGCTGATCGGCACGAGCAACGGCAAGACTGCCACGTTAGAAAAAGACAAAACCAGTGCGAGAGAGGCGCTTCGCCTGGCTGATGTCTTCGCCTTCGCTGAGGCCATAACCTATGACAAGGAGCTTGGCCGGATTGCCACCCTCAAGACCACCGCTGATACCGCAAGCACGGCATTCACCGATGCAGAAAAAGAGATTCGTGAAGCCGAGGCTGAGGTCCAGACATTGCGGGCCAAACAGAAGGACGAGCGCAAGGGGGCGGAAAGAGTCAATGCATTGCTCAACAACTTCTTCGGCCATGACGGAATCAAGTTGGAAGCGCGCGATGGTGCAGACAAAGCGACTGTCAAGTTTGAGATCACCCGCAACGGCAAGTCGGCGTACAACCTGAGCGAAGGCGAATGCAGCCTCATCGCATTCTGCTACTTCATGGCCAAACTTGAAGATCCAGAAAGCAGAGGCAGAGAATTAATAATTTATATTGATGATCCGATTTCAAGCTTGGACGGAAATCACATTTTCTTCATGTTCAGCTTGATTGAAAGCTTGATTGCCAAGTCCAACAAGAATCAAGATGGCTCAAATTCATACCGCTACAAACAACTATTTATTTCAACGCACAATCTGGATTTCTTGAAGTATCTCAAGAAGCTGTCTCAGCCGCCGGAAAAGAACCACGGAGGCAGCCAGCACTTCTTGATTGAGAGAAACGGCGGCGCCAGTGCCATCTCGCTAATGCCTTCTTATCTCAAAGAATACATCACCGAATTCAATTACCTGTTCCATCAGATCTACAAGTGTCGTGATGCAGAATATGCAAAGGTTTCGCATGAGCCTTTTTATTCATTTGGCAATAATTTGCGAAAATTTCTTGAGGCATTTCTTTTTTACAAATATCCTCACCACGAAAATCAAAACGACAGCTTTGAGCGCATGAAAAAGTTTTTTGGTGATGATGATTTAGCGGTCGCTTTAATCAATCGTCTCAACAACGAGCTCTCGCACTTAGAGTCAATTTTTGATCGAAGCATGAAGCCCGTGGAGATACCAGAGATTCCAAAATTGGCCAATTATGTTCTGGATAAGATCTATGAAAAAGATCCACACCAGTACAACTCGTTGGTAAAAAGTATTGGAGAGCCGGAGCGAGCAGGTTGAATCGACCGGTATTACCTAGATGGTTTCCGACTGCGTGCAACTCTTTGCTGCTATCACGGAATGACTTGCGCACTGCAAAGAGCCGTCATTCAAGTTGCGGAGTCGATGGGCAGCAATCGCTGCGAAGCAGTCGGAAAGCCGAGCATTCAATTTTGCAGGCCACCACCAATCTACCGCCCCCGAACCACGCGCCCCCTTCGCGCGCCCCCCGCCACCTGACAAGCCCTCCGATACGCCCGCAGCGTCACCTCCGCTCGCTGCATCACCGTGTCTTCCACCGTGGCCGCGCCTCCGGCCAACTCATCGGCCTGCGCCTGCAGCAACTCCGCCGGGCTCATTCCCGACGCCTCCCCCGTCAGCAGCGCAATCCCCTCGCTCACATGCCCCATGGTGTAGACGTGGAACAGCCCGCGCTCCACCGCGTCCAGCACGCTGCGGTCCAGCATCAGGTGGCGCTGGTTGCGGGCGGGGATCAGCACGCCGTGGGTGCCGTCCAGCCCTGCGGTTGCGCAGGCGCGGAACCAGCCTTCGATCTTTTCGTTGATGCCGCCCACGGGCAGCACCTCGCCGTGTTGGTTCAATGCGCCGGTCACGGCGATGCCCTGGCGCAGGGGCAGGCCTGACAGGCTGGACAGCAGCGCGTACAGCTCGGCGCACGAGGCCGAGTCGCCTTCCACGCCGCTGTATTCCTGCTCGAACACGATGGAAGCGTTCAGCGCCAGTGGCGCCACGTGGCTGAACAGCGCGGTGAGGTAGCTGTGCAGGATGAGCACGCCTTTGTCGTGGATGGGGCCAGACATATCGACTTCGCGCTCGATGTTGAGCAGGCCCTCTTGCCCGGCAAAGGTGCGCGCGGTGATGCGCACCGGAAAGCCAAACCGGTAGTCGCCCAGGTCAATCTGCGTCATGGCGTTGATCTGGCCGGTGATGGAGCCCTGCAGGGTGATCAGGCGCTCACCTTCGGTGATGGACTCGTGCAGTTCTTCTTCGGGCTGGTTGTGGCGCAGGGTGCGGGCGGCCAGGGCGGCTTGTACGTCGACGGCTTGCACCAGGGTGCCTGCGCGGGCCTGGCACAGGGCGGCGCTTTCGATGGCGAGTGCTTCGGTGTGGGCAAAGCGCGCGCTTTGGCGGCCTTGGTCGTCGGCCTCGCGGTGCGATTGCTCCAGCAGCAGGGCCACAGCGTCGGCGGCAAAGTGGGGCAGGCCGCGTTTTTTGCAGCAATGCGCGACCAGGATGGCAGACGACTGGTGGGTGCCGGGGGTGGCGATGAACCGGTCTGAGAAGTCCACCTTGACGCGAAAGCGGCGCGCGGCGTCGGGGTCGGCCTCTTGCAGCGCGTAGTACTCCTCCACCGACCCGATCAGCACGATCTTCACATCCACGTCCACCGGCTCGGGCTGCAGTGCCACGGCCCCGCCGGTCGCATGGGCGGGGCCGCCGCCACCGCTGCCGTCCTCGATCTGAAGGCGCCCACAGCGCAGAAAGCGGCGCAGGCGCGGCCACAGGCCTTCTTCGGCGGCCAGGTCGTGCAGATGCAGCAGGATGAAGCCGCCATGCGCCTTGAGCAGGCTGCCCGCGTGGATGCTGGCGTGGTCGGCCTGCACGGTGTCGGCGTCTGCGCCGTGTTCGATGCTGCCGAACAGGGTGCGGGCCGTGGGGTTGTCTTCCACCACCACCGGGGCGCTGGTGCGGCCGTGGTTGTCCACCACCACGTTCACCTGGCAGCGGGCCAGCAGGTCGTCCAGCGCGTCCTTGCGGTCGTCCTCGGCGTCCTGGCCTTGTTCAGCGTCACCTGGCTCGAACAGGTCGATGTGGTCCAGCACGGCGCGTTCCACCTGGTCCAGCCACTGCGTGAGCTTGACGGCGTCCTTGATCTGCTTGCGCAGGCCCTGGCGGATGCCGTGCAGCGCGTGCTCCACCAGGGGCTTGATGGTCTGGCGGCGCAGGGCGGCCAGGGCATCGTCGCGCGCGCGCTCCAGCGGGCGGGTGGCTTCGAGAAATTTGGCGATCTCTGCGCGCAGCTCCAGCTCTGCGGCGTCGATCTCGGCGCGGCGCTCGCGGGGCAGGGCGCGAGCTTCGCCTTCGGTCAGCGGCTGGCCCTTGGGGCCGGTGAGGGTGAACACCATGTGCCCGGCCTCGCGGCTCAGGCGGAACTGGCGCGCCTCGGCAAATGCGTCCAGCGCTGCAAAGGCTTCGGTCTCTTGGGCTTGCCAGGTCTTCTCGATGCGCTCGGCCTCGGCCTTGAAGTCGGGGCTGGTCAGGCGTTTGGGGATGTCGGCCTGCAGGCTGCGCGCCATGTTGGCCAGGCCCTGGCGCAGCAGGCGGCCCTCGCCTGCGGGCAGGCGCAGCGCGCGGGGGCGGTCGGGCTGGTCAAAGTGGTGCAGGTAGCACAGGTCGGGCGGCACCGCGCGTTTCGCGGCCTCGGCCTGCATGGCCTGGCGCAACAGTGACGCCCGCCCGCTGCCCACTTCGCCCAGCACAAACAGGTGGTAGTCCGGCTGCTGCATCGCCAGACCAAATTGCGCGGCGGCTTGGGCGCGCTCCTGCCCGATCCAGGGCAGGGGCAGGTCTTGCAGCTCGGCGGTGCTGGCAAAGCCCAGCGTGGCGGGGTCAATGGTCAGACGCAACTGGTGGGGGGCAAGGGCAAAAGCAGGCATTGATGTGGGTGTGGGAAGGGGCGGTGCGGAGTGTGTGGCAGGCAGCCGTGCAGCACCTGGCGACCAAAATATGAGCCAAAACGGGCAGATGCGCTAGTGCAATATGCCCTGGGTGCTATCAATAATGTAGTGAATGGCGCCGGGCGCGCAGGCCACCCGGTGCCATTCGCTTTCGCGTTCGCATGCGCAATGGCATGGGCATGCGTATCAGTGCGCCACCGGGCAAACCCCGGCAGGCGCACCACCGGCCAGCGCGTGGCTGCGCGCATCGGCCAGTGCGGCGGCGGTGGGGGCCTCGGTGGGCCAGCCCGCCAGGTGCTGCTGTGCCACGCGGCTCAGCGCGGTGATCCAGTGGTGGTTGTCGTTCAGGCAGGGGATGTAGTGAAACTCCTTGCCGCCCGCGTGCAAAAAGGCCTCGCGCACTTCCATGTTGATTTCCTCCAGCGTCTCCAGGCAGTCGCTGGTGAAGCCGGGGCACACCACGTCCACCCGCCGCGTGCCCGCCTTGCCCAGCGCCTCGATGGTGGGCTGGGTGTAGGGCTCCAGCCACTTGGCCTTGCCAAAGCGCGACTGGAAGGTGATGCGGTAGCGCTCCTCGCGCAGCCCCAGGCGCTCGGCCAGCAGGCGGCCGGTTTTGCGTGCTTCGCAGTGGTAGGGGTCGCCCAGGTGCAGGGTGCGTTCGGGCACGCCATGAAAGCTCATCACCAGCTGGTCGGGCTGGCCGTGGTGCTTCCAGTGCGTCTCGATGGTGCGGGCCAGGGCGTCGATGTAGCCGGGGGCGTCGTGGTAGTGGTTGACGAAGCGCAGCTCAGGCACGTTGCGCGTGGCGGCGGCCCAGGTGTAGACGGCGTCAAACACGCTGGCCGTGGTGGTGGCCGAATACTGCGGATACAGCGGCAGGATGAGTATGCGCGTGGCGCCCTCGGCCTTCAGCGCATCGAGCTGGCTGGCGATGGACGGGTTGCCGTAGCGCATGGCGTGGCGCACCAGCACCGCGCGGCCCGCCTCGCCCAGCCAGCCGCGCAGCAGCGTGGCTTGCTTGGCCGTCCAGTGCGCCAGGGGCGAGCCCTCGGGCGTCCAGATGCTGGCGTATTTGGCGGCCGACTTGGCCGGGCGCGTGCGCAGGATGATGCCGTGCAGGATGGGCATCCACAGCAGCCTGGGGATCTCCACCACGCGGTGGTCACCCAGGAACTGCGCCAGATAGCGGCGCACGGCCGGGGCCGTGGGTTCGTCGGGCGTGCCCAGGTTGCACAGCAGCACAGCGGTGCGGTCGGCTTGGCCGTGAGTGAAAGGGGGTTCGGGGTGGAAGGAAGGCATGCGGCATTTTCACCCACGCGCCGGGCCAGTGCGGGCTGGGAGCCTATTTGCCGCCCGGCACACCACTGCCTGCGAGATCAGCGCCGGGCATGGCGTCTTCAGGTGTTTGGAGCCCCTTTTCGAGGTGCATCGGGTATTCCCTGATGTGGTTATGAAACCGGTTTCATAAACTGGCGCCACTTTGGAATAACGACTGTCCACCGTGAATTACCAGTTCCAGTTCGATGCCGTGTTTGCCGCGTGGCCCTTGCTGCTCAAGGGCACCTGGATCACCGTGCAGCTGTCGCTCACCGCCACCTTGCTGGGGCTGGTGGTGGCCATCTTTTGCGCCTGGGGCAAGACCGGCGGGCCGGGCTGGCTGCGGTTTTTGATCAATGCGTACATCGAGGTCATCCGCAACACGCCGTTTCTGGTGCAGCTGTTTTTCTTCTTCTTTGCGCTGCCATCCATCGGCCTGCGCTGGTCGCCCTACACGGCGGCGCTGACAGCCATGGTGGTCAACCTGGGGGCCTATGCGGCAGAGATCGTGCGGGCGGGCATCGAGTCCATTCCCAAGGGGCAGATCGAGGCGGGCAAGGCGCTCAACCTCAAGCCGTGGGAGATCTTCCGGTTTGTGATCCTCAAGCCCGCGCTCAAGGCCATCTACCCGGCGCTCACCAGCCAGTTCATCTTGCTGATGCTCAGCTCGGCCGTGGTGTCGGTGATCTCGGCGGACGACCTGACCTCGGTGGCGGCCAACCTGCAGTCGCAGACCTTCCGCAGCTTTGAGATCTACATCGTGGTGACGGCCATCTACCTGGCGCTGGCGCTGAGTTTCTCGGCGCTGTTCAAGCTGATCTATCAGCGCATGCTGAATTACCCAGACCGTCGCTGAGGAATACCTGCCATGCGTACTTTCGGACTCTCCGAGTTTCTTTTCATCGTGCAGGCCGCGCAGTGGACGCTGGCGCTGTCGGCCATTGCCTTCGTCGGCGGTGCGCTGCTGGGGCTGGTGGTGGCGCTGTCGCGCACCTCAGAGAACGCTGCGGCACGCAATGCATCGCGCGTGTTCATCCAGGTGTTCCAGGGCACGCCGCTGCTGCTGCAGCTGTTCCTCATCTTCTTTGGTGCGCCCGTGCTGGGGTTTGACATCAACCCCTGGGTGGCCGCGGGCGTGGCGCTGGTGCTCAACAGCGCAGCCTTTCTGGCCGAGATCTGGCGCGGGTGTATCGAGGCCGTGCCACGCGGCCAGTGGGAGGCCGCGCAGGCGCTGAACCTCAAGTACGTGGCCCGCATGCGGTTTGTGGTGCTGCCCCAGGCTTTCAAGATTGCGCTGCCGCCAACGGTGGGCTTCGTGGTGCAGATCATCAAGGGCACATCGCTGGCCGCCATCATCGGCTTTACCGAGATCACGCGGGCGGGGCAGATCATCAACAACGCCACCTTTCAGCCGCTGCATGTGTTCACCACCGTGGCCGCGCTGTACTTCGTGATCTGCTGGCCGCTGTCGCTGCTGGCCGCACGCATGGAGCGCAAGCGCGCTCGTGCTCTGGCGCGCTAAGCCACGCGCCGCAACCTTCTTTTTTCTTTCTGTTCTCGTTCACACCAACCACCAGGAGACATGCGATGACTTTTTCTTTGCAACGCCGCACCGCCACCGCCGCTTTGGCCGCCTTGGGCCTGGGTGCCGCGCTCACGGCCTTTGCGCCGCTGGCCTCGGCCCAGTCCGTGGCGGACATCAAGAAGAAGGGTGAGATCACCATCGGCATGCTGGTGGACTTTCCGCCCTACGGCACCACCAACGCCCAAAACCAGCCCGACGGCTACGACGCCGACGTGGCCAAGCTGCTGGCCAAGGACCTGGGCGTGAAGGCCAACATCGTGCCCGTCACCGGCCCCAACCGCATCCCGTTTTTGCTGACCAACAAGGTCGACGTGCTGGTGGCCTCGCTGGCCATCACGCCCGAGCGTGCCAAGCAGGTGCAGTTCTCGCAGCCCTATGCAGCCGCGACCATCGTGCTGTACGGCAAGACGGGTGCCAACATCAAGAGCGCGGCAGACCTGAAGACCGTGCGCGTGGGCGTGGCCCGCGCCAGCACGCAGGATGTGGCCGTGACCAAGGCGGCGCCCGAGGGCACCGAAATCCGCCGCTTTGACGACGACGCGTCGGCCATGCAGGCGCTGATCTCGGGCCAGGTCGATGCCATTGGCTGCTCGGTCACGGTGGCGGCGCAGATCGCCAAGCGCGTGCCCGCCAACACCTTCGAGAACAAGTTCAACCTGCTGCAGCAGGCCATGGGCATCGCCCTGCGCCCCGGCCAGGACGAGCTGACCAAGGCCGTGAACGACTTTGTGGCACGCAACACTGCCAATGGCGAGCTGAACAAGCTGTACCAGAAGTGGCTGGGCGCTGACCTGCCCAAGCTGCAGTAAGCCTGCCTGAACGATAAGGAGCCATTGATGAGCGACGCAGTCACGACCGCCCCCGGCACACCGCCGATCATCCGCATGGAAGGGGTCAACAAGTGGTACGACAGCTTCCAGGTGCTCACCGACATCAACCTGTCGGTGCGGCCAGGGGAGCGCATCGTGATCTGCGGGCCATCGGGCTCGGGCAAGTCCACGCTGATTCGCTGCATCAACCGGCTGGAGACGGTGCAAAAGGGCCGCATCGAGGTCGATGGCATCGACCTGACCGCTGGCGGCAAGAACGTGGATGCCGTGCGCGCCGAAGTGGGCATGGTGTTTCAGCAGTTCAACCTGTTCCCGCACCTGACCATTCTGGAAAACTGCACGCTGGCTCCTATGCGTTCGCGCGGCATGAGCAAGGCACAGGCCGAAGAAGTGGCCATGAAGTACCTGACCCGCGTGCGCATCCCCGAGCAGGCGCACAAGCACCCCAGCCAGCTGTCGGGTGGGCAGCAGCAGCGCGTGGCCATTGCGCGGGCGCTGTGCATGGCGCCCAAGGTGATGCTGTTTGACGAGCCCACTTCGGCGCTCGACCCCGAGATGGTCAAGGAAGTGTTGGACACCATGATCAGCCTGGCCGAAGACGGCATGACCATGCTGTGCGTGACGCACGAGATGGGTTTTGCCCGCAGCGTGGCCGACCGGGTGATCTTCATGGCCGACGGCAAGATCCTGGAGCAGGCGCCACCGCAGCAGTTCTTCGGCCAGCCGCAGCACGACAAGACGCGGCAGTTCCTGGGCCAGATCCTGAGTTCACACCACGCACATTGAAACCCACGCACAGACCCACGCACATCGAGACCCGACAGGTCGTGCGGTTGATGGCCTTCGCCCCGTGGGGGCGCGGCCTGAAAGAAACACATGAAGGTATTGATTTCCCTGTCCTCCTTCGGCGCGGCCGAAACCGGTCGCCACGGCCAGCTGTGGTGCACCGACCTGGCCCAGCAAGCGGGCGCGGACGGCGTGGAGGTGCGTGGCGAGCTGCTGCGCGATGCGGCCACCGAGCTGCCCGCGCTGGCGGGCCGGGCGGCGGTGTACTCCAGCCCCGAAGGCCTCTGGACCGCGCAGGGCGAGCTGGATGAAGCAGCCCTTGCACGTGGCGTGCAGGCCGCCCAGGTGCTGCGTGCTCCGCGCCTGAAGATGTCGATTGGCGGCTTTGGCCCGACGCTGCCGCAATCGCATGCCTCGCTGCAACGCCTTAAAGCCCTGCTGCAGGCCGCCCCGCAGGTGGAGCTGGTGATCGAGAACGACCAGACCGCCACCGCCGGCACGCTGGCCGCCATGCAGGCTTTTTTTGCGGCCCAGGCACAGGCCGGGCTCGATTTGGGCATGACCTTTGACATGGGCAACTGGCACTGGCAGGGCGAATGCCCGCTGCAGGCCGCGCAAGCCCTGGCGCCCTATGTACGTTATGTGCACTGCAAGGGCGTGCAGCGCCTGCCCGCCAAGTGGGTGGCGGTGCCGCTGGCCGATTCGGTGGCGCCCTGGCGCGCCGTGTTGCGTGCCTTGCCTGCTGATGTGCCGCATGCCATTGAATATCCGCTGGTGGGCGGCGACCTGGTGGCTGTCACGCGCGAGCAGGTGGCCTTTATCCGCGCTGCACGGGAGGCTGCATGACCACGCCGGCCTTCGATGTTGCACTGTTTGGCGAGGCCATGCTGCTGCTGGTGGCCAACGAGCCTGGTCCGCTGGAGAACGCCACCGGCTTTCACAAGCGCACGGCCGGGGCCGAGACCAATGTGGCCATTGGCCTCGCGCGCCTGGGCCTGAAGGTGGGCTGGGCCAGCCGTCTGGGCACCGACTCCATGGGCCGCGCGCTGCTGGCCGCCATGCAGGGCGAAGGCATCGATTGCTCGCACGTGGTGTGCGATGCCACCCAGCGCACGGGCTTCCAGTTCAAAGAGCGCGTGATGGATGGCCGCGACCCGCAGGTGGAATACCACCGCAAGGGCTCTGCCGCCAGCCAGATGGGCCCCTCCGATGTGGACGAGCCCTGGCTGCAGTCCGCGCGCCACCTGCATGCCACAGGCGTGTTTGCCGCCATCTCCGACACCAGCCTGCAGGCCGCCATTCGCACGCTGGAGGTGATGCGCGCTGCGGGCCGCACCATCTCGTTCGACCCCAACCTGCGCCCCACGCTGTGGTCGTCGCCCGAGACCATGCGCCACTGGATCAACACCCTGGCCACCTATGCCGACTGGGTGCTGCCGGGCATGGAAGAGGGCGTGTTTTTGACCGGAGAAACCACCCCCGAAGGCGTGGCGCGCTTTTACCGCGAGCGAGGCGCCAAGCTGGTGGTGGTCAAGCTCGGGCCCGAGGGCGCGTACTACGACAGCGACGTGGCCGGCACCGGCCGCGTTCCCGGCGTGCCCGTGGCCCAGGTGGTGGACACCGTGGGCGCGGGCGACGGCTTTGCCGTGGGCGTGATCAGCGCGCTGCTGGAAGGCTTGACCGTGCCTGCCGCCGTGCGCCGCGGTGCCTGGATTGGTGCGCGTGCCGTGCAGGTGCTGGGCGACACCGAGGGGCTGCCCACCCGTGCCCAGCTGCAGGAGGCGGGCCTGTGAGCCTGGCGCTACCTTCAACAGACGGCAGCACAAGCCCCGCGCGCAAGCAGGTGCTGGTGTTTCGCGAGCTGCCGCCCGACCAGCTCGCGCGGTTGACAGCCGTGCACGACGTGACAGTGGCCGACCCGCGCAAGCCCGACGAGCGCGCACGGTTTGACGCGGCGCTGGCGCAGGCGCACGGGCTCATCGGCTCCAGCTTTCCCATCGATGCTGCCGTGCTGGCGCGTGCGCCCTGGCTGCAGGTGGTGTCCAGCATTTCGGTGGGCGTGGACAACTACGCGCTGGACGTGCTGCAGGCGCGCGGCATCATGCTGTGCCACACCCCCGGAGTGCTCGACGAAACGGTGGCAGACTCGGTGTTTGCCCTCCTCATGGCCACCAGCCGCAGGCTGGTGGAGCTGTCGCAGCTGGTGCGCGAGGGCCGGTGGACGAAGAATATTGGAGAAGACCTGTTTGGCAGCGATGTGCATGGCAAGACGCTGGGCCTGCTCGGATTTGGCCGCATTGGCCAGGCCGTGGCGCGCCGCGCCGCGCTGGGGTTTGGCATGCCTGTGATGTACCACGCCCGCCGCCCGGTGGACTTGGCGACCCAGGCCCCTGAGTTGCAGGGCAAGGCCATCCACACGCCGCTGCCTGCGCTGCTGGCGCAGTCGGACTTTGTGGTGGCCATGCTGCCTTTGTCGGACAGCACACGGGGCATGGTCAATGCCGAAATGTTTGCGACCATGAAGCCCGGCGCCATCTTCATCAACGGCGGCCGGGGTGCCACCGTGGTGGAGCAAGACCTGCTGCACGCGCTGGACCATGGCCCGCTGCGCGCAGCGGGGCTGGATGTGTTTGCCACCGAGCCGCTGCCGCTGGCGTCGCCCCTGCGCACCCACCCGCGCGTGACCCCGCTGCCGCACATCGGCTCGGCCACGCACGACACGCGCCATGCCATGGCCGCGTTGGCCACCACCAATCTGCTGCAGGCCCTGGCGGGCGAGCGGCCCGCCGCCGTGTACAACGCCGTACCCGCATGAGCCCGCCGACACCTGCACCCTCCGCCACGCTGCGCGCCCGCCCCACCATCGCCGATGTGGCGGCCGAGGCCGGTGTGTCCAAGGCCACGGTGTCGCGCTACTTCAACCACCGTGAACGCCTGCTCAGCCCCGACATTGCAGCGCGGGTCGAGGCGGCCATCGCCAAGCTGGCCTATGTGCCCAGCCCCATGGCCCAGGCGCTGAGCCATGGCCGCTCACGGCTCATTGGCCTGGTGGTGGCCGACATCACCAACCCCTATTCGGTGGCTGTGCTGCGCGGGGCCGAGAAAGCATGCCAGGACGCGGGCTACCTGGTCATGCTGTTCAACCTGGGCAACGACCGCGAGCGCGAACGCGCGGCCATCGACGCGCTGGCCAGCTACCAGGTGGATGGCTTCATCCTCAACACGCTGGGGCAGGGCGAGGGACAGGCGGATGTGAACACCTTGCACGGCAAGCCCGCCGTGCTGGTGGACCGGCGCCACGCCGGGCTGGCGGCAGACTTCGTCTCGCTGGACAACCAGGGCGCCATGCGCGAAGCCTGTGCCCACCTGCAGCAGCAAGGCTGGCAGCGTCTGCTCTACATCACCCAACCCTTGCTGGGCGTGAGTTCCCGCATCGAGCGCACGGAGGCCTTCCGTGCGCTGGCGTCCTTCAAACGCTCGGCAGTGCGGGGCACGGTGCTGGAGCTGGCAGCCGAGCAGGGCGACGAGGTGCTGGACCAGGCACTCACCGATCTGCTGCGGCAGGCCCGGCCCGGCGAGCGCTGCGCGGTGGTGGCGGGCAATTCGGTGGTCACGCTGCGGGTGGCTGCGGCCGTCTCGCGCATGGGGTGGACGTTTGGGCAGCAGCTGGGTTTTGTGGGCTTTGACGACCCTGAGTGGGCGTCGCTGATCCGGCCCGGCCTGAGCGCGGTGGCCCAGCCCACCGATGCCATCGGGCAACGTGCAGCGCAGTGCCTGCTGGAGCGCATCAACGGCTTGGAAGGCCCTGCACGCGAGAGCCTGCTGCCGGGCTTGCTGGTGGTGCGCGGATCTTCATTGGGGCCTGCGGGCGCGCCAGACCCGGGTTGAACGGTCTGCATTCCGCAAAGGCCTGCGGTATGCTTTGCGGCCCTCGCCCCGGTGCATCGCCGGGGCCTCTTTTTTCGCCTTCATCCTTCAGGTGCGCCCTGTGCCAAATCCCTCTCTGGACACCTCCCGCATCCGTGCGATCTCCATCGATCTGGACGACACGCTCTGGCCCATCTGGCCCACCATCACGCGGGCCGAAAGTGTGCTGCTGGACTGGCTGACCCACCACGCGCCCGCCACAGCGGCACTCTTCTCGGACACCGAGGCGCTGCGCGCGATCCGCAACCAGATGGTGACCCTGCGCCCCGACCTGAAGGGCGACCTGAGCGCGCTGCGGCGCGAGTCCATCCGGCTGGCGCTGACGCAGGCCGGTGACGAGCCCGCGCTGGCCGAACCGGCGTTTGATTTGTTCTTTGCCGAGCGGCAACGGGTGGAGCTGTTTGACGATGCGCACGACACGCTGGCTTTCTTGTCAGCGCGCTACCCGGTGGTGGCGGTGTCCAACGGCAATGCCGATATCCACCGCATTGGCATCGGCCACTACTTTCGCCACAGCATCAGCGCGTCGGACTTTGGCATCGCCAAGCCCGATGTGCGCATCTTCCATGCGGCCGCCACGGCCGTGGATGTATTGCCCCACGAGGTGCTGCACGTGGGCGACGACGCCACACTGGATGCGCAGGGCGCGCTGAATGCAGGCATGCAGGCGGTGTGGATCAACAGTGCCAACCACCCCTGGCCGCACGACGACACACCGCCCCATGCCACGGTGGACAGCCTTACCGCGCTGTGCCGGCTGTTGGCCTGACCGGTTTCGCTGGGTTCGGTTTCTTGCCTCAGGTCAAGGTTTGGGCTCGCGGCGGTTGATGCCGCTGCCCGATCAGGTCACACTCCATCGTCGCTCAGCGACCCCTCCCACCATGCCCCGTACTCCCCCCCCGTTACCCGCCATCCGCACCATCGGCATGATGCAGCCCATGACCTGGCTGGTGCTGGCCTGGCGCGACATGGCGCGGGCGGGCTGGATCAGTTTTGCGCATGGCCTGGCGCTCACACTGTTTGGAGCCGCCATCTTTGCGGTGGCGCACCACCGCTTCTGGTTGCTGGCGGGGGCTCTGTCGGGCTTTCTGGTGGTGGCGCCAGTGCTTGCCACTAGCCTGTATGCGCTGAGCCGCGCGCTAGAGCGTGGCGAAGCAGCCAACCTGGGCGTGGTGCTCAAGACCTGGCTCAACTGGCAGAACAGCCATGTGAACAAATGGGGCAGCGACTACTGGTGCATGCTGCAGTTCGGGGCCCTGCTGGCGCTGGCCGCCTCGGGCTGGGTCATGACCTCGGCGGCGCTCATCACGCTGCTGGCGCCCGTGCCTATCGAGACACCGCTCGACTTTTTGCGCCACGTGGTCATGGCGCGTGACGGCTGGTTGTTTGAAATCTGGCTGGCGCTGGGCAGCCTGATGGCCGCGCCCATTTTTGCGTCCAGCGTGGTGGCCATGCCGCTGCTGCTGGACCGCCGCGCCACGCTGCTGCAGGCGGTGCTCACCGGCTGGCAGGCGGTCATCACCAACCCGCTGCCGATGGCGTTCTGGGCAGCGATCATCCTGGGCTTTACCTTGTTGGGCCTGGGTTCCCTGCTGCTGGGCCTGATCGCTGTGATGCCCATGCTGGGCCACGCCAGTTGGCACGCATACCGCGACCTGGTGGATGCATCCAGCCTGCCCGAGCGTGACATGGTGGCCCCTGGTGTACCGGCGACCCCTGTGCGCCGGCCTGGAGGGATATCGTGATTTTTGGATTTACCGAGGCGCAGATCTCGGGCTTCTTCCTCACCTACGGGGTGGGGGCGTTCATCGCCTACATGCTGTTCATCATCGGGCAGCTGGCGTGGGAATCCAAGGCGGGGCGCTTTGGCACGTTCGTGATTTTCCTGGGCCTGGGCGTGGGGTTTCTGGGGTTCCTGGCCAAGGTGGTGATTCAGTGGTGGATGGAGCGGTAACGGTACCTAACCCGTCCCCAAAAGGCGGTAGTGCTGCTTTGGCCGTGCATTTTTGCGATACCAAAAGCTACGAAAGGCTGTTTGAGCGGAGCCGTGGCAGCTTTGCGACGGCTGCTCATGACCTATTGAAACCTGTGTAGGGCATGGTGCTTCAACGCGGCCAGGACCGCAGCCCCAGCTCCTGCGCCAGGCGGCGGTAGTCGGCCAGGCTGCGCTGCACATAGTCATCCAGCGCCGCGCCGCTCAGCGCGAAGGGGTACAGCCCATGGCGGGCGCACAGGGCCGCGTAGCCAGGCGCTGCCTGGGCTTCCTGCAGGGCGGTCGTCCAGGCGTGGGCGTCGGCATCGGGCACGCTGGCGGCCATGTAGAGGCCGCGCACGGTGGTCCACAGCAGGTCGATGCCCTGTTCGCGTGCCGTGGGCAAAGCGGCCAGTGCACCGGTCAGCCGAGCGGGGGCCAGCACCGCCAGGATGCGCAGCGGCAGACCTTCGGCAGCGGCCTTGGTGGCCTCAGCAGCGTCGCCGGTAAAGATGTCGATGTGTCTGCCACCCAGCGCCTTGAGTGCTTCGCCGCCGCCTTCGAACGACACAAAACGCATGCGCTTGTGGTCTTGCCCGGCCGCGCGGACCAGCAGGGCGGCCTTGACCCAGTCCTGGCTGCCCAGCGTGCCACCGGCGCCAAACACAACGCGGGCCGAGTCCTTTTGCAGCGCGGCCACCACGTCCTGCAAGCGCTGGTGCGGGGCGTCGCGGTGCACGGCCACCACGCCGTAGTCATTGCCCAGCGTCGCGATCCAGCGCACTGCGTCGACTGAATGCGGGCCGAAACGGCCCTGCGCCATGTTGAGCAGTGAGCCGCTGGAGAACGCCACCAGGGTGCCGGCCCCCCCCAGGCGGCCCGTGGCCACCTGATCAAACGCGACCGCACCAATGCCTCCGGGCAGGTAGCGGGTGCGCATCGGCGTGCGGCCAGGGCGTACGGCCTGCAGCGCCTGTGAGGCCAGACCACAGGTCAGGTCAAATCCGCCGCCGGGGCGTGAAGGCGCAATGCATTCTGCCGGTTCGCGGGATGCGTCGGCCGCTGCCGGGAGGGGCGCCAGGCCCGCGCCAGCGCTGGCGGCGGCCGCGAGCGTCTGCAGCAGCTGGCGGCGGCTGCAAGGCGCGGTCAGCGGGCGGTCCGTGGCGGGCAAGGGCTGCGGCATGGGGTGTCGAGCGTTCAGTGGTTCAGTGGTTGAGCGGGCTGTGTCAGGCGCGGGGCCACCAGAGTATCGCCAGAAGCCCTGGCCCTTCGGCGCGCGCCTGCAGGCGCAGGCTGCCGCGATGCCGCTCGGCAATCGACCGCGCAATCGCCAGCCCCAGGCCCGACCCGCCCGCTGTGGCCTGCGAGCCGCGCCGGTAGCGCTGGCCTAGTGCGTCGCGCTCCTCGGCGGGCAGACCGGGGCCGTTGTCCTCCACGCTGATGCTCCAGCCCAGGCCGTCACTGGCTGCCGACACAGTGACGGTGCCCTTGGCCGGGGTGTAGGCGATGGCGTTCGCCGCCAGATTGGTCAAAGCCTCGCGCAGCAGGCCGCTGTCGCCCACGGCCTCGATGCCAGCGGGGGGTGTTTGGATGCCAAAGTCGATCTGCCTGGCGCGCGCCTGGGGCAGCAGCTCCAGCGCCACCGTGCGCAGCAGCGCGGCCAGGTCGAATGGAGTCAGCTCCACCGCCGCTGTGTCGCTGCGGCCCAGTGCCAGCAGCTGCTGGGTGCTGCGCGTGGCGCGGGCGATCTCGCCTCCGATGGCTGCCAGCGTGTGCTGCACCTGCGTGGTGTCGCCCTCGCGGCGTGCGTAGTCGATCTGCATCTGCAGCGTGGTGAGGTGGGTGCGCAGCTGGTGCGAGGCATCGTCCAAAAACTGCCGTTGCTGTGCCACCAGATCTTGCGTGCGCGCCATCTGCTGGTTGACCGCGTCCACCAGCGGGCGGATGTCTGCGGGCAGGTCGTTGGATGCCAGCGGGGTCATGTCGTCGCCACTGCGGGCCTGCACCTCGCGCGCCAGCCTCGCCAGCGGGCGCAGCGCCACGGCTAGAAGCGCTGCGGTGCCAAGCACCATCAGGGCCAGCACCAGCGCATCGCGCTGCACCGCGCGGCGCACAAAGCGGTCGGTGAAGTCCTGCCGCGACCGGGTGCTTTCGGCCACCTGCACCAGCACGGTGGATGCGGGCTCTGCACGGTCCAGCGCGCGTCGGTAGGCCGCCAGCCGCACGGATTCGCCAAAGTAGGTGGCGTCATAAAAACGTGGCACGCCAGGCTCCAGCGGGCCGGCGGGCAGGGGCAGGTCGGCATTGCCCAGCTCCACCAGCCCGTCGGACGACGCCACGCGAAAGTACACGTTACCACTGGCCGTGAGTTCAAAAAATTCGAGCATGCTGTAAGGCAGCTCGGCAGACAGGCCGCCCGAGGCGGTGGAGATGTTGGCGTCGATGGACTTGAGCGCGCCGAGCAGTGAACGGTCGTAGGCCGCGTTGGCGGCCTCCAGCGCATCGTGCCGGGTCATCCACAGCTCCACGCCGGTCACCACCGTCAGCAGCGGCAGCAACAGCATGGCCAGCAGCCGCCACAGGCTGGCGCGGCGCAGGCGCTGGGTCATGCCCATGGTTCAGTCTGCTTCCAGCGCGTAGCCCAGGCCGCGCAGCGTGGTGATGCGCACACCGCTGCCATCGAGCCGCTTGCGCAGGCGGTGTACGAACACCTCCACGGCTTCAGGGTGCACGTCGTCATCTTCGGTGAACACGCGGTCCAGGATCTGCTGCTTGGAAAACGGCTCGCCACTGCGTTGCACCAGCACGCGCAGTACGGCATGTTCGCGCGGCGACAGGGCCAGGGACTCGCCCTGCAGCGTGAACTGCTTGCGGGCTTTGTCATACACCAGCGCACCACAGGCCTGGCGTGGGTGCTCGTTGCCGCGCGCGCGGCGCACCAGGGCGTGCAGCCGCGCTTCCAGTTCTGCCAGTTCGAACGGCTTGGCCAGAAAGTCGTCGGCCCCCGCGTTGAGCGAGCGCACGCGTTCGTCCAGCGAGTCGCGTGCCGTGAGGATCAGTGCGGGCAGGCGCTGGTCGCGGTCGCGCAGTCGCTGCAGCACGGCCTGGCCGTCCAGCCCTGGCAGGCCCAGGTCCAGGACCAGTGCGTCGTAGTTGTCGTGCTGCTGCAGCGCGCGGTCTGCCAGGCGCCCATCGTTCACCCATTCGACCTGGATGCCTGCATGCTCCAGCGCGCGGCTGAGCCAGGTGCCCAGGTTGTGGTCGTCTTCGGCCAGGAGGATGCGCATGGAGGGATGCTAATGCCGTTCGCTGCTATTTCTTTGCGTTCCAGGGGTTTGCAACTGGCGAGGCCCAAGCCAGAGCCACCGTGGAACTGGCTTTGCCAGGCCACCGGTGGCGTCCTCCTGGGGGGAAGACGCGAAGCGGCTCAGGGGGCTTCTTAGTCTGGCTTCACCTTCGCGCGCAGCAGCACCTTCTTCCAGCGCTCCTGTTCGGACGCGATGAACTGCGCAAACTGCGCGGGCGTTCCGCCGATGGCCTCTGCCGCGTCCGCGTTCAGGCGCTCCAACGAGCCGGGGGCCTTGACGGCCTTGGCGGTCTCGGCCGCCAGTTTTTCGAGGTTGGCCGGGGCCAGGTTGGCGGGCGCCAGCATGCCGTACCACTGCGTCATCTCAAAGCCCGGGAAGCCCTGTTCGGCCACCGTGGCCACGTCGGGCAACTGGGGCAGGCGCTTGGCAGAGCCGGTGGCGATGCAGCGCACCTTGCCGGCCTTGATGAAGGGCAGCAGGGCTGCAGCGCCCACAGCAGCGGCATCAAGACGGCCCGAGAGCAGGTCGGTCATCATGGGGCCGGTGCCGCGGTAGGGCACGTGCAGCATGAAGATCTCGGCGGTCATCTTGAGGTATTCAAACGCCAGGTGGCCTGCGCTGCCGTTGCCTGCCGAGCCATAGCTGAGCTTGGCCGGGTTCTTCTTAGCGTAGGCAATGAACTCCTTGAGGTTCTTGGCAGGCACGTCGGGGTGCACCACATACAGGCTGGGCACCTTGGCCAGCAGGCTCACGGGCTTGAAGTCCTTGTTGGCGTCGTAAGGCAGCTTGTCGAAGATGAAGGGGTTGACGGCCAGCGTGCCGATGTGGCCCAGGATCAGTGTGTGCTGGTCGTCAGAGCGGGCCACTTCACCCATGGCAATGTTGCCTGCGGCGCCGGGCTTGTTGTCCACATACACGCTCTGGCCCAGCGTCTTGCCCAGCTCGGCAGCGGTGGAGCGGGCCACGATCTCCGAGCTGCCGCCCGGTGCGAACGGCACCACAAACCGCACCGACTTGGACGGCCAGGCCGCCTGTGCCGAAGCACCGGCGGGCAGCAGGCCGCCCAGGGCCAGTGCACCACTGGCTCCCAGCAGATGGCGGCGGGTGGGGGACCAGAGGGCGGGGAGTTCGTGTGAAAGCATGGGAGTGTCTCCGTCAAAACAAAAGGCCGTAAGGCGGGCAGCGCGCATGTGGTGTGCGTGTGGCGCCATGGTGCCCGGGCCGGGCTTTCGGAATGCTGTCAGCGGGCTTGGTAGTTACCCGGGGGTGGCCTGCTGGCCCCCGGTTGCGTGGGGTCAGCCCGCTGCCGCGCAGGCGGCCACGGCGGTGCCGCTGAGCACTGCGCCTTCCAGCGTCGCCGGGTAGGGGCCCTCCACATAGTCGCCGCAGGCCGTCAGCCCCGGCAGCACTTGCATGGTGGGCCGCTGCAGGCCCGGGGTGCACGCAAACGTGGCACGCTTTTCGACCACGGTCTGCACGGGTCGCAGGCCCGGCAGGCCCAGCTGTGCGGCAGCCTGCTGCAGCACCTGCTGCTCGATGAGCGCCCGGTCGCCGTCGCTGGCGCTCACCACAAAGGCCAGCAACCCCTGCTGGCCATCGAGCTGGCCTCGGTCGAACACGAACTGCGCCGGGTGCTCTGCCGTGTTGCGCAGCGCCAGCATGGGCAGGGGCAAGCGCGCGCCGCTGGCGTGGGCGTAAACGGTGGTGATGGCCTCAAACCGCAAGCCGTTGGCGGTGGCGCCCCAGCGGGCGGCAGCGGCTAGGCCCGCCGTGCTGGCAAGACCCTCGACCAGCCGCGCGGCCTCCCACGAGGGGCAGGCCAGGGTGATGTGGTCGAAGGACTCGGTTGCTTCTGCCCCTTGCGCTGTACCGACGTTACCCACAGTCCCCACCAATTGCCAGCGCCCGCTGGCCAGGGGCACGAGCCGCTGGATGCGTTGGCCGGTGACCACCTGGCCGCCTTGCTGCGCCAGCCAGCGCACCGCAGCCTCGGGGAACAGCGCGCCCAGGTCGGTGCGTGGCAGCAGCAGGTTGGAGCCGCCGCGCCCGCTGAACAGGCTGTCCTGCAGCACCCGCAAAAACACCTGGCCGCTGGCCTCGCGTGCCGGGGTGTTCAGCGCCGACACGCACAGCGGGTCGATGAACTCGGCCATCAGCCGGGGTGTGAGCGGGGCGCACAGGTCTGCCACCGAGGTGTGGGGCGCGCAGCGAAAGCCGCGCAACTGCCAGGCGGTGGCCGTGCGCAGCAGGGCGATCTTGTCTTGCCAGCCCCAGCCTTTGGCACGCACGATGCCCAGCAGCGCATCGAACGGCGGGGGCAGGTCGGGCAGTTGCAGGCCTTGGCCATCGGGAAACTGCAGGGTCAGCGGCAGGCGCAGCAGCATGGTGTTGGGGTCCACGCCCACCAGTCGCATCAGGCGCAGGCTCTCGGTGTAGGCACCAATGAGGATGTGCTGGCCGTTGTCCAGCGTGGCCGCCGTGCCGTCGGGCCGCGTACCCGGCACGGCGCGGGCGCGGCCACCCACGGTGCGCGCGGCCTCGAACACGGTGACCTGGCGGCCCGCCTGCCGGTGGGCGATGGCCGCAGCCATGCCGGCCCAGCCAGCCCCGATGACGGCGACTTTTTGCGGTGCCACGCTGCGGCTACATCCTGCCCAGGGCCTGCATCTTCCAGGCCAGCCAGAACTTGCGCAGCGGCGTGAGGCGGATGCGCTGGTGCAGCACCTGGAAGTTTTCGTGCTCGATCTCGCGCAGCAGGGTGCGGTAGATGCTGGCCATCATCAGGCCGGGCTTTTGGGTACGGCGGTCCGCATCGGGCAACAGGGCAAAGGCCTCGTCGTACAGTTTGTGCGCGCGCTCGGCCTGAAAACGCATCAGCGCGGTAAACCGGTCGGAGTACTGGCGTTTGAGGATCTCGTGCGCCTTCACGTCGAACTGCTGCAGCTCGCTGACGGGCAGGTAGATGCGGCCCAGCATGGCGTCTTCGCCCACGTCGCGGATGATGTTGGTGAGCTGGAACGCCAGGCCCAGCCGGTGGGCGTATTCGGTGGTGCGCGGGTCGGTCTGGCCGAAGATGCGCGCGGCGACTTCGCCCACGATGCCCGCCACGAGGTGGCAGTAGCCCTTGAGGCCTGCAAAGTCCAGGTAGCGGGTCTGCTCCAGGTCCATCTGGCAGCCGTCGATCACGGCCTGCAGGTGGCGCTGTTCGATGCCGTAGTCGGCCGCCAGCGGCATCAGCGCCAGCATCACCGGGTGTGTGGGCTGGCCTGCGTACGCCTTGGTCACTTCAGCCTGCCACCAGGCCAGCTTGGTGCGGGCCACGCCGGGGTCGCTCACTTCATCGACCACATCGTCCACCTCACGGCAGAACGCATAAAACGCCGTGATGGCCGCGCGACGCGGCGCGGGCAGAAAGAGAAAGGCGTAATAGAAGCTGCTGCCCGAGGCCACGGCTTTTTGCTGTACGTACTGCTGCGGTGTCATGGGGCGAGATTGTCCCATGGCGCACCAATGCGGGCGGCGTGGCGGGGTTTGAGGCGTTTTGGCGCTGATGCGCTAGTGCAGCATGGCTTTGTTGCTATTCAATAGATAGCGATAAAGCGTTGACGCTACAAGGCGTTCAGGCGGCCAGGCTCAGCATTCGACCACATTCACCGCCAGCCCGCCGCGCGATGTTTCCTTGTACTTGACCTTCATGTCCGCGCCGGTCTGCATCATGGTCTTGATGACCTTGTCGAGCGAGACCACGTGCTGCCCGTCGCCGCGCAGCGCCATGCGGGCAGCGTTGATGGCCTTGATGGCGCCCATGGCGTTGCGTTCGATGCACGGGATCTGCACCAGCCCGCCCACGGGGTCGCAGGTCATGCCCAGGTTGTGTTCCATGCCGATCTCGGCCGCGTTCTCGACCTGCTCGGGTGTGCCGCCCATCACGGCGGCCAGTGCGCCAGCGGCCATGGAGCAGGCCACGCCCACTTCGCCCTGGCAGCCCACCTCGGCGCCGGAGAGCGATGCGTTCTCCTTGTAGATGATGCCGATGGCGCCTGCGGTGAGCAAAAAAGTGGCAATGCCGTCGTCGTTGGCCGGGATGGGGCCCTGCAGAAAGTTGACGTAGTAGTGCAGCACGGCCGGGATCACGCCTGCCGCACCGTTGGTGGGCGCCGTCACCACGCGGCCGCCAGCGGCGTTTTCTTCGTTCACGGCCATGGCGTACAGGTTCACCCAGTCCAGCATGGAGAGTGGGTCGCGCAGGGCAGCCTCGGGCGAGCGGCTGAGGTTCTTGTGCAGCTCGGCGGCGCGGCGGCGCACATGCATGGGGCCGGGCAGGGTGCCGGTGCTGGCGCAGCCGCGCTGCACGGCGCCTGCCATGGTCTGCCAGATGGCCAACAGCTGGCGCCGCACCTCGGCCGGGCTGCGCCAGTGCTGTTCGTTGGCGGCCATGAGCTGGGCCATGCTCAGGCCCGTAGTGCGGCACTGCGCCAGCAGCTCGGCCCCGGTGCGGAACGGGTGTGGCAGGCCCTTGCCATGGCCTGCGGTATCGGCGCCGGCGCTGGCGGGCGTGTTGAGCACGCGCTGGCCCGCCGCATCGACCACAAAGCCGCCGCCCACCGAGTAATAGTCGCGTTGCGCAATCGTCTGCCCCCGCGCGTCGTGCGCGTGGAACGTCATGCCGTTGGGGTGCAGCGGCAGGCTTTTGCGGCGAAACAGCAGGTGGTCTTTTTCGACAAACGGCACGGCGTGCTCGCCCAGCAATGCCAGCGTGCCGCTCTGGCGGATCTGCGCGATGGTGGGGTCGATCTGGTCGGGGTCGATATGGTCTGGCTCATGCCCGGCCAGACCCAGCAGCACGGCGCGGTCAGTGCCATGGCCCACACCGGTGGCCGAGAGGGAGCCGAACAGCTCCACCGTCACTTGGTGCACGGCGGCCAGGCCGACGGTGTCGCGCACATGGCAGGCAAACTGCCGGGCGGCAATCATGGGCCCCACGGTGTGGGAGCTGGACGGCCCGATGCCGATCTTGAAGAGGTCGAAAACGCTGACAGACATGGTGGGTAGCACCGGTTGGTTCGGGAGAGTGCCGCAGCGCTTGTGGCGCGCGGGCACGGGCCGGCATGGTGGGGTGTTGGCCGCCGCCCTGCCACGGTGGCCGCGAGGCTAACCGGGTGCGGTGGCCGGGGCATGCTCGCAATCCCTGCCCCTGCCGGGTCAAGGGCGAGAGGCATCCCAATAATTCGCTATCAATTAAGTAGCTATTAGCGCATATGAATCATGCGCTACAGGCCGATTTGGCACTGCGTGCTGCGTTGGCAGGCCATTGTGTGAGCCCGCCTTGCTGCCCATGAATCTTTCTTACATCACCAGCGCGCGGCCCAGCATCACGCACCAGTCCCACCCATGGAGCTTGGGCCGGGTGTGCAGGCTGCCTCCTTTGAGGGCCTCGACCTTGTCGAGGATGCGCAGGCCGCCTTGCACCACCAGCCGCAGTTCCCAGCCGGCGCGGCCGGGCAGGCGGTGCACCAAGGGGGCGCCGCTTTGCATGGTGGTGCGCGCCCAGTGGGCGCAGTCGGCAATCAGGCGGGCGTTTTCGCGGTTGCTTTGCAGCGCCAGCAGCTCGGACTGGCAGGCGCCATACGCTACGCAGTCGGAGCGCGGCAGATAGTGGCGGCCCCGGGGAATGTCCACGGACAGGTCCTGCCAGAAGTTGATGAGCTGCAGCGCCGTGCAGATGGCGTCGCTCTGGCGCAGCGCCTCGGCGTCGTGCACGCCATACAGGTGCAGCAGCAGCCGGCCCACGGGGTTGGCCGAGCGGCGGCAGTAGTCCAGCAGCTCGTCGCGGTCGGCGTAGCCCTCGCCGTCACGGGTTTTCTCGACGTCCTGGGCAAAGGCGCTGAGCAGGTCTTCGAGCAGCGGCACGGGCAGCTGGTGGCTGCGCAACACGCCTTGCAGCGGCAAAAACACGCTGGCCCAGCGGGGCGAGGGCGCCTGGCCCTGGGCAATCGCGCGCAGATCGGCCAGGTAGGCCGCCAGGTCTGCCAGCCGGGCGGCGGGCAGGGCATCGCCTTCGTCGGCAATGTCGTCTGCCGTGCGCGCAAAACCGTAGATGGCGGTAATCGGCTGGCGCAGGTGGGGCGGGCACAGCAGCGACGCGACGGGGAAGTTTTCGTAGTGGGTGACAGGTGGCGCCACCGCCTCAGTCGCGGTGGGCTGTGGCGTGGACGCTGCGTCGGGATGGGGGGAGGGGCTGGGACGGTCGTTCACACCCCGGATTGTCGCTTGACAATGCCAAGGGCTTCTCATAGATTACTAACCGGTCAGTCAGTAATCATAAGAGCCAATCCAATGGGGGACAAGGCGGCTGGCCCCTGGGTCCGTTCATACGCTGCCTGCGCAACTGCGGGTGGCTTGTCAGTCGGCGCCTGGTGTACCGTCGCTGCGCGGGCGTTCCGGCCTGCGTTTTGCTTGTTGATCCTTGTGGCCCCCTCTTTATTCACCGGATTTCCCATGCGCACATCCTCCGCCCTGCGGCCCTCTTCACGGCATTCCAGGTTTTTGCTGGTGCTGGCCACCGCTACCGTGCTGGCCGCCTGTTCGCGTCCCGCACCGCCCGAGGAGCCGGTGCGCTCCGTCAAGCTGCTCACGGTGGGCGTGGGTACGCTGCAGTCCAGCCTGGAGTATTCGGGCGAGGTGCGTGCGCGGGTGGAGTCGCGCCTCGGTTTTCGCGTGGCGGGCAAGATCGTGCAGCGCCAGGCTGAGCTGGGTCAGCGCGTGAAAGCAGGGCAGGTGCTGGCGCAACTGGACCCCAAGGACTACCAGCTGGCGGCTGATGCAGCGCGTGCGCAACTGGCATCGGCCACCACGCAGCGTGATCTGGCGGCGGCAGACCTCAAGCGCTACCAGGCGCTCAAGGACCAGAACTTCATCAGCGGTGCCGAGCTGGAACGCCGCGAGGCCACGCTCAAGGCGGCGCAGGCCACGCTGGACCAGGCGCGCGCGCAGCTGTCGTCGCAGGGCAACCAGGCGGCCTACACCACGCTGGTGGCCGACGTGTCGGGCGTGGTGACGGGCATCGACGCGGAGCCGGGACAGGTGGTGTCGGCCGGCGCGCCGGTGGTGCGCATTGCGCAGGATGGCCCGCGCGACGTGGTGTTTGCCGTGCCCGAGGACAAGGTGGCCCAGATCACGACGGGCTCCGAGGTGGCCGTGCGCGGCTGGTCTGGCGGAGCGACCCTGACGGGCCGCGTTCGCGAGGTGGCTGCCAGCGCCGACGCTGCCACGCGCACCTTCCAGGTCAAGGTGGCCATTGACGCTGCGGACGCCCCAGCGCTGGGCGCCACCGTGTACGCCACGCCCAAGGCACTGAGCCACGCAGGCATTGCCGCTATCAAGCTGCCCACCAGCGCCCTGCGGCAGGAGGGCCAGTCCACCGCCGTGTGGGTGTACGACCCTGCGACCAGCACCGTCAAGTCGCAGGTGGTGCAGATTGCCACGGCCGACGGCAACGACGCCGTGGTGGCTGCAGGCCTGACCCCCGGTATGCAGGTGGTGGCTACCGGCGTGCATGTGCTGTCCCCAGGCCAAAAAGTGATGGTATATCAGCCCAAAGTGGCGCAAGCGCCGGTGAATAAAGCGCAGACAGCTCCTGAAACTGTAGCGATGCCTGCGGTGCCATCAGCTTCTGTGGCTCCCGCCGCACCCGCCACCGCCACGGCGTCTGCCGCCAACTGAGGCCTGCCATGACGCAAATCCAACCCAAAGAGGGGTTCAACCTCTCCAAATGGGCGCTCGACCATCCCGCCCTCACGCGCTACCTGATGGTGGTGCTGATGCTTCTGGGCTTTGCCGCCTACTTCCAGCTGGGGCAGGACGAGGACCCGCCCTTCACCTTCCGCGCTATGGTGGTGCGCACGTATTGGCCCGGCGCCACGGCGCAGCAGGTGGCCGAGCAGGTCACCGACAAGATCGAGCGCACGCTGCAAGAGGTGCCCTATGCGGACAAGATCCGCAGTTATTCGAAGCCCGGTGAGTCGCAGATCATTTTCCAGATCAAGGACTCGTCCAAGGCGAGCGAGGTCGCCAACGTCTGGTACAGCGTGCGCAAGAAGGTGGGCGACATGCGGTACACCTTGCCGCAGGGCATCCAGGGCCCGTTCTTCAATGACGACTTTGGGGATGTGTATGGCGTGATCTATGCGCTGGAGTCCGAGGGCTTCAGCTACGCCGAGCTCAAACAATTTGCCGACGACGCTCGCCAGCAGCTGCTGCGTGTGCCCGATGTGGCCAAGGTCGAGTTGTTTGGCGTGCAGGACGAGAAGCTGTTCATCGAAATCTCGCAAAAGCGCCTGTCGCAACTGGGCCTGGACATGAACCAGGTGCTGGCCCAGCTGGGCCAGCAAAACGCCGTGGAGAGTGCTGGCGCCATCCAGACCCCGCAAGACCAGGTGCAGGTGCGCGTGCAAGGCCAGTTCAACGCCATCGAGGACCTGCGCGCGATGCCGATCCGTGGCCCGTCAGGCGCGCAGCTGCGGCTGGGCGATATCGCCGAAGTGCAGCGCGGCTATGTGGACCCACCGGGCGTGAAGGTGCGCCACCAGGGGCGCGAGGTGATTGCGCTGGGTGTCTCCATGGCCAAGGGTGGCGACATCATTGCGCTGGGCAAGGCCCTGCACACCACCACCGACCGCATCGCTGGCACGCTGCCGGCGGGGGTGAAGCTGGTCAACGTGCAAGACCAGCCCAAGGCGGTGTCCACCTCGGTGAATGAGTTCGTCAAGGTGCTGATCGAAGCCGTGGTCATCGTGCTGGCCGTGAGCTTCATCAGCCTGGGTCTGCACAAGCGTCCCGGCAACCAGCCCTTGTGGAAGCGCTGGTACATCGACCCGCGCCCGGGGCTGGTGGTGGGTATCACCATCCCGCTGGTGCTGGCGGTGACCTTTCTGGCCATGTGGTACTGGGGTATCGGCCTGCACAAGATTTCTCTGGGCTCGCTCATCATCGCGTTGGGGCTGCTGGTGGACGACGCCATCATTGCGGTGGAGATGATGGTGCTGAAGCTCGAAGAGGGCTACGACAAGGTGCGTGCCGCCACGTTTGCCTACGAGATCACGGCCATGCCGATGCTGACGGGCACGTTGATCACCGCAGCCGGCTTTCTGCCCATTGGCATCGCTAAGTCGGTGACGGGCGAATACACCTTTGCCATCTTCGCCGTGACGGTGATTGCGCTGGTACTGAGCTGGATCGTGTCGGTGTACTTTGTGCCGTACCTGGGCACGCTGCTGCTCAAGGTGCCGCCCCATGTGCTGGCCGCCCAGGCCAACAAGGGCGTCACGGACGACCCGCACGAAGTGTTCGACAGCCCGTTCTACACGGCCTTCCGCCGTCTGGTGAACTGGTGCGTGGAGCACCGCTGGATCACCATTGGCGCCACGGTGCTGACGTTTGCGCTGGGCATCGTGGGCATGGGCAAGGTGCAGCAGCAGTTCTTCCCTGATTCCAGTCGGCCCGAGATCCTTGTGGACATCTGGTTCCCCGAAGGCACATCGTTCGCAGGCAACGAGGCCGTCACCAAGCGCGTGGAGCAGCGACTGCTGTCCGAGCCAGGCGTGAACACGGTGAGCACCTGGGTGGGCTCTGGCGTGCCACGGTTCTATCTGCCGCTGGACCAGGTGTTCCCGCAGAGCAACGTATCGCAGTTCATTGTGGTGCCACAGGACCTGAAGATTCGTGAATCGCTGCGCGTGAAGTTGCCCGCGCTGCTGGCGCAGGAGTTCCCGGAAGTGCGTGGGCGCGTCAAGCTGCTGCCCAACGGCCCGCCGGTGCCGTACCCCGTGCAGTTCCGCGTGGTGGGCCCCGACCCGCTGGTGCTGCGTGAGCGTGCGGACGAGGTCAAGGCCCAGCTGCGCCAGAACCCCAACATGCGCGGCGTGAACGACAACTGGAACGAGTCCGTGAAGGTGTTGCGCCTGGAGGTGGACCAGGCCAAGGCGCGCGCCCTGGGGGTGACCAGCCAGTCCATCGCGCAGGCGTCCAAGACCATCCTGTCGGGCACGCAGGTGGGCCAGTACCGCGAGGGCGACAAACTCATCGACATCCTGCTGCGCCAGCCGCTGGATGAGCGCAACGCCATCACCGACATTGCCAATGCCTACCTGCCCACGGCCTCTGGCAAGTCGATCCCGCTCACACAGATCGCCAAGCCCGTGTTCACCTGGGAGCCGGGCGTGATGTGGCGCGAAAACCGCGACTACGCCATCACCGTGCAAGGCGATGTGACCGAGGGCCTGCAGGGCGCCACGGTGACGGCAGCGCTGCAGCCGGCACTGAAGGAGATCGAGGCCAAGTGGCGCTCGGCGGGGCAGACGGGCTACCGCATCGAAGTGGCGGGCGCTGTGGAGGAAAGCTCCAAGGGATCGGCCTCGATCGCGGCGGGCATCCCCATCATGCTGTTCATCACCTTCACCTTGCTCATGCTGCAACTTCACAGCTTCAGCCGGGCGATGCTGGTGTTCCTGACTGGGCCGCTGGGCCTGGCGGGAGTAGCGGCGGCGCTGCTGCTGCTCAACCGCCCCTTTGGCTTTGTGGCGCTGCTGGGGGTGATTGCGCTCATGGGCATGATCCAGCGCAATTCGGTGATCCTGATCGACCAGATCGAGCAGGACCGCGCCCGGGGCGTGCCCGCCTGGGATGCCATTGTGGAATCGGCCGTGCGCCGTCTGCGCCCCATCGTGCTCACCGCCGCTGCCGCCGTGCTGGCCATGATCCCGCTGTCGCGCAGCGTGTTCTGGGGCCCGATGGCCGTTGCCATCATGGGCGGGCTGGTGGTGGCCACGGTGCTGACGCTGCTGGCGCTGCCTGCAATGTATGCGGCCTGGTTCCGTGTCAAACGACCTGCGCCAGAGGTTCCTGGTGCTGCTTGACCGACAGGGCGTCCGCATCAGGTAAAATAGAAGGTTGACCGATTTCACACAGGCGGCAGCTGAGGTTGCCGCCTGTTTGTTTGTAGAACCGCGCGGGTGGCGAAATTGGTAGACGCACCAGGTTTAGGTCCTGACGCCAGCAATGGTGTGGGGGTTCGAGTCCCCCCCCGCGCACCACCCATGTGAGACTTTGCGGAACACGGCGCTGCTGCGCTGCAGCCAGCACGATCCACATTCATAAGAGGAATAGCCATGGCCGTTACTGTTGAAACCCTTGAGAAGCTCGAGCGCAAGATCACGCTGAGCGTGCCCGTCACCCTGATCCAGTCCGAAGTGGACACGCGCCTCAAGCGCCTTGCCCGCACGGTCAAGATGGACGGTTTCCGTCCCGGCAAGGTGCCCATGAACGTGGTGGCCCAGCGTTACGGCTACTCGGTGCAGTACGAAGTGCTGAACGACAAGGTGGGTGAGGCCTTTGCCGTGGCTGCCAATGAAGCCAACCTGCGTGTTGCCGGCCAGCCCCGCATCACTGAAAAAGAAGGCGCCCCTGAAGGCCAGGTGACTTTTGACGCCATCTTCGAAGTGTTCCCCGAAGTCAAGATTGCTGACCTGTCGGACGCCGAAGTCGAAAAGCTCTCGTCTGAAGTGACGGACAGCGCCATCGACAAGACCATCGACATCCTGCGCAAGCAGCGCCGCAGCTTCGCCCAGCGCGCCATTGACGCCGCTGCCCAAGACGGTGACCGCGTGACCGTGGACTTCGAAGGTAAGATCGATGGCGAACCCTTTGACGGCGGCAAGGCCGAAGACTTCCAGTTCCTGGTTGGCGAAGGCCAGATGCTCAAGGAATTTGAAGACGCGGTGCGTGGCATGAAGTCCGGCGAAAGCAAGACTTTCCCCCTGGCTTTCCCTGCCGAATACCACGGCAAGGACGTCGCTGGCAAGACCGCCGACTTCCTGGTGACCATCAAGAAGATCGAAGCGGCCCACCTGCCCGAAGTGAATGACGCTCTGGCCAAGTCGCTGGGCATTGCCGACGGTTCCGTGGATGGCCTGCGCGCCGACATCAAGAAGAACCTGGAGCGCGAAGTCAAGTTCCGCTTGCTGGCCCGCAACAAGGCTGCCGTGATGGACGCCCTGGTGTCCAAGGCCGAGTTGGACCTGCCCAATTCCAGCATCCAGGCTGAAATTGCCCGCCTGATGGAAGGTGCCCGCGCCGAACTCAAGCAACGTGGCATCAAGGACGCCGACAAGGCCGAGATCCCTGAAGACGTGTTCCGTCCCCAGGCCGAGCGCCGTGTGCGCCTGGGCCTGGTGCTGGCCGAGCTGGTGCGCGCCAATGAGCTGCAGGCCAAGCCCGAGCAGCTCAAGGCCCACATCGACGAGCTGGCCGCCAGCTACGAGAAGCCCGAAGACGTGGTGCGTTGGTACTTCGGTGACCGTCAGCGCCTGGCCGAAGTCGAAGCCGTTGTCATCGAAAACAACGTGACCGAATTCGTACTGTCCAAGGCCAAGGTGGTCGAGAAGGCTATCTCCTTCGACGACCTGATGGCGCAGCAGGGCTGATAGGCCCTCGGGTTGGGTGGTCTGCCTCGTGCAACTGCCCGGTTCTGGTTGTCAAGACACACCAGGGGCTTGTGCTTTCGTGCACAAGCCCCAATTCATTTCTGGGTACAGTACCTGCTTGACTGGAGAAATACATGAGCGCATTGGAAACACAAGGCCTGGGCATGGTCCCCATGGTCATCGAGCAGTCGGGCCGTGGCGAACGGTCCTATGACATCTACTCGCGCCTGCTCAAGGAACGCGTGATTTTTCTGGTGGGTCCGGTCAATGACCAGACTGCCAACCTCGTGGTGGCGCAGCTGCTGTTCCTGGAGAGCGAAAACCCCGATAAGGACATTTCGTTCTACATCAACTCGCCCGGCGGTTCGGTGAGCGCCGGCATGGCGATTTTTGACACTATGAACTTCATCAAGCCCGATGTCTCGACCCTGTGCACCGGCATGGCGGCCAGCATGGGTGCATTCCTGCTGGCGGCGGGCGCCAAGGGCAAGCGTTTTGCGCTGCCCAACTCCAAAGTCATGATCCATCAGCCATTGGGCGGCATGCAAGGCCAAGCCACCGAGATCGAGATTCACGCCCGCGAGATCCTCAAGACCCGCGAACAGCTTAACAAGATCCTCGCCGAGCGCACCGGACAGCCGCTGGAGAAGATCCAGCGCGACACCGAGCGTGACTATTTCCTCTCGGCCGACGAAGCCAAGGACTATGGTCTGGTCGATCAGGTGATCAGCCAACGCGCCTGATCGCCTGAGGGCGACGAAGCGGCGTTTTCCCGAGGGGAAGACGCCGTTTTTTATTTGGTTATCATCCCGACAACTTTCCGAAACAAGCAAGGCATTGCCCCCATGGCCGAGAAAAAAGGCTCTTCCAGCGAAAAAACCCTTTACTGCTCTTTTTGCGGCAAAAGCCAGCATGAAGTGAAGAAGCTGATCGCCGGTCCGTCGGTCTTTATCTGCGACGAGTGCATTGACCTGTGCAACGAGATCATCCGCGACGAACTGCCGGCCGGTGACCTGGCCCGAGAAGGCCGCAGCGACCTGCCCACGCCGGTCGAGATCAAGGCCAACCTCGACAACTACGTGATTGGCCAGGACGTGGCCAAGCGCACGTTGGCGGTGGCGGTGTACAACCACTACAAGCGCCTGCGCCACAAGGACAAGGCCCACAAGGACGACGTGGAACTGTCCAAGAGCAACATCCTGCTGATCGGTCCCACGGGTTCGGGCAAGACGCTTTTGGCCCAGACCCTGGCGCGCATGCTGGACGTGCCCTTTGTGATGGCCGATGCCACCACGCTGACCGAGGCTGGCTATGTGGGCGAGGACGTGGAAAATATCGTCCAGAAGCTGCTGCAAAGCTGCAACTACGAAGTCGAGCGTGCCCAGCGAGGCATCGTCTACATTGATGAGATCGACAAGATCTCGCGCAAGTCGGACAACCCGAGCATCACTCGCGATGTGTCTGGTGAGGGCGTGCAGCAGGCGCTGCTCAAGCTCATCGAAGGCACCATGGCCAGCGTGCCGCCACAAGGTGGTCGCAAGCATCCGAACCAGGACTTTTTGCAGATCGACACGACCAACATCCTGTTCATCTGTGGTGGTGCGTTTGCAGGGCTGGAGAAGGTCATCGAGAACCGCACCGAGGCCTCGGGCATCGGCTTTGGCGCATCGGTCAAGAGCAAGAAGCAGCGGTCGCTGACCGAGGTGTTCACCGAAATCGAACCCGAAGACCTGATCAAGTTCGGCCTGATTCCTGAACTGGTGGGCCGGATGCCCGTCGTGACGGCACTGGCTGAACTGAGTGAAGATGCGTTGGTGGAGATCCTGACTGAGCCGAAGAACGCGCTGGTCAAGCAGTACAGCAAGCTCCTGGCCATGGAAGGCGTGGACCTCGAAATCCGCCCCGCTGCCCTGAAAGCCATTGCCCGCAAGGCGCTGGCCCGCAAGACAGGCGCTCGCGGCCTGCGTTCGATCCTGGAGCAATCGCTGATCGGTACGATGTTCGACCTGCCCAATACCAGCAACGTCGAGAAGGTGGTGGTAGATGAATCCACCATCGAAGAAAACAAGCCGCCGCTGCTTGTATACCGCGAAGCGGCCAAAAAGGCCTGAGAAGACCGGAGCGGGCGCCTTGTTGTCGCCCTTTGAACCATCAACCCTTGCGCCAGTACGGCTGCGTGCAAGGGTTGAAAATCCCCACATGTGGACCCACTTCCACAGAGTACTTTGAGGATTTCCATGTCCGGACATACCCCCCTGCCAGCCACCCCTATTGATCTGCCGCTCTTGCCTTTGCGCGATGTGGTGGTATTCCCTCACATGGTGATCCCGCTTTTCGTGGGCCGCACCAAGAGCATCAAGGCCCTTGAGATGGCCATGGAGGCCGACCGCCGCATCATGCTGGTGGCCCAAAAAGCCGCTGCCAAGGATGAGCCCTCGGTGGCCGACATGTTCGATGTGGGATGTGTCTCCACCATCTTGCAGATGCTCAAGCTGCCCGACGGCACCGTGAAGGTGCTCGTGGAAGGCCAGCAGCGCGCCCTGGTAGCTTCCATTGAAGATGCGGAGACGCATTTCATGGCCACCGTGACGCCGGTGGAGGCGACCCCCGAAGCCAACAAGCCCAGCGAAATCGAGGCCCTGCGCCGCGCGGTGATGCAGCAGTTTGACCAGTACGTCAAACTCAACAAGAAGATCCCGCCGGAAATTTTGACTTCCATCTCCAGCATTGACGACCCAGGTCGTCTGGCGGACACCATCGCCGCGCACTTGCCCCTCAAGCTCGAGAACAAGCAGGTGGTGCTGGATCTTTCGGATGTGAAGGCGCGCCTCGAAAACCTGTTCGAGCAGCTTGACCGCGAGGTGGACATCCTCAACGTGGACAAGAAAATCCGTGGCCGCGTCAAGCGCCAGATGGAGAAGAACCAGCGTGACTTCTATCTGAACGAGCAAGTCAAGGCCATCCAGAAGGAATTGGGCGAGGGCGACGAAGGCGCAGACATCGAAGAGATCGAGAAAAAGATCAAGTTGGCCAAGATGCCGGCCGAGGCGCGCAAGAAGGCCGAGGCCGAACTCAAAAAGCTCAAGCTGATGTCGCCCATGTCGGCCGAAGCGACGGTGGTGCGCAACTACATTGACGTGCTGACCGCTCTGCCGTGGAGCAAGAAGACCAAGATCAAGCACGACCTGGTCAACGCCGAGGGCGTCCTCAACGAAGACCACTACGGCCTCGACAAGGTCAAGGACCGCATCCTTGAATACCTCGCGGTACAGCAGCGCGTGGACAAGGTGAAAGCGCCTATCCTGTGCCTGGTGGGCCCTCCTGGCGTGGGCAAGACCTCGCTGGGGCAATCGATCGCCAAGGCCACCGGCCGCAAGTACGTGCGCATGGCCCTGGGCGGCATGCGCGACGAGGCCGAGATCCGCGGGCATCGCCGCACCTACATCGGTGCGCTGCCGGGCAAGGTGCTGCAGAGCCTGTCCAAGGTGGGCACGCGCAATCCGCTGTTCCTGCTGGACGAGATCGACAAGCTGGGTACTGACTTCCGGGGCGATCCGTCGAGCGCTCTGTTGGAGGTGCTGGACCCCGAGCAGAACCACACCTTTGGCGACCACTACGTCGAGGTGGACTTCGACCTGAGCGATGTGATGTTCGTCGCCACATCGAATTCGATGAACATTCCGCCGGCACTGCTTGACCGCATGGAAGTGATTCGCCTGTCGGGCTACACCGAAGACGAGAAAACCAGCATCGCCATGAAGTACTTGCTGCCCAAGCAGCTCAAGAACAATGGTGTGAAGGACGAAGAACTGCTCATCACCGAGCCTGCAGTGCGCGACATGGTGCGTTACTACACCCGTGAAGCGGGTGTGCGTTCGCTCGAGCGCGAGCTGTCCAAAATTTGCCGCAAGGTGGTCAAGGGCCTGCAGCTCAAGAAACTGGAGCCGCAGGTGGTGGTCACGGCTGACAACCTGCCGGACTTTTTGGGCGTGCGCAAGTACACCTATGGCCGTGCGGAGCTGCAAAACCAGGTGGGGCAGGTAGTAGGCTTGGCCTGGACCGAGGTGGGTGGAGATCTGTTGACCATCGAGGCGGCCATCATGCCGGGCAAGGGTGTGATTACGCGCACGGGTTCGCTGGGTGATGTGATGAAGGAATCCGTGGAGGCTGCCCGTACGGTGGTACGCAGCCGAGCGCGCATGCTGGGTATCAAGGATGAAACGTTCGAAAAGCGCGACATCCACATTCACGTGCCAGACGGTGCCACCCCCAAGGACGGCCCCAGCGCGGGGGCTGCGATGACTACCGCGTTTGTTTCTGCGCTCACGGGTATCCCTGTGCGCGGCGATGTAGCCATGACAGGCGAGATCACGCTGCGTGGCGAGGTGACGGCCATTGGTGGCCTCAAGGAAAAGCTGCTGGCCGCATTGCGCGGTGGCATCAAGACCGTGCTGATCCCTGAAGAGAATGTGAAGGACCTCGCCGAGATTCCGGACAACGTGAAGAGCGGCCTGGAGATCGTGCCCGTGCGGTGGATCGACAAGGTGCTGGAAGTGGCGCTGGAGAGCAAGCCCGTGCCGCTGACGGATGAAGAGGTTGCAGTGGCTGCTGCGGTGCCTGTGTCGACGGACAAGGCAGCGGTGTCGTCCGCCACGGCCGATGGATTGAAACATTGACGCAATTTTTTTGGGAACTCCCAAAAAATGCGCTACAATTCATTCCATCGCAGCAAACGTTGTACAATGTAAGGCTTCGGTAAATGCGGGAATAGCTCAGTTGGTAGAGCGCAACCTTGCCAAGGTTGAGGTCGAGAGTTCGAGACTCTTTTCCCGCTCCAATTTCCACAAAAAGGGAAGCAGTTGCTTCCCTTTTTTGTCAGAGGAATGAGAGTTCCTGGCGCGGTAGCAAAGCGGTTATGCCCCGGATTGCAAATCCGGTTAGTCCGGTTCGACTCCGGACCGCGCCTCCAGATATGGTCTGCAGCAGTGAAGCGATCAAAGCCTCTGGGCCGAGACGTTCGCAGGGATCGTGTCGATGGATGGTGGTTGGATGGAAATTTTTTGGCTTGCAATCGAATACGGTCAAAAATAGTTATATAATTTGAGGCTTGCTGATAAGCACTAACGGAAACGTTAGAGAAATCAGAAAATGCGGGAATAGCTCAGTTGGTAGAGCGCAACCTTGCCAAGGTTGAGGTCGAGAGTTCGAGACTCTTTTCCCGCT
>NZ_JBXAGA010000002.1:275407-326661 GCF_058793595.1 Acidovorax sp. GW835-FHT14G06
TCCATATTTGAAAAGGGAAGCTTAGGCTTCCCTTTTTTCTTGGCGGTTCGGAGCGTGCTGTTGTCAAACAGCGGTCCCGACCAGAGATGCGACAGGGCATTGCGCGCACGCGCTGCCCGGGTTACGCTGCAACGCACAGGTATGCGCTCAGCAGCCGGCGCCCCGATGGTGAAATTGGTAGACACTGCGGACTTAAAATCCGCCGCTTTCCTGAAAAGGGGCGTGCCGGTTCGACCCCGGCTCGGGGCACCACTACGATTCAATCATGTCAAGTTACAACGCTCCTTTCGAAATCCACGTCCACGGACAGGTTCTCTTGCGTGCTGATGTCAGTTTTGATCAGCTCCAAGAGGCGCTCAAACCCCTGTGGAAATATGCCGGAGCCCGCTCGCTGGCCGATGGCGCGGCCAGCGCCTATGAGGAAGAGCCCGGCATCAAGTACGACGCGCAGGAACACTTGCTGCAGATGTGCTGGACGGTGCGTGGTGACGAGGATTTCCGCCAGTCGCTCGACGAGATGTGCATGAGCCTCAATGAGCTGGCCGAGCAAGGGGCTGCGATCGAGGTCACTTTCTACGACACCGACTTTGATGAAGACGAAGAAGAGCAGGGCACCGAGTCGCGCGATGACTTTGTGATGCTTTTCGTGGGCCCCACGCCCGCTGCCATCATGCAGGTGCAGCGTGATCTGCTGGTGCAAGACGTGGTGAACATGATGGAGCGCCACTTTGATGGCGCCGAGCTGGGCGGCGTGGTCGCTGAGATCGACAAGCTGTTCAGCCAGCGTTTTGATGCCTTGGTGAACTCGCTGGAGATCGGCAAGCCCCCGCGTGGTCCTGGGGGCCCAGGTGGTGGTCACGGCGGTGGTGGTGGGCGTCGTCCGCGCCACTTGCACTGATCTGCGTGGGCGTGTTGCGCTGAGTGTTGGCGCAAGCCATGCTGCGCATCTCCCGTAGAGCTCTCCCAGGCATTGGGCAAATTCTCCAAGCGCGTCGATGCCCTTTTGCGGTCGCACCGCCCCTTGTCCTGCCTGCCGCTGCCGTATTGCCCATGAGCACTGATCTTCCGTATCTGCGTTCTTACCCCGCTTCGTTGCAGGACCAGGCGCGCGATCTGCTGGGAAAGGGAAAGCTCGGAGCAGTGCTGCAGCGCAAGTATCCGCAGGCGCACGCCGTGCGCAGTGACAGGGCGCTCTACGACTATGCGCTGGAGCTCAAGGCACGCTACCTGCGCAATGCGGGCACGGTCAACAAGGTGCTGTTCGACAACAAGATCCATGTGGTGCGCCACGCGCTGGGTTTGCACACGGCAGTGTCGCGCGTGCAGGGCAACCGGCTGGCAGCCAAACATGAGATTCGCATTGCCGCGATGTTCAAGCAGGCGCCCGAAGAGTTCCTGCGCATGATCGTTGTCCACGAGCTGGCCCACCTGCGCGAGAAGGACCACGACAAAGCCTTCTACCAGCTCTGCACCCACATGGAGCCGCAGTACCACCAGTACGAGTTCGACCTGCGCCTGTACCTCACCCACGTGGAGCAGGCGGGCACCCGGCTATGGGGCAGCGGCGCGTCCTGAAGACTCAGAGCCGTCACGCCCAGTTGCTTCATAAATGATAGCAGCTGGCGCATATGGATCATGCGCCAGAAGCAGATAGAGGCTGAATCAGGGAACTGAAACGCTCCGGCACTGGCTGGGGGGCAGGTCCAACCAGCGTTGGGCTGCTGCCTCCAGCATGGCCACCGGGCCCGTGGTGAGCAGTTGCACCGACGGGTTGCCATTGAGGGGCGGCGGTTGATCGCCCGGGTCCGATGGCTCGGGCACAGCGAGCAGGCCTGCGGCCTCCAGCACCCGCCGCGTCTGGCGCGCCACGGGTCCTCCAGTTTCAATGAACTGAACGTCGGGGCCCACTATCGCCCGCAGCTCGTGGGCCACAAAGATGTAGTGGGTGCAGCCCAGCACCAGGGTATCCATCTGCCCCGAGCCTGTACCAAAACTACCCATGGCCTGGAGATAACGTTCGCACAGCGCCCCAGTCTCCGTGGCATCGACGGGGCTGCCGGGGGCGGTGACTGGCAGTGCCACGCTGCGCTCAATGGCGTGCGCCAGACCATCGCAAGGCTGCACCACGAAATGGGCTTGATCGGCCAGTGAGGTCATGAGCTTGCCGAACTTGGCACTGGTCAGCGTGCCCCGGGTGCCGATGACACCCACATGCCCTGTTCGGGTCACCGCCAGCGCGGGCTTGATGGCGGGCTCCAGGCCCACCAGGGGCAACTCCGGATGGCTGCTGCGCACCTCATGAATGGCAGCCGCGGTGGCCGTGTTGCAGGCCACCACCAGGGCCTTGATGTGGTGCTGCTCGCACAGGTACTGGGTGATGGCATGGGTGCGGGCGGCCACATAGGCGTCGCCACGCTCGCCGTAGGGGGCGTTGGCGCTGTCGGCTAGGTACACGAAGCGCTCGTGGGGCATCGCAGCCAGCAGGGCACGCAACACGCTCAGCCCGCCGACGCCGCTGTCAAACACACCGATAGGAGAAGAGGCCAGCGGCATCAGGGAGCCCATGGTTGGACAAAAGGCTGGATTGTAGGAAAACCGCAGCGGCAGGCTGTGTGCGCTGCGTTCTGTTGTGGAATGAGCGAAAGCGCGGGCTGCGCGATGAAGTGTGGTGCTGCGCCGTGACCGGCGACGCTATGGAGCACGTGGGACGGATGGGTCAGCGCGCGGGCGCTTTGGCCTTACCAGTATCACCGGCCGCCGGCGCTTCTGTGACTTTCGGGTGCGACAGCAGGTAGTAGCGTTTGACCACAGCCGTTTGCCCGTCTTTGCCGCCTGCGACCTGCTCGCGGCTGATGCCCACCAGCACGCCGGTGGCCTGGTGGAGTTGCGCTGCGAACGCGCACAAGTACCACGCGGCCTCTTCGCTCGCCAATTGCGCAGTGTCAGCCTGCAGGATGTCGATGCCGTGCTCGCGCCCGTAGAGGCGAGTCTGTGCGCTGCCGGTGGCAAACGACTTGCGCTTCGGGTCTTTCAGGTCCGGGTCGTTCCAGGTGCGCTCTACGGCCGTCCATTCCCAGCGCCGGTCTTCGGGCCACCAAGTGCCCAGCAATTCGGCGTCAAACACTGTGCGCTTGCCGCCACGGATCACGGTGAAGGTCTTGGCAAAAAAGTCCAGCGTGCGAGAGCTGCTGCCAGCCAGGCGCTGGCTGTTGAGCAGCCGCTGGCGTTCTATGTGCGAGGTCAGGCTGGCGTCCAGCAGGGCCGCATCGCGGGCAGGCAGTGTGCCGCCAAAGGCGGTCTGCGCATCGCGCTGCGGGACCATGGGCGGGTTGGCGCTGGCGGACAGGGGCAGGGTGCCGATCAGGGTTGCCAGCAGCAAGGCGCGCGGTATATGTCGCAGGGGCTGCGCAAACCAATGGTCCAAAAGCATGGTGGGTGCGGCAAATGCCGGCGTGATGTGGAGTGATCTGGGTGGGTATTTTTGCCGAACCGAGGGCTCCGATGGATGCAGAGCAGCCACAAAAAAACCGCCCGAAGGCGGTTTGTGTCATTGCGCTTTGCGGCGGTTGGCGCTGGGCAGGCTCAGCACCAACCCATGCATCAGGCCGCTGCTACGCCGATGCCCTTGAACTCGCCCGAGGCGATGCGCTTTTGCCATTCGGCCGGGCCCGTGATGTGGGCGCTGGTGCCGCCGGCATCCACGGCCACGGTCACAGGCATGTCCACCACGTCGAATTCGTAGATGGCTTCCATGCCCAGGTCTTCAAAGCCCACGACCTTCGCGGTCTTGATGGCCTTGGAGACGAGGTAGGCGGCGCCGCCCACGGCCATCAGGTAGGCGCTCTGGTGCTTCTTGATGGCCTCGATGGCGACCGGGCCGCGCTCGGCCTTGCCCACCATGGCGATCAGGCCGGTCTGGGCCAGCATCATCTCGGTGAAGCCGTCCATGCGCGTGGCGGTGGTGGGACCTGCAGGGCCCACGGCTTCGCCTTTGACGGGGTCCACAGGGCCCACGTAGTAGATGACGCGGTTGGTGAAGTCCACAGGCAGCTTCTCGCCCTTGGCCAGCATGTCCTGGATGCGCTTGTGCGCAGCATCGCGGCCGGTCAGCATCTTGCCGTTAAGCAGCAGCGTGTCGCCGGGCTTCCAGCTGGCCACTTCTTCCTTGGTCAGGGTGTCGAGGTTGACCTTCTTGCTCTTGTTGTAGTCGGGCGCCCAGTTCACGTTGGGCCACAGGTCCAGGCTGGGGGGCGTGAGGTACACGGGGCCCGAGCCGTCCATGACGAAGTGCGCGTGGCGTGTGGCGGCGCAGTTGGGGATCATCGCAATCGGCTTGCTGGCCGCGTGTGTGGGGTACATCTTGATCTTGACGTCCAGCACCGTGGTCAGGCCACCCAGGCCTTGCGCGCCAATGCCCAGCGCGTTGACCTTTTCAAACAGCTCCAGGCGCAGTTCTTCGACCTTGTCGAGCGCGGGGCCGCCGGTCTTGGCGGCTTCGGCCTTGGCCTGCAGTTCGTACATGTCCAGGTCGTCCATCAGGCTTTCCTTGGCCATGAGCACGGCCTTTTCGGCCGTACCGCCAATGCCGATGCCCAGCATGCCGGGCGGGCACCAGCCAGCGCCCATGGTGGGCACGGTCTTGAGCACCCAGTCCACCACGTTGTCGCCGGGGTTGAGCATGTACATCTTGGACTTGTTCTCCGAGCCGCCGCCCTTGGCCGCCACGGTGATGTCCACGGTGTTGCCGGGCACGATCTCGGTGAAGATCACGGCAGGGGTGTTGTCCTTGGTGTTCTTGCGGGCGAACTGCGGATCGGCCACGACCGAGGCGCGCAGCGTGTTGTCGGGGTGGTTGTAGCCACGGCGCACGCCTTCGTTGATGGCGTCGTCCAGGCTGCCCGTGAAGCCTTCCCAGCGCACGTCCATGCCCACTTTCAGGAACACGTTGACGATGCCGGTGTCCTGGCAGATGGGGCGCTGGCCGGTGGCGCTCATCTTGCTGTTGGTCAGGATCTGGGCGATCGCATCCTTGGCCGCCGGACTCTTCTCGCGCTCGTAGGCGCGGGCCAGGTGGGCGATGTAGTCGGTGGGGTGGTAGTAGCTGATGTACTGCAGTGCGCCGGCAATGGATTCGATCAGGTCTTCTTGGCGAATGGTCGTCGTGGTCATGGCGGTGGGGGTTTTAGGGAAAACGCGAACCCCGAATTATCTCCCGGCGGGCTTGCGCGGGCCTGTCAGGGGCGATGGGGGGTGGTAGCGCGCCATGGCCTTCGGTGGGTATGCTGCGGGCTGGTGTTTCATTCATTCCCATCCGCTCACCGAGCGCGCAAGGCCCCACCGTGAAGACCTCTACCCCCGACGCGACCGCATACCGCACCGAAAAAGACACCTTCGGCCCCATCGATGTGCCTGCCCAGCGCCTGTGGGGGGCGCAGACACAGCGCTCGCTGCACCACTTCGCCATCTCTGGCGAGCGCATGGCGCCGGAGCTGATCCGGGCGCTGGCCCAGGTCAAGCGGGCCAGCGCCTATGTGAACAACGCGCTGGGCCTGCTCGACGCGGCCAAGACCACGGCCATCGTTGCGGCGGCAGACGAGGTGATCGAAGGCGGTCACCTGCAGGAGTTTCCGCTGGTTGTGTGGCAGACCGGATCGGGCACGCAGACCAACATGAACATGAACGAGGTGCTGGCCAACCGGGCGAGCGAGCTGCTGGGTGGCCCGCGCGGCGAAGCGCGACTGGTGCACCCCAACGACGAGGTGAACAAGAGCCAGTCGAGCAACGATGTGTTCCCCACCGCCATGCACCTGGCCGCGGTGGACGCGCTGATGCACCGCCTGCTGCCCGCGCTGCACGGCCTGCGCACCACGCTGGCGGCCAAGGCGAAGGCGTTTGACGGCATCGTGAAGATCGGCCGCACGCACCTGCAAGACGCCACCCCCCTCACGCTGGGCCAGGAGATCTCGGGCTGGGTGGCGCAGCTGCAGCATGGCGAGCAGCATGTGCGCGCCGCGCTGCCCCATTTGGGCGAGCTGGCCTTGGGTGGCACGGCGGTGGGCACGGGGCTCAATGCGCCCGCCGGTTATGCGCAGGCCGTGGCCAAGGAGCTGGCCGACCTGACCGGCCTGCCGTTGGTCACCGCACCCAACAAGTTCGAGGCCCTGGCCAGTTGTGATGCGCTGGTGCATGCCCATGGCGCGCTCAAGACCCTGGCGGCCAGCCTGATGAAGATTGCCAACGACGTGCGCTGGCTGGCCAGCGGCCCGCGCAGCGGGCTGGGCGAGATCACCATCCCCGAGAACGAGCCGGGCTCGTCCATCATGCCGGGCAAGGTCAACCCCACGCAGTGCGAGGCGCTGACCATGCTGTGCGCGCAGGTGCTGGGCAACGACGTGGCCATCAACATCGGCGGGGCCTCGGGCAACTTCGAGCTGAACGTGTTCCGCCCGATGGTGATCCACAACTTCTTGCAGAGCGTGCGCTTGCTGGCCGATGGCATGGCCAGCTTCAACGAGCACTGCGCCGTGGGCATCGAGCCCAACCAGGCGCGCATCAACGACCTGGTGGAGCAGTCGCTGATGCTGGTGACGGCACTCAACCCCCATATCGGCTACGACAAGGCCGCCTTCATTGCCAAGAAGGCGCACAAGGAGGGCACCAGCCTGCGCGCCGCCGCCGTGGCCTCGGGGCATGTGACGGGCGAGCAGTTTGACCAGTGGGTGGTGCCTGCGCAGATGGTGGGGCGCTGAGTCTGCAGGGCTGTTTGGGGGGGGGTACCGTGGCGTTTTTGAGCCAAATGCGCAGGTAGCGCTAGTGCTACATGCCTGAGTAGCTATTAAATTGATAGTTATCGGCCCCAGGGGTGTGTCGCTGGCAGCCTGCCCGTCAGGCCACTGGCGGGCCCTCATGGTTTGGGTCCAGCGCAAAACCTACGCCATACACCGAGCGGATCCAGTCGCTGCCGTCTGCGCTGGCGGCCTTGAGCTTTTTGCGCAGGTTCTTGATGTGGCTGTCGATGGCGCGTTCGTTCACATCCAGCGTGTCGTCATAGGCCTGGTCCAGCAGCTGGGCCCGCGACAAGATGCGCCCCTTCTGGCGCGCCAGCACCTGCAGCAATTTGAACTCGCGCCGCGTGAGGCCCAGCGGCGTGCCATGCAGCGTGGCCTGCCAGTGCGACTCGTCCAGCATCAATGCGGCAAGTGGTGTGCTGGCGGAGGAAGCCTCCTGCGCTGCAGCGGTGCGGCGCAGCACGGCCTTGACACGGGCCACTACCTCGCGCGGCGAAAACGGCTTGCAGATGTAGTCGTCCGCGCCCAGCTCCAGCCCGATGAGGCGGTCCACCTCTTCCACCCTGGCGGTAAGCATGATGATGGGGTGCTGCGTGTGGCGCCGCGCCTGGCGCAATATCTCCAGTCCGTCGATGCCGGGCAGCATGATGTCCAGCAGCGTGAGGTCGGGCGGCGTGGTGAGCATGCTCGCCAGCGCGGCGCGGCCCTCGGCCTGGTGCTCCACCGCATAGCCCGCGTGGCGCAGGTAGTCCACCACGATGGCGGCGATGTCGGGTTCGTCTTCGACGACAAGGATGCGTGGGCTCATGGTGCCGGGTTGTCCAGAAGGGGCAAGTTCAGTGTGATGCGCAGCCCGCCCAGGGGCGATGCCTCGGCCATCAGCGTGCCGCCGTGGGCGAGCACGATGGCGCGGCAGATCGCCAGGCCCAGGCCTGATCCGCCGTGGTCGCGGTTGCGCGAGGTTTCAGCGCGGTACAGGCGCTCAAAGATACGGGGCAGCTCGTGCGCGGGCACGCCGGGCGCGCTGTCGTCCAGCTGCACCTGCAGCTGGGGGGCTCCATCGGCCGGTGGCAGCAGGCGCGCCGCAATGCGCAGCAGGCCGCCCGCGTCGGTGTAGCGCAGGCTGTTTTCCAGCAGGTTCAAAAACACCTGGTGCAGCTGCTGCGCGTCGCCGCGCACCAGGGGGGCCGGCTGGGCGGCGCCTTGTGCGGCCAGGGCGTTCAGGCCGCTGGTGTCCACATCGATGCCCGCCTGCGCCAAGCGCGGGCGCATGGAGGCCAGCGCCTCGGCCAGCAGCGACAGCGGGTGCACGGGCACCTGGGCCGAGGGTGCGCTGGTGCCCACCGCATCCAGGCTGGCGCGCAGGTCGCCCACCAGCTGGATCAGGCGCATCACCTGCCGGTGCAGGCGCAGCGCGGTCTTGTCGTCAAAGGGGCGGATGCCATCCTGCACGGCCTCGATCTCGGCGCGCATGGCGGCCAGGGGCGTGCGCAGCTCGTGGGCCACGTCGCCCAGCCATTGGCGGCGGCTGGCTTCGATGCTGCCCAGTTGTTCGGCCATGGTGTTGAAGGTGCGGGCCAGCTGGGCCAGCTCGTCATTGCCGTGCACGGGCACGCGGGTGTGCAGGTGGCCCTGCGCAATGCCGCGTGCGCCAGTGGCCAGGGCCTCGACCGGGGCCAGCCAGCGCCGTGCGAGCCAGCCCGACAGGACCAGCGCCAGGGCCAGGCCGACCAGGCCCGTCCACGCCACAAAGCCCAGGTGCTGGGCCAGAAAGGCCTGGTCGGCCTCGCTGCGCACGCCCTGCGGGGGTGCCAGCACCAGGTGCCCGATGGTCTGGCCACCGGCGCCACGCAACGCCAGGCGTGCGCCCCCCGGCTGGGGCGGTGTGCCTGCGACCAGCTGATCTTGTGCATCGAGCAGGCCCAGGCGGGGGTAGATGTCATCCGGGTGGCGCTGGGGTGGCGCTGGGCCCCGGTCCAGGGGCCGCAGGTCGCCGGGTGGCGGTGGGGGCGGGCTGTTGCCAAGGTCAGCGCCACGGCCACTGTCACTGGCATTGGAAGGAGGGGGGGCGGCCGTGCCAGGTGGCTCCGACGGGAGGCCGGGCGGCGAACCGCTGGGGGGGCGGGCGCCACCCGGCCCGCGTGGACCGCCGCCCGGGTGGGTCAGCCGTCCCCACAGGGACGACTGCCCCCGCAGGCTGTCCCAGCCGCCTGCCTGGGTGTGGTGGGCCTGCAGGCGCTCGGCCAGCCAGTCCATGCGGGTCAGCTCGATCTCGGCCACATACGGCCCCAGGCCCCGCTGCAGGCCCAGGCGCGAGAACCCCACAAAGATCAGCAACAACGCCAGCAGCAGGGCGGCCAGGGCGATGAAGGCTTTGCGGTGCAGCGTCAGATGGGGCACGGAGACGAGGGAGCGCAGGGGCGGCATGGTGGGTCAGCGGGCGGGGGGCGGGCCACCTGCGCCGGGGCCACCAGGCCCGCCAGCGGGCATGGCCACCAGGGTGCCGTCCATTGTGCGGCAAGTGCCCGCCAGGCTTTTGCCGTCCGGCATGGTCAGCGTGACGGAGGCGCCTTCGGTCTTGCCCTTGCAGGCGGCGTATGCCTCGGGTGGCGGGGCGGGCGGTGTGCCGCGGGATGGCTGGGCGTGGCTGGGGAACGCTGCGGCGATGGATGCCAGGGCCAGTGCGGCCAAAAGGGTGTGGATCTTGCACATCGGGCGTCTTTCTGGTGATCGAAACAACAGGGTGAATGGAAGAAACGAGGGGCTCAGACCGCGATCGAGATCGTGATGCTGGCCGAGTAGCCGCCGCCGGTGTTGGCCTGCATGGTGGTCATCTCCAGCGTGGTGCCATCGCTGAAGATGTTGTCCGTGGCAAATGACATGGAGGCCAGGTTGCGCACGCTGGCGCTGTAGCCCGAATTGCTGCTGTAGATGCTGCTGAGTAGTGCGGTGGGGAAGGCCAGTTGCGTGGTCTTGATCTTGTTGGCGGCCTTGGTGGCCGATGCCAGCGTGGGGTAGATCTCCAGGTGCATGTGCGGCATGCGGCCCGCATAGCAGCCCGGAACGATGGTGGTGAAGGTCACGGTGCCGTTGGCGTCCGTGGCCTGCACGCCGCGCAGGTAGTTGTCGGCGATGTTGTTGGAGGTGTAGACCGAGTAGTTGCCGTCTTGCGTGCAGTGCCACAGGTAGATGGCGTAGCCCGACAGCGCCGCGCAGCTGGCGCTGGTGTTGGTCAGCGTGATGGTTATGGACAGCGGCACGCCGCTGACCTGGGTGGACGAACCCACTGAACTGCGGATGTCCGAGCGCACGATGCCGCTGAGCGCGAGCACGTTGTAGGTGTTGTTGCTGGCCGTGGAGCCGTCGGCAGGGTAGGGCCCTGCAGTCTCTTCGGGGACGACGGAGCAGGTGGTGGTTGTGCCTGTTCCGGTGCCAGTGCCCGATCCGGTACCGCTGCCGGTGCCAGACCCGGAGTCCGTGCCGCTGCCAGAGTCGGTGCTGTCACTGCCGCCGCCGCAGCCCCACAGGGTGGCGACGCCCAGGGAGCCCAGGGCACTGAGTGCCAGGCGGCGGCTGGTGGCCGTGTTTTTGGAGGTGGCAGCGGTCTCGGCGGGTGCCGATGCGGTAGCGGTGGTTGGGGACAGAGGGGGCATGAATTTCTCCTTCGGATGGGTCTGCACCGCACTGTGCCTACCGATTGAGGAGAAATCTGGGAGCGCCCCTGGCGCCGTGTGCTGACGGTGTGTTTACTTCGAATTTGATAGCTGCCGGTACATATGCAGCCGGCGCTACCGGCATTTTTTGACTGAATTGTTGGAGCCCGGGGCTCCCGCAGCGGTGCTGGGGGCCCAGGAGCCAGCGCAGTGCTCAGTGCTTGTCGGACGAGTGCGACATCAGCCGGTCGGTCAGCGCAATCGCCAGGGCGCTGAGCAGGAACACCACATGGATGATAGTCTGCCACATCAGCACCTTGAGGTCGTAGTTGGCGGCGTTGATGAAGGTCTTGAGCAGGTGGATGGAGCTGATGCCGATGATGGCGGTGGCCAGCTTGACCTTGAGCACCGAGGCGTTCACATGGCTCAGCCACTCGGGCTGGTCGGGGTGGTCTTCGAGGTGCAGGCGCGAGACAAAGGTCTCGTAGCCGCCCACGATCACCATGATCAGCAGGTTGGAGATCATCACCACGTCGATCAGCGCCAGCACCACCAGCATGATGATGGTCTCGTTGAGCGCGGTGACCTGGAAATCACTCTTGTAGCCAATGCTGGACACCAGGCTCTGCAGGGCCGCCGTGTTGCCGAAGGCGGCTTCGATCAGGTGCACCAGCTCCACCCAGAAATGGAACACGTACACCGCCTGCGCCAGGATCAGGCCCAGGTACAGCGGCAGTTGCAGCCACCGGCTGGCGAAGATCATCGAAGGCAGGGGGCGCAGCGGCGCTGGGGGCTTGTGTTGGGGAGAGGACATGGCACTCGCAAAGGGTTGCAGGAGGCGCGATTTTAGGGGGCCATCATGTCCCTGCGATGGCAGGTGGGTCCGCGCAGCCTGTGCTGGGGCCGTTTGCGACAGGCGGGCCGCGATGGCGTACTCTGTAAGCTTCGCGCCAGTCAGTGGCCTGTAAGTGCCGCGCCCGACAGTACCGCCCAATTCCAATTCTCATTAGATCCAGGAGACAACACCATGAGTGCGCCCACATCCGCCATCGAGTCCGTGCTGGTTGAGAACCGTGTGTTCCCGCCGTCGGACGCCATCGTCAAAGCCGCGCGCGTGTCCGGCATGGCCGGGTATGAAGCACTGTGTGCCGAGGCCGAGAAGGACTTTGAGGGCTTCTGGGCGCGTCAGGCGCAGGGCAACCTGCAGTGGACCAAGCCTTTCACCCGCACGCTGGACGAGTCCAACGCGCCGTTCTTCCAGTGGTTTGCCGATGGCGAACTCAACGCATCGGCCAACTGCCTCGATCGCCACATTGGCACTGCTACCGAGAACAAGACGGCCATCATCTTTGAAGCGGACGATGGTACCGTCACCAAGATCACCTACAAGGAACTGCTGGCCCGAGTGAGCCAGTTTGCCAATGCGCTCAAGGCCCACGGCGTGGCCAAGGGCGACCGCGTGCTGATCTACATGCCCATGACCATCGAGGGCGTGATCGCCATGCAGGCCTGCGCCCGCATTGGTGCCACGCACAGCGTGGTGTTCGGCGGCTTCAGTGCCAAGGCCGTGCACGAGCGCATCATCGATGCCGGTGCCGTGGCCGTCATCACTGCCAACTACCAGATGCGTGGCGGCAAGGAGCTGCCGCTCAAGTCCATCATCGATGAAGCCCTGGCCATGGGCGGCTGCGACACCATCCGCAATGTGTTTGTCTATCAGCGCACAGCCACGGCCTGCAACATGGTGGCCGGGCGCGACAAGACCTTTGCCGAAGCACTGGCGGGACAAAGCACCGAATGCGCCCCCGTGGCTGTGGGGGCTGAGCACCCGCTGTTCATCCTCTACACCAGCGGCTCCACCGGCAAGCCCAAGGGCGTGCAGCACAGCACCGGCGGCTACCTTCTGTGGGCCAAGATGACCATGGACTGGACGTTTGACCTGCGTGCGGACGATGTGTTCTGGTGCACGGCCGACATCGGCTGGATCACAGGCCACACCTATGTGGCCTACGGCCCGCTGGCGGCAGGCGCCACGCAGATCATTTTTGAAGGCATTCCCACCTTCCCGAACGCGGGCCGCTTCTGGCAAATGATCGAGCGCCACAAGTGCACCATTTTCTACACCGCCCCCACGGCCATTCGCTCGCTCATCAAGGCGGCCGAAGCTGACGAGGCGGTCCACCCCGCGCGCTCTGACCTGTCGAGCCTGCGCATCCTGGGCAGCGTGGGCGAGCCCATCAACCCCGAAGCCTGGATGTGGTACCACAAGAACGTGGGCGGAGAGCGCTGCCCCATCGTGGACACCTTCTGGCAGACCGAAACGGGCGGCCATGTCATCACCCCGCTGCCTGGCGCCACGCCGCTGGTTCCCGGAAGCTGCACGTTGCCTTTGCCGGGCATCACCGCCGCTATCGTGGACGAAATGGGCAACGACGTACCCAACGGCGCCGGTGGCATCCTGGTCATCAAGCGCCCCTGGCCCAGCATGATCCGCACCATCTGGAACGACCCCGAGCGTTTCAAGAAGAGCTACTTCCCCGAAGAACTCAAGGGCTACTACCTGGCAGGCGACGGTGCGGTGCGCAGTGCCGACCGGGGCTACTTCCGCATCACCGGCCGCATCGACGACGTGCTGAACGTGTCGGGCCACCGCATGGGCACGATGGAGATCGAATCGGCCTTGGTGTCCAAGACCGACCTGGTGGCCGAAGCCGCCGTGGTGGGCCGCCCTGACGACGTGACCGGCGAGGCCATCTGCGCGTTTGTGGTGCTCAAGCGTTCGCGCCCCACGGGCGAAGAAGCCAAGCAGATCGCCAACGAGCTGCGCAACTGGGTGGCCAAGGAAATCGGGCCGATTGCCAAGCCCAAGGACATCCGCTTTGGCGACAACCTGCCCAAGACCCGCAGCGGCAAGATCATGCGCCGCCTGCTGCGCAGCATTGCCAAGGGCGAGGCCATCACGCAGGACACGTCGACACTGGAGAATCCGGCAATCCTGGATCAATTGTCCCAGACGAACTGATCGTGGAAGGCCCCATCCGCATGGGGCTTGCTCACGCGATGAGCCCGCAGCGGGGTTGTAGGACGTGATCTCCAATCACTCCCGCGCAGCGAGTGATCGCCTGTGTATGCGTTACAACGGCAGCACTGCGTGACCGGTCATCTTGGCCGGGCACCGCTGACCGGAGATTTCCCATGCACTTGCGTTCCATCGTTCTTCTTCTGACCGTGCTGGTCATTGCCACACTCGCCGCATTGAACTGGCCCGCGCTGGCCGCCCCTTCCCTGGTATCGCTGGGGGTGGTGTCATTTGAAGCGCCGCTCGGGCTGCTCATGCTGGCGCTTACCGCCTTGTTGGGCATCTTCTTCGTGGCCTACGTGTTGTCGCTGCAGGGCTCAGTACTGCTCGAAACCCGCCGCCACACCAAAGAGATGCAGGCACAGCGCGAGCTGGCTGACAAGGCTGAGGCGTCCCGCTTCACGGAGCTGCGTACTTTCATGGAGACCCAGCACAGTCAGGCCCATGCGGCCGTTCTGGCGCGGCTGGACCATCTGGAAGCCCGCCTTGCTACCCGGGCCGATGAGTCAGACAACACAACGGCAGCCTATGTGGGCCAGCTGGAGCAACAGCTGCGCTCCCGCAATTCATTGGTGACCCCCATCGTGTAGGGCGCCAATGGGCGCTGGTCCTTACAGGCGCAGGTACCGTCTGCGCACTCAGGGGTCACGGTCGTTGTCCGCGACCACAAAAAAAGCCGCGTCACTGATCGTGCGCGGCTTTTTGTGCTGAGCGGGCCGGAGTGGTAGGACCCCGGGCCACCACAGGGGCAGCAAATTACTTTTGCGTCAGCACCCAGGCTGCCAGCTTCTTGGCTTCGGCGTCGTTCACCTGCGCATTGGCGGGCATAGGCACAGGGCCCCACACGCCAGAGCCGCCCTTGATGATCTTGGCAGCCAGCTTGTCCACGGCGTCCTTCTGGCCAGCATATTTGGCTGCGACTTCCTTGTAGGCAGGCCCCACCAGTTTCTTGTCCACCGCATGGCAAGCCATGCAGTTCTTGGAGGTGGCCAAGGCCAGGTCAGCCATGGCGGGTGCCGCAACCGACAGCGTCAAGGCGAGAGTGATCAGGGAACGCTTCATGGTGGGAATTCCTGTGGTTGAGTTACAGTGCTTTTAATGCGATTGTAGTGACTTGGGTTGACATGCAGTTGTCCCTGGTCAATCCCGCTTTTCGCGGCAATATTTGGAGAGAGCGATGTATCTGCTGGGTCTGTCCCTTCTCATGCTGGCACTGAAGTATTTCGAGATCGGCCCCGTGGCCACATGGTCGTGGTGGTGGGTGTTGGCGCCCTTCGGGGCCACAGCGCTGTGGTGGGCCTGGGCCGATTCCACCGGCTACACCAAGCGCAAGGCCATGGAAAAGATGGACCAGCGTAAGAAGGACCGTATCAACAAGCATAAAGAAGCCTTGGGCATTCGCCCGCGCAAGCCGCGTTGAAGCGGGCGCTGGCCTCGCCCGGCAGCGCGCTTTGGTGTTTTGGCGGGGACTTCCGGCTCGTGCTATTTCCCAAAAAAGCCCGCAGCACACGTTGTGCTGCGGGCTTTTTTTGTGTGTGCAGAGGCTGGTACGAGAAGGCCGCTCGAGCGGCCTTCTCGCCTTCGGCCCGTGCTGTGCCGTGATCAATAGGCGTCCAGCACCGCTCCCTTGCTGGCGCTCGATGCATTGAACGCAAACTTGGCCTGTACACCGCGGGTGTAGCGAGGCGCAGGTGCTTTCCAGGCTGCGCGGCGTTTGGCGATTTCATCGTCAGGCACGTTCAGCTCCAGCAGCAGCTGGCGCGCATCGATGGTGATGCTGTCGCCCTCGTTCACGAAAGCGATGGTGCCACCAGCTGCCGCTTCGGGCGCCACGTGGCCCACCACCATGCCCCAGGTGCCGCCGGAGAAGCGGCCGTCGGTGATCAGGCCCACGCTCTCGCCCAGCCCGGCGCCGATGAGCGCGCCGGTGGGCGCCAGCATCTCTGGCATGCCGGGGCCGCCCTTGGGGCCCAGGTAGCGCAGCACCATCACGTCCCCTGCCTTGATCTTGCCGGCCAGGATGGCTTCCAGCGCCGATTGTTCGTCGTCAAACACGCGGGCCGGTCCGGTGATGACCGGGTTCTTCAGGCCCGTGATCTTGGCCACGGCGCCTTCGGGGCTCAGGTTGCCCTTCAGGATGGCCAGATGGCCCTGGGCGTACATAGGCTTGTCGATGGGGCGGATCACGTCCTGGTCGGCGCGCGGCTGGTCCGGCACGTCCTTGAGCACTTCGGCAATCGTCTTGCCTTCGATGGTGAGGCAGTCACCGTGCAGCAGGCCTGCGTTCAGCAAGATCTTCATGACCTGCGGGATGCCGCCTGCGCGGTGCAGGTCCACCGCCAGATACTTGCCGCTGGGCTTCAAGTCACACAACACAGGGGTCTTCACGCGCACGCGCTCGAAGTCGTCGATGCTCCACTCCACGCCTGCCGCATGGGCAATCGCCAGGAAGTGCAGCACCGCGTTGGTCGAGCCGCCGGTGGCCATGATCACGGCCACAGCGTTCTCGATGGACTTCTTGGTCACGATGTCGCGCGGCTTGATGTCCTTCTTGATGGCCTCGATCAGCACCTTGGCCGATTCCTTGGCCGAGTTCATCTTTTCGTCGTGCGGGTTGGCCATGGTGGACGAATACGGCAGGCTGATGCCCAGGGCCTCGAACGCGCTGCTCATGGTGTTGGCGGTGTACATGCCGCCGCACGAGCCGGTGCCAGGGATGGCGCGCTTCTCGATTTCCTTGAGGTCGAAGTCGCTCAGCTTGCCGGCGGCGTTCTCGCCCACGGCCTCGAACACGCTCACGATGTTCAGGTCCTTGCCCTGGTAGTGGCCGGGCAGAATGGTGCCGCCATAGACATAGATGGCGGGCACGTTGGCGCGCAGCATGCCCATCAGGCCGCCGGGCATGTTCTTGTCGCAGCCGCCCACCACCAGTACGCCATCCATCCACTGGCCGCCCACGCAGGTCTCGATGCAGTCGCTGATGACCTCGCGGCTCACCAGGCTGTACTTCATGCCTTCGGTGCCCATGGCCATGCCGTCGCTGATGGTGGGGGTACCGAATACCTGGGCGTTGCCACCGGCTTCCTCAATGCCCGCGATGGCCGCGTCGGCCAGCTTCTGCAGGCCGCTGTTGCAAGGGGTGATGGTGCTGTGGCCGTTGGCCACGCCGACCATGGGTTTGACGAAGTCACCTTCCTCGTAGCCCATGGCGTAGTACATGGAGCGGTTGGGTGCGCGCGACTTGCCCTGGGTGATGTTGGCGCTGCGGCGATTGATGGGGGCGGAGGGCTTGCTGGAGTCGGTCATCGTGGGGCGTCCTGATCTCGGGGTTGGGGGCTGGAGCGGAATGGATCATTCTGCCAGCGCCGTTGCAGCGCGTGGGGGCTGCCCCCGCAATCCCCAACGCCACCGCCCCGGGCGGGCCTGTGGGGCTGGGCGATAATTGACAGGTTTGCCCCCGGCACGGCTCAAGAGGTTGTCTGCACGGGCGCGCGAGGGGCCTTTATGAGTCCGGCCCGCTTCCCTTCCAGCGATTTTTCAGAAGCCAGCACGATGCCCATCTACCGTTCCAAAACCTCTACCGCCGGTCGCAACATGGCAGGCGCTCGCTCCCTGTGGCGCGCCACCGGCATGAAAGACGATGACTTCAGCAAGCCGATCATCGCGGTGGTCAATTCGTTCACCCAGTTCGTGCCCGGCCACGTGCACCTGAAGGACCTGGGCCAGTTGGTGGCCCGCGAGATCGAAGCCGCTGGCGGCGTGGCCAAGGAGTTCAACACCATTGCCGTGGACGACGGCATTGCCATGGGCCACGACGGCATGCTGTATTCGCTGCCCAGCCGCGACATCATTGCCGACTCGGTCGAGTACATGGTCAACGCGCACTGCGCCGATGCCATGGTCTGCATTTCCAACTGCGACAAGATCACCCCCGGCATGCTGATGGCCGCCATGCGCCTGAACATCCCGGTGATCTTCGTTTCGGGCGGCCCGATGGAAGCTGGCAAGACCCGCCTGGCCAACCCGGTCACCAAGGTCATGGAGTTCAAGAAGCTCGACCTGGTGGACGCCATGGTGATTGCCGCCGACACCAACTACTCCGACGCCGATGTGGCCGAGGTCGAGCGTTCGGCCTGCCCCACCTGCGGTTCGTGCTCGGGCATGTTCACCGCCAACTCCATGAACTGCCTGACCGAGGCGCTGGGCCTGTCGCTGCCTGGCAACGGCACGGTGGTGGCCACCCACGCCGACCGCGAGCAACTGTTCAAGCGCGCAGGCCGCCGCATCGTGGATCTGGCCAAGCAGTACTACGAGCAGGACGACGAACGCGTGCTGCCCCGCTCGGTGGGCTTCAAGGCGTTTGAAAACGCCATGACGCTGGACATCGCCATGGGCGGCTCCACCAACACCATCCTGCACCTGCTGGCGATTGCGAGCGAGGCAGAGATCCCGTTCACCATGGCCGACATCGACCGCCTCTCGCGTGTCGTGCCGCAGCTGTGCAAGGTGGCGCCCAATACCAACAAGTACCACATCGAAGACGTGCACCGTGCAGGCGGCATCATGGCCATCCTGGGCGAGCTGGACCGTGCCGGCAAGCTGCACACCGACGTGCCCACGGTGCACACCGCCACGCTCAAAGATGCGCTGGACCAGTGGGACATCGTGCGCACGCAGGACGACGCCGTGCGCACCTTCTACATGGCAGGCCCCGCAGGTATCCCCACCCAGGTGGCGTTCAGCCAGAACACCCGCTGGCCCAGTCTGGACCTGGACCGCGCCGAGGGCTGCATCCGCTCGTACGACCACGCCTTCAGCAAAGAGGGCGGCCTGGCCGTGCTGACCGGCAACATTGCAGTGGACGGCTGCGTGGTCAAGTCGGCCGGTGTGGACGAAAGCATTCTGGTGTTTGAGGGCACGGCCCATGTCACCGAGTCGCAGGACGAGGCCGTGGCCAACATCCTGGCCGACAAGGTCAAGGCCGGTGACGTGGTCATCGTGCGCTATGAGGGCCCCAAGGGCGGCCCCGGCATGCAGGAGATGCTCTACCCCACGAGCTACATCAAGTCCAAGGGCCTGGGCAAGGCCTGCGCGCTGCTGACGGATGGGCGCTTCTCGGGTGGCACTTCGGGCCTGTCGATCGGTCACTGCTCGCCGGAAGCCGCTGCGGGCGGCGCCATCGGACTGGTGCAAAACGGTGACCGCATCCGCATCGACATTCCCAACCGCACGATCAATGTGTTGGTGAGCGATGAAGAACTGGCCAAGCGCCGCGAAGCCCAGAACGCCAAGGGCTGGAAGCCTGCCCAGCCACGCCCACGCAAGGTGTCGGCCGCGCTCAAGGCTTATGCCAAGCTGGTGATGTCGGCCGACAAGGGCGCCGTGCGCGATTTGTCGCTGCTGGAAGACTGAGGGGCAGCTGCGCAGGGCAAGGCGCCCTGCTGCTACCCGGAAGCCGCGTCTTGACGGTGCGGCTTTTTTGTTTTTGCTTCACTTTTGATAGCTGCCAGTGCATGATCGACTAGCGCTTGAACGGCTTTTTGCCCTTCAAACACTTCGTTGGCGGCTGCAACGGGTTGCGCTGGTGGGCGGGTGGCCGGTGGGCGGTTGCCATGTTGACCGGCGATCACTGCATGGCGCTCCGCGCGTCAGGGCCATCCCTGGCGCGGGCACAATACCCGCCACCATGTTGACCTATCCCCACATCGATCCCGTTGCCTTGCAGATCGGCCCGCTGGCTGTGCACTGGTATGGCCTGACCTATCTCGCGGCCTTTGGCCTGTTCATGCTGCTGGGCATCCGGCGCCTGCGGCACGAGCCGTTTGCCTCCATCACCGGGCCCGGCGCATGGACGCGCAAGGATGTGGAAGACATCCTCTTCCTGGGGGTGGCGGGCGTGGTCATTGGCGGGCGGCTGGGCTACTGCCTTTTCTACAAGCCGGGTTACTACCTGAGCCACCCGTTGGAGATTTTTGCCGTGTGGCAGGGCGGCATGGCCTTCCATGGCGGGCTGCTGGGCGTGGTAGTTTCCATGCTGTGGTTCGCCCATTCGCGCCAACGCCCCTGGCTGCAGGTGGCCGACTTTGTGGCGCCCTGCGTGCCCACGGGTCTCGCGGCCGGGCGTGTGGGCAACTTCATCAACGGCGAGTTGTGGGGCCGCTTTGCTAGTCCCGATCTGCCCTGGGGCATGGTGTTTGCGCACAGCGGCTCCATGCAGCCGCGCCATCCTTCGCAGGTCTACCAGTTCCTGATGGAAGGGCTGCTGCTGTTCATCCTGCTGTGGCTGTATGCGCGCAAGGAGCGTCGCCCCGGCCAGGTGGCGGCCGCATTCCTGTTCGGCTACGGTGTGTTCCGCTTCATTGCCGAATACTTCCGCGAGCCCGATGCCTTCCTGGGCATCCTGTCGCTGGGCATGAGCATGGGTCAGTGGCTGTGTGTGCCCATGGTCGTTGGTGGCGCAGCGATGTGGCTGTGGGCGCAGCGGCAGCCGGTGGGGGCGTTGGTTTCAAGGTAAAACGGGCGATAGCGCCGGTGTTTCATGCCCGAGCAGCTATCAAATTGGTAGTGATTGGGGCGAGTGGCGGGTAAGCAGGCGGTCAATGCCGCGCATCACCCCGCCGCGCCATCGTCCACAGGGCGGCCCCCACGATGAGTGCACCGCCCACCCAGCCCGTGACGCTGAGCTGCTCGCCCAGCCAGAACACTGCAAACAGTGCGCCAAAGGCGGGCTCGCTGCTGGTCAGCAAGCCCACCCGCGTGGGCGAGCTGTGGCGCAGTGCCCAGTTTTGGGCCACAAACGCAAACACGGTGCAGCCTGCCACCAGGTAGGCGCAGGCCCACCAGAAGGCGCTGGCTTGGGTGAGCGACGGCAGTGGAGGCAGCTTGCCCGGCAAAGCCAGCGCCAGCAACAGGCAGCCCACCCCAATCACGCCCGACTGCACCGCCGTGAGGGCCAGCACCGGCGCATTGCGGCGACGGGTGAGCCGCGTGGTCTGGCACACGGTGATCGCGCGCAGCACGGCGGCCGCCAGCATCAGGGCGTCGCCCCAACCCCACTGGCCGTTGTACCCCCCGCTGAGCAGGGCTGCGCCGAGCAGCGAGACGGCGGCAAAACCAAACATCGCACGCTCGGGCCGCTGGCGCAGCAGCCACCACTCGGCAAACGGTGTGAACACCACGCACAGGCTGATCAAAAACGCTGCATTGCTGGCCTGTGTGAGCGCGAGGCCAAAGGTCTCGCACAGAAAAATGCCCAGCATCAGCCCACCCAGCGGCAGGCCGGCCACCAACGCATCGCGCCGCTCGGGCGCAGTGGCGCGCAGCAGGGCCGGGAGCAGCACGGCAAAGGTCAGGATGAAGCGCACGGCCAAAAAGCCCAGAACCGGGTAGAACACCAGGGCCCCCTTAGCCACGCCATAGCTGGTGCCCCACACCACGGCGACCAGCAGCAAGGCCAGGTCAGAAAGGCGCGGGGCCAGCATGGAAGGGGCGGACAGGGGCAGGGTGTGTGACATGGGACGCAGACTGGGGTGGAGGCAGTGGGGCACCGCACGTGGCGGCGATGGGCTGGGGAAATTATCAATTTGCGTCCATGCATTGATAATCGCTGCGAAAGAACTGCACTTGTTCCTCATGCGCATCAATCAACCCCTGGACAGCCTCCCCGACATGGCGGTGTTTGCGCGTGTAGTGGATGCGGGCAGCTTCTCTGCAGCCGCGCGGCAGCTGGGCATCACCCCGTCGGCGGTCAGCCGTCAGGTGGCTCGGCTGGAAGGGGCGCTGCGCGTGCGCCTGCTGGAGCGCACCACCCGCAAGCTGCGGCTGACCGATGCGGGCACGGCGGTCTACAGCCGCTGCCAGGACATGGTGTCTGCCGCGCGCGAGGTGTGGGCGCTGAGCGACACCCACTCTGCCGCGCCATCGGGCATGGTGCGCATGAGCATGGCCAAGGCGGTGGGGCGCCAACTCGTTCACCCCCTGGTGCTGCCGTTTTTGCAGAAATACCCCGAGGTCGATGTGCAACTGCTCATCACCGACCGCACGGTGGACCTGTTCGAGGAGCCCATCGACCTGGCCCTGCGCGTGACCGACACGCCACCCCCGGGCCTGGCCGGGCGGCCACTGGCGACCCTGCGCCACCTGGCCTGCGCCAGCCCGCATTACCTGGCTGAGCGGGGCCACCCCCAGCACCCGCGCGACCTGGAGCACCACGCCTGCATCACCCTGGGAGAGGACGAGCGCGACCGGCACTGGCGCTTCGAGCGCGCAGGCGAATCCGCCACAGTGGCTGTGCGCGGGCGCTATGTGGCCAACCACAGCGAGGTGCGGCTGGAGGCCGCGCTGAGCCACCTGGGCATTGCCAGCCTGCCGGGCTTTACCGCGCGCGCTGCGTTGGCGCGGGGTGACCTGGTGACCGTGCTGCCCGACTGGGAGCACAAGACCTCGTACGGGGGCACGGCCTGGGTGCTGTACCCGTCCCACCGGTTTCTGCCGGCCAAGCTGCGGGTGTGGATCGACCACCTGGTGGAAGGTTTTGCGGGCGTGGAGTGAAGCGGGGGAGGGGCGTGAGGGCAGGGCGACCTTGCGGTGGGCGCGGCGGGTGTTGCACCCTCGGCAGCTGATCTGGCCCGGGGCTGATCACCCAACGACGGCTCCTTGGGGTCAGCAGCAAAGTTCGCCGCCCTTGCTGCTATTTGGCACGCAGCGTTGCGCAACCACCGCAGCCGCCGTCTTTTGTGTAACCAAAGTCTGCAAATCAGGGTTTACACCTTGTCATTTTGCGTAATTATGAGAAATTACACACATGGCGAGGCAATCGCCTCTGTTGTCAGCTGTTAGGGGTGTGTTGCAGGCATTCGGCCTGCGCCTTGCTTCAGCCGCTGACAGCCGATGCCTCGCGGGTTGGTGTCCTGGAGCCTTGTTTTACATGCGTCCTGTCCCGAATTCACTGCACGACGAAGTCGCCTCCCGGCTGCGGGAGCAGATTTTTGCGGGCGCCTTGCCGCCCGGCAGCTTTCTGGACGAGGCCGCCTTGTGCGAGCGGCTGGAGATCTCGCGCACCCCGCTGCGCGAAGCGCTCAAGGTGCTGGTGGCCGAGGGGCTGCTGCGCCATGAGCCGCGCCGGGGTTGTTTTGTGGCCGAGGTCACCGAGAGCGATCTGGACAACATCTTTCCCGTCATCGCGTTGCTGGAGGGGCGTGCCGCACACGAGGCCACGAGCAAGGCCGTGGCGGCCGACATTACCGCGCTGGAGCTGCTGCACGAGCGCCTGCAACAGTGCGCGGCCGATGGGCGGATGACCGACTACTACGAAGCCAACTACGCCATCCACGAAGCCTTCATCACGCTGGCGGACAACCGCTGGCTGGCCCAGGTGATTGGCGACCTGCGCAAGATCCTGCGGCTGGCACGCCACAAGACGCTGCATGCCCCCGGGCGCATGCAGCAAAGCCTGGCAGAGCATCTGGCCGTGTTTGCCGCGCTCAAGGCGCGCGACTGCGACGCGGCCGAGGAGGCCATGCGCACCCATCTGTTGCGCCAGCGCGATGCGCTGCGCGATGTAGCCCGCAACCAGCCATCGAGGTTGACCCCATGATCAACAGCACTCCCGAATGGATCACCCGCAGCGTGTCACGCCTGCGCACTGCCGCGCCTGCCGCCGACAAGGCAGGGGACAAGACCGCCGACAAGTCTGCCAAGGCCTCACTCGACAAAACCGTGACCGATGTGGTCGCCAAGGTCGCGGTGCCGCGTTCTACCAACGAGCGCCTGCAGGCCACCCTGCGGCGCGGCCAGGAGGCGTTGTCGCCCCGCGCATTGCGCCGTCTGCTGGCCGACCTGCAGGAGGTGGTGGCGCCCCAGGTGAGCGAGATCGAAGGCGGCCGCCGCGCCCAGGCCGTGGCCGACTGGTATGCGAAGGCCGAGCCCGAGGAAAGGCGCGACATGTGGCTGCTGATGTGCGAGCAGTTCGCACCGGATGCCACGCGCTTCAAGTCCGCCCGCCAGCGCTACGAAGCGGCGGCGGGCACGGCCGAAGAAGGGCAGGCCGAGATCAGCCTGCGCCGTGCGCTGGTGTCGCCCCGCACGCGGCTGCTGCAGCGGTTTTCGGCGTTCCCCGAGGGCATGCGCTTTCTGGTGGACATGCGCGCCGAGATCCTGCCGCTGCTCAAGGCCGACAAGCGCCTGCTGCCGCTCGATGCCGAGCTGGAGCATCTGTTCTCCACCTGGTTCGACGTGGCCTTTCTGGAGCTGCGCCGCCTGTCGTGGGACTCGCCCGCATCGCTGCTCGAAAAGCTCATCAAGTACGAGGCCGTGCACGACATCCGCAGCTGGGCCGACCTGAAGAACCGCCTGGACAGCGACCGCCGCTGCTACGGGTTCTTCCACCCGCGCCTGCCCAATGAGCCGCTGATCTTTGTGGAGGTGGCGCTGGTGGACAAGATCTCGCCCAGCATCACGCCGCTGCTGGACGAGGCCGCTGCGCCCGTGGACATCACACGGGCCACCACGGCCATCTTCTATTCCATCAGCAACACGCAAACAGGCCTGCGCGGCGTGAGCTTTGGCGACTCGCTCATCAAGCATGTGGTGGAGACGCTCGCGGCCGAGTTCCCCCGCCTGCGCACCTTTGCCACGCTGTCGCCCATTCCGGGTTTCCGCGCTTGGCTGGGCAAACATGCGGGGGCCATGCTGGACCGCCTGGACGACAAGCGCCGCAGCGAGCTGGGCCGCGCGGTGGGCTTCGAGCCTCCGCAGGCCACGCATTTGCTCGGGGCGGTGGACAAGGCGCTGGAGCTGGACGCCAAATCCCCCGTGCGCCAGATGCTGCTGGAATGCGCCGCGTACTATCTGGGCCGCGAGCTGCAAGAGGGTAAGCCGGCAGACCCCGTGGCCCGCTTCCACCTGGGCAACGGCGCGCGGGTAGAGCGCCTGAACTGGGCGGGTGACCCGTCTAGCAAGGGGCAGAAACAATCGTACGGGCTCATGGTGAACTACCTGTACGACCTGAAGCGCATCGACAAGCATCGCAGCTTGTTGGCGCAGGGCAAGGTGCCAGTGTCGGGGGACATCGACAGCCTTTGCCGCGACTGACCGTGGCGGCCGGCAAGATGCCGGGCGGACCAGTGACCGCGTATTTTTACAACGACAGGAGACAAGGAATGACTGATTCGCGAATCCAACGCCGGGGTGTATTGCTCGGCGCGGCGGCTGCAGGCCTGGGCTTTGCCAGCAGCAACAGCTGGGCCCAAAGCACCTGGCCCAGCAAGCCCGTGACGGTGGTGGTGCCGTTCCCCGCCGGTGGCGGCACCGATGCGTTTGCCCGGCCGCTGGCTGCGCAGTTTTCCAAAAGCACGGGCAAGACGCTGGTGATCGACAACCGGGGTGGCGCCGGGGGCACGCTGGGTGCCAGCATCGCGTCCAAGGCGGCGCCCGATGGCTACACGCTGTTCATGGGCGCCGTGCACCACGCGATTGCCCCTGCGATGTACCCCAAGCTCGACTACGACATCGAGAAAGACTTCATTCCCCTGGCGTTGCTGGCCAATGTGCCCCAGGTGCTGGTGGTCAATCCCAAGACGCCGTCCACCAACTTCAAGCAGTTTCTGGACTACATCAAGCGCAACCCTGCCAAGCTCAACTACGGTTCGGCCGGAGCGGGCACCTCGCACCATCTGGCGGGCGAGCTGTTCAAACAGCAGACGGGCACCTTCATCACCCACATCCCCTACCGGGGCGCGGGCCCCGCGTTGCAGGATCTCATTGGCGGCAACGTGGACATGATGTTCGACGGCCTGGGCTCGTCAGCCAATCACATCAAGAGCGGCCGTATCAAGGCGCTGATGGTGTCCGGCGCCAAGCGCAACCCCGCATTCCCTGACGTACCCTGCGCCTCCGAAGTGGGCCTGCCCGACTACACCGTGACCACCTGGTACGGCCTGTGGGCGCCCAAAGGCACACCGGCCGACGTGCAGGCCCGCATCGTGGACGAGATCAAGCGCCTGGGCACCGCCGATGAACTCAAGGCGGTGTGGGCCAGCAACGGCGCGGACTACGGCGGCATGACGCAGCAGCAGTTTGGCGCGTTTGTCAGCAGCGAGGTCAAGCGCTGGGCGGCAGTGGTGAAGGCCTCTGGCGCAAAGCTTGACTAACCCCCTATGGCGCTTTGCGCCTCCCCCCTGAAGGGGGACGCCACCCGTGGCCTGGCAAAGCCAGTTCTACGGTGGCGCTGGCGATGGCGATGGCATGGGGGGTGCAAAGGTCGTGGGCGGTATGTGAAGGAAATGGATACCAGGATGTCGGGTGAAGTGTTGATGAATATCGGTGATGGCGGGGTGGTGCATGTCACCCTGCGCCACACTGGGCGGCTGAACGCCATGTCGCGGCCCATGTGGCGGCAGTTGCGTGCGGTGTTTGAAGACGTGCAGCGTTCTGCCGATGCGCGCTGTGTGCTCATCGCGGGCGAGGGCGGGGCGTTTTGTGCGGGCGGAGACATTTCGGAGTACCCCGGCTTCCGTTTTGACGCGGTGGCCCTGCGCGATTTTCATGAAAACGACGTGTGGGGCGGGCTCAATGCCATGCTGCAGTGCGACGTGCCCATCGTGGCCCAGATCAGCGGCGCCTGCATGGGCGCCGGCGTGGAGATTGCCAGCTGCTGCGACATCCGGGTGGCGGGCAATGGCGCGCGTTTTGGCGCACCGATTGCCAAGCTGGGTTTTCCGATGGCCCCGCGCGAGGCGCAGCTGGTGGCAGGTGCAGTGGGTGACGTGACCGCACGCCAGATGCTGCTGGAGGCCGCCACCTTCAGCGCCCCCGACATGCTGGCACGCGGCTTTCTGAGCCGCGTGGTGGCCGATGACATGGTGGCCACCGAAGCCCTGGGCAGTGCACAACGCATCGCCGCCCTGGCGTCCCAGGCCGCCCGCATGAACAAACAGACGTTTCGGGCGCTGAAAGCGCCTGTAGCGCTACAAAATCATGCCTTGTCTGCTATTGAAAACATAGTAAGTGGCCCTGCCGACCCCTATGCCTACGCCGCCAGCGCCGAGCACCGCGAAGGGATTTCAGCGTTTCTGGAAAAACGCGCGCCAGTGTTTTGACCGACACCGCTCCTGTTCCAGCTTTCTCCCAATCAGTCAGTCCCAAGTCTCAACCCAGCCACCCAGCCCATCGAAGTCTGAGCCATGAGCCAACACAACCTCTTCAGCGCCCTGCGCGCAGCCTTTCCTGCCGACCTTGCCAGCACGGCCGTGGAGACCACGGCGCCTGACGGCAAGCCGCTGTTCTACACCTGGTCCGACCTGGACCGCGCCAGTGCGCGCATGGCCAACCTGCTGGCGTCGCTGAAGCTGCCCGAGGGCAGCCGCGTGGCCGTACAGGTCGAAAAGTCGGTGGAGGCGATGGTGCTGTACCTGGCCACGCTGCGCGCGGGCTATGTTTTCTTGCCACTCAACACGGCCTATCAGAGCGCCGAGATCGAATACTTCATCGGCAATGCCGAGCCCGCCGTGGTGGTGTGCAGCCCCGGCAACTTCGGCTGGGTCAGCAAGATCGCGTTCACGCTGGGCACGCAGCATGTGTTCACCCTGGGTGACGACCGCACAGGCAGCCTGCTGGAGCGTGCCGCCCACCACAGCGACGAGCACCAGGCCGTGTCCCGCAGTGCTGACGACCTGGCCGCCATCCTGTACACCAGCGGCACCACGGGCCGTAGCAAGGGCGCCATGCTCACGCACGGCAACCTGCTGTCGAACGCCCAGGTGCTCAAGGACTACTGGGGCTGGACGGCGACCGGAGGGCCTGATGGTCGTGGTGATGTGCTGATCCACGCACTGCCCATCTTCCACGTGCACGGCCTGTTCGTGGCCATTCATGGCGCGCTCATCAACGGCAGCAAGATGATCTGGTTCGCCAAGTTCGACCCCAAGGCCGTGCTCGCCGCCATGCCGCGCGCCACGGTGTTCATGGGCGTGCCCACGCTGTACGTGCGCCTGCTGGCCGAGCCCGGCTTGAACAAGGAGGCCACCCGAAACATGCGGCTGTTCATTGCAGGTTCGGCCCCGCTGCTGATCGAGACCTTCGCCGAGTGGCAGCAACGCACCGGCCACACCATCCTGGAGCGCTACGGCATGAGCGAGACCATCATGCTCACCTCCAACCCCTACGCAGCCGATGCACGCCACAACGGGCAGAGCGAGCGCCGTGGCGCCACAGTGGGTTTCCCGCTGCCTGACGTGGGCTTGCGTGTGGTGGACGACGCCAACAAGCCCCTGCCCGTGGGCGAGATCGGCAACATCCAGGTCAAAGGCCCCAATGTGTTCAAGGGCTACTGGCGCATGCCTGAAAAGACCGCCGAAGAGTTCACGCAAGACGGCTGGTTCAAGACCGGTGACGTGGGCAAGGTGGATGATCGCGACTACGTGAGCATCGTGGGCCGCAGCAAAGACCTGATCATCAGCGGCGGCTACAACGTGTACCCCGCCGAAATCGAGGGCTACATCAACGAGATGCCCGGCGTGGCCGAAAGCGCGCTGGTGGGTGTGCCCCACCCCGACTTTGGCGAGGTGGGCGTGGCCGTGGTGATTGCCAAGCCCGGCGCGCAGCTCAACCCCGATGCCATCGTGGCGGGGCTCAAGTCGCAGCTGGCCAACTTCAAGATCCCGAAGAAGTGTTTTGTGGTGCCCGAATTGCCGCGCAACGCCATGGGCAAGGTGCAGAAGAACCTGTTGCGCGATCAGCACAAGGGCTTGTTTGTCTGACAGGGGGTTGCGGCCGCCATCGGCATTGAAACGACACGAAAGGGCCTGTAAAGGCCCTTTTTCTTGAGTCAGTGGGGACGCACAAGGCCTGCTGTACCAGCTGGGTGTGGGTTGCCTGGCTCTGGTGGCACCGTATCAGTGGGCAAAGCCATCGGTGTGGCAGGCAGCCACCGGCAGGCCAGTATGCCCAGCAGTGCCATACCCGCTGTGCATACCCACACCATCTGCAGGGCGTGCGCGCCTGCCGCGCTGGGGTTGGCATGCGGCTGTGCCATCGCGGCGTGCAGCCAGTGGCTGAGCAGCATGGCGAGCAAGGCCACACCCACCGCTCCCCCCAGGCTGCGCAGCATCACCGGCACGGCGGTAGCAATGCCCATCCACGCTGCGGGCGCCGCGCGCTGGGACACCATGGTGATGATGGGAAACAGCAGGCCCATACCCACGCCCAGTGGCAGCAGGCAGGCGGAAAGCACCAGCGGTTGTGTCGGGGTGAACTCCATGGCCAGTGCCAGCAGGGCAAAGCCCGCCCACACGAGCAGCGACGCGGCGCCCCCAAGCCGCTTTGCAGGCATGCGCGCCCGCAACAACCGGCCGCTGACCATGGCGGCTGCTGTCAGCCCTGCCATCAAGGGCAACAGGTGCCACGCCGCCGCAGTAGGAGCGAGGTGCAGGGCGGTTTGCAGATAGGCTGGCGTGAACACCACAGCCGCATACAGTGCCACCCCGGTGACCAGTCCTATGGTCGCAGCGGCCGTGTATGCAGGCGTGACGAAAAGTGTCAGTGGAACCAGTGGATGGACGGTGTACCGTTGCCACAGCACGAAGCCCGCCGCGCTCAGTGCGGCCACGCTGGCCAGCAGGCCGGTCGATAGCCAGGTGGGAAGTTGCAGGCGTTCTGCCTGTGTCAGCAACAGCGTGCTGCTCAGCGCACCGGCCAGCAGCAAGGCGCCTGCAATGTCGATGGGAGCACTCGGCTGCCCGGACCGGTGATGGCCTTGAGGCGCGGTGGCTGCCTGCAGTCGCGGCAGTGTGGCAACCAGCACAGCGAACGCCACCACCGCCAGGGGCACGTTGAGACCGAATGCCCAGCGCCAGGAAAGATGCTCCGTGAGCCAGCCGCCCATCAATGGCCCGAACATCGTGGCCACGCCATACACCCCGCCCAGTAGCGCCTGGTAACGGCCGCGTTCCTGCAGGGGGAGCATTGCGGCCACGGTCAGCATGGTTAGGGTCATCAGCCCGCCTCCGCCAGCGCCTTGCAGCGCTCTGGCCAGCACCAACTGCAGCATGGTCTGGCTCGTCGCGCAGGCCAGCGATCCCACCAAGAACAGGCCCACTGACACCAGCAATACAGGCTTTTGTCCGTATATGTCCGCAAGGCGGCCATACAGCGCAATCACTACGGTTGCCGCCAGCAGATAGGCCGAAAAGGCCCAGGCGGGTGGGACGGTGCCCGGCAGGTCGCGCCCCATGGAGGGGAGGGCGGTAGAGAGAATGGTCTGGTCCAGGGCGGCCAGAACGAGCATCAGCATCAACGCGGCCAGCGAAAACGCAGTCGTGCGACGCGTTGTAGCCGCTGGGGGCGTGGCAAGGGGAGGGGGCGTGTTCATGGCCGGAAGTGTTTCGCTTCCGATAAATTTTGTACAGTGCAATGATGTAAACATATAGTTGCACTAAATGAAATCATATGATCTCAACCTGCTGGTGGCGCTGGATGCTTTGCTCTCTACTGGCAGCGTCACAGCGGCTGCCGCGCGCATGCACTTGAGCACCCCTGCGATGAGCCACACCCTGGCACGTATTCGGGAGGCCTTTGGCGATGACATCCTGGTGCGGGCGGGGCGCAAGCTGGTGCCCACGCCGCGTGCATTGGCGCTCGCGGAGCCTGTACGCGCACTGCTGGCACAGGCTCAGGCATTGCAGTCGCCGGAACAAGGGCCGGGGCTCGCCTTGGTGCGAAGGCACTTTGTGGTGCGCGCCCCCGAAGGCATGGCGGTGGTCTATGGCGCTGCTTTGTCGGAAGCGCTGGCCAGTCAAATGCCCCTGGCCAGCCTGCAATTTTTGCCAGAAAGCCACAACGACCCTGGTGCGCTGCGGGAGGGGCGTGTGGACCTGGATGTGGGGGTGTTTCGCAGCCGCGACCCGGAGACCGAATGTGTCGAGTTGTCACACCAGAACATGGTGGGCGCTGTGCGGTTGGGCCACAGCTTGCTGGGGCAGTCCATGACCCCAAAGAGGCTGGCTGCTGCACGCCATGTGGGCGTCACGCTGCGGCCCGGGGAACCTAGTGCGCTGGACGAGGTGCTGGCGGAAAGAGGACTGGAACGCATGGTGGCGCTCCAGGTGCCCAGCGCCTTTGCAGCACTGATAGCGGCGTCACGCTCTGATCTGGTTGCCTGCGTTCCCGAGCGCGTGGCACGGGGCATGGCATCCTCGCTGAAGCTGGAGGTGTTTGCCCTGCCTTTGCCGGTACCGCCTGACGTGACGCGCATGGCCTGGCATCCCCGCTACAACGCAGATGCAGCGCACCGATGGTTGCGCGACTGTCTGGTGCGCGTGCTGGACGATCCTGCGCTCAAGGGGCCGGCTGTGCTTGCCTCGGTGGGCAGTCGCAAGAAATCTGCGCGGCCCTAGTCCGGCCCGGCCGCGGCCTCATGACCTGAGGTCTCATGACCTGAGGCCTGAGGCTTGACCGCGGATGCCAAGCCGCCTTCAGCGCAGCACCAGTACCGGTATATGCGAATGCGTCAGAACATGCTGCGTTTCGCTGCCCAGCAGCAGGCGCTTGAGACCCTTGCGGCCGTGCGATGCCATCACGATCAGGTCGCACTTGTGCTTCTTGGCGGCAGCAATCACGGCTTCGGCCACCAGGTCGGACTTGGCGACCACTGCCTTCACGGTCACGCCTTGCGCGCCGCCCTGGGCTTTCACCCCATCGACCATCGCCTGTGCTGCATCGCCCCACTGGGATTCGATGCGTTTGACGTCGTTCATGTCGACTGGCATGCCACCTTCAAAGTAGCTGCGAGGGTAGCGAGGCACCACCTTGAGGGCGACCGCTGTGGCGCCCGTCAGTGCGGCCAGCGACAAGCCATGTTCCACCGCTTTGTCCGACAGGGGGGATCCGTCTGTAGCGATCAGGATGCGTTTGTACATAAAAGGGCTCCTCAAAGTGATGGAACAAGCTTAGGATGAATCATGTTCCGGGGCTTGATCCAGGTCAATGTACTGGCGATGCCCCGCAGATAGGCTTGACCCATGTCCATGTTTCGACCTGGTGCGCCGGCATCATCCCCGGCACTCCCGCCTGACAGTGTGGAAGGCCCGCCGCCGCAGCAGCGGGACGAACTGCTGGACGACCCCCAGGAGTGGCTGGCGTTTGGCCGGCCTTGCTCTGTGGCGGGTAGCCCATTGGCTGGTGGATCCGTGGATGCCGTTTCGCCTGACCCGAGTGCCACGGCCTGGGACTCCCATGTGGTACTGGACGGTATGCATTGCGCTACCTGCGCCCTGACCATTGAAGATGCCCTGCGGGCAGTACCGGGCGTGCTGCAGGCCGATGTGAGCGCCGCTACCCGCCGGGCCCGCGTCGTGTGGCAACCGGGCCAGGTGTTGCCTTCGCAATGGATGGATGCCGTGCGCCGCGCGGGCTACCGTGCTATGCCCGCGATGGATGCGTTTGCGCGCGACCAGCGCCTGCGCGAGAGCCGCCGTGCGTTGTGGCGCTGGCTGGTGGCAGGCTTTTGCATGATGCAGGTGATGATGTACGCATGGCCCGCCTACGTGGCGCAGCCGGGCGATCTGTCGGGTGAGATGGAGCAGCTGTTGCGCTGGGCTTCATGGGTCATCACGCTGCCCATGGTGGTGTTTTCTTGTGGTCCATTTTTTACCAGCGCGTTGCGCGATATCCGCCTGCGCCGGGTCAGCATGGACCTGCCCGTGGCGCTGGGCATGGCGATCACCTTTGTGGTCAGCACGGCTGGCACCTTTGACCCTTCTGGCATCTTCGGCAAGGAGGTGTACTACGACTCCTTGACCATGTTTGTGTTCTTCCTGCTCACAGGCCGCTGGCTGGAGTTGCGCCTGCGTGATCGCACGGCGGGCGCACTGGAGGCTGTGATGAACCGCTTGCCCGACAGTGTAGAGCGGCGCGCGGCGGATGGTAGTTTCGCCCGCGTTGCCACGCGGCGCATTGTGGTGGGGGACACCATCCGCGTGCTGCCGGGTGAGGCCTTCCCGGCCGATGGACGAATCACGGTGGGCAATACATATTCAGACGAGGCCTTGCTGACGGGTGAGTCCACACCCGTGGCACGCCCTGTGGGCAGCACCGTCACAGCGGGCAGCTACAACCTGCAGGCGCCGGTCGAGGTGCAGGTGGAGGGCACGGGCGGGCAAACCCGCTTTGCGCAGATCGTGGCACTGATGGAGAGCGCATCGCTGCAAAAGCCACGGCTGGCGCAGCTGGCGGACCGCATTGCGCGGCCTTTCCTGGTCGCCGTGTTGCTGGCGGCGGCGCTGGCGGCTGCCTACTGGTGGCCGTCGGACCCCGGGCATGCGTTGATGGTGGCGGTGGCGGTGCTCATCGTCACCTGCCCGTGCGCGTTGTCACTGGCCACCCCTGTCGCCATGCTCACGGCGGCGGGTACGCTGGCGCGCCACGGCGTGCTGGTGCGCAATCTACAGGGGCTGGAGGCGCTGGCCCAGGTGGACACCATGGTATTTGACAAGACCGGTACGCTGACCCGCGACGGCATGGCGCTGCAAGCGGTGCATCCTGCGGGCAGTTGCAGCGCAGAAGAGGCGCTGGACTTGGCCGCAGCGCTCGCGCGCCAGTCCATGCACCCGGCTTCGCGGGCCTTGGCTGCGGCGGCTTCTGCACAGCAGCTGCCGTTGGGGCGTTGGCAGGTGATGGGCCTGCAGGAGGATGCAGGACAGGGGCTGACCGCCACCGTGGAAGACGCTACAGGGGGCGCCGCGGCTCGGACGATCCGCCTGGGCTCTGCCCGCCATGCGGGTGTTGCCAACGATGCCAACGGTGCTGCGCTGCAGGTCGTGCTCTCTGAGCAATCGGCAGATGGAGCCTTGCGCGAACTGGCCCGCTTTGATCTGGTGGAAGACCTGCGGGCTGAGGCCTCCGCCGTGGTGCACGCCTTGCAGCAGGACGGTGTGGCTGTGCAATTGCTGTCGGGTGACCGCCGGGGTGCAGTGCAGCGGGTGGCCACGCAGGCTGGTATTGCCCATGCCCAGGGCGAGTGCACTCCGCAGGGCAAGCTGGCAGCGCTACGGGCACTGCAGTCGGAAGGACACCACGTGGCCATGGTGGGTGATGGCCTCAATGATGGCCCAGTGCTTGCGGGGGCCCATGTCTCTTTTGCTTTCGGCCGTGCCGTGCCACTGGCGCAGTCTCGGGCGGACTTTGTAGTGCTGGTCGACAGCCTTGTGCTGGTGCCGCAAACGGTGCTGCTGGCGCGCCGCACCCTGCGCGTGGTGCGCCAGAACCTGTGGTGGGCCGCCGCCTACAACGCGCTGTGCGTGCCGCTGGCGGTGCTGGGCTGGATGCCCGCCTGGCTGGCCGGGCTGGGCATGGCGCTGAGTTCGCTGCTGGTGGTGCTCAACGCAGCGCGCCTGGCGCGCGACCTGCCTTCGTTGCCTGGATCACAAAGCGCGCAACCGCAGGAGGGTGCCGCGCCTGTGTGCCAAGCCCCCATGGCTGGCGGTGCGCCGCAGCCACCCCTCGATCTTTCCAAGACCCCAATGGAGCTTGCCTGATGGACATCCTTTATTTGCTGATTCCGTTGTCCGTGATGCTGGTGCTCCTGATTCTGGGAGGGTTGTGGTGGGCGGTGTACCACGGCCAGTTCGAAAGCGTCGAACAAGAGGGGGAGCGCATTCTCCGAGACGGTTGACTTGTGTCAATGCCCGATAGCCGCGACTGCAACAAACTCTTACTGCAATACAAAGAGGTGCCCGATGGATTTTCCAAAAACAAATGCTGCGCACTACAACGATACGGTAGTGCGGCAGTTCTCTATCCTGGCCGTGGTGGTGGGGGTGGTCGGCATGCTGGTGGGCGTCATCATCGCCGCCCAGTTGGCCTGGCCAGAACTCAACTTTGGCATTCCGTGGCTGAGTTATGGCCGCTTGCGACCTTTGCACACCAATGCGGTGATCTTTGGTTTTGGCGGCAGCGCGCTGTTTGCTACCAGCTACTACGTGGTGCAGCGCACCTGCCAGGTCCGGCTTTTTGCCGGTCCCCTGGCCGCATTCACCTTCTGGGGCTGGGTGCTGGTCATTGCGGCAGCGGTCGTCAGCCTGCCCATGGGTTACACCCAAGGCAAGGAATATGCTGAACTTGAATGGCCCATCGACATCCTGATCACGCTGGTCTGGGTGTCCTATGCCATCGTGTTCTTCGGAACCATTGGCACCCGCAAGGTCAAGCACATCTATGTGGCCAACTGGTTCTTTGGTGCCTTCATTCTGGCCGTGGCTTTGCTGCACCTGGTGAACAGCGCAGCCATCCCTGCGGGCATGATGAAGAGCTATTCGGCCTATGCCGGTGTGCAGGACGCCATGGTGCAATGGTGGTACGGCCACAATGCAGTGGGCTTCTTCCTGACCGCAGGCTTCCTGGGCATGATGTACTACTTCATCCCCAAGCAGGCGGGTCGTCCCGTGTACTCGTATCGCCTGTCGATCGTGCACTTCTGGGCGCTGATCTTCACCTACATGTGGGCCGGTCCCCACCACCTGCACTACACCGCGCTGCCCGACTGGACGCAATCGGTGGGCATGGTGTTCTCGCTCATCCTGCTGGCCCCCAGCTGGGGCGGCATGATCAACGGCATCATGACCCTGTCGGGTGCATGGCACAAGCTGCGTGACGACCCCATCCTGCGCTTCCTGATCGTGTCGCTGTCGTTCTACGGCATGTCCACGTTCGAGGGCCCGATGATGTCCATCAAGACCGTCAATGCCCTGAGCCACTACACCGACTGGACCATTGGCCACGTGCACTCCGGCGCCCTGGGCTGGGTGGGTCTGATCTCGATGGGTTCGCTGTACTACCTGGTGCCGCGCCTGTTCGGCAAGGACAAGATGCACTCCGTCAAAGCGATCGAGCTGCACTTCTGGATGGCCACCATCGGCATCGTGCTGTATATCGCAGCGATGTGGATTGCCGGCGTGATGCAAGGTCTGATGTGGCGCGCGGTCAATCCCGACGGCACGCTCACCTACACCTTCGTGGAAAGCGTGAAGGCCACCTATCCCTTCTATGTGATCCGTGTGGCGGGTGGCTTGCTGTACCTGGGCGGCATGCTGGTCATGGCCTGGAACGTGTGGCTGACTGCCATCTCGGGCCGTTCGGTCAAGGTGGCCATTCCTGCTGTGAACGCGGCCCACGCTTGAGTCCGAAGGAGATCATTCATGTCCAACAACAACACATCTGCTTCGACCGGTTTCTCCCATGAAAAGGTGGAGACCAACAACTTTCTGATGATCGTGCTCATCCTGATCGTGATCGCCATTGGTGGTCTGGTCGAGATCGTGCCCCTGTTCTTCCAGAAGTCCACGACCGAGGCCGTCAAGGGCGTGGAGCCCTACAACGCCCTGCAGCTGGCGGGCCGCGACATCTACATCCGCGAGGGTTGCTACAACTGCCATTCGCAGATGATCCGCCCCTTCCGCGCCGAGACGCTGCGCTACGGCCACTACTCGGTGGCGGGTGAGTTTGTGTATGACCATCCCTTCCAGTGGGGCAGCAAGCGCACGGGTCCTGACCTGCACCGCGTGGGTGGCAAGTACAGCGACGAATGGCATCGCATCCACCTGAACAACCCCCGCGATGTGGTGCCCGAGTCCAACATGCCCGCGTACCCCTGGCTCGAAAAGAACCAGGTGGACCCTGCAGTGATGGCTCCCCGCATGAAGGCCCTGCGCACCGTGGGCGTGCCTTACACCGACGAGCAGATCACTGCTGCGGCGGGCGAGGTCAAGGGCAAGACGGAGCAGGACGCGCTCATCGCCTACCTGCAAGTCATGGGCCGTGCGCTCAAGTAAGCAAAGGAGATATCCCATGGACATCACCACCATGCGCATCGTCGCCACCCTGGCATCGATGGCCTGCTTCATTGGCATCTGGGTCTGGGCCTACCGCGGCCGCAACAAGGCCCGGTTCGACGAGGCAGCCCAGCTGCCTTTCGAGACAGATTGACCTCCACCAGAACGAGAACACCCCATGAGTGACTTCACCAGCAATTTCTGGTCGGTCTTTGTGACCACGCTGACCCTGGTCGGCATCATCGCCTGCGGCATCCTGCTTTGGATGGCAGGCCGCAAGAAGGTGGTTGCCACCTCCGACAACACCACCGGCCACGTCTGGGACGAGGACCTGGTCGAAATGAACAACCCCCTGCCGCGCTGGTGGGTGTGGCTGTTCGTCATCACCATCATCTTTGGCCTGGGCTACCTGGCTGCCTACCCAGGTCTGGGCAGCTTCACTGGCAAGCTCAACTGGACGCAAAAGGGCGAGTACGAAGCCGAAATGGCCAAGGCCAAGACGGAGTTGGAGCCGCTGTACGCCCGCTTTGCATCCATGAAGCCCGAAGACGTGGCCAAGGACCCGCAGGCCCATGCCATTGGCGAGCGCTTGTTCATGAACAACTGCGCGCAGTGCCACGGCTCGGATGCACGCGGCAGCAAGGGCTTCCCGAACCTGACGGACAGCGACTGGCTCCATGGCGGCACACCCGAGAAGATCCGCGAGACGCTGGAGAAGGGCCGCATTGGCAATATGCCCCCCATGGCAGCAGCCGTGGGCACTCCAGAAGATGTGCGCAACTTGTCGCACTATGTACTGAGCCTGTCGGGCAGCCCGCATGACTCGCTGCGTGCGTCCCTGGGCAAGCCCAAGTTTGCGGCATGCGCGGCCTGCCACGGCATGGATGGCAAGGGCAACCAGGCTCTGGGTGCGCCCAACCTGACCGACGATATCTGGCTGCATGGCTGGGGCGAGGCCGCCATCACGGCCATGATCAACAACGGCAAGGTCAACCAGATGCCAGCACAGGCCGAGAAGTTGACCGAGGCGCAGATCGGCGTACTCTCTGCCTATGTGTGGGGTTTGTCGAACAAGCAGGTGGCTGCACGTTGACATGTCCGCCGGGCGATGTTTGAAGCACTGCCCGGGTTTTCTTTTCAAAGCGCGCCCCTTATCCGTTCATAAAGCGACACCATGAGTACACCCAGCGAGCCTGCTCGCAAGGTCATTCCGATCACGCCAGTCGCCGCCGATGCCTCTTCTGCGGGCGAGATCATCTCGCTGTACGAAGCGCAAAAGAAAATCTACCCGCGCTCCATCAGCGGCTTGTTTGCGCGCTGGCGCTGGGGCATGGTGTTTCTGACACAGCTGGTGTTTTATGGGCTGCCGTGGTTTGAATGGGGCCAGCGCCAGATGGTGCTGTTTGATCTGGGGGCCCGCAGGTTCTACATCTTTGGTCTGGTGCTGTATCCGCAGGATTTCATCTACCTCACCGGCCTTCTGATCATTTCGGCGCTGTCGCTGTTCCTGTTCACCGCCGTGGCGGGGCGCCTGTGGTGTGGCTTTGCCTGCCCGCAGACGGTGTACACCGAAATGTTCATGTGGATCGAGCACAAGATCGAAGGCGATCGCAGTGCCCGCCTCCGTCTGGACAACGGTCCCTGGACGTTCGAGAAGATCCGTAAAAAGTTTCTCAAGCAGGTGGTATGGATTGCCGTGGCCCTGTGGACCGGCTTCACCTTCGTAGGGTACTTCGTGCCCATCCGTGAATTAGGCAGCGAGCTGCTGGCGTTTGAGGGTGGCTGGCAGATTTTCTGGGTGCTTTTCTACGGTTTTGCCACCTACGGCAACGCAGGCTTCATGCGCGAGCAGGTCTGCAAATACATGTGCCCCTATGCGCGCTTTCAGAGCGCGATGTTTGACAAAGACACGCTGATCGTCACCTACGACCCTGAGCGTGGCGAGCAGCGCGGCCCGCGCAAGAAGAACATTGACTACAAGGCCCAGGGGCTGGGCGACTGCATTGACTGTTCGCTGTGTGTGCAGGTCTGTCCTGTGGGCATCGATATCCGCAAGGGTTTGCAATATGAATGCATTGGTTGCGGGTTGTGTGTGGACGCCTGCAATACGGTGATGGACAAGATGCAGTACCCGCGTGGTCTGATCCGCTATTCCACCCAGAACGGCGTGGCCAAGCGCTGGACGCAGTCCCAGATGCTGCGTCGCGTGTTGCGTCCCCGTGTGCTGATCTACACCGCCGTGCTGGTAGCACTGTGCGTTGCCATGCTGGCCAGCCTGGTGGTGCGCACGCCGCTGAAGGTGGATGTCGTGCGTGACCGGGCCGCGCTCTCGCGCATTGTGGCGGGGGGCAAACTGGAGAATATTTATCGGCTGCAGATCATGAATGCCACGGAGGGCGAACAGCGCTACCGCATCAGTGCGCGTGGACTGGAGGGGCTGGAGGTGGCCTCCGAGGCCGAAGTGGACATTGGCGCAGCAGAGTCGCGCTGGGTGGCCGTGCGTTTGCAGATTCCGTACGGTTCCGCCACGTCGGGCTCGCATGCGGTTCAGTTTGACGTGCAGGCCGTAGGGGCAGCTGCCCATGTGACGGAAAAATCCGTGTTTCTTGTGCCGCGTTGAGCGGCATCCCGGTGGGGCCTTTCAGGGCCGCACTTTGACCGATATTGTTGAGGAGTAGAGCACCATGTCTTCAAACCCTGCCATCGCGACACCGGCAGTTCCCGTGCCCTGGTGGAAGTTCGGCCATGTGTGGCTGGTGATTGCCGGGCCTGCCATCGTGATCGTGGCTGGCTTTGTGACGCTGTGGCTGGCGATTTCTCGGCCTGACCCGGTGGTGGCCGAGGATTACTACCGACAGGGCATTGAGATCAACAAGACCTTGGTGGCGCCGGAGAAAAGCCTGGCACCGGCACTCAAGGCCCGCAACCATGCGGCCACCCCCGTGCAAGACCAACCACGCTGACAACCCGCCGGTCGCTGCCCCCAGCGACCCCAGGCAGCACCAGGAGACAGAACCGATATGTGGACGCAACGCCTGATGTGGATTGCATGGCCCGCCTTCTTGATGGCGGGCGTGCTGGAGATGCTGGTTTTTGCCATGGTGTACCCCCAGGACCTGCACTGGTTCGGCCAGCCCCTGGCGCTGTCACGGCAAGGGGTGTACACCCTCGCATTTTTTGTGTTTTGGGCCATCACCATGGCCACGAGCGCATTGACGACACTGCTGTCCATGTCTCCGTTCGAGGTCAACCGGTGCCCGGTGCCCGATGGGGAGCGCCCCGACGATTGCCGCAAGACATCGTCCTGCCCCTGAGCCCTTTTCGCCTGCTTGTCTGGGCATGCAATGCATGCCGTTTCGCAAGAGATGGTTGTACTTTGTGCGGAACCGACCCTCTGCGTGGAAGTGGCTCAGTGTCAGTGTCGTCAGTGGCAGGTCTGCTGGCTGTTCACAATGCGTCGCAGGGCATCGGTGTCGAGAATGCGCACATGGCGCTGTTTGACTTCCACGATCCCTTCTTCCACAAACTTGGAGAAGGTCCGGCTGACCGTTTCGAGTTTGAGGCCGAGGTAGCTGCCGATTTCTTCGCGCGTCATGCGCAACACCAGTTCCGACTGCGAGAAGCCCCGTGCATGCAGGCGCTGCACCAGGTTCAGCAAAAAGGCGGCCAGGCGTTCCTCGGCACGCATGCTGCCCAGCAGCAACATCACGCCGTGCTCGCGCACGATCTCGCGACTCATGATTTTGTGCACGTGGTGCTGCAGGGCTGTGACTTCGCGTGACAGCTCTTCAATGCGGTCGAAGGGCATGACACACACTTCGGCGTCTTCAAGTGCCACCGCATCACAGGTATGGTGGTCATTGACGATGCCGTCGAGCCCGATGATCTCGCCCGCCATCTGAAAGCCCGTGACCTGGTCGCGACCGTCTTCCGTGGCCACGCAGGTCTTGAAGAACCCGGTGCGGATGGCATACAGGGACGTGAAGGACTCGCCATTGCGAAACAGCGTGCCTCCGCGTTTGACTTTGCGACGGACGGCAACCACCTCGTCAATGCGCTGGAGCTGCTCTTCGTTCAAGCCCACGGGCATGCACAGCTCGCGGAGGTTGCAGTTGGAGCAGGCGACTTTGATGGTGAGCGGGTTCATAGGCACATGGACTTGGGTTGTTGGTCGAGCATATCGTGCTTGCCGTACACGAACCTGAATACAGGGCGCGGGCGAGCGGCTGACCTTCATCAAATTGTCGCCGTATCGCTTGTTGGTTCACTTGATGCAGGTCAAGGACATGTCCCGGAGCCTACGGCACAGTCAAGGTGTACGCAAGGAAATTTCCCCATGACTGCTGTTTCGCCAGATCTTCTGCGCCGCTTTGACGTGCCAGGGCCCCGTTATACGTCCTATCCAACGGCTGACCGATTTGTGGAGGCCTTCGGTCAGGAAGATTATGTGCTGGCGCTGCAACAGCGCCGTTCGGGCACGCTGGCCAAGGCCATGCCGCTGTCCCTGTACGTGCACATCCCGTTTTGCGAATCCCTGTGCTACTACTGCGCCTGCAACAAGATCATCACCAAACACCATGACCGCGCCGAGGTCTACTTGCGCTACCTGAGCCGCGAGATCGACCTGCACACCGCGCACTGTGGCGTAGGACAGGTGGTGAGTCAATTGCACCTGGGCGGTGGCACGCCCACCTTCCTCTCAGATGCGGGCTTGCGGGAGCTGATGGCCATGCTCAAGCGCAGCTTCACGCTGGCGCCCGGGGGCGAATACTCGATCGAAGTGGATCCGCGCACGGTCAACTCCGAGCGTCTGGCGCTCCTGGCTGAATTGGGTTTTAACCGCCTGAGTTTTGGCGTGCAGGACTTTGATGCCGAAGTGCAAAAGGCTGTGCACCGCATTCAGCCTGCAGAGCAGGTTTTTGCGCTGGTGGAGTCCGCCCGCTCGCTGGGCTTTGATTCGGTGAACGTGGACCTGATCTACGGCCTGCCGCGCCAGACGCCAGAGTCTTTTGACCGCACGCTGGCGCAGGTGGCGCAGCTGCGGCCTGACCGCATTGCGTTGTATGCCTATGCACACTTGCCGGAGCGTTTCAAACCACAGCGTCGCATCATCTCCGCCGAATTGCCCACAGGCGCGAGCAAGCTGTCCATGCTCTCGCGCTCACTCGATGCGTTCATGGACGCTGGGTATGTCTATGTGGGCATGGACCACTTTGCTCTGCCTACCGACGCACTGGCTGTGGCCAAGCGCCAGGGACGCTTGCACCGCAACTTCCAGGGCTACAGCACGCAGCCAGACTGCGACCTGATTGGACTGGGCGTATCGGCCATCGGCCGGGTAGGGGCGACTTACAGCCAGAACTCCAAGACGCTGGACGAGTACTACGACTTCCTGGACCAAGGGCGGCTGCCTGTGGTCCGCGGGCTGGCCCTGACCCGCGACGACCTGGTGCGCCGCGCGGCCATCATGGCCCTGATGTGCCAGGGCGAGCTGCTGTTCGAGCCGATGGAGCAGGCGTGGTTGATCGATTTCCGTCAGTACTTCGCAGCAGAGTTGGCGCAGCTGGAGGGTATGCAGGAGCAGGGGTTGGTACGGGTGGGGCCTGAGGGCATTGAAGTGACCGCCACCGGGTGGTTCTTCGTGCGCGGTATCGCCATGGTTTTTGACCGTTATCTGCAGGCTGACCGCAACCGCGCCCGGTTTTCGCGCATCATCTGACACCTATGCTTGCAACGGTTGGCTGGACTGCTTTGCTCATGGGGCTCGCCGGTGGGTCCCACTGCCTGGCTATGTGCTCCGCGCCCTGCGGGGCATTGGTGGGGCAGGGCGGCATGCCACAGTCGGACGGGGGTGCAGAGCAGGTGGTGCGTTGGGCGCCGCGTGGCGGTACGCTGCAGCGGACCATGGCCTTTCATGCGGGACGCCTTGTGGGGTATGCCGGCGTCGGTGCAATGGCAGCCTTGGCCATGGACAGTCTGGCATGGCTCACCCAGCAGACCACGGCGCTGCGCCCCGCCTGGACACTCATGCATGTGGCGGTGATGGCCTGGGGGCTCATGATGATGGTGCAGTCGCGCCAGCCTGCCTGGGTGGAGCAGGCTGGCCGCTCCGTGTGGGCGCGTGTTCGCCCGCTGGTCGGGGCTCCGGGCGGAGTGATGGTGGCTGGAGTCTTGTGGGCCCTGATGCCTTGTGGACTGCTCTACTCGGCCTTGTTGGTTGCGGCGCTCAGTGGCGGAGCGCTGGAGGGCGCCCTCACCATGGCTCTGTTTGCCCTGGGCAGCGGGGTGTGGCTGGTGGGCGGCCCTTGGGCTTGGAGCAGCCTTCGCAACCGCCTGAATCTAGCGAGGGGGCAGTGGGGCACGCGGGCCGCAGGTGCCATGCTGTGCGGGGTTGCCGCCTGGGCATTGTGGATGGATCTCATTTACAAGCCGTCGCTCTGGTGCCGCTGAGCGCGCGGCGCTGACTCGTCCACATCACCCCAACCGCACGGTGGGTGGAAGCTGGAAGATGCTTCTGCCGAGGGTACAGGGGTGGTCCAGCAAGGCCCGCTTTCAGTCAAGTGTTGCCGGATCGCCGCGCGGCCTGCCGGTTCTTCGCCACGTCACTGGAACTGGTGATAATCTGCGTAACTATTGGTGGCATTGATGTCGCCATGTATCGTGCGCCTGACGTGAACTCATCCATCCTCATCGACATCAGCCAATTGCGTGTCGGCATGTACATTCAGCTCGATGTGGGCTGGATGCACCATCCGTTCCCGACCAGCAGTTTCCGGGTGGCATCGTCTGAGCAGATCGCCACTTTGCGTGAGCTCGGGCTGACTGAGGTGCGGTACGTCCCCAAAAAGAGCGATCCTGAACTGCAGGAGCTGGTGCCTGCGGCCTGGAGCGTGCCCGAAATGTCTGCCCCTGCGCCCAATGGCCTGGATGCTCCCGGACCGGGGGCGACCGTGGTCGTAGACCCCGAGGCGCAGCGGCGTCGCGAATTGCTGGAAGCGCAAAACCGGGCCTTGTCCGCTTGCAATCAGCGTTTCTCAGAGGCTACCCGGCAATACCAGTCCATGGAGCGTACGGTCTCTGAACATCCGGACCAGGCCAAGGTAAAGGGGGAGGCCTTGGTTTCCGGGTGTGTCACGGAGCTGCTGGAAAACGGTGACTCCGTCATCCGGCTGCTGTCCGAAGGTGTGGGCGAGCGCAACGGTCTGCATCCGATCAATGTGATGGTGATCTCACTGTTGCTGGGGCGATCCCTGGGCATGAAAAGTGAGGAGCTGCACGATTTGGGCGTCGCTGCGCTGATTCACGACATCGGCAAACTCAAGCTGCCACCCAACCTGCGCCAGCCGACGCCCTCCATGATCCCCATGGAGCGCACACGCTACGAGACCCATGTGGCAGAGTCCGTGGCCTTGGCCAAACGCATGGGTTTTACCGACGCGGTGCTGACCGCAGTTGCCCGGCACCATGAGATGTGTGACGGCAGTGGTTTTCCCCAGCGTCTGAAGGGGCCTGATCTGGGGCGCATGAGTCAGGTCCTGGCCCTGGTCAACCAATACGACCGGATGTGCAATCCGGCCATGGGTGTGACGGCGCTCACGCCGCATGAAGCGCTCTCTGTCATCTTTGCCCAGCTCAAGGCGCGGTTCGATTCTGTGGTTCTGGGCGCTTTCATTCGCATGATGGGTGTGTACCCGCCCGGCTCCATCGTGCAGTTGGTCAACGACCGGTACGCCATTGTGGCCTCCGTCAATTCGTCCCGGCCCCTGAGGCCCAAGGTCATCGTGCACGACCCGCGCGTTCCCAAGGACGAGGCACCGATCCTAGACTTGGAAACTGTACCTGAACTGGGCATACGGCGCAGCCTCAAGCCCGCACAGCTACCGCGTGATGCGCTGGACTACCTGTCGCCCCGGCAGCGGATCTGTTACTTTTTTGAGCGAGCGGTCAATCCCGGCCCTGACGAGGCTGCGGCGTGAGCGATCTGCAATCGTTCGGATGGCTGGATGGCCTGCAGGAGGCCGTGTGGCTGCTGGATGAGGCGAGCCAGCACATTTTGCAAGCCAACGCAGGCGCCGAACGTCTTATGGGACTGTCTGCCGCCGCCATGCGGGGGCGGTCTGTGCTGGATCTGGCCAGCACGCCCCAAGAGCTGGCCTTTTGGTCTGAGCCCGCTGCAGTGATTGCCCAAGGCGTTCCCGCACACACCAGTTTGCTGCGTCCCGATGGCACCTTGGTGCCGGTGCAGCGTTGTGTCAGACGCGTACCCTGGGGGGATGGTGGTGGCAGCGCTTTGCTGCTGACCATGCTAGACCGCAGCCGCCAGGAGGCCACCGAACGCGAGCTGGAGACGTTACTTTCTGAGCTGCGCGCCACCCTGGACTCCGCCGCCGACGGCATGCTGGTGTGTGGGTTGGACCGCCGGGTGCGCGCCTTCAATCAGCGCCTGGCGCAGCTGTGGAACCTGCCTCGCCAGCTGTTGCTGGAGCGTGACGATGCGGCGGTGTACGCCTTCATGGCGGACCAGGTGGCAGACTCCCGTTTGTATGCCGAACGCTTGGCAGCCATCGATCGCGAGCCGATGCAGGAGAGCACTGACATCGTCGAGCTGCGCAATGGCGTGGTGCTGGAGATGCGCACGGTGCCGCAGTTCAGCCAGGGCTGCGCGGTGGGGCGTGTGTATTCGTTCCGTGACATCACCCGCCAGACGGAGACCCAGGCGAGCCTGCGTCTGGCGGCGCGAGTGTTTGAGTCCAGTCTGGATGCGATCTTCATCGCAGACAGCCAGCACCGCATCATGCGCATGAACCCAGGGTGTGAGCGGCTGGTGGGGCCAACCGCCAAGGGTTTTGAAGGCTGTGTGGCTGCCTCGCTCTTTGGCGGTGGCTCGGATGCCGCGTTCATGGAACAGGTGCTGCAGGGCTGGGCCCAGGATGGATTCTGGGAAGGCGAGTTGTGGCTGCCCCGGGACAACGGTGCGTATTGTGCAGTCCAGTTGTCGTGGGTGGCCCTGCGTGATGATGAAGGGCGGCTGGTGCAAAGCATCGGCTTCATGCGCGATCTCACGCTTCAGCATGCCGCGCAAAAGCGCATCGAGGAACTGGCCTACAGCGATGCCCTCACCGGTCTGCCCAACCGCTTGCTGCTGTCGCAGCGTGTGGACACCGCCATCCAGGGGGCGCGCCAGAGTGACACCGGCTTTGCGATCCTGTTCCTGGACATGGACCGCTTCAAGATCATCAATGACTCTCTGGGGCATCCCTTTGGGGACCGGGTGCTGCAATTGGTGGCCGAGCGCCTGCAGACCTGCTTGCGGCAAACCGACATGCTGTGCCGGCTGGGAGGCGATGAGTTTGTCATCTATCTGCACGGTGGTGATGCATCGGTGGCCGAGAGCGTGGCGCGCCGGATTCTGGACGACATGCTCAAGCCCTTCATGCTCGACAGCATGGGCTTTTCGATTCAGTGCAGTATCGGCATTGCGCTGTACCCGCAAGACGGCGCAACGCTGGACGACCTCATCAAGCAGTCGGACACCGCGATGTACCGCGTCAAGGAGCGTGGGCGCGGCAGTTATGGCTTCTACCAGCCGCAGATGAACGCCAACCTGCTCGCGCGCATGCAGATGGAGCATGCGATGCGCCAGGCGCTGGGCCTGCAGCGCATGGCCGTGCACTATCAGCCCCAGGTCAATATGGCGACCGGGCGCATCAGCGGGGCCGAGGCGCTGTTGCGCTGGACGGATGCTGAGTTTGGCGCGGTGTCGCCCGCCGTGTTCATCCCCTTGGCTGAAGAATCAGGTTATATCGTGACCTTGGGCGCCTGGGTGATGGAGCAGGCGGTGCGAGAGGCTGCCCTGTGGATGCACAGCGGCACGCCCATCATGATTTCAGTGAACGTGTCAGCGCTGGAGTTCCGCCAGCCTGACTTTGTGGATCGCATCACACGCCTGCTGGCGGTGCACCAGTTGCCACCCACGTTGCTGGAGCTGGAGCTGACGGAAACCATCCTGCTGCAGGATGCGCAGGAGATGGAGCAGCGTTTGCGGGTGCTGGCTGAGCTGGGCATTGGCTTGGCGATCGACGATTTTGGTACGGGCTATTCGAGCCTGGCCTATCTCAAGAAACTTCCCATTCACAAGCTCAAGATCGACCAGTCTTTTGTGCGTGGCTTGCCCGACGACGACGGCGACCGTGCCATCGTCAGCGCCATCATCAGCATGGGCCGCGCCATGCACATCGAGGTGGTGGCCGAGGGGGTGGAAACCGAAATCCAGCAGGCTGTGCTGCAGCAAATGCAGTGCGAACACTACCAGGGTTTTTTGTGTGCACCTGGTCTGCCAGCGGAACAGTTCCGCGCCATGCTGAGCAAACCTTTGCCGCTGAAGGCCCAGGGGCGTCACCGGCCTTTGAGCACCTGAAGGTCTGGAGCGTAGCGACCAAGCCGTGCGGCCGGTGGGTCGGCCGTCCAATCCGTCTTTCTGTCGGCCTTATGCGGCCGAAACGCCTTTCCACAGCATGTAGGCCGCCAGGCCAAACAGCAGCGATGCAAACACGCGCTTGAGCTGCTTGACGGGAAGGTTGTGCGCCGCCTTGGCACCCAGCGGGGCCGTCAGCACGCTGCAGGTGGCAATCACCCCCAGTGCAGGCAGCCAGATGTAGCCCAGAGACGCGGACGGCAAGCCGCTCACGTTCTGCCCGCCAATGACGTAGCCAATCACGTTCGCCAGCGCAATCGGAAACCCCAACGCGGCACTGGTGGCCACTGCATTGTGGATGGGCACATTGCACCAGGTCATGAAGGGCACACTGACAAAGCCTCCGCCCGCGCCGACCAGACCGGACAGAAAACCGATGACGCCGCCCGCCGCCACCTGGCCTGCGCCGCCCGGCATCTGGCGCGTGGGCGCAGGTTTTTTGTCCAGGAACATCTGCGTGGCGGAGAAGCTCACGAACAGTGCGAAGAAGATCGCCAGGAACGAGCCCTTGAGCAGTGCAAACACCCCCAGACTGGCAACGAATCCGCCCAGCACAATGCCGGGTGCCAGGCGCTTGACGATGTCCCAACGGACGGCGCCGCGCTTGTGATGGGCGCGCACGCTGGAAATGGACGTGAACATGATGGTGGCCATCGACGTGGCAATCGCCATCTTCACCGCCAAGTCGGGCGCTACCTGCCGAGCGCCCAGGATATAGGTCAGGAACGGCACCAGCAGCATGCCGCCCCCAATGCCCAAGAGCCCCGCCAGGAAGCCTGTGGCCAGGCCGAGCACACCGAGTTCAACAATCAGCAGGGGATCGAGCATGGCGGGATATCAGGCAACAAAGAACAACAGAGCACGCGGAGAGCCGCGAAAAATGCCCTGTCACGGACGCAGCAGCGGGTGCTTGCTATGACAGGGCATGGGGAAGAGGGTGTCTGCGAATGCCACCGGACCCTCATCCTGAACCGGGGGTTCAGGTGGGCGAGGGCAGCCTGGCGTTGGGTTCATCTGACGCGAGATGATCACGCTCACCGGACGATGTACCAAGCCCGAGCTCAATGAGCATTGGTTCAAGGAAATATAAAGCCCGACAGCTTCGCAGACCTGTCAATTGTAGGTGCTGCCAGCGGGCGCTGCGCGCTCGGGGTCATGTAAAGCCCGCAAGCGGCTGTGACGGACGGGGGAGAGAACGGTCTGCTACAGCCCGCCAAGGACTAGAGCAGGCGCCCGTCGTCGCCCAAGGCGTCGTCCAGACGCTGGACCAGGCTTTGCAGGCGCTGATGATCGGTATCAGCCAGCAGGCTTTCCTGGTGCCCCGCCAACGGTGCGCTGGCGCTGGCAGATGGATTTGCCACGGGCTGGGCTGCGGCTGCAAGGTCTGCCGCTTCGCGGTCGGCGATCTCGAAAGCCAGGTTCAGGGCGGCCAGTACCGCGATGCGTTCTCGAGCTCGGACCTTGCCCGCATCGCGGATGCGCGTCATGGCAGTGTCCACACGCTCCACGGCATCCAGCAGGCGGCTTTCGTGGCCCTCGGGGCAGGTCAGCAGATAGCTTTGCTGCAGGATCTGCACCTCGATTTGCTTCATTCGGCTTCTTTCGTGAGCGGCGCGGCGGCGGGCAGGCGTTCGAGCAGGGCATCCACCCGGGCGCGTGCTGCGCTCAAACGGGATTTGAGCGAGTCGCGCTCCTGCGTCAGTGCCGCAACTTGATCAGCCAGCAGGGCATTGGTGCGCTGCAACTCCGCATGTCGCAGCAGCAGGCGCTCCACGCGCTCGGCGATCTGGTCGGTGGGGGACGGTATTGCCATACAGCCTTGGATTGTAGGCGGTGTGACACCGAGCGGTCCCTGGCCCCAAGCTGCAGTGGTGTGCAATGCGCAACAGATACAAGTGCATTGTCGGCCGCGTGGGTGCCATGCGGAGTTGCCCGCTTGATCTGGCGCTCTGGGAGCAGCTTGTAAACGGTCGTAAAATCCCGACGTTGGTGCTCGCGGTGTGGTTCACATGCCGCAGTTCAACGGGAAGCAGGGAGGCGCCGTACCACCGGTACCCGCCCAGCCTGCGCTGCCCCCGCAACGGTCAGCGGACGAATCACCTGATTCTCTCTCCATCCATAAGCCACTGGGCGCCTTGAACAAGCGCCTGGGAAGGCGTTGGGGGGGTGTTCCGCCAGCCCGGATACCGGCCAACACGGTGGCTGCGTGCGCCCTTTTTTGGCGCTGCGCGGCTGTATCACCCATACGCTGGCGGGAGGCCGGCCCGGGTTGTTTGTTGACCTTGATCCCCATGAAAATCCGTACCCTTCGTGCGCGCCCTGTGGCGTCGTTGCGCCTGCCCGCCCCACGCCTGGCACTGCTGTCATTGTTGGCTGGCAGCGCCTGCGGCGCTTTCGCACAGACCGCCCCGGCCACCGGCGAGCTGCTGGCGCAAAACCTGCGCGCACCGTCGTTGTCTGAAACGGTGGTGGCGGCCACGCGCACCCCGCAGCCGCTGGCCGACCTGGTGGCCGACATCTCCATTGTGGACCGCGAAACCATCGAAAGCAGTGGCGCCACTGGTCTGGCCGACTTGCTGGCCCGTCTGCCCGGTGTGGAGTTCTCGCGCAACGGTGGCCCTGGCACCACCACTGGCGTGTTTCTGCGCGGCGCGGAATCGCGCTTCACTGCGGTGTACATCGATGGGGTGCGCATCGACTCGCAATCCACCGGTGGCGCGCCCTGGGAGAGCATTCCTCTGGGCCTCATCGACCGCATTGAAGTGCTGCGCGGCCCAGCGGGCGCCGTCTATGGCTCGGACGCCCTGGGCGGCGTGGTGCAGATTTTCACCAAGCGCGGTGAAAACGGCACGGCGCCCTATGTGGGCGTGGGCGTTGGCAGCCACAACACCACCAAGGTGGAGGCCGGGATCAGCGGTGCCAGCGGCACGCTGGACTACGCCCTGGGACTGGCGCGTGATGACAGCAAGGGCTTCAACGCGCGTCCCATCGCTGGACAGAACCCCGACCGTGACGGCTACCGCAGCACGGCAGGCCACGCGCGGGTAGGCCTGCAGGTGAACGCAGTGCATCGCCTCGAAGGCACCCTGATGCTGAACGACACCAACAGCGGCTACGACAGCGGCCTGGGCAAGGACGACCGCAACCTGCACACCATGCACGCGTTGGGCCTCAACTGGATCGCGCAGTGGAGCAGTGCCTACAAGACGCGCTTTTCCATCACCGACTCGCGCGACGAATACGAAACCCGCCCCTCGCCGTACCTGAGCGACACGCGCCTGCGTGGCTACTACTTCCAGAATGAATGGCGCCAGGGCGCGCACCTGGTCACGGCGGCCCTGGAGCGCCGTGAAGATCGGCTGGAGAACAAGCCCATCGACGCCAAACGCTCGCAAGACGCGCTGGCGCTGGGCTACGGCTACAACGCTGCAGGCCACACCGTGCAGCTCAATCTGCGCCACGATTCCGACAGCGAGTTCGGTGGCAAGAGCACTGGCAGCGTGGCCTACGGCTACGCCATCACCCCGCAGTGGCGCGCTACGGCGTCGGTGGGCACGGCCTTCCGTGCGCCCACGCTGTACCACCGCTTCAGCGAATACGGCGTGGCCACGCTGCGCCCCGAAAGCAGCCGCAATGCCGAAGTGGCGCTGCGCTACGCCCAGGGCAACAGCACCTTCTCTGCCACGCTGTTCCGCAACCGTGTCAGCAACCTTATTTCGTTCTCTGGCCCCGGCACCTGCCTGTCGGACTTTGGCTGCTACGCCAACACGGCCCGCGCCGAATACAAGGGCGTGACGTTCGCGGGTTCGCACCGCGTGGGTGACGTGCAATTGCACGGCTCCATCGACCTGCAGCGCCCGCGTGACCTGGATACCGGCAAGCAGCTGGCACGCCGCGCCAAGCAGCACGCCACCTTTGGCGCCGACACCCGCCTGGCGGGCTGGACCGTGGGCGCCGAAGTGCAGGCATCAGGCCGCCGTTTCGACACCGTGGCAAACACCAACGTGCTGGGCGGCTATGCGCTGGTCAACCTGTACGCCAGCACCCGCATTGCGCGCGACTACACGCTGCTGGCCCGCATCGACAACCTGGCCGACAAGGGCTATCAGCTGGCCCGCACTTACGCCACTGCAGGGCGCACGGTCTACGTCGGTGTGAAGTGGGCACCTCAATGAAGCCCCCCCTGAGTCGCTGCGCGCCTTCCCCCCGGAGGGGGGACGCCACCCGTGGCCTGGCGGAGCCAGTTCCACGGTGGCACTGGCTTGGGGCGCGCCAGTTTCGTCGGCCGCTGGGTGAGTACCGCACTGGGGGTGAGGTGTGACACGCTGTCCCGCGTTGCTGATTGCAGCCCCGGCTTCCGGGCCTGTCTCTTCTCCACATCTGACGCTGCCGACGATTACCTGGAAGTGTAGATCTCGGTGGTCGCCGTATCATTAAAAA
>NZ_JBXAGA010000002.1:326670-472501 GCF_058793595.1 Acidovorax sp. GW835-FHT14G06
TCCGCCTTCTGTTCGTGTAAGGCAAGACCCCCTTCACCCTCCCCCTTGCCGCTCTTGTGTACCCCCCAGGGCCGGCGGGTGCGGGTGTTCAAGTGCGGGCCGGATTTCCTGGACCCGCACTGGCACCAACTGGCCAGTGGTGCGCCGGTGCACCAGCTCGATTTGTGGATGAACGGTGAGGCCGACTGCGCGCAGCGGCTGCACGACGCTGCGCGCGAGTCGGACCTGATCCTCATCGAAGGCGTGATGGGTCTGTTTGACGGCAACCCCAGCGCAGCCGACCTAGCCCGGTACTTTGCGGTGCCGGTGCTGGCGGTGGTCGATGCCTCCGCCATGGCGGGCACGTTTGGCGCGCTGGCCTATGGCCTGCGCCACTACCGCCCGGGCCTGCCCTGGGCCGGTGTGCTGGCCAACCGTGTAGGCAGTGCCCGCCATGCCGACATGTTGCGTGACGGCTTGCAAGATGCCGACGACTGGATGGGCGCGCTGATGCGGGTGCAGACAGGCAATGCGCCTTTAGCCGCCAAGGCCGGTGCGGCGCTGCTGCCCGAGCGCCACCTGGGCCTGGTGGCTGCGCACGAGCTGGACGACAGCCTGCAGCGGCTGGACGCAGCGGCCGATGCCCTGGCCGCTACACCCCTGGGCCAGATGACGCTGGAGGATATGCAGCGCTGGGCCGTGGACTTTCCGGCGCCCGCCTCGAAGATTGCTGCGCCATCGCTGCTCGCGGGCCGCACCGTGGCCGTGGGGCGTGACGCGGCGTTCTGTTTTACCTACGCCGCTAATGTGCAATGCCTGGAACAGATGGGCGCCCGCGTGGCGTTCTTCTCGCCCCTGCAAGACACGGCGTTGCCGGACTGCGATGCCGTGTGGCTGCCCGGCGGTTACCCCGAGCTGCACACCGCGCAGATCGCGGCCAACACCGGCATGTTGGCCAGCCTGCGCGCCCATGTGGCCGCGGGCAAACCCATGTGGGCCGAGTGCGGCGGCATGATGGCGCTGTTCGATTCCATCACGCTGACCGATGGCAGCGCGGCTCCGCTGTGGGGCCTGCTGCCGGGCCGCGTGACAATGCAAAAGCGCCTAGCAGCGCTGGGGCCGCAGCAACTGACCGTGGCAGGACACACGTTGCGCGGCCACACCTTCCACTATTCGACCAGCGACAGCAGCGCCCCCGTGGTGGCCCGCACGGCGCGCCCGAACGAGGCGGTTGCGCCGGATGCGGGCGAGGCGCTGTACGAGCAAGGCAGCATCCACGCGAGCTACTTCCATGCGTGGTTCCCTTCGAGTCCCGAGGCGGTGGCGCATCTGCTGGGCGGTGAGAGCAAAGCATGAATTCCGTCTCGCATTCCATCACCACCGAACTCATCCTGGGGGGGCAGAAAAGCGGCAAATCCCGCCGCGCCGAACTGCTGGCACGCGACTGGCTGGCGCAGTCCAGCGACCACCGCGCCGTGCTGATCGCCACGGGCCGGGCCTGGGACGACGAAATGCGCGAACGCATCGCCCGCCACCAACGTGACCGCGCCGAACGGGTGCCTGGCCTGCAAACCGTGGAAGAGCCGCACGACGTGGCCGCAGCCCTCACGCGGCTCAGCACGCCGCACACCCTGGTGGTGGTGGACTGCCTCACGCTGTGGCTCACCCACTGGACCATGCCCATGGGCGTGGAAAGCATGAATTTGGAACAAAAACAGGCGCTAGCGCTTGATTGGAAAGCGCAGAAGGCTATGTTTTTGGTAGCAATTGGACAGTCCCCCGGGCCCGTTGTTCTGGTGGGCAACGAAATTGGCCTGGGGGTCATCCCGATGGGGCGCGAGGTGCGCGCCTTTGTGGATGCACTCGGCACGCTCAACCAGCAGGTGGCGCAGGTGTGCCCCCGCGTGACGCTCATGGCGGCTGGCCTGCCGCTTACCTTGAAAGAACCTCGCTGATGAAACCCACCCCCGTGCGCCGCATCCTCTGGGTGATCGCCATCGTGATTGCGCTGGGCCTGCTCATGGCCGGCTTGGCGCGTGCGCAGCCCGTGCACATCAAGGACGACAAGGGCCGCGAGGTCTCGCTGCCCCGTCCGCCGCAGCGCATCGTCAGCCTGCTGCCCTCGTTGACCGAAAGCGTGTGCGAGCTGGAGCAATGTCACCGGTTGGTGGGTGTGGACCGCTATTCCAACTGGCCAGAAGCGGTAATTGGCAAGTTGCCCAAGGTGGGCGGCGGGCTGGACCCGAGCATCGAGGCCGTCGTGGCGCTCAAGCCCGATGTGGTGTTGATGTCTGTCAGCTCGCGCGCCAGCGACCGGCTGGAGGCGCTAGGCCTCACCGTGGTACAGCTGGAGCCCAAGACACATGCCGACGTGCGCCGCGTGCTGGGCACGGTGAGCGACCTGCTGGGCGTGCCTCGCGCGCAAGGCTCCGACCGTCTCTGGCGCGTGATCGACGCGGGCGTGCTGGCGGCAGCGCAGTCCCTGCCGTCCAAGGCCAAAAATGTGCGTGTGTACTTCGAGGTGAGCCGGGGGCCCTATGCAGCGGGCGAGGCGTCGTTCATTGGCGAGTCGCTCACACGGCTGGGCGTGCGCAACGTGGTGCCCGCGTCGCTCGGACCGTTTCCGCGCCTGAACCCCGAGTTCGTGGTGCGCGCCAACCCCGACATCATCATGATCGGCAACCGCAGCATGCAGGCCATGGTGCCGTACCCCGGCTGGGCTTCCATGCGTGCCATCCGCGAGAACCGGCTGTGCGTGTTTGGCCCCGGCGATTCCGACGTGGTGGTGCGCCCTGGGCCGCGCATGGCCGAGGCGGCCCGCATCATGGCGCGGTGTCTGGTGGACAAAGCTTCATGACCGGCGTTGCCCTGGACTTGCCCACGGGTTCCGCCAGCCGCCGCGCCGCATGGTGTGCCGCCTGGCTGTTGCTCGCCAGCGTGTTGCTGGCCGTGTGTGGCGCCAGCGTGGGCAGTACGGGCTTTGACAGCGTGCTGCGCATGCACGGCGATCCCGTGGCCTGGCAGATCGTATGGGACATCCGCCTGCCGCGCACGGCGGGTGCGTGGCTGGCGGGTGCGCTGCTGGGCCTGTCGGGCGCGGTGGCGCAGGGACTGTTTCGCAACCCGCTGGCCGACCCGTACCTGCTGGGCAGCGCCTCGGGTGCCGCATTGGGCGGGGCGGTGGCGATGGCGATGTTCGGCGTGTCGCCGGTAGCGGCGCAGTGGATGGCACGCATCGGCATCACGGGCATGGCATTTTTGGGCGCGGCGGGGGCGGTGGTGCTCACGCTGCTGCTGGCCAAGGGCGTGCAGCACACGCTGCGCCTGCTGCTGGCGGGGGTGATTGTGGGCGTGGTGCTGGGCGCGCTGCGTGACCTGGTGGAACTGGCCTCGCCCGACATCCTGCAGGCCATGCAGGCCTTCACGCTGGGCAGCACGGCTTTTGTGGGCTGGGCGGCCTGTGTGCTCATGGCCGTGGCCTGGACGCTGTGCTCGGTGGTCGCCTGGATGCTGGCACGTGCGCTGGACGGCCTCACGCTGGGTGAGGCCACGGCCGCCAGCCTGGGCCTGCCGCTCATGCCCATGCGGGTGGGGCTGGTGGCTGCCATGGCGCTGGCCACGGGCACGGCGGTGGCGCAGACGGGGCTCATCGCCTTTGTGGGGCTGGCGGCCCCGCACTTGGTGCGTTCCATCGTGCGCGTCACACACGAACGGCACATCGTGCTCTCCAGCCTGATGGGCGCGGTGCTGCTCATGGCGGCCGACATCCTGGCGCGCTGGCTGCTGGCGCCACAGGAGTTGCCCGTAGGCGTGCTCACGGCGGCCCTGGGCGGCACCTATCTGCTGTGGCTCATGCACCGGCGCACCTCGCAAGGGGGCGCACTATGAAATCAATAGCTATCAGTGCAAATGGAATAAGCGCCAGCATCGGGAATAGCTCAATATTGCAGGGCATTGACCTGCAATTGCCCGCCGGGCGCTGGACCAGCATCGTCGGCCCCAACGGCGCAGGCAAGTCCACGCTTCTCAAGGTGTTGGCTGGCCTGTTGCCGCGCGCCGCGCTGCAGGGCGAAGTGTTGCTGCTGGGCCGCCCGCTGTCGCAGATCCCCGCGCGCGAACGTGCCCGCCAGCTCGCCTGGCTGGGCCAGAACGAAGGCTCGGCCGACGACCTGACCAGTTATGACGTGGCCATGCTCGGCCGCCTGCCGCATCAGGCTTGGCTGGCGCCGCCGGGTGCGGCCGACCATGCAGCGGTGGAGCAGGCGCTGCGCACCACGCAGGCCTGGGACTGGCGCCACCGCCCGCTGTCGCAGCTGTCGGGCGGCGAACGCCAGCGCGTGCTGCTGGCCCGCGCCCTGGCGGTGCAGGCGCAGGTGCTGCTGATGGACGAGCCCCTGGCCAACCTCGACCCGCCGCACCAGACCGACTGGCTGCACACCATGCGTGCATTGGTCGATGCGGGGGGCACGGTGGTCAGCGTGCTGCACGAGGTGTCGCTGGCACTGCAGTCCGACGACATGGTGGTGATGGCACAGGGCCGCGTGCTGCACCAGGGCGCCTGCGATGCACCAGCCACGCACGCGGCGCTGGAGAGCGTGTTTGACCACCGCATCCACGTGCGGCATCTGGATGGCATGTGGATGGCGCTGCCATCGATGCAGCGCAAGCACAGCCAATGAAACAACACATGGATTGAGGGAGTGGAAGCATGAACATCGAATCGGGGTTTTCGCAGGTCGCGCAGTCGTTGCTCTGGCCCGTGCTGGTGCTGGTGGGGCTGGCGTTTGTCTACGCGCTGTGGTCGGGCGGCGCCACGCTCATGGAGGCCTGGCAACGCTGGCGACAGCCGCAGTACCGCTCGCTGCGTGTGCTGCCGGGGCTGTCGATGGAAGAACTGGAGCTGCAACTGGTGCGCCAGGTGGAGCCCGTGCGCCTGCTCAGCCGCCTGTCGCCCATGCTGGGGCTGATCGCCACGATGATCCCGCTGGGCCCCGCGCTGCAGAGCGTGGCGGCGGGCAACGGCCAGCAGGCCCTCGCCGTTTTCAGCGGCGCCTTTGCGGGCGTGGTGCTGGCGCTGGCCGCCGCGTCGGTGGGCCTGGTGGTGTATTCGGTGCGGCGCCGCTGGCTGCTGGCCGAACTGCTGGTGGTGCGCAAGGAGCGTGGGGTGGCGCAATGAGCTTGCGCCACTTGAACGTCCTGGCCGAGGACGACGACGATCCGATGCTGTCCGCCGTGAACCTGGTGGACGTGTTCCTGGTGCTGGTCGTGGCGTTGCTCACGGCCGTGGCCGTGCAGACCCAGACGAGCGCCAACGAAAGCGTCACCATCATCCGCAACCCCGGCCAGCCCGACATGGAAGTGGTCGTGCGCGAGCAGGGCAAGGAAGTGCGCTTCAAGGGCGCTGGCAGCGCAGCGCAAGGGCAGGGCGTGCGCGCGGGCGTGGCCTACAAGCTGGAAGACGGCAATATCGTCTACATCCCTGAAACGGGCGCTGCTCCTGCCAGCGCTTCGGCCGGTGGCGCGGGTGGCTCCGCCACGCCGGCACCCGCCAAGCCATGAAGGCACTGATCTTGCGCGCGGCACTATGGTGCCTGCTGCTGGCTGCGCCGCTGGTGCATGCCGTCCAGGCTGAGAAAGCCTTGGCAGCGGGCGGCGCCGATAAAACAGCGCCGGTGCTGCTCTGGCTCACGTCCGACATCACCACCGCCCCGCGCACGGCCATGGTGCAGCGCCTGGCCTCCGACGCGGGCCTGGGCTTTGTGCACATCGACTACCCGCTGGCCGGCCCGGCGGTACTGGACGCGGCCCAGGCCCAAAAGCTGGAGCGCGCACTGGCAGGCGCCGCCATGGTGTGGGTGGATGCACCGCATGCCAGCGTGGAGGCGCGCTTGCGCCGCATGGTCGGCGCGCAGCTCGATGCCCGCGCCGCACGCGCCCCGGGCCGCGTGGTCTGGGTGCCTGCGGGCACGCCTGCTGTGGACCTGTCCGCGCTGGAGGCTCCTGCCCGCATGGCGGCCTACCTGCAGGCGGGTGGCCCGCGCAATCTCAAGAACGCCATCGCCCTGGCGCGCGCCACGGTGGCAGGTGTTGCGATGCCGACCCTGCCCGCGCCCGACATCCTGCCCGCCCGGGGCATCTACCACCCCGATGCGCCCCGCCTGCTGCCCAACGCCGCCGCGCTGGAGGCCTGGCGCCAGGGCCAGCCCGCGCTGCGCAGCCTGCCCGCCGTGGCCGTGCTGGTGCACCGCCACCACTTCATCGACGGCAGCACGGAGTGGCTCGATGCCTGGCTGCGCACCTTCCGTGAGCAGGGGCTGTTCGCTTATGCGGCCTTTGGCCAGCAGGTCACGGGGCAGACGCTGGCCGAGGTGCTGGAGTTGCCCGCTGAAGGAGGCTCTGGCCCCGGCCCGGGCCGCCTGCATGCCTCTGCCCTGGTGCTGCACCAGCTCGTGCCCCAGGCCGCCGCGCTGCAGCCGCTGCTGGCGCGCTGGGGCGTGCCGCTGCTGGGCACGCAGCCTTACCGTGCAGGCGATGCTGCGGCGTGGGAGGCCAGCGACACGGGACTGTCGCTGTCCGACGTGCCGTTTTACCTGGCACAGCCCGAGGCGGCAGGCGCCATCGACCCCATCCTGGTGGCAGCCCACGGTGCCGAGGGGCAAGACTTTCGCCTCATTGAACGCCAGGCCCAGGCCGTGGCCGCCAAGGCGCGGCGACTGATCGCACTGCAGATGAAGCCTGTTGCGGACAAGCGCCTGGTGGCCATGGTCTACAACTATCCGCCGGGCGGCACCAACTTCGGTGCCTCGTTCCTCAACGTGCCGCGCAGCCTGGAGCAGGTGTCCAGCGGACTGGCCCAGGCAGGCTACCGCACGCAGCAGGTGCCGGAGCAGGGCTGGATCGATGGGCTCAAGCCGCTGCTGGCCGCCTACTACCCTGGCGCCGATGTGCGCGCGCTGCTGCAAAACGGCCAGGCCGCCGCGCTGCCGCTGGCGCGCTATGAGCAGCACCTTGCCACGCTGCCAAAGGCCGTGCGCGAGCGCATGAACGCGTACTGGGGCGCGCCCGAAAAGAGCCGCTACGTGGTCGAGTGGCAGGGCGAAAAGGTGTTCGCCATCCCGCGCCTGCAGGTGGGAAAGCTCTCGGTATTGCCGCAACCCCCGCGCGAAGAAACACTGCGCCTGGGCCAGAACCCGTTCATGCACAAGAGCAAGGCGCCGCTGTCGCACCATTACCTGGCGGTGTACCTGTGGGCGCAGCTGGAGGCCGATGCGCTGATCCACTTTGGCACCCACGGCACGCAGGAATGGGCCGGTGGCAAGGCGCGTGCGCTGGATGTGTACGACGACGCGCTGCTGCCCCTGGGCGATCTGCCTGTGGTCTATCCCTACATCGTGGACAACCTGGGCGAGGCCCTTACGGCCAAGCGCCGGGGCCGCGCCGTGCTGGTGAGCCACCGCACGCCCGTGTTCGCCCCGGCAGGTTTCGAGGCGCGCATGGCCCACATGCACGAGGTGATGCACGAATGGGAAACCGTGGACGAAGGCCCCACGCGCCGCGCGCTCGAAAAGCAGCTGGTGGCGCAGTTTGTAGAACACCAGCTGCACCGCGACCTGGGCTGGAGCGCCGAGCGCATCACGGCCGACTTCCACGGCTTTCTTGAAATCCTGCACCCCTACCTGGACCAGCTCGCGCAAAGCTCGCAGCCCAAGGGCCTGGCCGTGTTCGGCCGCGTGCCCGCGCCCGAGCAGCGGCGCGAGACCATCCTGCAGGCGCTGCGCAAGCCGCTGATCGAGGCGCTGGGCGAAGACATCGACGAAGCCTTCCTCATCAAGCACGACGCGGTGTTGGCCGCACGCCCCGCGCGCTGGCTGGAAGTGGCGCTGACCGACGCGCAGGCCGCCAGCGTGCTGGACCTGCGCCCCGTGCTGCCTGACGCGCCGCCCGCACAGGACGGCTTGGTGCGCGCCGAAGACCATGTGCCCAACCGCGCCGCGCGCAAACCCATCGACACGCCCGCGCTGCTGCAGCTTGCGCAACGCGCGCAGGAGCTGGAGCGCCTGCTGGCCACGGAGGGCGAGCTGCCCGGCATGCTGGCTGCGCTGGAAGGTCGCTACCTGTCCGCTGCGTACGGCGGCGACCCTATCCGCAACCCCGACAGCCTGCCCACAGGCCGCAACCTCACGGGGCTGGACCCGAGCCGCCTGCCCACACGCCAGGCCTATGCCGTGGCGCAGACGCTGTTCAACGACTGGTTCAAGGATTACCAGGCGCGCCATGGCGGCCAGGCGCCAGAGCGTTTGGCGCTGTCGCTGTGGGCAGGTGAAACATTGCGCCACCAGGGCATCATGGAAGCGCAGGCGCTCGTGGCGCTGGGCATGCGCCCGGTGTGGGACGACTCGGGCCGCCCGGCGCGGGTCGAGACCATCCCCGCCGATGAGCTGAAACGCCCGCGCGTCGATGTGCTCATGAGCATCACCGGCTCGTACCGTGACCAGCTCCCCGCGCTGATGGCGCTGCTGGACCGTGCGGTGGCCCAGGCCGCCACGGCCGAGCCCGGCAACGTGATCGCTCGCAATACCGCGCAGATCGGCCAGGAGCTGCGCAAGCAGGGCGTGCCCCGCGCGCAGGCCGAGCAACTGGCGCGTGTGCGCGCGTTCGGCAATGCAGTGGGCGACTATGGCACCGGCCTGTCGGACGCGGTGCAAAGCGACGGCCTGCAAACCAACGATGCGCGCCTGGGCCAGATGTTCCTCGAACGCATGAGCCAGCCTTATCTGGAGGGCGAGCCGGTGACGGGCGTTGCGGGCGGTGTGGCGGCTCAGGCATTGGGTGCCCACCTGCGCCGCACCGATGCCGCCATCCTGTCGCGCAGCTCGCACCTGTATGCCATGGTCAGCTCGGACGACCCGTTCCAGTACCTGGGCGGCCTGTCGGCGGCCGCCCGCGTGGCGGGGCGAGCACAGGGGCTGGAGCTGCATGTGGCCCAGCTGCAGGATGCAGGCGAGCCCACTACCGAGACTGCGCAGCGCGCCATTGCGCTGGAGATGCAGTCGCGCTACCTGCACCCTGGCTGGCTCCAGGCGCAGAAGGCCGAGGGCTATTCGGGCACGCTGCAGGTGCTCAAGGCCGTGCAGTTCGCCTGGGGCTGGCAGGCCGTGGCGCCCGACACGGTGCGCAGCGACCATTGGCAAAGCATTTATGACGTGCTGGTGCGCGACAAGCACCAGCTGGGCCTGCCCGAGTGGCTCAAAGAGCATCCGCAGGCTTATGCCCAGTCGCTGGAGCGCCTGGTGCAGGCGCAGCGCCAGGGCTATTGGCAGGCCGATGCCGACACGCGAAAACAACTGGCGCAGATGTACCAGGAGCTGACGCGTGCCGCGCCGCTGGCGGCCGAGCTGCCCAGCGTGCGCCGCTGGGTGGAGCGAGCGGCTCGTGGTGAGGCCGTAGAGCTGACCCCGCCTGCAGGCATGGCCATTGCCGCGCCGCAGTCGCCAGCCCTGGCAGCGCCACAGCCTGCGCCCCCCGCCGCTGACCTGCCCGCGCCGCCCGCCCAGGCAGAAGCACCACCTTCTGCGCCCGCCGTGCCTACCATGGGCGTGTTGCTGGAGCGGCAGCCGGAGCCAACCCCTTCTGGCAGCGCCACCGAGCCCAGCCCCGTGGAGCGCATGGCCGGCATCGTGGCCCTGCTGGTCATGGCCCTGGTGGCGATGGCGGGCGCCGCGTGGCAGGCGCGCCGTCCGTCCTCGCTGTCTTCCCCGTTGCAACCGGCCGGCGTGTGATGCCCGGTCTCTCTGAAAGAATCGACACCATGCAGATCGAAACCCCGCCCACCGAAAAACGCTACGAAAAGCCCGAGGGCGAACGCCGGGGCCTTGTCATCGTCAACACCGGCGACGGCAAGGGCAAAAGCACGGCCGCCTTTGGCCTGGCGCTGCGCGCCCATGGCCGGGGCAAGGCCGTGAAGATCTTCCAGTTCATGAAGGTGCCCACCGCGCGTTTTGGCGAGCACCGCATGTTCGAGCAGATCGGCCTGCCCATCGAAGGCCTGGGCGACGGCTTCAGCTGGAAGAGCAAGGACCTGGAGCACTCGGCCCAGCTTGCGCGCGACGGCTGGGAAAAGGCGCGCGCCGCCATCCTGTCGGGCGCGCATTTTCTGGTGGTGCTGGACGAGATCACCTACCCGCTGATCTACGGCTGGCTGCCGCTCGACGGCGTGTTGCAGACCCTGCGCGATCGGCCCAAGGACGTGCACGTGTGCCTCACCGGCCGCCGCTGCCCCCCCGAGATCATCGAGCTGGCCGACACCGTGACCGAGATGCAGCTGATCAAGCACGCGTTCAAGGCGGGCATTCCCGCGCAGCGCGGCATCGAAGACTGAGCCACTGTGTCCGAGCACTGGTCCTTGCTACTGCTCCCTGGCCTGGGCTGGCCTGCGGCAGCGGTGTGGATGGGCGTGCCGCTGCTGGCACTGGCCATTGACTGGTGGTTGGGGGAGCCGCCCGCCCGCTGGCACCCGGTGGTGTGGATGGGCACGGCCTTGCACTGGGGGGGGGAGCGGGTGGCCCCGCTGACGCCTTTGGCACAGGACTTTCGGCGTTTTTGGCTGGGGGCGCTAGTGTGGATTGCCTTGGCTGCTATTGTTTTGATAGTTTTCTGGTGGTTGCAGCACTTGGCGTTGATGCTGATAGGTTGGCTTGCCCTCGGCATGCTGGCGCTGCTGCTCAAGCCCCTGCTGGCCTGGCGCATGCTGCACGACGAGGTGCTGGCGGTGGAGGTGGCGCTGGGCCAGTCGCTGCCCGCCGGGCGCGCGCAACTGGCCCGGCTGGTGAGCCGGGACGTGAGCGCTCTCACCGCCGTGCAGGTGCGCGAGTCGGCCATCGAGTCGCTGGCCGAGAACCTCAACGATTCCTTGGTGGCGCCGCTGTTCTGGTTTGCGCTGCTGGGTCTGCCGGGGGCTGCGCTGTACCGCTTTGCGAATACGGCCGATGCCATGTGGGGCTACCCCGGCATGCGCGGTGGGCGCTACTGGCAATGGGCGGGCAAGTGGGCCGCGCGGGCGGACGATGTGCTGTCTTGGGTGCCGGCCCGCATCACCGCCTTGTTGCTGGCGGTGGTCGCCAGGGGACTGCCGTTTTCCACGCTGGCCCGCCAGGCGCGCAAGACGCCATCGCCCAACAGCGGCTGGCCCATGGCGGCCATGGCACTGGCGTTGAACGTGCGCCTGGCCAAGCCCGGGGTGTACACACTGCACAGCAAGGGCCGCCGGGCGGGGCCGCTCGATACGCGGCGCGCTGCACGCCTGGGCACGCAGGTGGTGCTGGCCATGGTGCCCGTGGTGGCGGGCCTGCAGTTGCTGGTGCTGGTGGTGTTTGCTTGGGCGCATGCATGAGCTCGCCGCGTCGTTTCTCTGCGCCCACGCCGTTGCACGGTGGCCCGGACGCCGCGGGCGTTCCGGTGTTTGATTTCTCGACCAACAGCAACGCCTGCGGGCCATGCCCCGAGGCGCTGCACGCCGTGCAGGCGGCCGACGCCACGCGCTACCCCGACCCGGCCTACACGGCGCTGCGCGAGGCCCTCGGCGCCTTCCATGGCGTGGTGCCGGGGCGCATCGTGCTGGCCGCGAGTGCCAGCGAGTTCATCCACCGCATCACCGCGCTGGCCGCACAGCAGGGCGCGGTGCAGGTAGCTGTGCCGCCACACAGCTATGGCGACTACGCCCAGGCCGCGCAGGTGCGCGGGCTGGAGGTGCTGCGGGGCGGCGGCGCCGCAGCGGGCCTGCAATGGGCGTGTGAGCCCTCCAGCCCTCTGGGTGTGGAAGATTCCTCGTTGCGCGGTTGGCGACAAAGCGATGCCGACGTTGCCTGGCGTGTGCTCGACTGCGCGTATGTCCCCCTGCGGCTCGGCGCGGAGGGCGCATGGGCTGGCGCGCCGTCGCCGCTCATGCCCTCGGCCTGCTGGCAGCTCTGGACCCCCAACAAGGCCCTTGGGCTGACGGGTGTACGTGCCGCCTATGCGATTGCGCCGCCAGACTGTGAAGAGCAGGCGCTGGGGCTGACGGCCCTGGCGTCTTCCTGGCCTGTGGGCGCCCACGGCGTGGCACTGCTGCAGGCGTGGACGCAGGCCACCGTGCAGCAATGGCTGGTGCACAGCCTGCGCACCCTGGGCGATTGGAAGGCGCGCCAGCAGACGCTGTGCACCGATCTGGGCTGGGCTGTGCACGCGGGCAGCCTGGCCAACTATTTCTGCGTGCAGCCTGCTACCCACACGTTGCAGAGCGATCTGGCTGCGCTGCGCGCCGGCGGCATCAAGCTGCGCGATGCGGCGTCATTCGGCCTGCCCGGCACCGTGCGCCTGGGGGTGCTGGCGCCCGCCGCACAAGATGCGCTGCAGGCCGCATGGCAGGCCGTCTTGGGCCCTGCGGGCCGTACCATCCCGCATTCCATCGGATCGAGGGAGACCTTGTGAGAACCATCACCGTCAATCGCTACGTCACGCCGCTGCGTGAAGGTGGCTCCATGCCCGCCATCGTCGAGGGCGACGACCTGGGCACCTACGTGCTCAAGTTCCGTGGCGCAGGGCAGGGCGTGCGCGCACTGCTGGCCGAGATCATTGCGGGCGGCATCGCCCGTGCGCTGGGCCTGCCCGTGCCCGAGATCGTGCTGGCCCAGCTCGACCCCGCCCTGGCGCAGACCGAGCCCGACCCCGAAATCCAGGACCTGGTGCGCGCCAGCGGTGGCCTGAACGTGGGGCTGGATTACCTCTCGGGCGCGCTCAATTTCGACCCGGCGGTGGATGTGGTGTCGGATGATTTTGCCTCGCGCCTCGTGTGGTTCGATGCCCTGGTGGGCAATGTGGACCGCACTGCGCGCAACACCAATCTGCTGATGTGGCACCGCCAGCCCTGGCTCATCGACCATGGTGCGGCGCTGACCTTTCACCACGCCTGGAACGGCACGGTGGCCCTGCCCGCCAAACCTTTTACGCCCATTGCCGACCATGTGCTGCTGGCCCGGGCCACGCTGCTCGCGCAGGTGGATGCCGAGCTGGCCGCGCGCCTCACGCCCGAGGTGGTGGCCGGCATCCTGGCCGAGGTGCCCGATGAATTTCTGGTGCTGGCCGGTGCAGATCACGAAGAAGGCCTGCTGACCGCTGCCGCCACCCACCGCCAGGCCTATGTGGACTACTTCTGCGCCCGCCTGGCCGGGCGCGCCACCTGGGTGAATGCACTGAAGGAGGCCGCCGATGCACGTGCCTGAGGTGTATGACTACGCCATCGTGCGCGTGGTGCCGCGTGTGGAGCGGGAAGAGTTCATCAACGCGGGTGTGATCCTGTCGTGCCAGCGCACCGGCTTTCTCCAGGCTGCCATCGCGCTCGATGAAGCGCGTCTGCTGGCCATGGACCCGCACGCCGACATTGACACTGTGCTCCGCCACCTGGCTGCCATCGTCGCCATCTGTGCGGGCGACGAAGGCTGTGGCCCCATCGCCCGCCTGCCGTACCGCCAGCGCTTTCACTGGCTCACCGCCAAACGCAGCGCCATCATCCAGACCTCTCCCGTACACACGGGCCGTTGCACCGATGCGGCCGCAGCACTTGAACACATCATGGACCGCATGGTCCGCCCATTGCCTTGACTGAAAACTCTGCTCCCCAATTGGCCCGTTGCGTGATGGTGCTGGGCACCACCAGCGGCGCCGGCAAAAGCTGGCTCACCACGGCGCTGTGCCGCTACTACAGCAACCAGGGTCTGAAGGTTGCGCCGTTCAAGGCGCAGAACATGAGCAACAACGCACGCGTGGTGCCTGGCCCTGCGGGTGTGATGGGTGAAATCGGCAGCGCCCAGTATTTCCAGGCCCTGGCTGCGCGTGCCGAGCCTGAGGTGCGCATGAACCCGCTGCTGCTCAAGCCCGAGGCCGACACGCACAGCCAGGTCGTGCTGATGGGGCAGGTGAGTGCCGAGCTCACGGCCATGCCCTGGCGCGGCCGCAGCGAAAAGGTGTGGCCGCAGATCGCTGCAGCGCTGGATGCACTGCGTGCCGAGAACGACGTGGTGGTGATCGAGGGCGCCGGTTCGCCCGCCGAAATCAACCTGTACGCCAGCGACATCGTCAACATGCGCGTGGCCCGCCATGCCGATGCACGCTGCCTGCTGGTGACCGACATCGACCGGGGCGGCGCGTTCGCCCACCTGTACGGCACCTGGGCGCTGTTGCCCGAGGATGAGCGGGCGCTGGTCCATGGCTTTGTGCTCAACAAGTTTCGCGGCGATGCCAGCCTGCTGGCGCCTGCGCCGCAGATGCTGCAAGACCTCACTGGTGTGCCCACCGTGGCCACCATCCCCATGCAATGGCGCCATGGCCTGCCCGAGGAGGACGGCGTGTTCGATGACCGCACGTTGTCAGCGGGCGCGGTGCACACCACCGTGGCCGTCATCGCCTACCCGCGCATCAGCAACCTCGACGAGTTCCAGCCACTCAAGAACGTGCCCGGCGTGCGCCTGCTCTGGGCGCGCAGCCCGGCCGACCTGGCGGGCCTCAAGCCCACCGACTGGGTGGTGCTGCCGGGCTCCAAGTCCACCGCTGCCGACCTGGCCTGGCTGCGCGCGCAAGGGCTGGACCAGGCCATTGCCCATCACGCGGGGCAGGGCGGCACGGTGCTGGGCGTGTGTGGCGGCCTGCAGATGCTGGGCGAGGCGCTGATCGATACCGCAGGCATCGACGGCAATGCGCCGGGCCTGGGCCTGCTGCCGCTGGTCACCACCTTCGAGGTTGCCAAGACCGTGGAACGCACCCAGGCGCAGTTTGGCGCAGTGTTGGGGGCCTGGGCCGCGCTGGCGGGTGTGCCCGCCACGGGCTACGAAATCCACCACGGCCAGACCGCCCAGCACCCGGCCATGGCTGCCAAGGGCGATGTGGCGCGCGAGGTCATCCCCGGCATCGCCTGGCAGAACCCGGCGGGCAACGTGCTGGGTGTGTACCTGCACGGCTTGTTCGAGGATGCCGCCGTGCTGCACGCGCTGTTTGGCGCGCAGGTGCCCACGCTGGACAGTGTGTTTGACGGACTCGCGGGCTTTCTGGGCAACAGCTTCACACCGGGCGTGCTGGATGCGCTGGTGGCGCCTTAGCTCGCCGGATACCGTGGCGCCATTCAGCCCCTCACACCCGTTCGCAGTGGCAGGCGAGGGTGGTGTACGGAAAGCGCACGGTGTCCTGCCCGCGCAGCGCGGGGTGTCGGGCTATCAAAGCCTCGATCTGGGCGTACACCTTGGCGCGTTCAGCATCCGGCAGGGCCGCGATGAAACTGATCGACATGAAACGGTCCACGATGACCTGCTGGGGGGGGCCCACATGCTCGTGGGTCAGCCGGGTCTCGACCAATGGGCCGAAACCGAGGTGTGGAAAGGGTTTGCGCCAGTCGCCCTTGTAGAAGCGCGGGGCATCGCCCTCGTGGGGCGTGATGATGGTGGTGAGCTCGGCCACCCAGTCCACCGACTCATCGCGCACGTTCCACACCAGTCCCAGCTTGCCGCCCGGCCGCAGCACGCGGTGAAATTCGTCGAGGGCTTCGCGGGTGGCAAACCAGTGGAAGGCCTGTGCACAGACCACGGCATCCAGCGTGCCGGACGGCAGCGGAATGGCCTGTGCCGTGCCCGCCACGGCGCGCACCGTGGGCAGTTGCAACGCTTCGATCTTGGCGTGCATGGCGTCCACGGGCTCCACGCCCACCACCGTGGCCCCGGTGGTTGCGAGCAGCGCGGTGAACTTGCCGGTGCCCGCGCCCACATCGGCCACCTCGCGACCGGGGCCCAGTCCCAACGTCTGTGCCAGCCAGGCCGACAGCGCTGCCGGGTAGTCCGGCCTGCCGCGCGCGTAGGCCTGCGCTTCTTTTTCAAAACCCTGCTGTGCCGCTTTGTGCACGGCGTTCTTTGTGTTCTCCATCACCATGACCTCACCTTTCGTACTTCCATCCGTTGCTGACCTGCATGATGCCGCGTTGGCCAGCCGCCTGCAGCACGTCATTGACCACAAGACCAAGCCCCTGGGCTCGCTGGGCCTGCTGGAGCGCCTGGCGTTGCGCCTGGGCGTGATTCTGGGCACCGAATCCCCCGTGCTGCATGCCCCCCAGATGCTGGTGTGCGCGGGCGACCACGGCCTGGCCGCGCGGGGTGTCTCTGCGTTCCCGAGCGATGTGACCTGGCAGATGGTGGAGAACTTTCTGGCGGGTGGCGCGGCCGTGAGCGTGCTTGCGCGCCAGCATGGCCTGGGCCTCACGGTGGTGGACTGTGGCGTGGCCAGACCTATCGCTGCGCGCGATACAGCACCCGGCCAGCCCCGCTTGTTGCTACGCAAGGTGGCACCCGGCACGCAGGATGCCTCCGTCGGCCCAGCGATGAGTGCCGAGCAATGCGCCCAGGCGCTGGCCAACGGGGTGGAGGTGGTGCGTGCCCTGCCAGGCAACGCCTTGCTGCTGGGCGAGATGGGGATTGCCAACACCTCGGTGGCATCACTGCTGCTGGCGCGCCTGGCGGGGCTGCCGCTGGTCGAGGTGACGGGCGCGGGCACGGGGCTGGATGCTGCGGGCATCGAACGCAAGCGCGCCGTGCTGCAGCAGGCGCTGGATGCCAATGCGGGCGCCACCAGTCCGCTGGAGGCCCTGGCTGCCCTGGGGGGCTACGAGGTGGCCACGCTGGTGGGCGCAGTGCTGCAGGCAGCGGCCGAGCGGCGCGTGATTGTGGTGGACGGCTTCATCACCAGCGCGGCCGTGCTGGTGGCCAGCCGCATCGCGCCGCAGGTGCTGCAGCGCTGCGTGTTTGCCCACCGTTCGGGCGAACGGGGCCACAGCCTGATGCTGGCGCAGATGCAGGCCGAGCCCTTGCTGGACCTGGGCATGCGCCTGGGCGAGGGATCGGGCGCGGCGCTGGCCTGGCCGTTGCTGCAATCGGCCTGCGCCGTGCTGCGCGAGATGGCGAGTTTTGAATCGGCTGGCGTGGCGACGCAGACGGCCTGAGCCGCCCTGCTTGGGCAGGCTCTAGCCCACGACGGTCTGGTTGCGGCCTTCTTCCTTGGCGCGGTACAGCGCGGCGTCGGCGCGGGAGAGCATCGCGTCCAGGGTCTCGTGTGACCCGGACCAGCTGGTCAGCCCGATGCTCACCTCGCAGTCCAGCGGGTGCCCCGAGGCCAGCGTGGCGTGGATGCGCTGGGCCACGGCCAGGGCCGCTTGCGCGTCGGCTCCCGGCAGCAGCACCAGAAATTCCTCGCCCCCGTAGCGACCCAGGCGGTCGGCGCGGCGCAGCACCTGGCGGGTGCGCTCGGCAAAGTGCACCAACACCGCATCGCCGTGCTGGTGGCCGCGCGTGTCGTTCACCGCTTTGAAGTTGTCCAGGTCCACCATCATGATGGACGGACCGCCGCCGTAGCGCTGCGCGCGCTCCAGCTCGTCCTCGCAGCGCTGCAGCAAGGCACGGCGGTTGAGGGTTTGGGTCAGCGAGTCATAGGTGGCCAGGTGCTCCAGCTCGGTGCGCAAGCGGTCCGTGGCCATCAGCACCGCGCCGATGGACAGCATCAGCACGGTGAGCGCATAGGCACCGATGTACAGGGTCTGGAACAGCGAGGGCTCCATCAGGTCGTTGCCCGCGTGCCCAGCCAGGATGGAACCCAGCCTGACCCCCAGTACCAGCATGTGCAGGCCCAGCATCACCTCTACCAGCCGCACCGGGAAGTTGCGCCCCCCGTGGCGCAGCATGAAGCGCAGTTGCGCGGCGTACAGCGCCCCCATCACCACGGTGAAGAACCCCACCCGCACCGCGTAGTTGGGCCACCCGTAGGTCAGCCAGGCAAACACCACCGTGGTGCCGGCCATCACCCAGTTCCAGGTGCGCCAGGTGGCGGGCTGGCCCATGAACTGGCGGGTGCCCATGTAATAAGTGACCGAGCCCAGCACCAGCAGCTGGTTGGCCAGCACCAGGCCCAGCCAGTCGGGGATGGCGCCACGCGCGCCAAACAGCACGGTGGACAGCAGCCACAGCAATGGCGCCGCCGCCCATCCGCCCACGCCCCGGATGCTGGGCGGGTAGTGCCGCCGCATGAACAGCAGCACCAGGGCCATGACGGCAGACATGAAGCCCGCAAGGGCGATCATGGAGCGCGGGTCGAGGTTCGTCATGCGGCAGGCAAGAGGAGGGGGAGGGACGTGCCGACGTAATAAATTGTTTCAAAGGCGAAGCCAGTATAGCTACGCACCCGCACAGCTCAGCGCTGTTTCGGTGCATGGTTTGCCCGAGGTTGGGTCGGGGGAAGCGCTGCTGTGGACCGGTATGGGGCGGGATGTTGCGCCGTGTTGGTGCATTTTGTATGCAAAGTTCATAAAACATTGTGTACAAAGTTGGCATGGGCCTTGCCTAGGGCATACGCCATGCAAAGTACTCCTCCTGCGCCTACCCCCGCGGCCATAGAAATCATTGCGCTCACCAAGCGCTATGCCAGCGGCAAGCCTGCCGTGGATGCGATCAACCTGCGCATTGCCAGCGGCAGCTACTGCTGCCTGCTGGGGCCTTCGGGCTGCGGCAAGAGCACCACGTTGCGCATGATTGCCGGGCACGAATCGGTGACGAGCGGCGACATCCTGCTGGAGAACCGCAACATCACCGACCTGCCCGCCGCTGCACGCGGCACGGCCATGATGTTCCAGAGCTTTGCGCTGTTTCCGCACCTCTCTGCGCTGGACAACGTGGCCTTCAGCCTGAAGATGAAAGGCGTGGCCAAGGCCGAACGCCAAGCCAAGGCGCGCGACCTGCTGGAGCGCGTGGCCCTGGGTCATCTGGCCGAACGCAAACCAGCTGAACTTTCGGGCGGGCAGCAGCAGCGTGTGGCGCTAGCCCGTGCCCTCATCACCCAGCCGCGTGTGCTGCTGCTCGATGAGCCGCTGTCGGCCCTCGACCCTTTTTTGCGCATCCAGATGCGCGCCGAGCTGCGCCGCTGGCAAAAAGAGCTGGGCCTGACTTTTATCCATGTGACCCACAGCCAGGAAGAGGCTATGGCCCTGGCCGACACCATGGTGGTGATGAACCACGGCGTGATCGAGCAGGTGGGCTCGCCCCACGAGGTCTACAACCGGCCCGCCAGCGAATTCGTGGCGCGATTCATGGGGGGGCACAACGTGATCGACACGCCCGAAGGCAAGGTGGGCGTGCGCACCGATCACCTGCAGATTGCCCCCGCCAGTGCCGAATTGCCCTGGGGTGCCCAGCGCATGCAGGCCGTGGTGACCGACGTGGAATATCAAGGCACCTACGTGCTGCTGGGCTTGCAAAAGCAGGGCGTGGCTCTGTCGGCCAACGCCACGGCGGCGTATTCAGTGATGGTGTCCGAGGCCACCTTTGCCGCGCAGCCCTACCAGGTGGGGCAGGGCGTGCAGTTGCACTGGACGCCCGACCAGGCGCACCCGCTGTCCGTGCCCGCTCCCGCAATGGCCGTCGCCGCCTGACCGCGCCGCCACGTTCCCTCTTTTTTCACCCGTCCCCTTCCGCAACCCAAGGAGTTTTCCCATGTCCGATGCTTCCCGTGCTGATTCCCCTGTTGTTGTCTCCGATGCCACTGGAGTGGCGCGCCGCTCGTTGCTCAAGGGCACGGCGGGCATCCTGGCCGCTGGCATGTTCCCGGCCGTGCATTCGCAGGAAAAGATCGTGCTGCGCTACCTGGGCACGGCGGTGAACCAGGACAAGGCGATTGCCGAAAAATTCAAGGCCGACACCGGCATCGAGATCCAGTACGTGGCCGTGACCACGGACGACGTGACCAAGCGCGCTGTGACCGCGCCCAACAGCTTTGATCTGATCGACACCGAGTACTTCTCGCTGAAAAAGATCGTGCCCACGGGCAACTTGAAGGGCATCGACACCAAGCGCATCAAGAACGCCGACAAGATCACCACGCTGTTCACTACGGGCATGGTCAACGGCAAGGCCGTGGGCGACCAGGGCACTGCACCCAAGAAGGTGATCTACCTGGAAGGCGAAAAATCCAAGAAGTTTGCGACCGCGCCCACGCAGTTCATGTCGCTCATCCCGACCACCTACAACGCCGACACGCTGGGCATCCGCCCCGACCTGATCAAGCGCCCCATCAACTCTTGGGCCGAGCTGCTCAACCCCGAGTTCAAGGGCAAGACCGCAATCCTCAACATCCCCTCCATCGGCATCATGGACGCCGCCATGGTGGTCGAGGCCATGGGCATCTACAAGTACCCCGACAAGGGCAACATGACCAAGAAGGAGATTGATCTGACGATCAAGACCCTGATCGAAGCCAAGAAGCAGGGCCAGTTCCGTGCGCTGTGGAAGGACTTCAACGAGTCGGTGAACCTGATGGCATCGGGCGAAGTGGTGATCCAGTCGATGTGGAGCCCCGCCGTCACGGCCGTGCGCACCAAGGGCATCGCCTGCAACTTCCAGCCCCTGAAGGAAGGCTACCGCGCCTGGGCCGCAGGCTTTGGCCTGCCCGCCACGCTGAGTGGCCGCAAGCTCGATGGCGCCTACGAGTTCATCAACTGGTTCCTCGACGGCTGGGCCGGTGCGTACCTGAACCGCCAGGGCTACTACAGCGCCGTTCTGGAAACTGCCAAGTCCAAGATGGAAGCCTACGAGTGGGCCTACTGGATGGAAGGCAAGCCCGCCACGCAGGACATCAAGAGCCCCAATGGTGATGTGCTGGCCAAGGCCGGCGCGGTGCGCGACGGCGGCAGCTATGAGTCGCGCATGGGTGGTATCGCCTGCTGGAATGCGCTGATGGATGAGAACAACTACATGGTTCAAAAATGGAATGAGTTTGTAGCGGCGTAGAGGTTTCGCCCCCTGAGGCGCTGCGCGCCTTCCCCCTCTCTCATATTGCTTCGCAATCTGGGAGGGGGACGCTCCCAGCGCGGCGGGGCGGCCCTTGCGCGGGAGCACTGGTCTTGGGTAGCGCCAGTTTTAGAGATGTGCGCCGAATTTCAGACCCTTGGATTCATTGATTGCAAACACCATGAGCACGACCACCACACCGTCCTTACCCGCTGCAGCCATTCCTGGCCGCAGCATTGCCGCCTGGTGGCAGGCTGCGCCATTCACGCTGGTGTTCGCGCTGTTTTTCCTGGTGCCGCTGGCGCTGATCGTGATGGTCAGCTTCTGGGACTTCAATGAGTACGAGCTGTTGCCGGGTTTCACGTTCAAGAACTACGTGTCGATCTTCGCGGGCTGTGGCGATGCGTCTGAGGGGTTGTGCGTCACGCTCAAGACGTACTACTCCACGCTCAAGTTCAGTTTTCTGGTGTGGCTCATCACGCTGGTGATCGGCTTCACCGTGGCCTATTTTTTGGCCTTCCATGTGCGCTCTTCGGGCATGCAAACGCTGCTGTTCGTGCTGTGCACGATTCCGTTCTGGACATCCAATGTGATCCGGATGATTTCGTGGGTGCCGCTGCTGGGGCGCAACGGCTTGGTGAACCAAACCTTGGTGGGCATGAACCTCATCGAGACGCCCATCGAGTGGCTGCTGTTCTCGGACTTCTCGGTGGTGCTGGCCTTTGTGCACCTGTACACCATGTTCATGATCGTGCCCATCTTCAACAGCATGATGCGCATCGACCGCAGCCTGATCGAAGCCGCCAGCGACAGTGGCGCAAGTGGCTGGCAGACGCTGTGGAACGTGATCGTGCCGCTGTCGCGCACCGGCATCATCATCGGCTCGATCTTTGTCATCACCATCGTCATGGGCGACTTCGTGACCATCGGCGTGATGGGCGGCCAGCAGATCGCATCGATTGGCAAGATCATCCAGGTGCAGACGTCTTACCTGCAGTTCCCGCTGGCGGCGACCAATGCCGTGATCTTGCTGGCCGTGGTGCTGATGATCATCTGGGGCCTCACGCGCCTCGTCGACATTCGCAAGGAGCTGTGAGATGACAACCCGCATCCGCGAAACCCGCCCCGCCAGCTTCTGGCCCTTGGCCATTGTCTTTGCGCTGTTCGTGCTGTTCATGTACGGGCCCATGTTCGTCATCGTCATCCTGAGCTTTCAGGGGCCTGAAGGGGGGCTCACCTTTCCGATGCGCGGCGTGTCGCTGCACTGGTTCGCCAAACTGGCCGACGGGCTGGGCGTGGTGGACATCGGCGCGGCGCTGTGGCGATCGCTGGGCCTGGGGGTGGCGGTGATGCTGTGCACGGTGGTGCTGTCGGTGCTGGCGGGCCTGGCCTTTCGAAAGCGGCTGGCGGGTGGCAACACGCTGTTCTTCATCGTCGTGGCCAGCCTCATCATGCCGTCCATCATCGTCTCGCTGGGCATCGGTCTGGAGTTCCGGCTCATCGACAACGGCATCAAGGCGGTGCTCGAATGGCTGGGCATGGAGAGTGCACTGGAGGGCTATGGCACGTCGCTGGGCCTGTTCACCTCGGCCCTGGGCGCGCACCTGACCTGGACGCTGCCGTTTGGCCTGCTCATCATGTTTGCGGTGTTCAACCGCTTCAACCCTGCGTACGAAGAAGCCGCACGCGACCTGGGCGCCACGCCCTGGCAGGGCTTTGCGCATGTGGTGCTGCCGCTGATCGCTCCCTCGGTCGTGGGCATTGGCATGTTCGGCTTCACGCTCAGCTGGGACGAGATCGCCCGCACCTCGCAGGCCATTGGCGACGTGAACACGCTGCCCTTGGAGCTGCAAGGGCTGACCAGCACGGTGACCACGCCATCCATCTATGCGCTGGGCACGCTGACCACGGTGGTGTCTTTCATCGTCATGGGCATCACGCTGGCGCTGGTGTGGGCATTGGGTCGCAGGCGCAAGGGCCGTTCGGGGTAAAAACGGCACCCTTATGACGACCACCCTCCCCAAGCCCCGGCGCGCGCGCGCTGCGGTCACCGAACCGCCCGTGCAGCCCGACACGACAGGCCAGCTCAGCGACAACGACATGTACGACCGCATGGTGTCGGCCATCCTCGACCACCGCCTGCCCCCCGGCACCAAACTGGTGGAGGACAAGCTGGCGGCGGCCTTTGGTGTCTCGCGCACACGCGTGCGGCCCGTGCTGGTGCGGCTGGCCAATGAGCAGGTGGTCACGCTCACACCCAACCGGGGCGCGTCCATCGCGCAGCCCACGCCGCAAGAGGCGCTGGAAGTGTTTGAGGCCCGCCGCTTGCTGGAACCACGCCTGGTGGAGCTGTTCATCGCTAACGCCACCGATGCCGACATCGCCGCGCTGCGCACCTGCATCGACGACGAAGAAGCCGCCCGCGCCAGTGGCGACATGCGCCGCGCCATACGCCTGTCGGGCGATTTCCATTTGCATATCGCACAGGCGGCAGGGCACCAGACGCTGGGCCGCATCCTTCGCGAACTGGTCTCGCGCACCTCGCTCATCCTGATGACCTACAGCCCCAGCCACGCCCAAACCCGCGAAGAGGCCACGGCCTGCGGTTGCCGCGAACACCGGGCGCTGATCGATGCCATTCGCCTGCGCGATGCGCGCGAGGCGCCCCGGCTGATGCTGGCCCACCTGGCGCGCATCGAGTCGCAACTGGAGTTCACGCCCCCTGCGGCAGAGGCGCCCGATCTGGCGCGGTTGCTGGGCGGGGTCTGACTCGCTTTTCACATCCTTCCTCCATGCGTCAACTGCTCGTCATCAACCCCAACATGTCAGCCAACGTCAGTGCCTTGCTGCAGCGGCATGTCCAGGGGGCTACAGGCTCGCATGTGGCGGTGCGCACGGCCACGGCCCGCTTTGGCGCTCCGTACATCGCGTGCGAGGCGAGCTACGCTGTGGCAGCCCACGCCGCGCTCGATGTGTGGGCGCATGAGATCGCACAGCCGCAGACCGCGCCCGACGCGGTGCTGATCGGCTGCTTTGGCGACCCTGGCCTGATGGCGCTGCGCGAGAGCAGTCCGGTGCCCGTCACTGGCCTGGCCGAAGCGTCATTCATCGAGGCTGCGCGCCACGGCCGCTTTGCCATCGTCACCGGCGGCGAGCGCTGGGGCCCCATGCTGCAGCGCCTGGCCCAGGCGCTGGGCCACGCCCACGCACTGGCAGGCATCCACACCGTGGCGCCCACCGGTGCCCAACTGGCCGCCGACCCCGAAGCGGCCCGCGCATTGCTGGCCCAGGCGTGCCGCGATGTGGTGCGGCAGATGGGGGTGCAGGCCGTCATTTTGGGCGGTGCGGGGCTGGCCGGCATGGCTGCTGCCGTGCAGCCGCAGGTGCCGGTGCCGGTGATCGACAGCGTCGTGGCCGGTGCCACCTGGGCGCTGCGCGCGCACCCCGTGCCGCCGGAGCGCAAGGTGGCAGGGTTTGATGTGGCCTGGGTGGGGGTGTCGCAAGAGATGGCGGCGCTGGGCACCCGCTGCGTTGCCTGACCCGGCCTTGCGGGCTGGCGATTGCGCAAGGGCTCGCAATCTCCGCCAAAAGCGCAGATTGCGAGGGTTTTTGGCTGGATGCGCTAGAAGAATATGCGCTGGTTGCTATGAAACTTGAAGCGCTGTGCGTTCTGCGCGTTAGGGCGCCGGCGTCTTCGGCCGGTAGTCGCAATACTCGCTCACCACACATTCCCAGCAGCGCGGCTTGCGAGCCTGGCACACATAGCGGCCCAGCAGGATGAGCCAGTGGTGCGAGTCCACAGCATAGGCGGCGGGCACGCGTTTCATCAGCTGCAGCTCCACCGCCAGCGGGTTCTTGCCCGGTGCCAGGCCTGTGCGGTTGCTCACGCGAAAGATGTGCGTGTCCACCGCCATCGTGGGCTGGCCAAAGGCCACGTTCAGCACCACGTTCGCTGTCTTGCGGCCCACGCCGGGCAGGGCCTCCAGCGCCTCGCGCGTGCGGGGCACCACGCTGCCGTGCTGCTCCACCAAGATGCGGCAGGTCTCCATCAGGTTCTTGGCCTTGGTGCGGTACAGGCCGATGGTCTTGATGTAACCCTCCAGCCCCTCCAGTCCCAAATCCAGGATGGCCTGGGGCGTGCCTGCCACGGGGAACAGCTTGCGCGTGGCCTTGTTCACCCCCACGTCGGTGGCCTGGGCCGACAGCAGCACGGCGGCCAGCAGCTCGAACGGGGTGGTGTATTCCAGCTCCGTGTTGGGCATAGGGTTGGCCGCCTTGAGGGTGGCGAAGAAGGGCTCGATCTGGGCGGTTTTCATCATCATCGTTGGCGGTGTGGGGCAGGGGGCTGACTTCTTTTGGCGGGCGCGGCCGGTGGCGGATTGTCCCGCAGCTGCGCCTGCAGAAACTCCAGGAACATGCGCACGGCAGCGGGCAGGGTGCGGCCGCTCAGGGTTTGCAGCTCGGCGGCGCGGGCGCTCATGCCGGGCTCGCGGATCTGGGCGGCATGCATTTCGCCGCGCAACACGCGGTCGCGCACCGTCACCTCGCCCGAGATGGACAGGCCGCCGCCATGCAGCACAAAGTGCATCAGCGTCTCGAAGTGGTTGCACACCAGCGCGGGCTCAAAGACCAGGCCCCGCTGGCTGCAGCCAATGTCGAACAGCTGGCGCACGGTGTTGTCCCGCTCGGGCAGGGCGATGGGGTAGGCGTGCATCTGCGCCAGCGTGACGGAGTGGGCGCGTGCGAGCGCGTGGTCAGGCCGCATGATGGCAATGACGGGCGCGGCCTGGCGGTGCTGCACGGTGATGTCCCGCTCGGCCGAGCGGCTGTAGGTCAGGCCAATGTCTGCATCGCCGTTGAGCACCGCCACGGTCACAGCTGCGGGGCTGGCCACGCGCAGGTGGAACTGGATGCCGGGGTACTGCAGGCGGAACTGCGCCATCACGCGGGGCAGGAACTCGATGGCAAAACCCGCAGAGCTGCAGATGCGCACCAGCCCCGTGCGCAGGCCCTGCAGCGCCTGGATGTCGGAGACCACGCGGTCGGCCTCCAGCGCGCCGCGCCGGGCATGGGCGGCCAGCAGCTCGCCCGCGGCGCTGGGCGCCATGCCGCGCGGGCGCCGGTCAAACAGCGGCACGCCCAGCAGGTCTTCGAGGGCGGCGACTTGGCGGCTCACGGCCGAGGGCGACACATTGAGGCGCGCGGCGGCCTCGCTGACGGAGCCGCTGCGCACCACCTCCAGAAAGTAGCGCAGCGCCGTGTCCTGCAAGCGGCTGGAAAGCATGGGGGGCCTTTTGGGGTGCGGATTGCGTAAAACGCAAAGATAACCCCAGAAATCGTTGATTGTCGAAACGCAGCGGGCTGCTTATGCTGACCCATAAATGACACATCCACCGGCCCCGGCCCCCATGCCTTCTGCAAACAGCGTCACCCCGGGTGGTACCCCCAGCCACATCGTGGACTACACGGCCGCCAGACTGTCGCGCGCCATCCATGCACGGGAGGTCTCCTGCACTGAGGTGCTGGACGCCTACCTGGCCCAGGTGGACCGGCTGAACCCCGTGGTGAATGCATTGGTGGCGATGGTGGACCGCAACGCCCTGCGCACGCAGGCGTCAGAGCGCGATGCGCAACTGGCGCGCGGCGAGAGCCTGGGCCCGCTGCATGGGTTTCCGCAGGCGCCGAAGGACATCATGCCCGCCGCAGGCATGGTCACCACGCGGGGCTCGCCCATCTTTGCCGGGCAGGTGTCGGCCACCGACGCCGTGGTGTTCGAGCGCATGCGCGCAGGCGGCGCACTGTTCATCGGCCGCAGCAACTCGCCTGAGTTTGGCCTGGGCGGCCATACCTACAACCCGGTGTACGGCACCACGCGCAATGCCTACAACCCGGCCGTGTCGGCGGGCGGCAGTAGTGGCGGCGCAGCCGTGGCAGTGGCATTGCACATGCTGCCCGTGGCCGATGGCTCGGACATGATGGGATCGTTGCGCACGCCAGCGGCTTTCAACAACGTGTATGGGCTGCGTACCTCGTTCGGCCTGGTGCCGCACGGGCCGACGGAGGAAGTGTTCTTCCAGCAGTTCAGCGTGGCCGGGCCCATGGCCCGCAACATCCCGGACCTGGCGCTGCTGCTGTCGGTGCAGGCGGGTTTTGATGCGCGCCTGCCGCTCACGCGGCGCCACGAGGACGTGGCCCTGCTGGGCCAGCCGCTGGAGCGCGACTGGCGCGGTGCGCGCATCGGCTGGCTGGGTGACCTGGGCGGCCATTTGCCCACCGAGCCTGGCGTGCTGGCCACCTGCGAGCAGGCGCTGGAACACTTCCGCACGGTGGGTTGCACCGTGGAATCTGTGGCGCCCGCATTCAATCTGGAACAGCTGTGGAACGCATGGATCGACCTGCGCAGCTTCAGCGTGGCAGGGGCCAATGCGGCCTTGTATCGCAACCCGGCCACGCATGCGCTGCTCAAGCCCGAGGCGGTGTGGGAGATCGAGCGTGGCATGCGCCTGACGGCCCTGCAGGTGTACGACGCAGCCCGCGTGCGCAGCGCCTGGTACCAGGTGCTGCGCGGCCTGTTCGACAAGTTCGACTTCCTGGTACTGCCCGCCGCCCAGGTCTTTCCGTTCGATGCCGGGCTGGACTGGCCCCACGAGGTCGGCGGCCGCACCATGGACACCTATCACCGCTGGATGGCGACCGTGGTGCCCGCCACCATGGCCGGCCTGCCCGCGCTGGCAGCCCCCGCAGGTTTTGGCCCCGGCGGCCTGCCTGCGGGGCTGCAGATCATCGGCCCGGCACAGTCTGACGCCGCCGTGCTGCAGATCGGCCATGCCTACGACCAGGCCAGTGGGTACGCGCGCCAGCGCAGCCCCTTGCTGGGGTGACGTGGGCCTCGCTGCTCGCCATTCCGTCTCCCACCGTGAATCCCGGCTACCCCCCGCTTTTGTCAACGTGCTTTCTGGAGAGCTTCACCATGCTGCGTTCCCGCTTCGTATCGAGTCTTCTGCTCAGCGCCCTGGTGCTGGGCGCGCCCGGCCTGGCGCAGGCACAGACATACCCCGACCGACCCATCAAGCTGGTCGTGCCTTTTGCCCCAGGCGGAGCCACCGACATCCTGGGACGTTTGCTGGCTACGGCCTTGGGAGAGCGTCTGGGGCAGCCCATGGTGGTCGAGAACCGGCCCGGTGCGGGCACCGTGGTGGCGGCGTCCATGGTGGCCAAGGCGCCCGCTGACGGGTACACGCTGCTGCTCGGGTCCAACACCACGCTCACCATGAACCCGGCCATCCGCACCAACCTGCCGTACGACCCCATCAAGAGCTTTACGCCCCTGGCCCTGGTGGCCGACATGGGGCTGCTGCTGGTGGCCCACAACGACACCCCGGGGCAGTCGCTCAAGGACATCGTGGCCCAGGCCAAGGCCGCGCCGGACAAGTTCTCGTACGGCTCCTATGGCACGGGCTCGTCGGTGCACTTTGGAGCCGAGATGCTCAAGACCACCGCAGGTTTTCCGATGATGCATGTGCCTTTCAACGGCAGCTCGCCCAGTCTCACGGCGCTGATGGGTGGGCAGGTGCAACTGGCGGTGGACACGGTGGTGGTATCCACCCCGCTCATCAAGTCCGGCAAGATCAAGGCGATTGCGGCGCTCAGCCCGCAGCGCCTGGCCTTGCTGCCCAATGTGCCCACGGTGGCCGAAAGCGGCTACCCCGGCTTTGACATGGGTTCCTGGTTTGCCTTTGTGGGGCCCGCAGGGCTGCCCGCACCCGTGCAGAAAAAGCTGGAAAAGGCCCTGGCCGAGACCATGGCCTCGGCGGAGTTCAAGAAGAAGATGGTGGACATCGGCCTCACACCCCTGGGTGGCAATGGGGACGCGCTGCGCGCACGCATTGAGCGCGAGCTGCCGCTGATGCGCGCGGTGGCGGCGCGGGCGGATATCCGGGTGGATTGACGGTGGGCGCTGAAAAGGGCTACCCGGCCCGTCAGCGCAACCCCATGGGATTCAGCGCGTCCGCTTGACCGGAATACACAGCCAGCACGGAAAGCGTCCCGTGGCCGGGTCCACTGCAAAGTCCTCGTCGTAGATCTCCAGCGCAGCGCGGGGCTCCCATTCCCAGCCGTCGGGGATCTGGCCCGGCGTGCCCATCTGCGCCCAGGCGGCGGCAATCTCGTGCCCCGTGCCCACAAAGTGCATGCAGGCGTAGTCGCCGCCTTCGTAGTCCATCACCTGTACATCGGGCCCGGTGCGCAGGCCCACGCCAATCTGCACCGCTGCGTCATAGCGGCACTGCTCGGGCGGCGTGCAGCCCGGGTCATCGTGGCTGAAGCCATAGAACTTGGGGCGCGGATCATCCAGCCGATGGGCGGCACACCAGCTGCCAAAACGCTCCCACAACTCGGTCAGGCCCGGGTGGCCGTAGGCGCCGGTATGGCGCATGGTGGCAAGGCGCATGCGGGGCAGGGTGCGGAGGGTCAGGGTCATGGCGGGCAGGGCAGTGGCGGTGGACGGAAAACCCAGTTTAGAGCCTCTTGGAAAGACACCGCATGAATCCTGCGTCGCAATTGGCGACAATGCAGAGTTTGTTGCCAACCACTTCTGTCCACGCCATGCAATTTGCCGACCGCCTGAACAACGTAGAAACCTCCGCCATTCGCGAGCTTTTCAAGCTGCTGGGCAAGCCCGGCATCATCAGCTTTGCGGGTGGCTTTCCGGACAGCGCGATGTTTGACGTGGAAGGCATCCGCGCAGCCAGCAACGCCGCCCTGGCCGAAGAGCCCGGCGCAGCATTGCAATATGGCGCCACCGAGGGCTACAACCCGCTGCGCGAGCAACTGGCCGCCTTCATGACCAGCAAGGGCGCCAAGGATGTCGCGGCCGACAACCTCATCGTCACCACCGGCAGCCAGCAGGCGCTGGACCTGCTGGGCAAGACCCTCATCAGCCCCGGCGACAAGGTGATTGTCGAAGGCCCGACCTTCCTCGCCACCATCCAGTGCTTTCGCCTGTACGGCGCCGAACTCATCAGCGCACCCATCGATGGCAATGGCGTGAAGACCGACGAGCTGGAAAAGCTCATTGCCGAACACAAGCCGAAATTCGTTTACCTGATCCCCACCTTCGGCAACCCCAGCGGCGCCATGCTGAGCCTGGAGCGCCGCAAGGCCGTGCTGGAGATGGCCGTCAAGCACAACACGCTGATCGTCGAGGACGACCCCTACGGCGACCTGTACTTTGGCGACGCGCCTCCCCCCAGCCTGCTCAACCTGTCGGCCACCGTGCCCGGCAGCCGTGAGCTGCTGGTGCACTGCGGCAGCTTGAGCAAGGTGCTGTCGCCCGGCCTGCGCGTGGGCTGGATGATTGCCCCGGCCGAGCTGCTGGGCAAGGCCACCATGTGCAAGCAGTTCAGCGACGCGCACACCAGCACCTTTGCCCAGGCCACGGCCGCGCAGTACCTCAAGGCCGGCCGCATGCCTGGCACCCTGGCCCATGTGCGCAAGGTGTACGCCGAGCGCGCCCAGGCCATGGGCGATGCGCTGCGCAAGGAGCTGGGCGACGCCATCGAATTTGTGCAGCCCCAGGGCGGCCTGTTCGTGTGGGCACGCCTCACGGGTGTAGGCGGCAAGGTGGCCGATGGCAACGTACTGGCCAAGCGCGCGATTGAGAAGGGTGTGGCCTTTGTGCCCGGCACGCCGTTCTTCTGCGCCAACCCCGACCACGCCACCTTCCGCCTGTCGTTTGCCACGGCCGATGTGGACAAGATCCGCGAAGGCGTGGCGCGCCTGGGCCAGGCGATCTGACGCCTCCATGTCCGACACCAACGATCTCGCCAACGTTCTCCAGCGTCTCGAAAGCCTGGAGATCAAGGCCAGCTTTACCGAAGACCTGCTGGACCAGCTGAACATGACCATCTACCAGCAGCAGCAACTGATCGACCGGTTGACGCACGAGGTCATCCAGCTGCGCCAGCAGGCGCCCGAAGGCGGCTCGAACGGCCCGCGCAACCTGCGCGACGAGCTGCCGCCGCATTACTGATCGGAGCTGATCCGATCGCTCGGTCTACGCCCTGACGGATCGCCAGGCAGCCTCGGCCAGCTCGGTGCGGTAGGTAGTCGGCGAGGGCAAACCGCCCTGTGCCGCATTGCCCGACAGCCAGGCCCTGCAATAGCTCTGCACCGGCCCCATCACCAGCGACGGCATCAGCTCGCACGGCAGGTCGCGCAGCGCGCCGGACCGGCGGTGGGGCTCAAACCAGGCCACCAGTGCCTGGTTACGGCGCCGCGCTGCCTCGGCCAGGTCTGGCGTGCGCGGGCCGGCGGCCACGGCGCCCCGCGCTTGGAACAGAAAACGCGCCCGTTCAGGCTGTGCCACCACCCAGTCCAGATAGCCCGTGACCAGGGCCTGTACGCCCGCCTCCACGCCCTGGGCGGCATCCAGCTGCGCCTGCACGCTGCGCGACTGGTCGTGATAGATCTCGAAGAACAACGCCGCCACGATGCCGTCCCGGTTGCCAAAGTGGTGATAAATGCTGCCCACGCTGGCCCCGCAGCGCGCCCGCACTTCGTCGATGGTGACTGCATCCACGCCGCCTTCGGCCGCGCAGGCCAGGGCGGCGTTCAGGATGTCCTGTCGGCGGTCGGTGGTTGCGTCGGCAGGGGATGAGGTGGGGGGCGGGGAATTGCGGCTTGCCATGGAATGCGATTCTAGAATAAAGTTCTAGAAAATATTTCTAGTCCACGATCCTTCCATGCATTCCTCTCCCATTGCCGCCCCTGCCGCCGCTGCCTCCATGCCCGGCACTGCCTTGTACCCGCACCTGCTTGCCCCGCTCGATCTGGGCTTCACCACCCTCAAGAACCGTGTGCTCATGGGCTCCATGCACACCGGGCTGGAAGACGGGCGCGACCTCTCGCGCATGGCGGCGTACTTCCGCGAGCGTGCCGAGGGGGATGTGGGCCTGATCGTGACGGGTGGCTTTGCGCCCAACATCGCGGGCTGGGCCAAGCCGTTTGCAGGCACGCTGGCGACCTCGGGCGCGGCCAAGCGCCACCGCGTGGTGACCGAGGCCGTGCACGAGGCGGGCGGCAAGATCGCCCTGCAAATCCTGCACACGGGCCGCTATGCCTACCACCCGCTGGCGGTGGCGCCGTCGCGGCTGCAGTCGCCGATTTCGCCGTTCACGCCGTTCGCGCTGTCGGCGAGCGGGGTGGAGCGCCAGATCCGCGCCTTCGTGCGCTGTGCAGTGAAGGCGCGCGAGGCGGGCTACGACGGCGTGGAGGTGATGGGCTCGGAGGGCTATTTCATCAACCAGTTTCTGTCGCAAGCCACCAACCTGCGGCGCGATGCCTGGGGCGGCGACTACAGCCACCGCATGCGGCTGCCGGTGGAGATTCTGGCCCGCATGCGCGAGGCCGTGGGGCCGGACTTCATCATCATCTACCGCCTGTCCATGATCGACCTGGTGCCCGGCGGCAGCGCGTGGGACGAGATCGTCACCCTGGGCAAGGCCGTGGCCACCGGCGGGGCGAACATCGTCAACACCGGCATTGGCTGGCACGAGGCGCGGGTGCCCACCATTGCCACCAGCGTGCCGCGCGCAGCGTTTGCCTGGGTCACGCAAAAGATGAAGGCCGAGTTTGCGGCGGCGGGCATCACCACGCCGCTGGTCACGTCCAACCGCATCAACACGCCCGAGGTGGCCGAGCAGGTGCTGGCCGATGGCTGTGCCGACATGGTGTCGATGGCGCGGCCACTGCTGGCCGATGCCGCGTTTGTGAAGAAGGCTGCGCAAGGACGGGCTGACCGCATCAACACCTGCATCGCCTGCAACCAGGCCTGCCTGGACCATGTGTTCCAGAACAAGACCAGCAGCTGCCTCGTCAACCCGCGTGCTTGCCATGAGACGGAGCTCGTGTACCGCCCCGTGTCGTCGCGCAAGCGCATCGCGGTGGTGGGCGCGGGGCCTGCAGGCCTCACCGCTGCCACGGTGGCTGCCGAGCGTGGCCACGAGGTCCACCTGTTCGACGCGGCGCCCGCCATCGGCGGCCAGCTCAACATGGCCAAGGTGATTCCGGGCAAGGAAGAGTTCCACGAAATGCTGCGCTACCTGGCCACACGCGTGGAGGACACAGGCGTGCAACTGCACCTGAACGAGCGCGTGTTGGCCGCCGACATGGCGGGCTTTGACGAGGTCATCGTCGCTACCGGTGTGGAGCCGCGCGACCCGAAGATCCCCGGCCAGGACCACCCCAAGGTGCTGAGCTACATCGACGTGCTGCGCCACGGCAAGCCGGTGGGCGAGCGCGTGGCCATTATCGGCGCGGGCGGCATCGGCTTTGATGTGGCCGAGTTCCTCACGCATGGTGAGCACCCCTCCACCACGCTCGATTTGCCCGCCTGGAAGGCCGAATGGGGCATCACAGACCCGGCCGAGGCGCGCGGTGGCCTGGCCGCCAGCGGCCCGCGCGTGACGCCCCCTGCACGGCAGGTGACGCTGCTGCAGCGCAAGAAGGGCAAGCTGGGCGGCGGCCTGGGCAAGACCACGGGCTGGATCCACCGCACCGTGCTGAAGATGAAAGCGGTGGAGATGGTGGGTGGCGTGAACTACGAGCGCATTGCCGACGAAGGGCTGCTGGTCTCGTACGGCGAGAAGCGCGAAGACCCGACCTGGATCCCTTGCGACACCGTGGTCCTGTGCGCGGGCCAGGTGCCGTTGCGCAGCCTGGCGCAGGACCTGGAGGCCCAGGGCCGCAAGCCCCACCTCATCGGTGGTGCGCTGGAGGCCGGCGAGCTGGACGCCAAACGCGCCATCGACCAGGCGGCGCGGCTGGCAGCCCGGCTGTAGGTCGGTGCGTACATCGCCTGCAGGGGCTCACAGGGCCTCACAGGGCGTGTCAGGCGTGTTATTGAGGCCTTTTAGGCTGGTAGCGCTAGTGGAATATGCCTGAGCAGCTATATTTTTGATAGTGAATATAGGATGGCGACTGCCGTGATGGGTCACGGCGGCTGTGCCGTCCTTATCCCTCAGGCGGACAGATTCAGGGCGTTGAACACCCGCAGCGCTGCCCACGCGTCGTTGGCCGCGTAGACCAGCTGGGCCTCGCTCAGCCGGGCGTTGGCCCAGTTGGAGGTGGCGGCTTTTTTGGACTTGATGAAGCGCCGGTTGAACAGCACCGCCACGGCCCCTTTCACGCCCATGTCCTTGCGGTAGCCGCGTTGGCGGAACACGGCGTTCAGCTCCAGCACATCGGCTGGTTGCACGCCCAGCTTGTGCTGGATGCGCTTGGTGTCGTCACCCAGCCCAAAGCCCGCCTTGGTCACACCCTGCAGGGCCAGCAGCTCGGCCACGCGCGCTCGGCAGCCGGGGTCATGCAGCTGGAATACCCAGGCCCGCTCCAGCGTGGCCAGTTGCACGATGTGCGGGCCGTCCGACTGCTCATCGCGCACAAAGGTGGGCTTGGACTCGGTGTCGAACCCCCAGGCGCTGGCGCTGGCCAGTGCATTGCAGGCCTGGTCGGCCTGTGCGGGTGTGGAGACCAAGGCGATGCGGTCCAGCCCCAGGCGTTCAAAGGGCTCCAGCAGGGCGATCTGGTCTTTGTCTGGCGTGGGGTGTTGTGTGGTGCGCGCAGACGGTGGGTGGGGTGTGGCAGGTGGCTGGCGCCGGAAGGAAGGAGAGGCGGTCATGCGGGCCATTGTGCCGTGTGGGGGAACCGCATGTTCCCCTTGGTGCCGCACAATCCCACGGCAGCCTTTGCGGCCGTCAGCGTTTGCCGGTTTTGCGCAAGCGGGGGGCTTCCAGAATGCGCGCCAAGGCCTGCTCACAGGCCGCCACGGCCAGCGCCTCGCGCCCTGCCAGCCAGCCCACGCCAAACCAGGCGTTCGGCTCGCCGGACTCGGCAAGCTCGCGGTACAGCGCAGCGGCCACGCGTTCGTCGTTGAGGCGGCCCAGTGCCGATAGCGCGGGCTGCAGACTGTCCAGAAACCGGGTGCTGTGTGCATCCAGTGCGGGCGCCACGAACTCTGTGAGGTAGCGCAAGCGTTTGAGGCGCTTGCGCAGGCGGTGTTGTGCCTGCGGCGTGCGGGTGGCAAAACCCCGTGTGCCTTTTTGCACCTGGCCGTGTAGTGCGCGCAGGCGCTGCTGCAGCAAATGGCGCGTGGCCCGGGCGTCCAGGCCCGCTGGGGCGCCGTGGGTGGCATCCGGGCCCTGGGTGGTAAAGGCCATCAGGCCCACCAGCACGCTCTGGAATGCCGCGTTGCGCACGATGTGCGCAGCGGCGCACATCCCTGCGTCTTTGTCCTTGTGCGACGGCATCGGTGGCCCTCCGGCAGCGCGCAGTTCGACACCGATGCGTTGCAGCACCTGGCTGCGGTCCCGCAGATGGCCGAGCTGCTGGAACACATCGACCAGGGGCGGCTCCCAGGCAAAGTCGAAGCTGCCCGGGGCCAGCGGAGCCAGCTCGCGCAGGGCGGTACGCAGGCGGCGGATGCCGATGCGCAGCTGGTGTACCTGCTCGTCGTCCATGGAGCCGTCCGCCAGGTCACTGGCAGGGCCCAGGATCTGTTGCAGGCAGTGCGTCACCACAGCGCGCTGCAGCGCCAGCCCGGTTGGCAGTTGCTGGTAAGTGGCGGAAAGGTCCCTGACCTTGCGGGGCGAGCGGCTGCCGGGTGCGGCCAGCAGGCGCTCGCCCCGCTCGGCCTTGGACACCGTGCTCAGAAACAGCCCGTGGCGTGAGGCCCATTGCGTGGCGAGCGCTGCGAGGCCCGCCACCGGCCCGGCCATGAGTTCCAGCTCCAACTCGCAAATGGGGGCCTCGGCCTGCTGGGGCGTGCCCCGGTGGGCCACCACCCGGCCGGTGTCCAGTGCCAGCTCGACCACCGCGCCCTGGCGGTTGACGTCGCGGGTGAGCCTGTCCATTTCGGTGCCGTAGGTTTCGGTCAGCGGGCCACTGGCGGCTTGCAGGGCCTGCAGCAGCTGGGTGCCCGCTACGGTGCCGCTGTGCAACTGAGGTTGGGGCTCGGGGGCGGAGCCTGCGGTGGCCGGGCCGCGCGCGACGTTGTGCTCCTGCCTGTCCAGCGGGCCGTCGCCCAGCGCCTTGACGGTTTGCACCCACTGGTCGCCCTCACGGCGCAGGCGAAACGCAATGCCTCGGGACGCCAGCGCGCCGTCGGGCGTGTCGAAGTAGCGTGCCTCCATGCGGATGGCTGCCCACCGGCCCCGGCGTACAGCCGCCTGCACCGCAGCCAGGCGATCGGGCGGGATACAGAATTTGAATTCGATTTCCATGGTGGACGGAATTATCCTGCGGTATCGCCATCGCGGGGCCATGCCGGATTAATGATGGAAGAAACCCACCTTCAAATAATCGAAAAGCAATTATTTGAATGAATGCCGATTTATTGTGATGAACGATTGAAGGAGGATATCAAGCTCATGCCCAGCGGCTTGCCTTGGTTATCACGGATGGAGGTAATGATTTTGAATGCTGATGCTTGAACCCGGTCTGGCAGGCGGACAAAGTTATTCTCTTGCACCAGGGTATCGCCATTGAGGAACGACCACAGAATGAATCGGAGCGCCTGGGCCGTCTGGTCGGGGTTCTGCGTGACCTTGGGGAACACCACAAAGGTGCCCATGGTGATGGGCCACACGGATTTACCGGGCCGCTGCGTCAAGGTGCTGTTGAAAACCCCGGTGGCAGACCAATCGCTGTTGGCCAGCGCCGCCTTGAAGGCATCGATGGAGGGTTTTACATAATTGCCTTCAGCATTTTTCATCTGCACGGTGGTCAGCCCGTATTCAGCCACATAGCCATGGTCCACATACCCAATGGCACCCACCGTATCGCGCACGCCCTTGGCCACGCCATCGCTGCCTTTGAAGGCCAGCACCCCTGCAGGCCAGGCAATGCTGGTCTTGGCGCCGTAAGAGGCTTTCCATTTTGGGCTGACCTTGCCCAGGTAGTCCGCAAAGTTGTAGGTGGTGCCTGAGCCATCGGCACGCACCACCACCTTGATCGGCAGGTCGGGCAAAGGGACATCGGGGTTCAGTGCGACGATCTCTGCTGCATTCCATCGCGCAATTTCGCCCATGAAGATGCTGCTGAGGACCTCGCCCGTCAGGCGCAGCTGGGTGTTTTGCACCTTGGGCACGTTGATGATGGGGCTGATGCCGGTGATGGCCACGGGCAGCGCCAGCAGGCCGTGCTCCATCAGGTCCTTCTCCGCGGGGTACACATCCGTCGCGCCAAAACCGACGGCCTGTTGCTGGATTTTTTTCATGCCCGCGCTGGAACCTACCGGGTCGTAGTCCACCGCGCTTCCAGTGGCCTTTGCATAGGCCTTGGCCCAGCTGCGGTAGATGGGTGCAGCCGCCGACGAACCAGCGCCCGTCACGGTTTGTGCGCTAGCGGGCCCTGCCTGCAACAGGGCCATGGTCATCAGTAAGACAAGGTAAATATATTTCATGTGTTTTGTGTAATGGTTTTTATGAATAACGATATGCCGTGCCGATTTCTGGTGTGATTGAAATCCATGCGCGACCATTGTGCGGATTGAGCACTTTTGTGCCGATCCTAGCAAAATGGCGCCGATTTTAATCAAGGTCGGGAGCGAGCAAGGTTTCTCAGTCCGTCATTATTTTGTCATTTGAAACAATTAGTATCTTTTGCATGCCGTCGGGGCGCGGTGCATGGCGGGTAGTGGGCTTTCCCCTGCGGCAACACGCGTTCGCTCCCACAAGGCGGCGGCGCCCTGGTGGACCTTCACGAAAGATTCAGATGCTTCAAAAAATGAAAATTGGTACCCGCCTGGCCCTGGCATTCGCCGTGTTGCTGCTGCTGATCTCGGCCCTGGCGGCTGGCGGCATCAGCGGTGCCAAGCGGTTGACCGAGCGCAGTGCAGCGCTGTATGGCGACCGCACCGTGCCCATGGGTGTGTTGGCCGAGATCAGCCACCTGACGCAGCGCAACCGCGTGCTGGTGATGGACATGCTGATGGACCCTGGCACCAGTAACCTGGAGGCCAGCCACACGGCCCTGACCGCCAATGTCGAGCGCATCCAGACCCTGTGGAAAGAGTACGCAGCCAAGCCGCTGGGGGCCGAGGAACAGGCCCTGGCGCAGGCCTTTGCCAACGCCAACGCCACCTACCTGGACAAAGGCCTGATCCCTGCGTCTGCTGCGCTGGTGGCGGGCAAGTACGACGACGGCTCCGAGCTGTACATCACCCAGATCCGTCCCAACGCGCTCAAGGTGCAGGACGCCATCGAACGACTGGTGGCGTTGCAGATCAACGTGGCCGCGGCAGAGTTTGCGGGGGCCCGTGCCATGAGCGACACCATCCACTGGTGGATGCTGGCTGCTACCGCCCTGGCATTGCTGTCAGGTGCTGCAATGGCGTGGGTCATCACCCGCTCCATCTCGCGGCCGCTGCGTCAGGCCGTGGTGCTGGCGCGCACCGTGGCGGGGGGCGACCTGACAGCGCAGATCGATGTGCGCGGCAACGACGAGACTGCCGAGCTGCTGGGGGCCCTGCGCGAGATGAACCACCAGCTGGTGCGTGTGATCACCGAGGTGCGCGCCAGTACCGAGACTGTCGCCCATGAGGCTGTGGTGATGGCGGGCGGCACCGAAGACCTGGCGCGCCGCACCGAGGTGCAGGCGTCCAACCTGCAGGAGACGGCCGCTTCGATGGAGCAGTTGACCATCACCGTGCAGCACAACACCGACAACGCCCAGCGTGCCACCGCCCTGGCGCAGGAGGCGAGCAACGTGGCCAACGAAGGCGGCAGCGTGATGCGGGACGTGATCGCCACCATGCAGGAGATCAAGACCCAGTCGCAGAAGATCACAGACATCATCAAGGTGATCGACGACATCGCTTTCCAGACCAACCTGCTGGCGCTGAATGCGGCGGTGGAGGCTGCCCGTGCCGGTGAACAGGGCCGGGGCTTTGCCGTCGTGGCGGGCGAGGTACGGGGGTTGTCGCAGCGCAGCAGCATGGCCGCCCGTGAGATTCGCGGGCTGATCTCGGCCAGCGTGCAGGGCGTGGAGCGCGGGTCCACCCTGGTGGGCCAGGCGGGTGAGCGTGTGGCCAACACCGTGCACCATGTGAACCAGGTGGTGTCGCTCATTACAGCCATCAAGGACGCGGGGCAAGAGCAGGCCCGGGGCATTGCACAGATCGGCGAAGCCGTGCGCCAGCTGGATACTGCCACGCAGCAGAACGCGGCACTGGTAGACGACAGTTCATCCGCCTCGACGGGCATGAAGAATCAGGTGCGGCGCCTGCTGGAGGTGATTCATCAGTTCCGCCTGGCGCCCGATGCTGCCTTGGATGCGAACACTGCCTCCCGCTTGCCGTTGGGCGGCCCCGCACCAGCGCTTGCTCTGCAGGGCAGGGAGGCTCAGTCGGCCCAGCTGGCCCTGTCCGAGCGCTAAGTCCATTCATCCGACATGAACCGCACCGACGTATTGATTGCGATTGCCGAAGTGGCCCGCAACGGCGGTGCCGCTGCACCGGAGGATGCCATCTCGCAGCTGGCCGTGATCATCGACGACCTGGAGCTTTCCTGCAGCGGATCGGAGCATGTGATGGAAATGTTGCTCGGCATTGCGGCCTGCCTGTGGAACCTGCAGCAGGAGCGGATGCGGCTCTAGCCCGCAACGGCGCCCTTGACGGTATCCACTGCGGCGATCACCGCTGGAATCAGCTGTGCTGCGTGACAACCGCGCGAGTAGAGACGCGGAGACGGCTGGATTGCATGGGGTTTACTCGTCCAGCGTTTCGAGCGAAGCCACCTGGTTACGTCCCCGGTGCTTGGCCAGGTACAGCGCCTGGTCCGCACGGTCGAGCATGTCACGCAGGCTGCGGTCGTTATGGCGGAAAGTGCCCACGCCCAGGCTGGTTGTGATGCGGTAGCTCTGGCCCGCATCGTCGATGAGCTGCAGCGCGCGGATGCTGTGCAGCATGCGCGTGGCCACTTCCATGCCTTCGGCCAGTGTGGTCAGTGGCAGCAGCACGCCAAACTCTTCGCCACCCAGGCGCCCCACGGCATCGCTGGCACGCAGCTGGCCCTTGATGGCCTGTGCAAACGCCATCAGGGCACGGTCGCCCTCCAGGTGGCCAAAACGGTCGTTGATGGCCTTGAAGTGATCCAGGTCCAGCATCAGCAAGGTCAGCGGCTCTCCGTTGCTGCGCGAGTGGGCGTAGGCCGACTCGGCGCACTCCAAAAATGCGCGGCGGTTGGCAATGCTCGTCAGCATGTCGGTGGTGGCCAGGCGCTGCAGCTCGCGCTCCAGGTTCTTGCGCTGCGTCACGTCGCGGTAGATGCCTTCCACCCCCGCAAAATTGCCCGCGTGGTCGTACAGCAAATGGCTGCTAATGGAGATGTCGATCACGGTACCGTCGCGTCGCACCATCTGGCCCGGAAAATCCGACACCTCGCCATGCTCCATGATGGCGGCCTTGAACGCATCGCGGTCGGTGCTCTGCGGGTAGTACGACTCGGCGGTGCGACCCTCGATTTCATGGGGCTCGTAGCCCAGCACCCGGCGCACCCCGGGACCCACATGCTGCACGATGCCCTGGGCATCGGTGCGGTAGTACACGTCTTGCATGTTCTCGAACAGGCGCCGGAAGTTCTGCTCGCTCTCGCGCAGCTGGGCCTCGATCTCGCTCTGGTGCGTCATGTCCATGCCGCACATCAGCACGGCCGGTGCGCCATCCCATTCAATGGCCACGCTGCTGATCAGCACCATGCGCAGGTTGCCGCGCTCTGTGCGGATGCGGAACTCGGACGACTTGTTGGGCCGGCCGGCCTGCTCGGGCACCGCTACCTGCTGGATGCGGTTGGTGGAGCGCACCTGGTCCAGGGGGTGCACAAAGTCGCCGGACATGCGGCCTATCAGGCTGTCGGTGCTGGGCGCTTCCAGCAGCTCCATGCTGGCCGCGTTGGCAAAACGGATGGCGCCGTCCTGCGTGACGAGCACAGCCGCTGGCAGCATTTGCAGCAGACGCAGGTCGTGGGACATCGGGCTCGGTGGTTACCAAAAGTAATGCACCATTGTGGCACTGGGGGGTGCGACTGGGAATCCATATCTGTCATACGCGCTACCATCGCCCATGAGAAAAACTTTCCAACTCCATGTTGAAGGCAAGAACCGCGACCGCGTTCTGGATGCCGTAAAGCACGAAATCCGCAAATACATCAAGCGCGAACGGCGCCGCGACCTGCCCGAAGGAGCCGATTTCTGGGACTTTGACTGCCAGTTTGGCCGCACCAAAGAAGACGCTGCCGTGGCCCACCTCTCGGCCTTGACCGGGTTGATCAACGGCGTGGCCGCCGAGGGCGGCAGCCAGTTCTATGTCGAGATTCTGGCCAAGCCCGCCAAGCGCGCGCCAAGGGCGCCAGGCGAGTCGCAAGGCACTGATGAAGATGGTATGGACGAGGACCACGAAGGGGTCTGAAACGGAGGCTGCTTGGGCTGCCACCCTTCACGGCTCTTCCAAAGGCTCCTTTCAGGAGCCTTTTTTATGGGCAGTGGACAGTGATTCCAACGCTGCAGCCGCTGCTGCGCGCAGCTTGTCTTTTTTGCTGGGCCGCTTGCCCTTGATACCACCTGTGCCCTGGGGATCGGTGACCGACGCAGGGGCGGCTGTCTCTGTGGGTTCAAAGCCCGCAATCTGCTCACGCTCAAGGGTGAGGTGTTGGCGTTTTTCGATCAGCCGGAAATGCGCTTCGACATCGGCGGTCACGAAGCTCACGGCCATGCCGCTCTCGCCTGCGCGGCCGGTGCGGCCGATGCGGTGCACATAGTCCACAGCCGATCGTGGCAGATCGTAGTTCACCACGGCAGGCAGCTGCGCAATGTCGATGCCGCGCGCTGCGAGGTCGGTGGTGACGACCACCTGCCAGCGCTCGTCCTTGAACTCCTGCAGCACCTGGTTGCGTGCGCCCTGGCTCAGGCCCCCGTGGAAGGGCGTGGCATAGATGCCTGCCTTGTACAGCTTTTCAGCCACGTGCTCGGCGGCGTATTGCGTGGCCACAAACACCAGCACGCGCGACCAGTTGTGTTCCTTGACCAGATGGCGCAGCAGCTGGGTGCGGCGGCTGGCGTCCACCGCAATGGCGCGTTGTTCAATGGCCGGTTCGTTGCCCGGCGTGTGGGGCACTTCCACGCGCACCGGCTGGTTCAGCAGCCCATCGGCCAGCGCCTGTACTGCAGCAGGAAAGGTGGCCGAGAAGAACAGGTTTTGCCGCCGGGCGGGCAGCAGCGCCAGCACGCGCTGCAATTCTTCGGCAAAGCCCAGGTCCAGCAGGCGATCGGCTTCGTCCAGCACCAGGTGTGCGACGGCCGACAGGCGCAGGGCGTTGTGATCCACCAGGTCCAGCAGGCGGCCCGGCGTAGCCACCACAATGTCGGCGCCGCCGCGCAGGCCCAGCATCTGAGGGTTGATCGACACGCCCCCAAACACGATGGCGATCTTGAGCGGCTGTTGCAGGTGCTGCGCCAGGCTGCGCAGCACTTCGCCCACCTGCGCAGCCAGTTCGCGGGTGGGCACCAGCACCAGGGCACGCACCCGGCGCGGGCCCCCGGTGGCGCTGAGCTGTAGCTGCTGCAGCAAAGGCAGGGCAAAGGCCGCCGTCTTGCCCGAGCCCGTCTGTGCCGTACCCAGCAGGTCCGCCCCTTGCAGGATGGCAGGAATGGCGCCCGCCTGAATGGGCGTGGGCGTCACAAAGCCTGCTTTGTCGGCGGCATGGACGAGGGCGGGGGACAGACCGAGGGAGGCAAAAGGCATGGAAGGGCGCTGAAGAGGCGTTGAAGGGAGGCACGCAAGGCAGCGCGGACGGAACAGTGATGGCATGCATTGTCGCCGCAGTTGCCAGATGCCCTCTTGCCACGTGCCTTCGCGCAGGCCTGCAATGCGGGCCTTGCGCGTGCGCCGCTGCAGGGAATGCGAGTGCTCCCCGCCCGCCTGTGGCGACCGATAATCGGGCCGCCTTGATTTTTAGTTGACCGTTTTCTCGGACCCGCATCCCATGGCTTTGCCTCTTGATACCTCCGCCATCACCCACGGCATTCAGTTGGCGGTGGCGCCTGTGTTTTTGCTCACCGCAGTGTCCGGAATGATCGGCGCCGTGGCGGGGCGCCTGGCCCGAATCATCGACCGGGCTCGTGTGGTGGAGGACCGTGCGCGCACCAACACCGAGCCCGAATTTCTGGCCCGTGCCTACAAAGAGCTGGCTGACTTGCGCTTGCGGGGGCGACTGGCCAATGGCTGCATCGCGCTGTTGACGTTCTGTGCGTTCCTCATTGGCACGACCATCATCCTGCTGTTTCTGGGCGAAACGACCGATTTCCAATCCAGCCGGTTGGCTGTTTCGGGGTTTCTCGCGGGCGTTGCGTGCTTTTTGATGGCGCTGGTGTGTTTCTTGACCGAGACGCTGCTGGCCACGCGATTGCTCGACTTTCACATGTTGCAGCAAGAGGTGGAGGGGAAGAAACCATGAAGTCTTTTGCCGACCTGGGCGGCCTGGTGTATTCCACCGACTCGGGCCGCATGTGCCCCGCCTGCCGGCAGCCGGTGGCGCAGTGCGTGTGCAAGCAAAACAAGCCCCTGCCCATGGGCGACGGCATCGTGCGCGTTTCGCGCGAGACCAAGGGGCGTGGCGGCAAGGCGGTCACCCTGGTCAAGGGCGTGCTGTTGGACGAGGCCGCGCTGGAGCAGCTGGGCAAGCAGCTTAAGACCGCCTGTGGCAGCGGTGGCACGGTGAAGGATGGTGTGATCGAGGTGCAGGGCGACCATGTGGAGCGCGTGATGGCCGCGCTGCAAAAGCTGGGCCACAAGGTCAAGCGCGCCGGCGGCTGAGGAGGCTGGGGCAATGGACGCAGAAAAACTGCAGCGCCTGGTCACCACCGAGATGCCGTACGGCAAGTACAAAGGCACGCTGCTGGCAGACCTGCCGGGCAACTACCTCAACTGGTTTGCGCGCGAGGGGTTCCCCAAGGGCGAGCTGGGCCAATTGCTGGCGCTGATGCACGAGATCGATCACAACGGGCTGTCTGACCTGCTGCGGCCCTTACGTGGGCGCTGAGAGGCCTGGGCCAGCACAAAAACTGGGGCGTTGCCCTGGTTGCTGTCCACCATAATGGTTGTTTTCAGACCAACAACCACACCGAGGGAATGCACATGAAGGGCAATATCGCTGCGATCGTTCTGGTCGTGCTGGGCGTGTTTTTTCTGCTGACCAACCTGGGGCTGATCAGTATCAGCCTGCGCGAGCTGTTGCGGGTGTGGTGGCCCGTGGCGCTGATTGCAGTGGGTGTGGCGCTGTTCTTCACGCCGGGCAACAAGGGCAAATAAGCCAGGGGCGGGCGCTCGCGGCGGTGTTGCCAGTTGCCTGTCTTCAATCGTCAGCCCTGCTGGGCTTCTCCGCTGCCGTGGTGGTGGGCGCCGTGCGCGCCGTGCTCCTCGCGGGGCTGCACAAAACCGGGGTCGCTGCCAAAGTAGCCTCGGAACAGGTTGCGCGCAATGCCATGGGCCGCTACCTGCAGCTCGCGCGCCACCTCAGGCGCAAACAGGCGGTTGGTGTGCTGTTGCCACAGCCCCACCCAGGTCGCAAAGTGGGCGGGCGTGACGCCCTCCAGCGCCATGTGTTTGCCGAAGACATCGCCTTTGAAGCTGCGGGCGCCCAGCGCCACGGTGCTCCAGAAGTCCACCAGGCGCTGCAGGTGGGTGTCCCAATGGCCGTGCAGGGCTTTTTCAAACACCGGCCCCAGCAGCGGGTCGCGGCGCACATCCCCGTAAAAGCCGTGCACCAGCAGCGTGATGCTCTCCACGCTGGGGGTGAGCGTGGCGGTGGGCTGGGGCGCGACGGTTTCCTCGGTCATGGGGGCAGTGTGCCTGCTCACTGGCACCCGCAGGCTGACGTGGCACAAGCTTGCGCGGGTGCTGCGCTGGCTTCGAATTGCGGGAACAGCACGTTGTTTTCGAGGTGGATGTGGTTGATGAGGTCATCCCCCAACTGCGCAATGCCTGCATAGAGCGCGCGCCAGGTGTTGCACGCGCCTTGGGGAGGCGTGGCGTCCTGCGTCAGGGCGTTGAGCTTGTCCAGCGCTTCCCCATGGTCCACGTGTTCGGCGCGCATCATGCCAATGGGCTGGCCCACAAACGGGTTGCCTCCGTTCTTGAGCATGGGAAACAGCACTTGTTCTTCCTTGAGCATGTGCGACAGCAGCTCTTCGTGCATGACCTCCAGGTGGTCGGCCAGGCCTGCAGGCACCTGAGGGTGGTCGCGGTGCACAGCCTCCACGCGGCGGGCCATGCGGATCAGCTCGGGCAACTGCTGGCGGTGCACCTCGTGGTAGCGCACCAGGATGTGGTCGATGAGCGCGCTGGGCGACGCGGCCCCTGGTACGGCGTCGCTGCGCTGCAGGGCCGCCAGCTCGGCCAGCACGGCGTCGGCGTCCAGCCCCTTGTCGGCAGCCGCCTTGGCCAGGCTCACCTGGCCGCCACAGCAAAAGTCCAGCTTAAGGCGCCTAAACACCGCGGTGGCGCCCGGCAACTGCACTGCGATCTGGCCGATCTGCTGCTCGGCGCTCAGCGGCAGTGGGGTGGTGGGGGCTGTGGCGTGCAGGGTGTCGATGCGGGCGTTCATGGTGGTCCTTTAAAGATTCATATCGTGTGAATATTTTAGCGAATAAAATTCAGGATGTATGCATCTTTTTGATTGATCTGCGGCAAACCCATGCGACTGACCCAATGGACCGACTACACGCTGCGCGTGCTGATGTATTGCGCCGCCACCGAAGGGCGGGCGCAGCCCGTCACCATCACCGAAGTGGCCGAGGGCTATGGCATCTCGCGCAGCCACCTGATGAAGATCGTGCAGCAACTGTCGGCGCAGGGCCTGCTCGAGACCACGCGCGGGCGGGGCGGTGGTATGCGGCTGATGCAACCTGCATCTGCCATCCACATTGGCGCCGTGGTGCGCGCCACAGAAACGGATTTCAACCTGGTGGAGTGTTTTGACCCGGTCTCCAACCAGTGCCGCCTGAGCAGCCATTGCCGCCTCAAGGGTGTGCTGGGCCAGGCCATGCAGGCCTATCTGGCGGTGCTGGATGGCGTGACGCTGGCGGACCTGGTGGCTCCCACGTCACAGCAGGGTGCGGCGCTGCAGGCCATGGTGGCCGCGCCACGCGCGGGCAGTGCCCGCCGCAGGGCCTTTTTGGTGCCCGGATTGCCCGATGCACCTGGTTTTGAATAAAAACGGGGCAGTGCGCTAGTTCTATATGCCTGAATAGCTATCAAATTGGTAGCATCCGGTGGCGCCACGCCGCTCAGCGCAGCACTTCCAGCAGCCGGTCCAGCCCACCTTGGTTGATGGCCACCTTGGCCTGTGCACGCACAGCGGGCTTGGCGTGGTAGGCCACCGACAGGCCGGCAGCACCCATCATGGGCAGGTCGTTGGCGCCATCGCCCACGGCAATCGCCTGCTGCGGCGAGATGCCCATGAGCGAGGCCATTTCCAGCAGCGTGCGGCGTTTTTCGGCACCGTCGCAGATGTCGCCCCAGGCCTGGTCCACCATGCGGCCGGTGAGCTGGCCGTCTTGTACTTCCAGCATGTTGGAGCGGGCAAAGTCGATGCCCAGGCCCGCCTTCACGCGGTCGGCAAAGAAGGTGAACCCGCCCGAGACCAGCAGCGTGGTCAGGCCTGCAGCCTTGGCGGCGGTGATCAGTTCCTTGGCGCCGGGGTTGAAGCGCAGGCGCTCGGTGAACACCTGCTCCATGTGCTGCACCGTCACACCCTTGAGCAGCGCCACGCGCTGGCGCAGGCTCTCCTTGTAGTCGGTGATCACGCCCTGCATGGCTGCCTCGGTGATGGCGGCCACCTCGGCCTTGCGGCCTGCGGCATCGGCGATTTCGTCCACGCACTCGATGTTGATGAGGGTGGAGTCCATGTCAAATGCGATGAGCTTGTAGCTCGACAGGGATAGCGGGGGCACGACGCCCTGGATGACGAGGCCGGGGGCGAATTCGGTAGCGTGGGTCATGGCAGAAAGGGAGGGGCAGATACAGGTGTCAGAGCCCGCAATGGTATCGCCCCCTGTGCAATACCTGATGTGACAGAGGACCGGCGTCGCAGCCCTTTTCAGGTTATCGGCGCGTAGCTGCCCGTGCCCTCGGGCCAGGGCGTGAGCACCTCGAACCCGTCGGCCGTCACGGCCACCATGTGTTCCCACTGGGCGGACAGCGAGCGGTCGCGGGTGACCACGGTCCAGCCGTCGGCCAGTTCCTGGGTATCGCGCTTGCCGGCGTTGATCATGGGCTCGATGGTGAACACCATGCCTTCCTCCAGCCGCAGGCCCTGGCCGCGCTGGCCGTAGTGCAGCACCTGGGGCTCGTCGTGGTACACCTGCCCGATGCCGTGGCCGCAGTATTCGCGCACCACGCTGAACCGCTCGCGGTGGGCCACGGTCTGTATGGCATGGCCCACATCGCCCAGCGAGGCACCGGGGCGCACCTGGGTGATTCCCGCGCACATGGCCTCGTAGGTGGTGTTCACCAGGCGGCGGGCCAGCGGGCTGGGTTCGCCCACAAAGTACATGCGACTGGTGTCGCCAAACCAGCCATCCTTGATGATGGCCACGTCGATGTTGATGATGTCTCCGGCCTTGAGCACCTGGCCGGGCGACGGAATGCCGTGGCAGATCACGTGGTTCACAGACGTGCACACCGTTTTGGGATACCCCAGGTAGCCCACGTTGGCAGGCACAACCTGCAGTTCGTTCACGATGTAGTCGTGGCAGAGCCGGTCCAGTGCCTCGGTGCTGACGCCGGGCTGCACGTGCGGCGTGATCATGTGCAGCACGCGGGCGGCCAGGCGGCCGGCTTCACGCGCCTGGGCGATTTCGGCGGGGGAGCGCAGGGTGACGCGGGACGACTTCATTGCACACGCCGTCCGCTGTGGCCGGGCTTGGCGGCCACGGAAGCCGCTACCGTGTCCAGATCGAAGCCCCCGGCCTGTTCGGCGCGGATCAGCAGCTGGCAGATGTCGCTGTGGTCGAGGTTGGGATGCAGCTCGGCCAGCATGCCGATGCGCATCCAGTGCTCTGCTTGAGCATTGATGGAGCGAGACAGGGCGTTGCTGGCAACGCGCAGGTTCTCGTGCATTTGGTCTGAAATTTTGACAATACCCATGCAGCGAATTGTATGCGAAACATATACGTTTCGTATCTCTGAACGCATCCTGTGCACGTTTTCAACGCTGCGCTGATGCCTTGCAGCGCTAAGGTGGGGGGCGCTTCAGATAGAGCTGGTCTGACCAGGTGGCCAGCCACTCGGGTTTGAACGCCACGAAGATCGCGGCGAGCATGCCCGTCACAAACCCGTCTCCCCAGGCCATGAGCCAGCGGGCTACCAGCGACAGTTCGTCGCCCACACCGGGCAACAGGTGCCCGGTCCACTGCGAGAGCACGCCTGCTGCAAACACGCAGGCCACGGTGCCCAGAAACGCCCGGCCCAGCACGTACACAAAAGGCTGGGTACCCACCCAGCGCCGCAGCAGCGCACCCAGCGCCAGGGCCAGCGTGGCGGGCACCACACCCAGCCAGATGGCGGCGCTCAGCGCATCGGCCCAGTCCAGGGCGGGAGATAGCAGGCCGGCGATAGCGCCCACAGCGATGAGCACGGGGATGGCCAGCGGCCAGCCCAGCATCAGCACCACCAGGCTGGCCCCCGACCACTGCAGCTGCAGCGGCATGGCGTGCAGCGTGGGCAGCGCCCACAGCCATGGCAGAAACACCAGCGTGGCCAGCAGTGGCGTCCACAGCGGGGACGCCGCGCCATGAGACTGGTGCACCAGCGGCTTGCCGCTGGCCAGCAGGCGCCAGGGTCGCGTGGCCAAGGCGGCTGTCAGGGCCACCAGCGCGATTAGGAACTCCAGCCACATTGTTTTGCTTCTGTTTTGATAGCTATTGGCGCTTGATTCACTAGCGCTTGCGGCCTCTTTGGCTTGTATCTGGCTACGCAGCGACCACGGGTTGCCCCAGGTTGCGCAAAATGTCCCGCACCATCTGTGCCCGGTCTTTCGGGTCCTTCAGCTCGCGCTCGATGCGCAGCTTCTCGTTGCCCGCCAGCTTGATGTGCTTGTTCTTCTGGATCAGCTCGATGATGCGCATCGGATCGATAGGCGGCTGCGGTTTGAAGGTGATGTTAATGACACCTGGGGCGGCATCGACCTTGACCACGCCGTAGGGCTGGCTCAGCACGCGCAGGCGGTGCACGTCGATGAGGGTCTGGGCCTGCGGCGGCAGCTTGCCGAAGCGGTCCACGATCTCTTCGAGCAGGCCGTCGATCTGGTCGGGCGTCTTGGCCGTGGCCAGCTTCTTGTAGAACGACAGGCGCAGGTGCACGTCGCCGCAGTAGTCATCGGGCAGCAGCGCGGGGGCGTGCAGGTTGATGTCGGTGGTGACGGACAGGGGCGAGAGCAAATCGGGCTCCTTGCCTGCCTTGAGCGCCTTGACGGCCTCGTTCAGCATCTCGTTGTAGAGCTGGAAGCCGACTTCGAGCATGTTGCCGCTCTGGTTCTCGCCCAGCACCTCGCCCGCGCCGCGGATCTCCAGGTCGTGCATGGCCAGGTAGAAGCCGCTGCCCAGTTCCTCCATCTGTTGGATGGCCTCCAGGCGCTGCTGCGCATGTTTGGTCAGCCCTTCAATGTCGGGCACCATGAGGTAGGCATACGCTTGGTGGTGGCTGCGGCCCACGCGCCCGCGCAACTGGTGCAGCTGCGCCAGGCCGAACTTGTCGGCGCGGCTCATGATGATGGTGTTGGCTGTGGGCACGTCGATGCCGGTCTCGATGATGGTCGAGCACAGCAGGATGTTGTAGCGCTGCGCCACAAAGTCGCGCATCACGCGCTCCAGATCGCGCTCGGGCATCTGGCCGTGGGCCACAGCGATGCGCGCCTCGGGCAATATTTCTTCGAGCTTCTGGCGCCGGTTCTCGATGGTCTCCACCTCGTTGTGCAGGAAGTAGACCTGCCCGCCGCGCTTGAGTTCGCGCAGCACCGCCTCGCGGATCACGCCCGTGCCCTCGTTGCGCACAAAGGTCTTGATCGCCAGGCGCCGCTGCGGCGCGGTGGCGATGACCGACAGGTCGCGCAGGCCTTCGAGTGCCATACCCAGCGTGCGCGGGATGGGCGTGGCTGTCAGCGTCAGCACGTCCACTTCGGCGCGCAGGGCCTTCATCTGCTCCTTGTGGCGCACGCCAAAGCGGTGCTCCTCGTCGATGATCAAGAGGCCCAGGTTGTGGAACTTGGTGGACTCGGAAAGCAGCTTGTGCGTGCCGACCACGATGTCCACCGTGCCGTCGCCGATGCCCTTGATGGCCGAGGTGATCTCCTTGCCCGAGCGAAAGCGCGACACCTCCGCCACCTTCACCGGCCACTTGCTGAAACGATCCACCAGCGTCTGGTAGTGCTGCTCGGCCAGCAGCGTGGTGGGCGCCAAAAACGCCACCTGTTTGCCGCCCGTCACTGCCACAAAGGCCGCGCGCAGGGCCACCTCGGTCTTGCCAAAGCCCACGTCGCCGCAGACCAGGCGGTCCATGGGGCGGGGTGAAATCATGTCCTGGATCACCGCGTGGATGGCGGCGTTCTGGTCGGCCGTCTCCTGAAAGCCAAAGTCGTTGGCAAAGGTTTCGTAGTCTTGTGGGCTGTAGCGGAAGGCATGGCCTTGGCGCAGTGCGCGGCGGGCGTAGATGTTGAGCAGCTCGGCCGCGCTGTCGCGCACCTGCTCTGCGGCCTTGCGTTTGGCTTTTTCCCACTGGCCGCTGCCCAGCTTGTGCAGCGGGGCTTCGTCGGCACTCACGCCCGTGTAGCGGCTGATCAGCTGCAGTTGGCTCACGGGCACATACAGCACGGCCTTGTCGGCGTATTCGAGGTGCAAGAACTCCTGCATGGCGGGCGTGCCGTCGGGGTTCTTGTTGCCCACGTCCATGTTGATCAGGCCCCGGTAGCGGCCAATGCCATGCGCGCTGTGCACCACAGGGTCGCCCACGTTCAGCTCGGCCAGGTCCTTGATCAGCGCCTCGACGTCGCTCACCTGCTCCTGCTTCTTGCGTCGGCGCGTGGTGGGGCCGGCGGCAAACAGCTCGGTCTCGGTGACGAAGTCGATGCCGTCCTCGATCCAGCTGAAACCCACGGTGAGGCCGGCGGTGGCAATGCCCACCTTCTCGTCGGTCGTACCCTGGAACTCGGCCAGCGAGTCGAAGGCTGGCGGATTCAGCTGCGAAGCGCGCAAAAAGTCGAGCAGGCTTTCGCGCCGGCCATCGCTTTCTGCCAGCAGCAGCACGCGGTGTTGCGTGTTGCGGATGTGGGCGTGCAGCCGGGCCAGCGGGTCTTCGGCACCACGCACCACCGACAGGTCGCCCAGCTTCTGGAAGTGCGGGTTGTCGGCAATGTCCTCCACGCCGGGGCGGATGGACAGCTGAGCATGCTCCTTGGCGCGTGTGTAGAACTGGTCGGCCGAGAGGAACAGCGCCTCGGGTGGCAGTACCGGGCGCTCGGGGTCGCCCTGCACCAGGCGAAAGCGGTCTTTCGTGTCCTGCCAGAAACGTTGAAACGCGGGCTCCAGGTCGCCGTGTAGCACCACGGTGGCCTCGCCGCCCAGGTAGTCGAACACGGTAGCCGTCTCGTCGAAGAACAGCGGCAGGTAGTACTCAATGCCAGCTGTGGCTACGCCTGCACCCATGTCCTTGTAGATGCGGCTCTTTGTCGGGTCGCCCTCCAGCATCTCGCGCCAGCGGCTTCTGAACTTGGCCCGCGCATCGTCGTCCATGGGGAACTCGCGGCCGGGCAGCAGACGCACCTCGGGCACGGGGTACAGGCTGCGCTGGCTGTCGGGGTCGAACGTGCGGATGCTGTCGATCTCGTCATCGAACAGGTCCACACGGTACGGCACGAGGGAGCCCATGGGGAACAGGTCGATCAGCCCGCCGCGCACCGCGTATTCGCCCGGGCTCACCACCTGCGAGACATGGCTGTAGCCCGCCAGCGTGAGCTGGGCCTTGAACTTTGCTTCGTCGAGCTTTTGCTTGACCTTGAAGTGGAAGGTGTAGCCCGCCAGGAAGGAGGGCGGGGCGAGGCGGTACAGCGCTGTGGTGGCAGGCACCAGCACTACATCGGCTTCACCCTGCGAGATGCGCCACAGCGTGGCCAGTCGCTCGCTGATCAGGTCCTGGTGCGGCGAGAAGGTGTCGTAGGGCAGCGTCTCCCAGTCCGGGAACAGCGCGCAGCGCAGGCCCGGCGCAAAAAAGGCCATCTCGTCGATGAGCCGCTGTGCATCGGTGGCGTCGGCCGTGACGATGGCGGTGGTGCGGCCCCCTGCCTTGTCACGTTCGGCCAGGCGGGCCAGCAGCAGGGAATCGGCGCTGCCCACGGGGCGGGGCAGGGTGAAACGTTTTCCGGGGGAGAGTTTGGGCAGTTCCATGCGGACGGTGTCGTCGGGGCCCGCCGCATCCCCAGGGGCGCGAAACGCGCACGGGCTGGATCGGAGGGCAACGGGAGATTTTAGAATGAGCGCTCCATGACTGCTCCCCTGCTGCACCCCCTGCTCACCCCCTTGTCGGCCCAAGGGCGGTTTTGGGCCTTGCTGCCCTGCGCCGGGGTGGGGTCGCGGGCCGTGCCAGCAGGTGCAGGCAGCGCCCCGCAAGTGCCACCGGCCCAGGCATCGACTGTGGCGGCGTTCTCAGCCCCGGGGGCGTTGTCTGCCAGCGCTGCCGCCGCTGCAGCCCCGTTGCCCAAGCAATATCACCTGGTGGCAGGCCATCCGATGGTGCTGCACACACTGGCCGCCTTTGCTGCAGTCGGGCGCTTGCTGGGCACGCTGGTGGCCGTGGCGCCGGGGGATCACTTTTTGGACGCCCACGCGCATCCCGCGTTTTTTGTGGTGGAGTGCGGTGGCCCTACGCGTGCCGACACGGTGCGAGGCGGCCTCAAGGCCTTGCTGGAGCGCGGCGCGCAGCCCGACGACTGGGTGCTGGTGCATGATGCAGCGCGTTGCCTCGTGACCGCCGAGCAGATTGATGCGCTCATCGACCAGTGTGCGGGCGACAGTGTGGGCGGCCTCCTGGCGCACAAATTGGCCGACACGCTCAAGACCTCCATCGACGGCCCGGGCGGCGTGCGCGTGGCCTCTACCGTGGACCGCAGCGACAAGTGGCTGGCGCAGACGCCACAGATGTTCCGCATCGGCCCGCTGATGGACGCCATCGACAAGGTGGGCTCCAATGTGACCGATGAGGCCAGTGCGATGGAGGCCATGGGTTTTCACCCCCGGCTGGTGCCCGGCGGGGCACAAAATTTCAAGGTCACCTACCCGGACGACTTCGCACTGGCGGCTGCCGTGCTGGCCCAGCGGGCGCACAGCACCACGCTGGAGCGCTATGGCGGCGAGCGGGGGCAGGTGAACGCGGCCCCCGGCAAGAAGAACCTTTTTTAGCCCACCGCGCAGGGTTTGCCAGCACCACCGGTACGCTGCCTGCATTGCACGGCCAGGGAGCCTGACCGACGGTCCCGGCGACTGAGCACTCAAACATTCACAAAGGCAGACAGATGAATTTCAGGATTGGAGAAGGCTGGGACGTGCATGCGCTGGTGCCCGGCCGCCGCCTGGTGATCGGCGGGGTGGAGATCGCCCATCCCACGGGCCTGCTGGGCCACTCGGACGCCGACGTGCTGCTACACGCCATCACCGATGCCTTGCTGGGCGCGGCGGCCCTGGGAGACATTGGCAGCCACTTCCCCGACACCGATGCCGCGTTCCGGGGCGCGGACTCGGGCGTGCTGCTGGCCGAGGCGGCGCGGCGGGTGCGTGCCGCTGGCTTTGAGATCGGCAACATCGACAGCACGGTCGTCGCCCAGGCCCCGCGTCTGGCTGCGCACATCCCCGGCATGCGGGCCGCCATCGCGCGGGCGGTGGGTGTGGCTGAGGGCCAGGTCAATGTGAAAGCCAAGACGGCAGAGCGCCTGGGCCCGGTGGGGCAGGGCCTGGCCATGGAGGCGCGGGCTGCTGCTTTGATCTACGCCACTTAATAAGCGCACCGAACGGTGCCCTTATTGTTTCTGTACGGCCTTTGTTTTCAGTCGGCGGCTGTTGACCCCAGCCGGTCTTCGGCCCGACGCCGGGGTAACTGGCGTTTGACAGATGGTCGCTGCAGGCGCTGCTTGGGGTCCACGCCCTCGGGCAGGCTGGTGGCGCGCTGCAGTTGCAGGTGGGCCACCAGGCCGCCGGTACTGGAGTTTGCCAGCGCAAAGATGCCGCCCATGCGCTGCACCGTCTTGTCCACAATCGACAGCCCCAGGCCTGCCCCCGCCGCTGCCGTGCGCGCTGAGTCGCCCCGGAAGAACGGCTTGGTGAGGTTGGACAGTTGCTCAGGCGGAACGCCGGCGCCGTGGTCTCGCAGCTTGATAAGCACCCAGTTTTCTCGGCTTTTGGCAGCGATGTCCACGTTGGTGATGCCCGTGTCTTCGTTCTTGCCGTAGCGCCTGGCATTCTCCAGCAGGTTGGAGATCACCCGGGCCAGTTCCACCTCGTCGGCCAGCACATTCAGGTCTTCAGGCACGGACATCGTGATCTGCAGCTCGCGGTGGTCCTGCACCGCATACACGCACGACGACACCACCGCATGCAGGTTGACGGGCGTGAGCGTCACATGGTCGGGCCGGGCGTAGTCCAGGAACTTGTCGATAGTGGCATCGAGCTGCACGATGTCCGCCACCATGTGCTCGCGGGCCACTTCGTCGGTCACGCTCATCTCGGTTTCCAGCCGCAGGCGCGCCAGCGGCGTGCGCAGGTCGTGCGAGATGCCCGCGAGCATCACTGCGCGGTCCTGCTCCAGCTTGGCGAGTTTTTGCGCCATGCGGTTGAAGCCGATATTCACCTCGCGGATTTCGCTGGTCACCACTTCTTCGTCCAGGTGACTGGCGGCAAAGTCACCGTCCTTGACGCGGTTGGCCGCATACGACAGCTGCTTGAGCGGGCGGTTGATGAGCCGCGCAATCGCAGCGGCACCGGCCAGCGACAGCGCTGCCGCCGTGATCAGCCAGATCAGCCAGGTGCGTCCACCCGCAGGGCTGAAGCGCGAACGGTCCATCAGCAGCCAGTTGGGATCGCCATTGATGTTAAAGCCGACCCACAGGCCATTTTCCCCGTTCACGCTCTGCGCCACGATGGTGTCGGGGCCCAGGCGCATGGTCAGCTCGTCCGTCAGGCGGTTGCCCAGAGCGGTTGGGTCGAGCAGCGCGTACTTGTCCTTGGGCTCGCGCGGCAGGATGCGCACACCCTCCTGGTCGGCCATGGTCTTGATCAGCGACACCCGCGCGATGGCGTCCGAGTGCACCAGCGCCGCGCGGCTCAGGTTGACGAGCGACGCAATCTGCTGCGCCGTCTGCAGCGTGCGCGGTTCAAACTCCAGCGCGCGCAGGGTCTGCAGCCACGCCAGGATGCTGCCTACCAGCAGCAGCGCCAGCAGAAAGAACGTGCGCCAGAAAAGATTCAGACCCACGCGCGTACGTTGTTCCCGCGCCCGCCGAATGGCCTCCAGCGGGGCGGGGCTGGTTGCGTCGGAGGGGGCGGTGGCAGACTTGCGGGACGAAGGTCTTGGCTTGCCCTCAGTATTGGCCATGAACTATCAGCTCGTTCCGTCCGGCACAAACACGTAGCCCACGCCCCACACGGTCTGGATGTAGCGGGGCGCGGCGGCGTCCACTTCCACCAGCTTGCGCAGGCGCGACACCTGCACGTCCAGGCTGCGGTCAAAGGGCTCGAACTCGCGGCCGCGGGCCAGCAGTGCCAGCTTTTCGCGCGACAGGGGCTGGCGCGGGTGGCGCACCAGGGCCTTGAGCATGGCGAATTCGCCGGTAGTCAGGGGCAGCTCTTCGCCGTTGCGCTGCAGTGCGCGCGTTCCCAGGTCGAAGGTGAAAGGGCCAAAGGTGACCACCTCGTTGTCGCCAGAAGGGGCGCCCGGTGCTTCCTGAGCAGGGCGGCGGCGCAGCACGGCATGGATACGGGCCAGCAGCTCGCGGGGGTTGAAGGGCTTGCCCAGGTAATCGTCGGCGCCCACTTCCAGGCCCACGATGCGGTCCACGTCCTCGCCCTTGGCAGTGAGCATGATGATGGGAGTGCGGTCGTTGGCGGCGCGCAGGCGGCGGCAGATCGACAAACCGTCTTCGCCGGGCATCATCAGGTCCAGCACGATGATGTCCACCGTCTCGCGCAGCAGCAGGCGGTTGAGGGCCTTGCCGTCTTCGGCAACCATGACTTCAAAACCCTCTTGGGTGAGGTAGCGGCGCAGCAGGTCGCGGATGCGGGCGTCGTCGTCCACTACCAGAACTTTGTCGGTGCGATTGGGTGTTGTGGCCATGTTGATCTCAAGTCCAATTTGTAACAGAGCCAATTCTGACCAGTTGGAACGCCGAAGTTCGGGTTTGGAGGCCGGGTTTGACCAACTGTTACAAGTTTTGCCCAGCTTCGCACCTCGTGCGACATGGCTTTGTCAAGGGCGTAGCGCACTGCGGTTAAGGTGGTGCCCCGCACGCCTGGCAACCGGGGCGTGCACCAATGAAAAGGACCGTGTGATGATGAAAAACACTACCAAATTGATAGCTGCCAGTGCATTGATCGCCTGCGCAAGCGCCGCTTTTGCCCAAAATACATCGGCCCCTGAGCTGCGCAATGTGGTGCAGCTGTCGGCCACGGGCACGGTGGAGGTGCAGCAAGACCTGCTGGTGCTCAACCTTGCCACCAGCAAAGAGGCCGCCGATGCCGCTACCGTGCAAACCCAACTCAAGCAGGCGCTGGATGCTGCACTGACTGAGGCCAAGCGCAATGCGCAGCCCGGACAGCTGGACGTGCGCACCGGTCCGTTCGGGCTGTACCCGCGCTACGGCAAGGACGGCAAGATCAACGGCTGGCAGGGCCGGGCCGAGCTGGTGCTCGAGGGCCGCGACTTTGCGCGCATCACGGCCACCGCTGGCAAGATCCAGACTCTGTCCATCAGCCAGGTGGCATTTGGCCTGTCGCGCGAGGCCCGCGCCAAGGTGGAGTCCGAGGCCCAGACCCAGGCCATCGAGCAGTTCAAGGCCCGTGCGGCCGAGCTGGCCAAAGGCTTTGGATTTGCCAACTACAGCTTGCGCGAAGTGGCGGTGAACAGCAATGAAATGTCGCCCGGCCCCCGGCCCCGCATGATGGCCGCCGAGGCCAAGGCGGCGTCGTTCTCGGACTCTGCCGTGCCGGTGGAGGCGGGCAAGGCTCAGGTCATTGTGAACGTGTCGGGCTCGGTGCAGATGCGCTGAGACCTCTGAGCCCCCTGAGTCACTGGGTGTGCCCTGTTTGAAGTAAAAATGGCTGCAAGCGCCAGTGCAATAAGCGCTGGCAGCTATCAAAAGCAGAGCGATTGCTCAGCGCCGGCTTACTGCGCAGCCCAGCCGCCATCCATGTTCCACGCCACGCCACGCACGTTGTTGGCTGCGGGGGAGCAGAAGAACACGGCCAGCTCGCCCAGCTCTTCGGGCGTGGTGAACTGCATGGAGGGCTCCTTTTCGCCCAGCAGCAGCTTCTTGGCTTCTTCGTTGGAGATGCCGTGTTCGGCGGCCTTGGCGTCCACCTGCTTTTGAACCAGCGGCGTCAGCACCCAGCCGGGGCAGATGGCGTTGCAGGTCACGCCGGTGGTGGCGTTCTCCAGCGCGGTGACCTTGGTCAGGCCCACGATGCCGTGCTTGGCGGCCACATAGGCAGACTTCTGCGCTGATCCCACCAGACCGTGCACCGACGCCACATTGATGATGCGGCCCCAGTTGGCGCTCTTCATCGCAGGCAGGGCCAGGCGCGAGGTGTGGAAGGCGCTGGTCAGGTTGATGGCGATGATGGAGTCCCAGCGTTCGACGGGGAAGTTCTCCACATTGGCCACATGCTGGATGCCCGCGTTGTTGACCAGAATGTCCACGCGGCCGAACTGGCTGGCGCTGTACTTCATCATGTCTTCGATGTCGGCCACGCGGCTCATGTCGGCGCCGTGGTAAGCCACCTGGGCACCGGCGGCCTCGCCGGCAGCCAGCACCTCGGCGCGGGGGCCATCCACATCGCCAAAGCCGTTGAGCACGATATTGGCGCCCTGGCGCGCCAGGGCCTTGGCGATGCCAAGACCAATGCCGCTGGTGGAGCCGGTGACGAGGGCAGTTTTGCCTTTCAGCATGGGAGTCTCTCCGAATGAATTACGATGCAACGCAAGAAAAAGTCGGCACTCAAGGGCAACCTACGGGTGCCAACGACCACGGCATTATCGAGCGCTGCCCCCGGATTTCGCACCCATGATTGAACCTACGCTGAACTACGTACTGTGCCCAGGCCCTGCGGCCTCGCCGGAGACCCCAGACCGTGCGCCCGCGTCGGCACAGCAGCACCGCATGGCGTACTGGGAGTGGAATGCCACGGGCGATGCAGCGCACCCGCATGTCATCGTCTGCGTTCACGGCCTGTCGCGCCAGGGGCGGGATTTTGATACCCTGGCACGCGTGCTGAGTCAGCATGCACGGGTGGTCTGCCCCGACGTGGTGGGCCGTGGCCGCAGCGACTGGCTGGCCGACCCCATGGGCTACCAGATTCCGCAATACGCGGCCGACATGCTGTCAATGGTGGCGCAATTGCACCAGCAAGCCCCCATCACCACGCTGGACTGGGTGGGCACGAGCATGGGCGGGCTCATCGGCATGGGCATCACCGGCCAGCCGGGCCTTCCCTTGCCGGTGCCTGTGCGTCGGCTGGTGCTGAACGATGTGGGGCCCGTCATTCAGTGGCAGGCGCTGCAGCGCATCGGCCAGTACCTGGGGCAGCCCGCCCGGTTTGCTTCGCTGCAGCAGGCGGCCGAAGCGATGTGGGCCATCTCCACCAGCTTTGGCCCCCACACGCCCGCCCAGTGGCTGGAGCTGTCGCGTGCCATGGTGCGTGAGTTGCCGCAGCCCGCTGGAGGCGGCCTTGCGCTGCACTATGACCCGGCGATTGCCGTGCCTTTCAGGACGCTCACGCAGGAAGCTGCGGCAGCGGGCGAGGCGGCACTGTGGCAGCTGTATGACCACATCACGGCCCAGACACTGTTGCTCCGTGGTGCGCAGTCTGATCTGCTCTCGCGCGAGACAGCGCTGGCCATGGAGCAGCGCGGTCCCCTTGCCCGCGTGGTGGAGTTTGAGGGTGTGGGCCACGCACCCACGCTGGTGGCGCCTGACCAAGTGGGTGCAGTCACTGATTTCTTGCTGGCAGCAGAAGGCACTGTGGCCGGATGAAAACCAACCCCCCTGCACCAGCATCTCTTATCCCCCAGGCCGACGCTGTCCCCCAGCTCATCGCCGCCACGGCGCACACCCTGCCCGAGCAGGTGAACGCGCTGGCCCGGGCGCGCGCGTTTGCCGAGCCCTTGATGGCGGGCGAAACGCTCGACTCCGGTGAGAACACGCTGGCCCACGCCGATGCCGTGGCCGCCATACTCAAGGGCATTGGCGGCTCCGAGGCCATGCAGGCCGCCAGCTATCTGGTGCATGCCTGCGTCCATCTGAACAAACCCGAAGAGGTGATTGCCAAGGCCTTTGGCGCCAATTTTGCGGCGCTGGCGGTGGAGACCACCAAGCTGATGCGCGTGCAGCAGCAGGCCCGTGCGGCTGCGCCGCTGGACGACCCGGCCGTGCAGACGGAGAACGTGCGCAAGATGCTGCTGGCTTTCTCGCGCGACCTGCGTGTGGTGATGCTGCGGTTGGCCTCGCGCTTGCAGACGCTGCGTTTTCATGCCGCCAGCAAGCGCCCCGTGTCGCCCAGCCTGGCGCGCGAGTCGCTGCAGGTGTTTGCGCCGCTGGCGAACCGCCTGGGTATCTGGCAGGTGAAGTGGGAGCTGGAGGACCTGTCCTTCCGCTTCCTGGAGCCCGACACCTACAAGGAAGTGGCCCGCCTGCTCGACGAAAAGCGGGGCGAGCGCGAGGTCTACATGGAGCAGCTGCGCGCGCGGCTCGAATCCGACCTGCGTGCGCGCAGCATCAGCGCCACCGTGGCGGGCCGCCCCAAGCACATCTACAGCATCGTCAAGAAGATGCGTGGCAAGTCGCTCAACTTCGACCAGGTGTTCGACATCCGCGCGCTGCGTGTGGTGGTGCCCACGGTGAAGGACTGCTACGCCGCCCTGAGCTGGGTGCATGAGCAGTTCAAGCCCATCGTGGAGGAGTTTGACGACTACATCGCCAAGCCCAAGCCCAACGGCTACCAGTCGCTGCACACCATCGTGCGGGACGACAACGGCAAGCCCATCGAGATCCAGATCCGCACCCAGGCCATGCACGAACACGCCGAGCATGGCGTGGCAGCGCACTGGGCGTACAAGGAGGCGGGTGCCAAGGGTTATGCGGGCGTCTCTGCGACGGGCGAGTACGACGCCAAGATCGCCGTGCTGCGCCAGCTGCTGGCGTGGGAGCGGGACCTTGCGGGCGCGTTGCCCAACCGGGGCTTGTTCGAGGACCGCATCTACGTGTTGACCCCCGATGCCGCCGTGGTGGAGCTGCCCCAGGGCGCCACCCCGGTGGACTTTGCCTACTCGGTCCACACCAGCCTGGGCCACCGCTGCCGGGGCGCCAAGGTCGATGGTGTGATGGTGCCGCTCAATACCCCGTTGCAAAACGGGCAGACGGTCGAAATCTCCACCGTCAAGGAAGGGCGCCCCTCGCGCGACTGGCTCAATGCCGAGCTGGGCTATCTCACCAGCAACCGCGCCAAGGCCAAGGTGCGTGCCTGGTTCAACGCACAGGCCACGCACGAGACAGTGGCCCGGGGTCGCGAGGCCGTGGAGAAGCTGCTGCAGCGCGAGGGCAAGACCGCCATCAAGCTCGACGATCTGGCGGTGCAACTTGGCTTCAAGTCGGCCGACGCGCTGTTTGAGGTGGTGGGCAAGGACGAGTTTTCGCTGCGCAACATCGAAACGGTGCTGCGCCCGCCCGAGCCCGTGCTGCAGCCTGACGACTATCTGCTGCTCAAGAAAACACGCACCAACGACGCGGCCCCCAAGGGCGGTGTGCTGGTGGTGGGCATCGACTCGCTGATGACTCAGCTGGCCAAGTGCTGCAAGCCCGCGCCGCCGGACACCATCCGTGGCTTTGTCACGCGCGGCAAAGGGGTGAGCGTACACCGTGCCGACTGCAGCAACTTCCGCGAGATGGCGGCACGCAATGCCGAGCGTGTGATCGAGGTGGAGTGGGGCGTGCCCAAGCCATCGGCATCCACAGCGGTGTACCCGGTGGACGTTGCGGTGGAGGCCGCCGACCGCCAGGGCCTGCTGCGCGACATCTCGGAAGTGTTCGCCCGTGAAAAAACCAATGTGATCGGTGTGCAGACGCAGTCCGTCAAAGGCACGGCGTGGATGACCTTCACGGTAGAAGTGTCCGACTCAGGCCGTCTGAACAAGGTGCTGGGCATCGTGGCTGGGGTGCATGGCGTTCGTTCTGCCCGCCGCCGTTGAGGCGAGGCGCGCGCGGGCCTTGCCTGTGAGCCCGCTTCGCGCGCGTTGTGTGATTTGTAGCGTGCTGTGCCCGAGGGGGCGATTTTTATGGCTATAATCGTGGTCTTGATAACGACAGGCGCGTAGCTCAGCTGGTTAGAGCACCACCTTGACATGGTGGGGGTCGTTGGTTCGAGTCCAATCGCGCCTACCAAGTTTTTCGCTGAAAGAAACCAGCTTTCAGATTTTAGAAAACTTGGCAATGACACCGCTGCAGGTGTTCACACAGCAAGCCACCGCAAGGTGGCTTTTTTTGTTTCTGCTTCTCTGTCACCTCACCGGGGGCTGTTGTTGGGGAGGGGCAGGCGGCTGCACTACATACGACGCTTGGCGCACCAGTCACCCGCGCGACACTCGGGTGCCTTGCATCATCAGGGTATTCCTTTGCCGTTGCGGCTCAGCAGTCTCCCTAGAATGTGCTGCACTGCAATACATGGGTTTTGAGCCCGAGGAGTTCGTTGTGTCCGAACCGAAAACCGCTGCGTCCAAATCGGCCCAGCGCGTCATCAAGAAGTACCCCAACCGCCGTCTGTACGACACAGACACCTCCACCTACATCACGCTGGCCGAGGTGCGCCAGCTGGTGATGGACCACCAGAACGTGGTGGTGCGCGACGCCAAGACGGGCGAAGACCTCACGCGCAGCATTCTGCTGCAGATCATTCTGGAAGAGGAGGCCGGCGGTGCGCCCATGTTCACCGAGGCGGTGCTGGCCAACATCATCCGGTTCTATGGTCATGCCATGCAGGGGTTCATGGGCGCGTACCTGGAGAAGAACGTGCAGGCCTTCACCGATGTGCAAACCAAGCTGGCCGAGCAGTCGCAAAGCGTGACGCCCGAGATGTGGGCGCAGTTCATGAGTCTGCAGTCGCCCATGCTCAAGGGCATGATGGGCAACTATGTCGAACAGTCGCAGACCATGCTGGCGCAGATGCAGGAGCAGATGCAAAAACAGACGGAGCAGATGCTGGGCGCGTTTGGACTGAAGAGATAACCCCCTGCAGCGCTGCCAGAGCGCGGTGGCCACTGGCTTGGGCAGCGCCGGTTACGCAGGTTGCAGGGAGTGGCAAACGTTGCCATGAATCGGCAACCCACCCGCTCAACGCCGGAACTGGGACAATAGGGGGATATGAGCGAAGCAATTGCCCCCACCAAAACACCCAAAGTCGGATTCGTCAGCCTGGGCTGCCCCAAGGCGCTGACCGATTCCGAGCTGATCCTCACGCAGCTAAGCGCCGAGGGTTACGAAACCTCCAAGACCTTCCAGGGCGCAGACCTGGTCATCGTCAACACCTGCGGCTTCATCGACGATGCCGTGAAAGAAAGCCTGGACACCATTGGCGAAGCCTTGGCCGAGAATGGCAAAGTCATCGTCACCGGCTGCCTGGGTGCCCGCACGGGTGACGATGGTGGCAACATGGTGCGGCAGATGCACCCCAGTGTGCTGGCCGTGACCGGGCCCCACGCCACGCAAGAAGTGATGGACGCCGTCCACCTGAACCTGCCCAAGCCCCACGACCCGTTCGTGGACCTGGTGCCCGGCAGCTTTGGCATTGCGGGCATCAAGCTCACGCCCAAGCACTACGCCTACCTCAAGATCAGCGAGGGCTGCAACCACCGTTGTACCTTCTGCATCATCCCGTCCATGCGCGGTGACCTGGTGTCGCGGCCCATTGGCGATGTGCTCAGTGAGGCCAAGGCCTTGTTTGAAGGTGGCGTGAAGGAATTGCTGGTGATCAGCCAGGACACCTCGGCCTACGGTGTGGACGTGAAGTACCGCACGGGCTTCTGGGACGGCAAGCCGGTCAAGACCCGGATGCTGGAGCTGGTTCAGACGCTGGGTGAGATTGCGGAACCCTACGGCGCCTGGGTGCGCCTGCACTACGTGTACCCATATCCCAGCGTGGATGAAGTCATCCCGTTCATGGCGACGGGCAAGGTGCTGCCGTATCTGGACGTGCCTTTCCAGCACAGCCACCCAGACGTACTCAAGCGCATGAAGCGCCCCGCCAGTGGCGAGCGCAACCTGGAGCGCATCCTGCGCTGGCGCGAAGCCTGCCCCGAGCTGGTCATTCGCAGCACGTTCATTGCGGGCTTTCCGGGCGAGACGGAAGAAGAGTTCCAGCACCTGCTGGACTTCGTGCGCGAGGCACAGATTGATCGTGCGGGCTGCTTTGCCTACAGCGATGTGAATGGCGCCGCTGCCAACGAACTGCCCGGCATGCTGCCGATGGAGGTGCGCGAAGAGCGCCGTGCCCGCTTCATGGCGGTGGCCGAAGAGGTGTCGATTGCGAGACTGCAACGCCGGGTGGGTGCCACCATGCAGGTGCTGGTGGATCACGCTCCCGCTCTGGGGCGCAAGGGCGGTGTGGGCCGCACCTATGCGGATGCGCCCGAGATCGACGGCACCGTGCAGCTGCTGCCGCCCGAGAAGATCAGCAAGCAGCTCAAGGTGGGTGAGTTCACCAAGGCACGTATCGTGGGCGTGCAGGGACACGACCTTGTAGCGCAACCTATCTGATTGCTATTGAATTCATAGCGTTAGACCCATGCAGCATTAGCGCATTGGCGCTGAACCATGAAAAAAGGCTTCCCGAGGGAAGCCTTTTTCTTGGGGGATCTCCTGTGAGGGAGAGAAGGCAGCGAGCCCTTGCCGCCCTTAGACGCGCTTGCGGTATTCGCCAGTGCGGGTGTCGATTTCGATCTTGTCGCCTTGGCTGACGAAGAGGGGCACGGGCACTTCGAAGCCGGTGGCGATCTTGGCAGGCTTCATGACCTTGCCGGAGGTGTCGCCCTTGACGGCGGGTTCCGTCCAGGTGATTTCGCGCTCGACGCTGGTGGGCAGTTCGACCGAGATGGCCTTGCCGTCATAGAACACCACTTCCACGGTCATGCCGTCTTCCAGGTAGTTCAGCGAGTCGCCCATGTTTTCGGCTTCCACTTCGTACTGGTTGTACTCGGTGTCCATGCACACGTACATGGGGTCGGCAAAGTAGGAGTAGGTGCACTCCTTCTTGTCCAGGATCACGTTGTCGATCTTGTCGTCGGCCTTGAACACGACTTCGGTGCCGAAGTTGCCGATCAGGCTCTTGAGCTTCATGCGCACGGTGGCTGCACCGCGGCCGCCGCGGGCGTATTCGGTCTTCAGGACCACCATCGGGTCCTTGCCGTGCATGATGACGTTGCCGGCGCGGATTTCTTGAGCGATTTTCATAGCAAGTTGCTTGGGTTGGGGCCGCTCAACGCGCGAGCTGGCAAACCTCCTGGTTTGCGCGCCGGTGCATGTTCTGCGGCGAAAGTGCGCAGGGCGGGGGCACTGACATGCCGCGCCTGATTTGCGCAAAGCCTCGGATTTTACCGTTTTTCGGCGACAAAGCCCAAAAGTTGTGCGACGAGGTTGTCCTGCGTCAGCAGGCGCGCACGGGCAGCTTGGGTGCATGCGGTCCACTCTGCCAGGGTGTTGTCGTCCGGCCATTGCAGCGGCACGGCGTCCAGCCCGTTCCAGGTAGCGTGGAACTGCCGCAGCGACGCAGGGGCCTGCAGCCAGTCCAGAAACGCCCAGAGCTTGTCGTGGTGGGCGTTGTCGTGCTGCGGGTAGATGTGCCAGACAAAGGCCTGGCCAGCCCACAGAGCACGCACCAACGAGTCCTCGCCTCGCACCGCGTTGAAGTCGCAAGCCCAGAGCATTGCGTCGAACGCAGCCTGGGGCCGGTGAGGCAGGTAGGACAAGGACAGCAGCCCTCGCTGGTCATGCTGTTGCTGGCCCCCTTCGGTGCCCTGGGCGGGCTCGGCCAGGGCCGCCCGCACAGCAGCGGCCGGTCGGCCAGGCGTGACCAGCAGCTCCGTGGGCTGCAGCGCACATTGTTGAAGCATGTTGGTCAGTGCTGGGGGCTCGTAGCAGAACAGCGACACCCAGCGTCTTCCCGGTGCTTCATCATCCAGGCCAAACAGGGCCCGGTGCTCAACGCGCCATGCGCTGCGGTCAAACGCCTCGCGCTGCACCATCAGATGGGGCTCGCGCAGCAGACCGCCGGTGCCGGTGGTGAAGCCAGGGTAAAAAAACCAGCGTGTCCACCCCGATGCCGGGCCGGACAGAATGGGGGACGGCAGGCGGTGGGTGCGCTCTACATAGGCCTCTGCAGACAGGTATTCCAGGTTGATCCAGACGGGTTTTGAACGGTTTTGGCCAGAAGCGCTAGTGGAAACTGCGCTATATGCTATGAATTCAGGAGCAATATCGCAGCCGAAGGCCTCTACCATCACGTCGGGCTTGGGCTCTTGCGGGCCCGGTGGCGGCGCGCCCCAGGGCCGCACATCCACCCCTGGGCAACCCCCGGGGGCCATCCATTGCAGCGCCGAGGCTTCGTCCACCCACAGGCGCACGCGGTGGCCCAGAGCGGCCAGCTGCGCCACCAGGCGCCAGCACACGCCGATGTCGCCAAAGTTGTCGATCACGCGGCAGAAAACATCCCACTGAAGGGGGGGGTGGTCGGGGGTCATGGTGTGGTGGGCTGCGTGCGCAAGTGGTCCACCAGCAGCCGGGCCACCGTGGAGAGGGATTCTTCTGACCGCACACACAGCGACAGGCGGCGGTGGGCCCAGGGCTCGTTCAGGGTGACGGTGCGGATCTGCAGTGCGCCCTGGTACAGCCGCGCACTGCCGCGCGGCATCACACCCACACCCAGCCCGGCGTTGACCATGAGGCACAGCGCGTCGTAGCTGGTCACCTGCATGCGCAGCCGCAGCGGCAGCCCCGCTTCGGCCGCAGCGCGGGTGAGCTGGTTGTTGATGGCGCTGTTGGGGTGGGCGCCCACAAAGTCGTAGGAGAGGGCTTCGGCCAGCCGCACGGACTTGCGCCGCGCCAGCGCATGGCCGGTGGGCACCACCAGCACCAGCTCGTCGGTGCGGTAGGGGAGCAGCGTCACACGCTCGCCGTAGTGACCTTCGTTCAGGATGCCCACGTCGGCTGCGTTCTCGGCCACTGAATGGGCAATCGCACTGCTGATCTGCTCCTGCAGCCGCACATCCACCTGCGGGTGTTGCGTCAGAAAGCTCTGCAGCTCAGCCGGCAAAAACTGAGTGATGGCCGAGATGTTGGCCACCACGCGCACATGGCCGCGCACCCCCGTGCCGTACTCGCGCATCTGGGAGGCGATGCCGTCCAGGTCGTTCAGCACGCCGCGCGCGAGGTTCAGCAGCGCAAACGCGGCAGCGGTGGGCTCGGTGCCCTTGTTGCTGCGCATGAACAGGCTCACGCGCAGGGCGTCTTCCAGGTCGGCCAGGCGGCGGCTCACGGCCGATGCGGCAATGTGCTCGCGCGCGGCGGCGGCAGCGATGGTGCTTTCTTCCATCACGGCCACAAACAGGCGCAGGGAGACGGGATCCAGTTTCATGGGGGCCTGATGGTAGCAAGCGGCACAGCTGCCATGCCGGTTTGCGATGGCATCTTGTTGCTTGAGCGATTTACGGCCCTGCTTGCACTGCGCATCATTCGCGCCGAGCCGCCCCAGCGTGGGGCTGGACGCAGCAGACAACTCCACCCATGGATTCCATTGCTTCCCCCTCCGCCTTGCAAAATGTGCGCGTCATCGAAATGGGCCAGCTCATCGCCGGCCCCTTCTGTGGCAAGACGCTGGGCGAGTTTGGCGCCGACGTGATCAAGATCGAGGCCCCCGCGGACCCGAGCCGACCCGGTGCGTCGGGCGGCGACCCGCTGCGCAACTGGCGCCTGATCAAGGAAGGCACCTCCGTCTGGTGGCAGGTGCAGTCGCGCAACAAGCGCTCGGTGGCGCTGGACCTGCGTCAAAAGGAAGGCCAGGACATTGCGCGTCAGCTGATTGCCGAGGCCGATGTGCTGGTCGAGAACTTCCGCCCCGGCACGCTGGAAGGCTGGGGCATGTCGCCCGAAGAGCTGCATGCGCTCAACCCCGGCCTGGTCATGCTGCGAATATCGGGCTACGGCCAGACGGGGCCGTACCGCGACCTACCCGGCTTTGGCGCCATCGGCGAGGCCATGGGCGGCCTGCGCCACCTGACGGGTGAGCCCGGCCGCGTGCCGGTGCGCGTGGGGGTATCGATTGGTGACACGCTGGCGGCGCTGCACGGCACCATTGGCGTGCTCACAGCGCTGTACCACCGCAAGGTCAACGGCGGCAAAGGCCAGGTGATTGACGTGGCGCTGCATGAGGCGGTGTTCAACGTGATGGAGAGCCTGATCCCTGAATACAGCGCCTTCGGCGCGGTGCGCGAGGCTGCGGGCAGTGCGCTGCCGGGCATTGCTCCGAGCAACGCCTACCCCTGCACCGACGGCTGGGTGCTGGTGGCGGGCAATGGCGACAGCATCTTCAAGCGGCTGATGGAGGCCATTGGCCGCGCAGACCTGGGCGCCGCGCCCGACCTGGCCAACAACACAGGCCGCGTGGCCCGCGTGGAAGAGATCGATGCCGCTATTGGCGACTGGAGCGCGCAGCGTACCGTGCAGCAGGTGTTGGACGTCTTGGGCGCCGCGCGTGTACCTGCAGGCAAGGTTTACACCGCCAAGGACATTGCCGAAGATCCGCACTACCGCGACCGCGACATGCTGCTGACGCAGCAGACGCGCGATGGCTACAGCGTGGAGGTGCCGGGCATCGTGCCCAAACTCTCGGCCACTCCCGGCACCATCCGCAGCAGTGCGCCGCACTTGGGCGATGACACCGATGCGGTGCTGGCCGAGGCGGGTCTCACCGTCGAACAGATTGCACTGCTGCGCAGCAAGGGAGTGATTCAATGAGTGCATCCAACTCGGTGTGGCAGGGCGCAAACCGCCGCATTCACATGCAGGAGGTCGGCCTGCGCGACGGTCTGCAGATGGAAAAGGCCTTTGTGCCCACAGCCGACAAGATCGCGCTGTGCAACGCATTGTCGGCAGCGGGCCTGTCCAAGATCGAGGTGACTTCATTCACCTCGCCCACGGCCATCCCGGCGCTGAAAGATGCCGAGATCGTGATGCGCGAGATCACGCGCCGCCCCGGTACCGTCTACACCGCGCTGGTGCCCAATCTGCGCGGGGCCGAGCGCGCCATCGAGTCGCGTACGGATGAACTCAACCTTGTGATGTCGGTGAGCGCCACCCACAACCTGGCCAACCTGCGCATGACGCAGGAGCAATCGTTTGCGGCGCTGGCGCAGGTGGTGGCGCTGGCGCAGGGTGCCAACGTGGCGGTGAATGTGTCGCTGTCGTGTGTATTCGGCTGCCCCATGGAAGGCGATGTAGCCCAGGCCAATGTGTTCGGCTGGGTGCAGCGTTTTGTGGATCGGGGCGTGCGCGGCATCACGCTGTGCGACACCACGGGCATGGCCTACCCCACGCAGGTGCACCAGCTCACGGCGGCAGCCCGCGCGCGTTGGCCTGCAGTGGCGTTCACGCTGCACTTCCACAACACGCGCGGCATGGGGCTGGCCAATGTGCTGGCGGCCATTGATGCAGGTGCGGACCGGTTTGACGCTTCGCTGGGTGGCTTGGGCGGTTGCCCCTATGCGCCGGGCGCCAGCGGCAATGTGTGCAGCGAAGAGGTCGTGCATGCGCTGGCGCTGATGGGCTATGACACGGGCGTGGACCTGGTGCAACTTGTGGCGGCGGCGCAGCAGCTGCCTGCGTTGATTGGCCACGACATTCCGAGCCAGATCGCCAAGGCGGGCCCGCGCCTGGCACTGCACCCGGTGCCTGCGGATTTCGAAGCCATCCGCGAAAGGGCGCTGTCCCGCTGACTACGGGTGAGCCTGCATCCCCCCATAACAACAGGAGACAAGAGCCATGACATTTCAAACTACGCTGTCCCGCCGCGCCTTTGCCGCTGCCGTGTTGTGCTCAGCTGCTTTTGCCGCAGGCGCGCAGGACAAGTACCCGTCCAAGCCCGTCACCGTGGTTGTGCCCCAGGCTGCGGGTGGCGCCAACGACGCCATTGCGCGAGTGCTGGCACAAAAGCTCGGCGAGCAACTGGGCCAGAGCGTGATTGTGGAAAACCGCCCTGGTGCAGGTGGCACCCTTGCCACGGGCACCACGGCCCGCGCGCGCAATGATGGCTACACCCTGCTGCTGACGGCCGACAGTGCCCATGTGATTGGCCCTGCGCTGTACAAGAACCCGGGCTTTGACCCGGTGAAGGACTTTGCGCCTGTGGCGCCCGTGGCCACCGCAGGCTATGTGCTGGTCGCGCACCCGTCTTTTCCCGCCAATAACGTGGCCGAGCTTGTGAATTTGGCCAAGGCCAGCCCTGGCAAGTATTCGATCGCCTCGGCAGGCAACGGCACGCTGAACCATCTGATTGGCGAAATGCTGCAAAAGGCGGCGGGCATCCAGCTGCAGCACATCCCTTACAAGGGCTCGGCGGCTGCGGCCACCGATGTGGTGGGCGGGCAGGTGCCGCTGTCGGTGCAAAGCCTGCCGTCGGCCATTGCGTTCATCAAGGCGGGCAAGCTCAAGGTGCTGGGCGTGGTCAATGAAAAGCGCGTGGCGGCCTTGCCTGATGCGCCCACCATTGGCGAGACGATCAAGGGCTTTGGCCAGGCGCCCTGGTATGCGCTGTTTGCCCCGGCCGGTACGCCCGCGCCCATCGTGGCGCAGCTGCAGGCCGAGGTGGCCCGCGCGCTGGAGCACAAGGACGTGGTGGACAAGCTGGCCACCGTGGGCTGCGAGCCCTTCAAGGGCTCGGCGGCGCAGCTGGCGGTGCTGGTGCAGTCTGACCTGCCCAAGTGGAGCCGCGTGGTCAAGGACACCGGTGCCACGGTGGATTGAGCGGTGCAGGGCTGTCGAGCCCTGCTGCTTTGTTTTTGATATTCAAACCTTTCACAACAACGACAACGGAGACATCGCTTTCATGAAAACCACCCGCAAACAGTTCACCACCCTGGCCCTTGCCGCACTGGCCACGGGCTTTATCGGCCACGCCGCAGCGCAGGGCGCCTACCCGTCCAAAAACGTCACCATGGTGGTGCCTACCGCCGCCGGTGGCACCACGGACCTGTCGGCCCGCATGCTGGCGCAGGCCTTGGCGCCGGTGCTGGGCCAGGCGGTCATCGTGGACAACAAGGGCGGGGGCAACGGCAACATTGCGGCCAGTGCCGTCAAGCGGGCCGAGGCCGATGGCTACACGCTGCTGATGCAGTACTCGGGCTACCACGTCATCTCGCCCCACATCACCAAACAAAAGCAGTGGGAGCAAGGCGACTTCCAGCCCGTGGCCAATGTCATCTCGGCCCCGCAGATCATCGTGGTGCGGGCCGACCTGCCGGTGAAAACGCTGCCCGAGTTGATTGCCTATGCCAAGGCCAACCCCGGCAAGCTCAACTACGCCTCGTCGGGCAACGGCTCGCTGCAGCACGTGACCGGTGCCATGCTGGAGCAGCAGGGCGCCATCAAGATGGTCCATGTGCCCTACAAGGGCACAGGCCCGGCGCTGCAGGACCTGCTGGGCGGCCAGGTGGACCTGACCTTTGGCACTGCACCGCCGTTCATGCCCCACATCGCCAGCGGCAAGCTGCGCGTGCTGGCCGTGACGGGCAAGCAGCGCCTGCCCAGCCTGCCCGATGTGCCCACCACCGCCGAGGCGGGCTACCCCAAGGTCGATGCCACCTCGTGGTTTGCGGTGTTTGCCCCCGCCGCCGTGCCCAAGACCGTGGTGGACAAGCTCACGGCCGACATCCGCACCGTGGTGCAGAACCCGGCCTTCCAGCAAAAAGCGCAGGAGCAGGGCGCCACGGCCGACTACCAGACCCCTGCGCAGCTGGGTGACAAGGTGAAGGCCGATCTGGCCAACTGGGCCATGGTGGTGAAGACCTCGAAGATCGAGGCGGAGTGATCCTGGGTACGGTGCTTTTTTGATCAAAATGGCTGCAAGCGCTGGTTGAATATGCGCTGGTAGCTATTTATTTGATAGTGAATGGGGCAAGCCGCGCCCGGGGCCACAATACGCGCCATGTCCCATTCCGAAGAACTCCTCGCCCAGGTGGCTGCGCTGCCCACGCTGCCGGGCGTGTACCGCTATTTCGACACGCAGGATGCGCTGCTGTACGTGGGCAAGGCGCTCAACCTCAAGCGCCGTGTGTCAAGCTATTTCCAGAAGAACCATGGTGGCACCCGCATCGGCCACATGGTCAGCAAGATCGTGCGCATGGAAACCACGGTGGTGCGCTCCGAGGCCGAGGCGCTGCTGCTGGAAAACAACCTGATCAAGACGCTGAACCCCAAGTTCAACATCTTGTTCCGCGACGACAAGAGCTACCCGTATCTCAAGATCACCGGCACGCCGGGCGCCCACACACGGGGCGATGTGCCAGGGCAGGTGTTTCCGCGCATGGCTTACTACCGGGGCGCGGTCGATAAAAAACACCGCTACTTTGGTCCGTACCCCAGCGCCTGGGCCGTCAAGGAAACCATCCAGCTCTTGCAAAAGGTGTTCCGGCTGCGCACCTGTGAAGACACGGTGTTTGCCAACCGCACACGACCCTGCCTGCTGTTCCAGATCAAGCGATGCACCGGCCCGTGTGTGGACTTGATCTCGCCCGAGGCCTATGCCGCCGACGTGTCGCATGCGGAAGCTCTGTTGCGCGGCGAAACGCAGGAGGTGCTGCAAGCCATGGAGGCGCGGATGATGGCGCACTCGGACAAGCTGGAGTTTGAGCAGGCTGCCGAGGTGCGCAACCAGATCCAGGCGCTGTCGCGCGTGCTGCACCAGCAGTCCATCGAGACGGTGGATGACAAGGATGTGGACATCCTGGCGGTGCGCGTGCAAGGTGGCCGCGCCTGCGTGAACCTGGCCATGGTGCGCGGTGGCCGCCACCTGGGCGACCGGCCGTACTTTCCAGTGCATGTCGAGGACGCTGCGGCGGTGTTTGAGGAAGAAGGCGCAGAGGGCGCGGATGAAGCGGTGACCAGCCCCTCGCGCCCCGCGCGCCCCGTGGAGGCCTTGGTACTGGAGGCCTTCATTGCCCAGCACTACATCGGCGTGCCCGTACCGCCGTTGCTGGTGACCAGCGTGCCAGTGGACAAGGCGTTGCTGGACGCGCTGACCGAACAGAGCGGCTTGCGCGTGAGTGCCATCCACCAGCCGCGCGAACAGCGCCGTGCCTGGCTGGACATGGCGCAGAAAAACGCCGACCTGCAACTGGCCCGTCTGCTGGCCGAGGAGGGCTCGCAGCAGGCCCGCACGCGGGCGCTGGCCGAGGCGCTGGATCTGCCGTCCGAAGACCTGGACCTGCTCACCATCGAGTGTTTCGACATCTCGCACACGGCAGGCGAATCCACCCAGGCGTCGTGTGTGGTGTTCCACCACCACAAGATGCAGAGCAGCGAATACCGCCGCTACAAGATCGACGGCATCACCGGCGGCGACGACTACGCCGCCATGCGCCAAGTGCTCACGCGCCGCTATAGCAAGGTGGTGGAGGCACAGCGCGCGGAGGGGGGTATCGACTTTGCCGCCCCGGACGCCGAAGCAGGTGCCCCCATCCGCAAAGGGGCTGCGCGCTTGCCCGACCTGGTGCTCATCGACGGTGGCAAGGGCCAGGTGGGCGTGGCGCGCGAGGTGTTCACCGCGCTGGGGCTGGATCTGACCCGCATCGTGGGCGTGGAAAAGGGCGAGGGCCGCAAGGTGGGCCTGGAAGAGCTGGTGTTTGCCGATGGCCGCGAGAAGGTCTACTTGGGCAAGGACTCTGCCGCGCTCATGCTGGTGGCGCAGATCCGCGATGAGGCCCACCGGTTTGCCATCACCGGCATGCGGGCAGCACGGGCCAAGGTGCGCGTGGGGGGCGGGCAACTGGAAGAAATTGCGGGGGTGGGACCCAAGAAGCGAGCGCGACTGTTGCAACGTTTTGGCGGGGTGCGTGGTGTGGCGTCCGCGAGTGTGGAAGACCTTGTTACTGTGGATGGCATCTCGCATGAATTGGCAGAAGAAATTTACAAAGCATTGAGATAAGCCCCCTGTGTCGTTCCACGGCCGCGTCGTGACACAATCGCCGCCATGTTCTGGACTATCCCCACCTTGATGACCTGGACGCGCATCGTCGCGATACCTTTGATCGTGGGGGTGTTCTACGCACCGCTGGACCCGGCCACGCGCAACCTCATTGCCACCGTGCTGTTCGTGGTGTTCGCGGCCACCGACTGGCTGGACGGCTACCTGGCCCGCAAGCTCAATCAGACCTCGTCCTTCGGTGCTTTCCTGGACCCGGTGGCCGACAAGTTTCTCGTGTGTGCGTCGCTCCTGGTGCTGGTGCACCTGCAACGTGCCGACGTGTTTGTGGCCCTCATCATCATCGGCCGCGAGATCGCGATCTCGGCCCTGCGCGAGTGGATGGCGCAGATCGGCGCCAGCAAGAGCGTGGCCGTGCACATGATCGGCAAGGTCAAGACCACGGTGCAGATGCTGGCCATCCCCTTTCTGCTGTACGACGGGCGCCTGTTCGGCGTGATCGATACCGGCGTGTGGGGCACCTGGCTCATCTGGGCCTCGGCGGTGCTCACGGTCTGGTCGATGGTGTACTACCTGCAGAAGGCCTTGCCTGAGATCCGGGCACGCGTCAAATAGGTTTCAAGTCTTTGATGCCTGGAGCGTTGGATCAATAAGCACAGGCAGCTATATTTTCAGGAGCATCTGAATGGCGAAGCATCGCATTGCAGTCATTGCCGGTGACGGCATTGGCAAAGAGGTCATGCCCGAGGGGCTGCGCGTTTTGGACGAGGCCGCCCGCAAGTTTGGCATCGACCTGCACTTCGACCACTTCGACTTTTCGAGCTGGGACTATTACGAAAAGCACGGCAAGATGCTGCCCGACAACTGGAAGGACCAGATCGGCGGTCATGAGGCGATTTACTTCGGCGCCGTGGGCTGGCCCGAGAAGATTGCCGACCATGTCTCGCTTTGGGGATCGCTGCTGCTGTTCCGCCGAGAGTTCGATCAGTACATCAACCTGCGCCCCGCGCGCCTCATGCCTGGCGTGATCGCCCCCGTGGTGCGCCGTGACGGCAGCCCGCGCCTGCCCGGCGAGATCGACATGCTGATCGTGCGCGAGAACACCGAAGGCGAATACTCCAGCATCGGTGGCCGCATGTACGAAGGTACCCCGCGCGAGATCGTGATGCAGGAGACAGTGATGTCGCGCCACGGCGTGGACCGCGTGCTCAAGTTTGCGTTTGAACTGGCCCGGTCGCGCCCCAAGAAGCACCTGACCAGCGCCACCAAGTCCAACGGCATTGCCATCACCATGCCCTACTGGGACGAGCGCGTGGCCGAGATGGCCAAGGCCTACCCCGATGTGACGGTGGACAAGTTCCACATCGACATCCTCACCGCCCACTTCGTGCAGCGGCCCGACTTCTTTGATGTGGTGGTTGCCAGCAACCTGTTTGGCGACATCCTTTCGGACCTGGGGCCCGCTTGCACGGGCACCATCGGTATCGCACCCAGCGCCAACCTCAATCCCACGCGCACCATGCCGTCGCTGTTTGAGCCGGTGCATGGCTCGGCGCCCGACATCGCGGGCAAAGGCATCGCCAACCCCATCGGGCAGATCTGGTGCGGCGCAATGATGCTGGACTTCCTGGGTTATCGCGCCGCGCACGACGCTGTGCTGGCCGCCATCGAAGCCGTTTTGCAACCCGGCAGTGGTGCCCCTCGCACCCCGGACCTGGGTGGCACAGGCGGCACTCAGGATGTGGGCAAAGCCATCGCTCAGGCACTCGCTGCTCGTTGAGTACGGCTGGCTGCGGGGTGTCAATACGGAATGCTGCCCATACGGCGTGTTTGAGACAAAAACGCCCGCCAAGCCCTGTCGCAGCGTCAAATACGACTAGAATTCAAAACAACGCTGACGCAAAACAGCGTGTTGTATTGACACTCTGAAACTCGATGGCTTTAATCTGATGCAGCAGCCACTGCTGTGTATGCCAGTCGTTCCCCCGCCTGTTCTCCACCAGCCCACGGCTGTGCTTTCAGGCGTGTGAAGACCAGATATCCTCGAGACATTCCATTAACTCTTTTCCGAGAGGCTTCTTGTGAACAAAACCGAATTGATTGAGCACATCGCTACCAACGCCGACATCTCCAAGGCCGCTGCTGCGCGTGCCCTGGAATCCACGATCGAGGCTGTCAAGAAGACTCTCAAGAAGGGCGGCACCGTGTCGCTCGTCGGTTTCGGTACCTTCGCTGTGGGCAAGCGTGCTGCCCGTACCGGTCGCAATCCCCGCACTGGCGCTACGATTAAAATCAAAGCTGCTAAAGTTCCGAAGTTCCGTCCTGGCAAGGCATTGAAAGATGCCTTGAACTGAGGATCAGTTTAGGTGGGGTCCTTAGCTCAGTTGGTAGAGCGGCTCCTTTACACGGAGTAGGTCGGCGGTTCGAGACCGTCAGGACCCACCATCACCGAACAAAGGCGAACGCAAGTTCGCCTTTTGTTTTTTGCCTTCTGAAAGATCGACCATGTTTGAATCCATCCGCAAGCACTCCAAGATCGTGATGATCTTCTTGTTCTTGCTGATCATTCCTTCGTTTGTGCTGGTAGGCATCGACAGCAACTATTTCTCTGAAAAGAGCCCTGTGGTAGCACGTGTCGACGGCAACAACATCAAGCAGACGGACTGGGACAATGCCCATCGCATGGAGACAGACCGTATTCGCGCCCAGTCTCCCACGGTCGATCCCAAGTTGCTGGACTCGCCCAGTGCCCGGTATGCCACGTTGGAGCGCCTGGTGCGCGACCGTGTGCTGGCGGCTGCTGCGCAAAAGATGCACCTTGTGACCAGCGACGCGCGTCTCGCCCGTAGCTTGCAGGAGATTCCCGCGATTGCTGGACTCAAGCGCCCTGACGGGACCTTGGACGCCGATGCCTACCGCGCCCTGGTTGCTGCACAAGGTCTGACGCCCGAAGGTTTTGAAGCCAATGTGCGCCGCGACATCTCGGTGAACCAGGTGATGGGCGGTGTGATGAGCACTGCGTTTGGCTCCGATACACAGGTCAAGCTCGCGCTCGACGCTTTGTATGAGCGCCGCGAGATCCAGGTGGCCCGATTCAACGCTGCCGACTTCGCCAGCAAAGTCACCCCCATGGATGCAGACCTGGAGGCCTACTACAAGGCCCATCCCGCCCAGTTCCAGCAACTGGAACAAGCAGCCATCGAATATGTGGTGCTGGACCTCGACAGCGTGCGCGCTTCCATCACCCTTGGCGAGGACGACCTGCGTACCTACTACAAGGAGAATGTGGCTCGCATGACGGCAAAGGAAGAACGCCGCGCCAGCCATATCCTTGTCAACGCAGCCAAAGACGCGTCCGCTGCGGACCGCGAAAAAGCCAAGGCACGCGCTACCGAACTGCTGGCCCAGGTGCGCAAGGCTCCCGGCAGTTTTGCTGATGTGGCCAAGAAATCTTCCGATGACAAGGGCTCGGCCGTTGCGGGAGGCGACCTGAACTTCTTCGCCCGGGGTGCGATGGTCAAGCCATTTGAGGAGGCTGCTTTCGCTCTGAAAAAGGGCGAGATCAGCGACTTGGTGGAAACCGAGTTTGGTTATCACATCATCCAGCTCACCGATATCAAGACACCTCGCCAGCCCACGTTTGAAGAACTGCGCCCCACCATGGAGGCTGAACTCAAGCAGCAGCAGGCCCAGCGCAAATTTGCCGAAGTGGCAGAGTCTTTCACCAACGGTGTGTATGAGCAGGCAGATAGCCTCCAGCCCGTGGCCGACAAGCTCAAGCTCAAGATCCAGATCGCCAAGGGCGTGACGCGGACCCCTGCTGCAGGTGCCAAGGGGGCTTTGGCCAATGCCAAGTTCCTCGAAGCACTTTTTGCCACAGACTCGCTGCAAAACAAGCGCAACACCGAGGCCGTGGAGGTAGGCCCCAGCCAGATGGCTGCCGGCCGTGTCACCACCTACACCCCCGCGCTGACGCTGCCCTATGACGAAGTGAAGGCCCGTGTCCGCAGCTTGTATGTGGCTGAAAAATCCGCCGAACTGGCTCGCAAGGAAGGCGAGGCCAAACTTGCTGCGTGGAAGGCGGATCCCTCGTCCGCGACAGGTCTGGCAGCCGCCGCGGAAGTCTCGCGTGAACAGACCCAGAACTTGCCTCGCGCTTTGATCGACGCAGCTCTGCGTGCTCCCACCGAGGCGCTGCCAGGCTGGACGGGTGTGGATCTGGGTGCTGCTGGTTATGCTGTGGTCAAGGTCAACCGTGTAGTGCCGCGGCAGGCTCCGGATGCACAGCGTGCGCAGCAAGAGCGCCAACAATACGTGCAATGGCTGGCGACGGCTGAGGGGTTGGCTTACTATGAACTGCTCAAGCAGCGCTTCAAAGTCCAGATCAAGGTACCACGTCCCGAAGCTGCGACGGCAGTCACTGCAGAAAATTAAGCGATTTGATGTCCGGGGGTAAAATACCGGGCTATAATACAAAGCTACGGTGGCTGTAGCTCAGTTGGTAGAGTCCAGGATTGTGATTCCTGTTGTCGTGGGTTCGAGCCCCATCAGCCACCCCAAAATAGCAAAGCGCTGCAACAGAAATGTTGCAGCGCTTTTTGCTTTGGGGCATGGGTTGCTGTCTTGCATTTATGCCTGTGCGGCGTTGCTTGCCAAAGGCTTCTTTCTCCATCACTGCGCTACCTTTTACGCACCAGGGCCCCGCACGGCGCATACTGCATGCTCCACCTTTGGGAGTTTCTGATGAGCCTTGTGATTCGCGACGCGTCGCCCAGTGAAAAGCGCGGTAACGCCATGTCTGCGGCCTTGGCCAAGGAGCAACTGCAATACGCCGTCCAGATCGTGCGCGACGTGTTGCCGCAAAGTGCTGGCGATGCGGCACTGATCGGCGCCGTGGTGCAGGCCATTGCCATGAATTACGCCGCTGTGCCGCAGCCCAACCGTTAAGTGCGGTGCGCGACTACGTTCATGGGCCATCGCCACTCAGCCAGCGCGCGCATCTTCTGGCTGTTCCACTCTGGTCAGAATGGTTCGGTTTGTATGAACGGGGAGATTGAACCCGGAGGAGTTCACATAGCGCCTTGAAAACCGCATCAATGCTGGGTTTCATATTTTCGATTTAGAAAAGTACCGTCAAAAGTACCGTCATTTGTGAAAGTGTCCCCGTGTCGCACACTCCCCACACGTCGGCCGGGCTACGCGTTTGATTGCTTTCAAACAGGTGCATTTTTCTGCGCGTGAGGAACTGCGGGGTGTCGTGAAGTCCGGTAACCTAGACTTTTGCTACCCCCCGCGTTCCCGCACAGCACGCCAGACAACTTGTAGGCGGCTGCATGAATCCTCACGCTCTGGCTGCAATCGGCCAAGAGCAGACGTTCACCCACTCATTGAGGAGAAGGCATGGAGCGCTGGGAAGTTATGGAGCGCAGAGTTCTCATTGCAGTAGGCATCGTCTTGGTTTCTCTCTCTGCCTGGCTTGTGATGGATGGGGAGAGAGCCTTCTTCGCAATACTGCTGGCTCCCATTATTTTCTGGGTCTTCTGGCAGGCGTTCTTTGAAGACAAGTTTGGCTCCAACGAGCCTGTCTCTGGGGCAGAGCGCCTTATGCAGGGGACGTTTCTCTGGGCGAGGCGCCTAGTTATTGGAGGCATTGCATTGGTACTTGCCGCAATGGCCTTCAAGTTGGCGCGAGATGGCATGGGTCTCACGACGATTCTTCTCCCCGCCGTGCTTTCCCTGATTGCAGGCTGGGTTTCCATTTTTGGCGCTGGAAGGTCGAAATCGATGTCCGACGATCTGCAAATCCACCGCGAACGTCAAAAGCGCTATCGCAAACCCTAACTTCGGCTTAGAGCCCGATAGCGTCTCTCGCCGTGGGGCAGAATTCCGCCAGAAGCGGACATCGATTGAATGCAGAAGCAGAAGCAGAAGCAGAAGATAACCCGTACCGGACGAAAGTTAAGCGCTCTCGTGTGCCTCGGTGTTGGCGGCATTTTCTGGTGGATTTGCTGGATGGAGAACCGCGCAGGCATTGGTCTGTTCATCTTTTCGATCTGCGCCGCCATTGCGCTCTACTTGGTATGCGCAAGTGACGACAGACTCAAGAACACCCCTTGGTGGATGTTTTGGTGACGTCCGCTCTGGGCCCGCTAGCGCCCCTCGCCGTGGGGCAGAATCCGGCTAATAGCAGACCTTCGCATTCTTTATGACGCTCGTATCCGTTTTTTTCGCTTCGGTGGTTCTTTGGATAGTTGTCGGAGCAGTCTGGCTCCTTCCCCAAAAGCTGAAGCTGATGAAGCGGCTCGGACACCTGAATGCATATCAAATCATTCAGCTTGGCAAAGAGGGTGATGCCGAAGTGCAGAGCCTACGTAGGAAGGGCTGGTGGTGGATTGCTATTGGAATGACTGCACTCCTGCCCCAGCTCATCGTTCTGAACATCATCAAGGCAACGAGCAACTAAGGGGCAAACTTTTTTGTCTCGGCTACGCTCTTGACTTCCGCTTTGGGCCCAAAGCGGATAGTCAACGCCTTGGTTACAGAGCAAAAATACGTCCGGCCATGGCCGCAAAGAACGCTGCAAGGTTAACGGTAAGTAAGGCGAATAGCGTCCGCCGAAATCTGAACCCTGACAAGGCGCACACGAGCAGTGTTGCACTAACGGAGAGGAGAAACGCACCACCGGTGTACGCGGCTACTCCGTGCAGAACGTTAACCTGTAAAGGGGCGCTACGCGATCCTCCCTCGGCAAGTTCTCCGGTTTGCAAGGCGATGACTCCTGCACTACCCGACATAGCGGCGAGCATAAGAAGGATCGCTTTCCCGCCTATCCGCTCAAATGCCGACGATGGCCTCTCAGGTTGTGACAGCCCGTCTGTGCCTTGGCTCATGTCGTTTCCTCTTCCAAGATCAATGGCCGCTTCTGGCCGATAGCCGCCATCCTAGCAACCAATTCAGGCGCAAAGACAAGCAGACAGGCTGCACACTCAGCTGGTGAAAATCTAAGCTGATCGCGTGTCTGGGCTCTCAGGCAGGTTTTCACGTTGTACCTTCAGCGCCAAATTCAGCTCCTGAACTAGTTTGCGCAGTGCGGCTCTTTGCCCGCCTTTGTAGGCATTACGCGCTGCCACCACCTTTCCTTCTGGGCTTGCGGGGCCGGTGGATTGGTTCCAGGGCTTCCACCGTTGGATGGCCTCGCGCTGGCGTTGTCGCTGCTCTGTCGTCCATGTCCGTGCTGCCATGCTGCGGCCCCTCTAATAGTTCGTCTGGCGCGGTTCTCGGTTTTCTCGCACGCGCGCGGGCGTGCGTAATGGTCTCGAAACCCTCGTTGTTCACCTGCTGCGGCCCGTGGGCGATGTTGGCCTGCTTGGCAAAGATCACGGGCGGGTTCTTGATGGCCGCCAATGTCTCAAGCGTGGCGCGGCATTGGCCCTGGGCCTTGAGTGCCAGTCGCATATAGCGCTCGGTGGCGTCCATGTATTCGCCCATGTTCAGTGCTGCCCGCCGGGCCATCTCGTTAAAGATGGCGTCCAGCGTTGCGGCTTGCGCCGTGAGGGTGGTTTCTGCGTGCTTGAGGTCGCCGCCGTGGGTGGTGTCCACGCGCTTCTTCAACGTCAATACGCACTCGGTCACGTCCAGTGTGCCAAACGTGCCCTTTGCAAATGTGCGTGCGGTCATCGCATTGACCGCAACGCTGCCCAACGCCATTGCCGCGATTTGGGCGGCGTATGTCTGCGCCGGGTCTTTGTGTAGCTGCAGGGTGTTGGGGTCGGCGTTGCCGGTTTGCACCGCAGGGGCCTGGGCCTTCTTGGTCATCGTGTGTGCCCCTTGAACCCTGGGCAGTGCTGAGGCGTCACCACCAGCACATGCGCCAGCCCTGCGTCTGCTGGGCGGGTGCAGATGGCGGCCTGTTTCCAGTTCCCGCAGCCCCAGCGGCCCACGCCTTGCAAGTGGGCGCACTCCAGGCACAGTCGGCGGCTGTCGTTGTCCCTGTCCCGCGTCACCAGCTTGTCGGCCAGGGCTTCGGCGTCGTCCAGGGACAGCCCCTTGTCGGTGAAGCGCGCCAGCCGCGCCGTGAAGGCGTCAATCTCCGCCGTGCTCATCGCAGAGCTATGGGGCCAGCACCAGCGGTCAGGGTCTGAGGTGGCTTCGTTGGCCGGTGGCTGCTGTGGGGCTGTGAAGTTTTCAGAAGGCCCATCGGGGCACGCTACAAAACCTACGAAACCGGGTTCTGTAGGTTTCGTAGCGTTGGCGTCTGGGGTTGGTGCCGATTTCAGGCGCTGTAGCCACTTCATCACGCGCCCCCCTTCATCAGCACGGGGTGCAGCATGTATCGCTCGCTGGGCCTGCCGCCTGCCGCGCCGCTGGGCGTGGCCTCACGCTCCAGCCAGCCATAGTCGGCCAGCAGGTCGGCGGCCTTGCGCACGGCGTCTGGTGTGCCCAGTCCTGCCCAGTGCTTCACCGCGATCTGTCTGGGCGTGAAGGCGTCTAGCAAAGTCCCGTCACTGTCAGCCAGCTTGCCCGCCTTGATCTTGTCCAGCAGTTGCTTGGCTGCGCTGGTTTCGGGCATCACCGCTGCGGCATACAGGCGCTCGGCATGGGTGCGCAGGTAGTCGGCCCATGCCAATGCGCGGATCAGCTCGCGCTCGTGGATCAGGTGTCCGCTTTCGGGCGTGTCCACCAGGGCAAAGATCAGCGCCAGGGCTGGCACCAGCTTGCGGTACTTGGCAAGGTGCGACACCAGGGCCGGGTGCAGTTCCTCCCCGCGCAGCTCCGTCTCAAACGGGATCAGCCATTCCTCAAACAGAGCCTGTGCTTCAGGGGTGAAGCGCCATTCCTGCGCATCGCTGTCGGTGGACGGTTTTAGCTGGTTCAGGCGCTCAAACACCGCCCATGCAGCCTGCTTTGCAGGGGTGTCGGGCCACCGATCCACATAGACAAATTCGCGGTTCACATCGGGCCACACCGTCAGCCCAAAGCGCTGCAGCAGGCCATCATCACCCGCACCGCCTGCCACCGCCTCGCGCACATAGCTCTGCACCTTGCCGGGCTGGATGCCGCCCAGCATTGCCAGACACACGCGGGGCACAAATGATTCACCGCGCCCGATGCGATCCACGGCGTGGCCTTGGTTGCCGTCATAGCCCGTCAGGTAGAAGCCCCGCGCGCCTTCTTGCCCCTGTTTGTCCATGCTGCACAGCAGTCCGTGGATCTCATCGCGGTAAACCAGCGTGCCCCACTGATTCACCGTCAGCAGCTCGGCCAGCTTTTCCACCGTGGCATCGTTGACCACGTAGCGCCGCATGGTGGGCTCTGCGGTCAGGTTGTCGGCTGGCTGCAGCAGCGCCCGCGCTTTGGCCGGGTCTTTGGCAGCCTGGGCTGCGGCCTGCTTTTCATTGGCCTTGGCGGCCAGCTCGGCCACCTTGCAATCGAGTTGCCAGGCTTCGTGCGCTGCCTGCCACTGTTCCCGCTCTGTTTTTTCAAGGCGCTGCAGGGGCTTCAATACCTCGCTCAGTGCGGGCGACTTCATCACACCAGGGCGGCCCACAATGGCGCCCCACAGATTGGGCGTCACTGCCCAATCGTCGCGGGCCTTGGGCTTGACCACAGCACGCGCACCGATCAGGCTGGAGAGCGCCACCACAGCCCCCACCGCTGTGAAGTCGGGCGGGCACTGCATACGGTCTGCAATGTCGGCCACCCAGCACCGCAGGGCCTCCGGCAGCAGCTCTGCATCAAACGGTGCCACGGGCGGCAGGCCACTCGGCAGGGACACGGGGTGAGGCCAGCCGCTGTCGGTGGGTGCCATCACGGCACCATCAATGCACGCCTTCACCGCGTCCAGCCCCTGCAGTTGGTGCAGGTCGTTAAAGTCCGTCGCCTTCTCTGGGCGGCTGTCGCCAAAGTCAGGTTTTGACAGGTCGCCGCCTACCGCCTGCGCTGCCTCGGTGGCTTTGGTCAGGCCTGGGTTTCCATCGGTGCGCCAGTCATCGTCGGCGGCCATGATGATGCGCAGCGCCGGGTATTTGCCGTGCAGCGCCTGGGCCACGGGCAGCAGGTTGCCCGCGTTGAAGGCCACCGCCACCGCGTGGCCCGTGGCCTCATGGATGCTGGCACCGGTGGCGAAGCCCTCGCACACTACCAGCACGCCTTGGGGCTTGCCCATGGAGTGATAGCAGCCCACCACCCGCCCGCCGGGCAGGAATCGCTTGTCGCCATCGGGCGCAATGGTCTGCAGGCTGTGCAGGGCGCCATCCACATCACGCAAGGGGATCACCAGCCGCTGCCCATCACACCGTGCGCCGTGGGGCTGTATGCCCTTGCGTGCCAGGTACTCATGCTGCATGGCCGGTGTTGCGGCCTGCCACAGCGCCGCCGCTGTCTGGCGCGCCTGCTGCTGGCGTTGGGCCTGCTCTGCATCGCGCTGTGCCTTCATGGCCTTGATGCGCTGGCGGTGTGCATCGCGCTCGGCCTGGGTCATCGCCGTGTCGGGCTTGCTGCTCCAGGTCTGTGACCAGCCATTGCGCCAGCAGCCAAACACGCCCGCCGCGATGCCGTCCGGGTGCAGCACATACCAGCCCGAGTCGTCGCCACGCTTGCCGCTGGTGTTGAAGCGGTGCAGGCTTCCATCAGCCTCAATCGTGGGCGGGGGTGGCAGGCCCGCCGCCTCCATGGCGGAGCTGAATCCATCAATGGCGCTCTGCATGGTGGCCCCCCTTGGCTTCCAGCACGTAGAGCCCCACGCGGTGTTTGCCACCGCCTTCGGTTTCTACCGTCTGCCAGTGCGTGCGGATCACATCACCGGCATGGCGCAGTTGCATCACCCGTGCGCGCGGGTCGTAGCAGTCCAGATAGCGTGAAGCCTCAAACGTGGTGAGTGCAAAGCGGGCCAGCGCAGCCCGGATGCGCGTGCATTGCGCCGTGGTGTCGGTGCCCGGATGCGCGGCCAGAATCTCGGCCAGGGCCTGCCGCTTGGTTGCGTCGGTATGCATGGTGTGCCCCCTTACGCATCGGCGGTGTGTTGGTTGATCCACGCGCGCACGTCGCCCACCTTCCATGCCGTCACACGCTCAGACAGGCGGTGCGGCTTAGGGAAGGTGCCCGCCTTCACCTTGCGCCACAGGGTAGGCGCGCTGAAGGGCAGGGGGGCAGGGCTGTCGGGGCGCTTGGGGCTCTGTACCAATTGCGCTTCGCGGATGAATGCGCTGTCGGGCAGGGCGTCGAATATGGAGGGCGCAGCGACTTGGGTGTTGTAGTGGATCACTGCAGCACCTCCTTGGCGGATTGTTGGCTGCGCGTGCGGGTGGCGCTTTCCAGATATTGCGCCACGGCCTTGCGTGGGTAGAGGTAGCGATTACCCAGCAGGATGTATGCGGGGCCGGTCCCGCGCTTTCGCCATGCCTCCACCGTGCTTTGGGATAGCTTTCCCAAAAGCATCACGTCCGTTTCGGTCAGGCAGTCCAGTTTGTCTGCCAATGCGCGCAGGCGGTCTAGTTGAGACTCTGCTGCTTGTTGAATGGTGGTTTCCATTTCCCATTTCCTTTCTGGCGTTTGCCAAAAGTGACTGATGGGTGAATGGTGTTTTTTTAGCTGCTTTAAGTCATTACCCGTCTGCTGGCATACCGTCCGGTTTGCTGGCAGACGGGGTATCTTTCAGCCACACCTCGCGCATTTGCTTTTCAGTTATCGAAACTTGGTATTCGTTATGAACACGCCTTACGTAATCTCTTGCAAATGCTGATTTGTTTTCACTGTAAGCCGACTTATGTTTAGCCCATTCTGCAACCACGAACGCCTTAGCTCGATTGGTTGGACCATGCTTTCTAAGTGCAGCTCGGCGTGCCTTATCTTTATTGAAATCCGCTAGACGCTGCTCCATATCGACTTCCATCTCATTTGTGATTTCGATATGGCGTTCATATTTCAGTGCCAAGCCAAATGCCAAGGCTGCATCAAAGGCAGAATTCGCCGCACTGATGAGTCTTGCGGCAACGGGGCCATCCTCCGAAAAGCCAAGATCCTCCTCTGGACATTCAAGTGTTTCAACGCAACTCGCCACTAACATCAGCGCAAGCACTGCCGCGCACTTTACTGGACAGGATCCGGGCTCTTCGGGGTCGGTGGGGCCCCATCCAACATCCGTCGCGAAGCTCAATGCCTCTACTTCTGAGGGTTCTTCATATTCCTCCTCAAACTTCTCCAGATCGGCTTCGTTGTTGCTTTCTACTCTTTCAAGCGCCGTGTTGTAGAAGTATTCCCGAACACGCTCGACTTGATAATCGACATCTTTTTCAATCCAAAGGATTTGATCCTTTGGCACTTCTTTGAGAAGTTCTCTTGCTTTCCAAGCTACATCGAAAAGCCCGAAGAACGGGTAAAGCGGAACGTTACCTTCCAAGGGGTCGAATTTTTCAAAACAATCCATGCGTTCCCTCGCGCTCCCTGAAAAGGTGCCAGCCCAGCCCGTCAGGGGAAACGGGTTTTCGGGGATCAGCCTAGGGCTGGCAAATCGGTCAGCGTTGCATCATGCAGCGCCATGCAACGGGATTACATCGGCCCCCTTGCGTAACTTGTCCAAATAGTCCGCCCACTCTTTCATCATCCGGCGTCGTTGCTCCATGAATTCGGCTCGGTCATAGGCGGCCCCCAGCGGCCCCGACTTGCCGTGCGCCAGTTGGGCTTCAATAACATCGGCGGATATGCCGTGGATGCGCTCAATCATCAGCGTGCGCGCCATGGCGCGGAACCCGTGGGCGCTCATCTCGTCGGAGGCAAAGCCCATGCGCCGCAGGGCTGCATTGATGGTGTTGTCGCTCATGGCTCGCTCGCCCGTGCGCAGGCTGGGGAACACGTAGCGGCCATGGCCCGTGAGGGGTTGCAGCTCTTTCAGGATGGCGATGGCCTGCCGGGCCAGGGGCACAAAGTGCGGTCTGCCGTTGATCTTCTGTGCTAGCCGCCGCTTCATGTCCTGGGATGGAATGGTCAGCAAGGCTTTGTCGAAGTCGATCCACGCCCATTCCATCTGCCGGATGTTGCCGGGGCGCTGAAAGAGCAGGGCAGACAGCGCCAGCGCCGCCTTGGTCATGGGCTGGCCGGTATAGTCGTCAATGGCCCGCAGCAGCTCGCCCGCTTTGGCTGGCTCCAGCAGGGCAGCCATGTGCTTGACCACGATGGGCTTCAATGCGCCGTGCAGGTCAGTCACGGGGCTGCGCTCGCAGCGCCCGGTCTGCACACCGTAGCGGAACACCTGCCCGGCGGTCTGGCGCAGGGTGTGGGCGGTTTCGTTGGCCCCGCGCTTCTCTACCTTGCGCAGTGCGTCCAGCAGCACGGGCGCGGTGATGGCGGGCAGCGTGAGCTTGCCGATGTACGGGAACAGGTCTTTCTCCATCCGCTCGATCCATCGCGCCGCATAGCGGGGGCTCCAGCCGCTGGCCTGGGTGGCGTGGAATTCGCGGGCCACTGCTTCAAAAGTGTTGGCTGCGGCTACGCGGGTTGCCAGCTTCTCGGCCTTCTTGGCTGCGCTGGGGTCCAGCCCTTCGGCCAGAAGTTCGCGGGCTTCATCACGGCGCTTGCGGGCCTTGGCTAGAGAGACTGCGGGGTACACGCCAATCGCCAGGGTTTTCTGCTTGCCCAGATGGCGGTAGCTCAAGCGCCAATACTTGCCAGCCGGTTTGACGTGCAGGTACAGGCCCTGCCCATCCGCGTGCTTCTCGCCCGTGGCAGAGCCAGCGGGCTTGACGTTCTTCACAAAGGTGTCTGTAAGTGCCATGCGTGCCCCTGTTGTTGGTATCTGCTCCGTTGGTATGCAGAGATACCGGCAGAAGTACCAACTTTTTGTTGGTATGTCATGGTACGCAGTGAAATGGCGTGAGACAACAAAAAACCCGCAACGCTAGGAAACGTGCGGGTTCTGAGAGGTAGTGAGACTGTGTGAAGGTCTGTTTTGGCCTGCCCGGAGGGACTCGAACCCCCGACCTATAGCTTAGAAGGCTATTGCTCTATCCAGTTGAGCTACGGGCAGATTGGTGTTGGCCGACTGTGTGGCCGGCCGGCTTGCGGAGTGTCCGCAACTGCGTGATGCAGGGCACTAATCATACCCGCCCTGACCAACGCTCTTGGCGGCCCGGCAGGATCGATTTTGCGCCAGGGATGGCGATGCGGTTATAACCGGGTCATCCCCCTTGGCTGCCCGCCTCACTGGAGCATTTGCCATGCCGCACAGCGTCACGCTGATCCACACCATTGCTGCTGCCCTTGGCTTGGCGTTGGTGTTGGGCTTTCTGGCTGCCCGTCTGCGGTTACCAGCATTGGTGGGATATCTGCTGGCGGGGGTGGCCATCGGCCCGTTCACTCCCGGTTTTGTCGCAGATGCGGCTCTGGCCAGCCAGTTGGCGGAGATCGGCGTGATGCTGCTGATGTTTGGCGTGGGCCTGCATTTTTCGTGGGGCGATCTGATAGCCGTGCGCAAGATTGCTGTGCCAGGCGCGGTGGTGCAGATGATCGTGGCGACATCGCTGGGCATGGGGCTGGCCTTGTGGTGGGGCTGGGGCGTGGGTGGTGCCCTGGTATTCGGCCTTGCGCTCTCTGTGGCCAGCACGGTGGTGCTGCTGCGTGCGCTGGAGACCCTGGGCATTCTGGACAGCTACACCGGGCGCATCGCGGTTGGGTGGCTGGTGGTGGAAGACCTGGCCATGGTGCTGGTATTGGTTCTGCTGCCGCCGCTGGGGGGATGGCTGGGAGGTGGTATGGGGGCGGGGCTGGACGCAGCGCAGCTGTGGCGTACGCTGGGCTGGACCTTGCTGCAGGTGGGCGGGTTTGTGGCTCTGATGCTGCTGGTCGGACGCAGGCTGTTTCCCTGGCTGTTGTGGCAGGTGGCACGTACGGGGTCGCGTGAACTGTTCACGCTGTGTGTGGTGGCGGCAGCAGTGGGCATTGCATTCGGATCGGCCGAGCTGTTTGGCGTGTCGTTTGCACTGGGGGCATTTTTTGCAGGCATGGTCATGCGCGAGTCGGAGTTCAGCCACCGCGCGGCGCATGAGTCGCTGCCTCTGCGCGATGCCTTTGCAGTGCTGTTTTTTGTGTCGGTCGGCATGCTGTTCAATCCTGCGGTCTTGTGGGAGCGCCCGCTGCAGGTACTGGCAGTAGTCGCCATCATCATGTTGGGCAAGACGTTGGCCGCTGCGGGCCTGGTGCTGGCGTTCCGTTACCCGCTCAACACCGCGCTCACTGTGTCGGCCAGCCTGGCGCAAATTGGTGAGTTCTCGTTCATTCTGGTCGCACTGGGGTCCTCTTTAGGGCTGCTGCCGCCGGAGGGGGCCAGCCTGGTGCTGGCGGGCGCCCTGTTCTCCATGGCGCTCAACCCGTTGTTGTTCCGTGCCATTGCCCCGTTGCAGGACTGGCTGCGCGCCAGATCGGCGCTTGCACGGCGGCTGGAGCAGCGTGATGACCCTTTGGCCGAACTGCCAACGAGCACCGATTCGCGTTACCTCGCGCGGCAGGTGGTGCTGGTAGGGTATGGCCGGGTAGGGCGGCGCGTGGCGGCAACGCTGGCGGCCAACGACATTCCCTTTGTGGTGGCGGAGCAGAACCGTGAACTGGTGGAAGCCTTGCGGGCCGATGGTGTGGCCGCCGTGTTTGGAGACGCGGTGGAGCCTGCCGTGCTGATCCAGGCCCACATTGCGCGGGCCGCCATGCTGGTGGTCGCCACCCCGGATGCGCTGCAGGTGCGCCAGATGATCGAGACGGCGCAGACCCTGAACCCGGGGATCGACATCGTGGTGCGCAGCCACAACGAGGACGAGGCCCAGCGGCTGGTGCAGGAGTGCAGCCATGCTGTGGTGTTCCTGGCAGAAGAAGCCCTGGCACAGGCGATGTCGCGCCATGTGCTGGAGCGAGCGCGGGTCCGCCAAGCCGCTGCCACCCGGCCCGTACCTCTGCATGGATCGGCGTGATTTGAAGGAAATCTGCCTGTTGCGCTAGAAGAACATGCCTGGATAGCTATCTAATTGATAGCAATCTGGCGCCTGCGGTTGCTAGCGCGTTGCACATTCTGGGTGGCTTACAAGCGGGGTGTCCCATCTGCGCGATATGTGGGACAACCCCCACCCCTGCGCCATGCAGGAGCTTGCCGTAGGGCTTTGGTCAATCCGTTTCTTCAAACACCAGGGATGGCACGGCCATCACGCGAGCGCTTTGGCCCAGTTCCTGGATCAGGTGGTTGGCAAAGTAGCTGTTCTGCGTGTCGGGCTCCAGCGCGGCCACGGCCAGGTTGGCTCGCGGCTGGTTCAGGGGCACATAGAAGCTGCCAGCGGGCGCATCAATGGCGCTGCGCAGGGTGGACACCTGCACGCGAACGATATCGCCGCTACCTGCGATGGTGCCGATCACGTCCTGGCGGTTGCCTGTTTCGCGCGCGGTTTCGTGGTAGCTCTCGGCCAGGACGGAACCAGGCTCTCCCACTCGCATGACCTGGATGCCCAATTGGCGCAGGCGTTCCACAGCAGCGCGGGCGTCAGACGACAGCCAGTAGCCGCAGGGTCGCGCACGCACCTTGGTGTTGCGCAGCGTCAGCGATGAGTTCCAGTCAACGCGGATGCTACGGTCCGCGCCCGTCTCGGGGTCCAGAAAATCCAGGTCGCGCTGGGTGGGCGTGGCCTCGGCTTCAATGACCACCTGGTCGCGGCAGGCCTGGGCACTCACGTCACGGGCTACGAACGTGCGCACCTGCTCCAGGTTGGCCGCCCGCTCGGCGGTGGTCCTCAGCGCGCTGGTGATGGCTGTGACCTGCGCATGCACGCGGCGCTGGATGTGCATGCGACCAATGCCCACGCCACGGGTTTCGATCAGCAGGCTGACCGTGTTCTTGAGGCCGTGGACGTTGCGACCCGTATCCGGCTGGGTGCCGCCCATGGAGATGCGCTTGTCCTGCAGGTTGGTCGAGGTGGTGTAGTACCAGTCACTCGTCAGGCCCTGGGCCTTGAGGGCGGCCACCATGGGCTGATGAAACCATTCCTGTGATGCCTTGGTGAGGAACTCGGGATAGTTGGCGGTGGTGGTGTATTGCAGCAGCGCGTCGTAGCGCTGGATGGCGTTGAACTTCTGCAGATAGCGGCCTACCACGGTGTATTCGTGGGCGTCCACGACGAGGATGGGGCGGTAGTCGTTGATGACCTGGGCCAGGGCACGGGCCTCGGGGGTGTTGAGCAACAGGTGGTCGCGGTTCAGGTCCACGCCATTGGCAGTAACGCGCGTGCCTACCTCGGCGCCATCGGGGTTGGCGCGGGGCACCACCACCACGTTGATGCGGTCCAGCAGCGGTTCGAGCAGGCCCTGGGCCAGTTCGCGGCTGATGACCAGCAGGGCTTCGCTGCCGGCGGGTTCGTCGCCATGCTGCTGCCCGATCAGCACGACGGTGGGGCGGTTACTCTTGTCCAGGCTGGCAGGGTCTGTGCCTGCGGCACGGGTGAGCAGCAGGCCCAGGATAGGCTCGCCGCGCTGCGAGGTGCCGATCTGCAGCAAATGGGTGCGGGTGCTGCCACGGGGCACGCCATCGCTCAGTCCGCGCAGCCATTGGCCCAACTCGGCATTGGTGGTGAAGGCCCTGCGGTCGGCACCCAGGCCGGGTGTGCTGTAGACCACTGAGGGGTCAGGGAACCGCGCGGCCACCGCATCGCCATAGGGCGGCGCCATGGGCGCTTCGTCGCGCACCAGCAGCGGTGCGGATGGGGGCAGGGGGCTGGCGACCACGGCGGCGCGTTGTGGGGGCAGCTGCGTCGGTGTCTGCTGCCCCAGCGGTGCGGGCACCACCGTGCCCTGCTGTACGCGTGGCAACGGCGCGGGGGCGCTGCGCTGCTGGGCAGTGGGAGTGGAGGGCCAGGGGGGCAGCGGTGTGCTGCCGCAGGCTGTCAGCAGCAGCGCTGCCAGCGTGGCCGGGGCGGCCCAGCGCGTGATCCGTAGTACAGGACGAGAAAGCTGGGCGGCATCGGCGCGGCGGCGCTGGAAATTTTGCTGGATCATGGTGTGGGCTGCCAGAGAGAGTCCCTGGTGTGGGGCGAGTGGGGCGCTTTGTACGTGGATGTTACCTGCGCGCGCCCGCCTCTCCTTGTCAGCGTACATCCCGTTGCAAACGCGTGGCGCCGTGGGCTGGTGCCGTGATCAGCGAGGGATGTTGCTGGGTGCGGTGGCGTCCGTGGGCGGCAGCGGCACGCTCTGGGTCGGGGGAGGGCTGGGCAGCTTCAGGCGCAGCAGGGCACGTACAAAGCCGTGGTCCGAGCGTGTGCGGTCCCGCCCCTCATGCAGGTGGTCATTAAAATAGTCCACCCGGCGCACATCGCCTACGCTATTGCGCCCGTTGGTCAGGAACTCTTCGCTGACCAGGATCTGGTCCAGCACATAGGGCGCGCCCTGGTGGATGTGCGAGTAGGCCACGTCCTTTTTCAGTGCGGCATCGCCCTGCAGGTCATAGGCATTGAAAAGCGCCACATCCCGGGCTGACCGGTCGTAGGCAATGTCGTTGGTGGCGCAGATCAGCTGCGTGGTCACGCTGTCGGGGGTGTCGTTGAAGTCGCCCAGCACCACCAGGGGCACGCTGGTGCGATGCAGCACGTCTATCACCAGGCACCGCAGTGCCATGGCCTCGGCACCGCGCATGATCAGCGAGCGCAGAGACGCCAGCGCCACCACCTTGCGGTCGTCCCGGTCCTCGGTGGGCTGGCCCAATGCATCCTGCAGAAACTTGGGGCGCTTGGATTTGAGATGGGCAGTGAGGACGTTGATGGTTTGACCATGCTTCATCCGCAACGTGGCCACGAGGGGTGGTCGCTCGAAGCGGGTGTGTTGGCCAATGCCAGGCACATCCACCTGAAAGCCCGGTGGGAAGTCGGCAAAGGACTGCAACGCCTCAACCTTGAGCCGTGTGGCCAGGCCCACTCGGGGCGTGCCTTGCGCGCCCTGTTGGGTGTCGTTGTTCTCTGCCCCTGGCACGGTGACAACGTCGTAGCGCAGGCCACCCCGACCCAGCGCCCCTTTGAAGGCTGCATCGTCCCAGACCTCCTGCACTGCCAGCACATCGGCGTTCAGTGCCCGAAAGCGCTCCCCCAGCCAGGTGATCTTGCGTTCAAACTCGGTCTGGCTATAGGGGTCCTGGTTCTCGTAGAACAGACGTCCCGGGTTGGCCAGGTTGAGCACATTGCAGGTGGCCACCATCAGGGTGTCCAGCGGTTGGGGGAGTTCGTTGGGGCGCATGAAAGGCGTGCAGCGTCGGCAGGGTCACGAGGGCCGCAGCCCCGGATCAACTGGTCTGCAGCGCGCGGCCGGACAGCACTTGCAGCCCGGGCCGACCCAACTGTACGGCATGGACCAGCGCACGGGCCACCTCCGCCCCGGGGCGGGCACGGTAGTTAGCGGGCAGGATCGGGTTCAGCCACTGAAAGAGCGTGAGCGACAGAGACTCGGCGGGCCGGTGGGCCTGCTGCAGCGCCCGGCGTTCGCCCATCAGCAGGGATGGGCGTGCAATGACCAGCGTCTCAAAACCCAGCTGCTGCAGGTCGCGCTCGACCTCGCCTTTGACGCGGTTGTAAAAAATGCGCGACTGCGCATTGGCCCCATGGCAGTGACCACGCCACAGCGGGTGGCGCCCGCTGCGCGCGCCGCGCGGGCGGTGGCCATCACGGCGTCATAGTCCACCGCACGGAACGCGCTCTGGCTGCCGGCTGCAGCCATGGTGGTGCCCAGGGTGATGTAGACATCGTCGGCCCGCGGCAAAGCGGGCATCGCCCCAAAATCCACCGCATGCAACTGCAGGCGGGGATGGTTCAACGCGGGGGCTCGCCGCCCCTTGGCGTGCAGCACATGGACGGTGACGCCCGCTGCGTCCGCTGTGTTGGCAGGGGACGCTTTGCGCGTATCAGCGGTTAAAAGAGCCGCGAGGACCGCCTGGCCCACGAGGCCCGTTGCCCCGGCCACCACCGCCACCCGCGCCTGTTCCTCCACCATAGCCGCCACCTCCAGAGTTGCGATAACCACCGCCGCCACCACCACGGCGGCCGCGTTCAGCCATGCTGTCCACGCTGGTGCGCATGGGGTCGGGCTGACCGCCTGCCCCATTGCCCGAACTGCGGTGGCCCGGATTGCTGTGACCCAGATGGGTACCCAGGTGCGCATTGGCGCGTGGGGGCTGTGCGTCATCGTAGCGATGGCCACCGCCGCCTTCAGGGCGTGGGCCTCGACTGCGCGCTGGTGCCTGGGCTGCTCCGTCACGGGCACTACTCCGACCAACACCCTGGCCGCCCCGGCCTCCTCCGGCCGGGCCCTGGGTGTTGCGTGGAGCACCGCCACCAGAGCGGCCACCACCGCCACCACCACCGTTGCCGGCACGAGGACCGCGCTCACCAACTTGGCCGCCGCCCTGGCCTGCCTTGTTGGTGCGGATGCGCTCCATCATTTCGCTGCGGGCTGCCTTGGCGGCCGCCTGCATCACGTCACGGCTCGGGGGCTTGCCTGCGCCGCCCCAGATGGTCTGGCGACCCATGGCGATGGGCTCGGCCTTCTCGCCTGGCTCGGGGCCAAAACCTTCAATGACCTGGACAGGAATCTGCTGCTTGGTGAAGCGCTCGATGTCCATCATGAAGCCTTCTTCGTCCATGCAGACCAGACTCACGGCTTCGCCAGTTGCGCCAGCGCGGCCCGTGCGGCCGATTCGGTGCACGTAGTCTTCGGAGACGTTGGGGATTTCGTAGTTGACGACGTGCGGCAGGTCATCGATGTCGATGCCACGCGCAGCAATGTCGGTGGCCACCAGGGCGCGGATCTCGCCGCTCTTGAAGCCCGCCAAGGCTTGCGTACGGGCGCTTTGGCTCTTGTTGCCGTGCAGGGCCATGGCCTGCACGCCGTTCTTGGTCAGGAATTCGGCCACGTTGTTGGCGCCGAACTTGGTGCGGGTGAACACCAGCACCTGGCTCCAGTTGTGCTGCTGGATGATGTGCAGCAGCACCTGCTTTTTCTTGCCGCGGCCCACAGGGTGGATCACCTGCGAGATACGCTGCACCGTGGTGTTGCGCGGGGTGACCTGAATGCTTTGGGGATTCTTGAGCAGGGTGTTGGCCAGCTCGCGGATCTCGTCGCTGAAAGTGGCCGAGAACAGCAGGCTTTGCTTGTCCTTGGGCACCAGGGCCAGAACCTTTTTCACGTCGTGAATAAAGCCCATGTCGAGCATGCGGTCGGCTTCGTCAAGCACCAGCACCTGCACGGTGGACAGGTCCAGGAAGCCCTGTTGCTGCAGGTCCAGCAGACGGCCAGGGGTGGCCACCAGGATGTCCACGCCGCGCTTGATACGGTCGATCTGCGGGTTCATGCCCACGCCACCGAAGACCACGGTGGAGTTGATGTCCAGGTACTTGCCGTATTCGCGCACAGATTCTTCGACCTGTGCCGCGAGTTCACGGGTGGGGGTCAGCACCAAGGCACGGATGCCCTTGCCGCCAAACTTGTTCTTGGGCGCCGCGCCTTGCGAGAGGCGGTGCAGCATGGGCAGGGTGAACGCAGCGGTCTTGCCGGTGCCAGTCTGCGCGCCGGCCAGAAGGTCGTGGCCTTCCAAAACGGCGGGAATGGCCTGGGCCTGAATGGGCGTGGGGGTTTCATAGCCCGTTTCGTGCACGGCCTTCAGGATGGCAGGAGCCAGGTTCAGTTCGTCAAATGTCATGTCGTTGGATGCGCCCGTCCGGGGCGCTGGGTATCCGCCTGTCGTGCAACCGGGAGGTTGCTGAGCCAGTCTCAGGCTGATGAGGTTCAGGATTGGGAGCCCGGAAGCGTGGCTTCCTTCGTCCCCAGCAGTGTGCTGATGTAGCGGGCAACTGGAGCCCACAACGGGGGTATTGTCGCATGGACCGATAATCTAGGGTTTGAGAGCGCGTTCGGCGTCTTTGGGGATTGCTCCAAATGATCCTCCGAACCCGCTCGAATGCAGACTCCCTGCCCACTTTCGCAAGCTAGAACCCTCCATGGCCCAATACGTTTATTCGATGAATCGCGTCTCCAAGACCGTGCCGCCCAAGCGGCAGATCTTGAAGGACATCTCCCTGAGCTTTTTCCCGGGCGCCAAGATTGGCGTGCTGGGCCTGAACGGCTCGGGCAAATCCACCCTGCTCAAGATCATGGCCGGCGTGGACAAGGAAATCGAAGGCGAAGCCATCCCCATGCCCGGGATCAAGATCGGCTACCTGCCCCAGGAGCCGCAGCTCAACAACGAGCACACGGTGCGCGAGAGCGTGGAAGAGGCCATGGGCGAAGTCTTTGCTGCCAAGGCCAAGCTGGAAGAGGTCTACGCTGCCTACGCCGAGCCCGATGCCGATTTTGATGCGCTGGCTGCAGAACAGGCCCGCCTGGAAGCGATCATTGCCACGGTGGGTACCGACTCCGAGCACCAGCTCGAAATCGCTGCCGACGCGCTGCGTCTGCCTCCCTGGGAGGCCAAGGTCGGCCTGCTGTCTGGCGGTGAAAAGCGCCGCATCGCGCTGTGCCGCCTGCTGCTGTCCAAGCCCGACATGCTGCTGCTCGACGAACCCACCAACCACTTGGACGCTGAATCGGTGGACTGGCTGGAGCAGTTCCTGCATCGCTTTCCGGGCACCGTGGTGGCTATTACCCACGATCGCTACTTCCTGGACAACGCGGCCGAGTGGATTCTGGAACTGGACCGCGGCTATGGCCACCCCTACAAGGGCAACTACAGCACGTGGCTGGACCAGAAGCAGGCCCGCCTGGAGTCCGAAAACAAGGGCGAGGAAGCCCGCGCCAAGGCCCTGAAGAAGGAACTGGAATGGGTGCGCCAGAACGCCAAGGGCCGCCAGGCCAAGAGCAAGGCGCGTATCGCCCGTTTCGAGGAACTGAGCGACTACGAATACCAAAAGCGTAACGAAACGCAGGAAATCTTCATTCCTGTGGCCGAGCGCCTGGGCACCCAGGTCATTGAGTTCCACAACGTCACCAAGTCGTTCGGGGATCGCGTGCTCATCGACAACCTGTCCATGACCATCCCTGCGGGCGCCATCGTTGGCATCATCGGCCCGAACGGTGCCGGTAAATCGACCCTGTTCAAGCTCATCGCGGGCCGCGAGCAGCCTGACAGCGGCGAGGTGGTGATCGGCTCCACCGTGAAGATGGCCTTTGTGGACCAGCACCGCGATGCCCTGTCGGACGACAAGACCGTATGGGAAGACATCTCCGGTGGCCTGGACATGATCAACATCGGCAAGTTCACCATGGCCAGCCGTGCCTACGCCGGGCGCTTCAACTTCAACGGCGGTGACCAGCAAAAGAAGGTGGGCATGCTGTCGGGCGGTGAGCGTGGCCGACTGCACCTGGCCAAGACACTGATCGCTGGCGGCAACGTGTTGCTGCTGGACGAGCCTTCGAACGACCTGGACGTGGAAACCCTGCGTGCGCTGGAAGACGCTTTGCTCGAATACGCGGGCACAGTGTTGGTTATCAGCCACGATCGCTGGTTCCTGGACCGGATCGCTACCCACATCCTGGCCGCCGAAGGTGACAGCCAGTGGACGTTCTTTGACGGCAATTACCAGGAGTACGAGGCCGACAAGAAGAAGCGCCTGGGTGAAGAAGGTGCAAAGCCCAAGCGGATGCGTTTCAAGGCCCTGAAATAAGGGCTGAGGTCAAGTAGGATTGCATCTGGAAACCTCTGGCCCGATTCCTCCCTCCCACTATGTCACTGCCCGCATCGCGTCTGAGAGCCGTTTTCCGCGCCTGCGTTGTCAACGCCGTTCGCGGGGGTGAGGCCCTGATGGGGCAGCTCGTCAAGGTCACCCAAGGTGCCTTGACCAGCGAGGAGTCGGCAAGCCGCAATATCCAGCAGCGCAATTTGCTCAGCGATTCGCTGCGCCTGCTCAATGAGCACGAGGCAGCACTGCTCAAGGGCTACCCCATGGCCCTGCTGGAAATTTTTGCCGAAGGCCCCGCTGTCTCCAAGGGGCGCAGCTCGGCCGATGACACCGGCATGGATTTTGGCGAGCTTTCGCTGATGGACGAAAGCGAAATGCAGGCACAGGTGGAGCTGTCCAAGGCGCAGCAGTCTGCGCTGCATGCCACCGATGCCGTGCTGGCCGAACTCAACACCCTGGTGAGCGCTGCGCAAGGTTTGCGCAGTGTTCAACCCGAGCGCAACCCCCTGCGGCCCGAGAGCTACATCCGTGCTTTGCAGCAAGTGGTGGGCGAAACTGGCGTCTCGGCAGACGTCCGCCAGCTGTGGATGCAGCACATGCGCGATCTGTTGGGCAAGCTGCTGGCCGAAGAATACAAAAAAACCGCCCAGAGCTTGCGCGAGCATGGCGTGCAGCCTGTGGGCTATGCCGTGCTGGGCACGCCTTCGGGTGGCGGTCGCGGTGCAGGCGCGGGCGCCGGTTATGGCGGGTCTGGTTATGGCGGCCCTGGCACGGGTTATGGCAGTGGTTATTCCGGCTATGGCCCGTCGATGAACGCGCCCATGGGCGACTATGGCAACACGGGCTATGGGCGTGGCGTGGGCCCAGGTACCGGTTGGAGCGGCGACTCCCAGCAGGGTGCGATGGTGCCTGTGGATGCCGCCGAAGAGGCGCTGCTCACGGTCGGTATCCTGCGCCAGATGCTGGCGGGCGGCGATCCGTTTGTCCCTCCGGTCTATGGCGCAGTGCCTGCGCAGGCGGTGGTCATGCCCAGCGGCTCGGGTCAGCCGGGCTGGGTGGACCCCCGCGCGGGCGCCGCCAGCGCCCAGTCATCGCTGGCAGGGGGCTATTACCCCTCGGGCGCGGCGGCCGAAGCCATTGAAGACATGGCCCAGCTAGAGCGTCTTGTGGGGCGTCTCGCCAATGGCGGCACAGTCAGTCAGCCGGGTTCGTTGCCCGTGCCTCTCGCGGGCTGGCGTGGGCCTGGCGTGGCACCTGTGGTCTATGCAGCCATGCCCATGGAGGCAGCTACCCAGTCCACCGCCATGGCGGTGGAGGTGGTGGGGCGCATGATGGCCAACATCGCCCAGGATACCCGCCTGCTGCCCCCTGTGCAGCAGGCAGTCAAGAGCCTGGAACCTGCGCTCAAGCAACTGGTACACCACGACGGCCGGTTTTTTACCGACAGCAGCCATCCTGCGCGCCGATTGCTGGATGAGCTCACGCAGCGCAGCCTGGCATTTACCGCCGAGACGGAGCCCGGCTTCAGCCGTTTCATGCGGCTGGTGACCGAGGCTGTGGGCCACCTGTCAGCCCACGAGGTCAAGGACGCGGGACCGTTCGACACCGTGCTCAAGGCGCTGCAGTCTGCCTGGGACACCCAAGAGCAAAAAATCAAGGCCCAGCAGGAGGCCGAACAAAAAGCCAAATTGCAGGCTGAGCAGCGTGAACTGCTGGCCGAGAAGATCGCAGCCGACATTCGCAAGCTGCCCGATGTAGACAAGGTGCCATCGGACGTGCTGGATTTTGCGGCGGGCCCCTGGGCTGACGTGGTAGCGCTGGCGCAGGTGATGCGCAGCGACGATAGCCAGGACGATGACCCAAGTGGTTACCTGGCCCTGGTCCCGGTGCTGCTATGGACTGCACAGCCCGACCTCACGCGCCAGGAGACCGACCGGCTCAACGAGGCAATCCCTGGCTTGCTGGCCAAGCTGCGCAAGGGCCTCAAGACCATCAACTACCCCGCTGTGCAGACCAGTGCGTTCTTGCAGCGGCTGGTGGCGCTGCACCAGGCAGCTTTCGAAAAGCCGGCACCGGCCTCCGTGCCTGCCCCAGCGGCCGAGCCCGATGCGACAAAGGCCGTGCCAGAAATGTTCGAGCCCTCTGAGGCTTCGGCCCTTGGACCGCAGGACAGTGCCCAGGCCCCACTGGATGCCCCAGATCCTTACGCCGACTTTGTCATTGGAGCCTGGGTGGAGTTGGTGACCAATGGCCGGGTGGTACGCACGCAGCTCACCTGGGCCAGCCCGCATGGCACCCTGTTTTTGTTCACTGCGCCGGATGCCAGCACCCAATCCATGACCCGCCGGATGCGCGACAAGCTGGCCGCCGAAGGCGCGCTGCGCGTAGTCCCAGCCCAGCCACCCAAACCAGCCAAGACCGTGGCCCGCACGTCGGGCTCGGCAGAGATGGGTGGGGTAGATCGCAAGTCGCCGTCCGACGGCCGTTCGGTGTCCAGTTCCAGGCTGGGGCAGCTCTCCAAGTCAGCCCCTCTGTCTCCGTCTTCGGGTTCCAAGACCCCTAAAAATCGCTGAGCGTAAAGAGGCGCAGACCCTGGGCAGCACCCGCAGGCCACAAGCGGCCTTGCGCGGTGACAGCGCTCATCAATGCGCAGTTTCTGCGGCGCTTTCCGTTCCGGTTACGTGGCCAGCCGCTTCGGTACCCGGCGTGATTTGGTGAGCGGAGCTACTACCGCCCTCCGAGGCCCGCAACAGCTTCTTGCGCACCAGGTGGATGTGGTTGCGCAGGGCATACAGTTCGTCGGCATACGAAAGGGGCACGCTCACCTTTTCGGCCTGTGTTTCCAGGTTGTCCAGGGTGCGCAGCAGTGTGGCGGGGTCGCTTTTGCCCGCCTCCAGGTCATTCTCGATCTCGCGCAGGCGGCCATACCAGCGAAACACCCGCGAGCGCACCCGGAACTGGTAGAGCGGCGGCACGATCCGCGACAGCGGCAGCATGATCGCCAGCAAGATACCCAGCACCAGCCACATGCGCTCGATCAGGTTGGCCAACCAGAACGGCAGGTAGCGCTGCAGCATGGGCACTGGCTCGTTCATGGCACGGTCGCCCTCCTTGGCAATTGGTAGCTCGCTGCCTCGCGTGTTGGGGAACTCACGCGCCCGGTTGAACCAGCCCGCGCCGCTGTGCAGCTTTTGCGCGTTTTGGGCAAACAGGGTGAGCAGTGCGGGGTGTGTGCCATCGCGCGCTAGCAGGGAGGTGGTGGTTGCCACCAGTCGCACATCCCTGGTAGGCACGTTGGCTGCGAGGTCCACCACCCCGCGCGGTAGCGTCACGGGGGTGAGAAACGGAAACCGCCGTGCATAGGCCTCGTGCTGCGCAAAGTCCAGCAGCTGCACGCCGGGTGTTTGCAGCAGCATCTGCACCATCAGCGATTCGGGCGCAGACGCAAACACCAGTGCGTCGAGCCTGCCCGCCAAAAACTCCACCGTCGCGGGCGTCTGCTCCAGGCGCGACAGCTTGACTGCCCCGGGCTCCACCTTGTTGGCCTGCAGCAGCCGCTCGATCAGCGTGGGCACGCCGCTGCCCTCCGACCCCACATTGACCCGCCAGCCGCGCAACTGCCGCAGGCCATCAAGCCGGGGTGCGTTGTGCATACGCTCTGCTGCGTCGGTACGGTAGAAGAGCCACAGCGGCTCCACAAACAGGCTGCCCAGCGATACCAGGTTGTCCCGGTCATCGGGCTGCAGTTCGGCCGTGCCGCCCTGCACAAAGGCGACATCGGCCTGGCCGTCGCGCAGCAGTTGCAGGTTGTGTGATGAGCCCTCGCTGGGCAGCAGGGCCACATCAATGCCATCGGCTGCCAGCGCCTTCTGGTAGCGCTTGCCAAACTCCTCGTAGGCGCTTTGTGCGGGTCCAGTGGCCAGGGTCACTGTCTTGGGAGGATTGGGGTTGAGCCACCAATACGCCAGCACCAGCAGCCCTACCGCCAAGAAGGCGAGGGGGCCGGCCGACACAATCAGATCGCGGAGGGTGAGAAAGGTGTTGCGAAAGGCCTGGGGCATGGGGGATGAAAGGAACGGTGCGAAGACAGGGCGGTAGTGCGCCAGGATGAACCAGCATGGCACCCGCGTGGCGCCAGTGTCATATCACGCGGTCAGCGTGTCCCGCGATTATCCAGGCAGGCGCCGCAAAGCCTCTTACCAGAGCATCGCCTTCGGCATCGCCCCTGAGTCCGTCGCGTGGGAGGGCTGCGGACTGCCAGCCAGTGCCGCCTACTGCTGCAGGCGTCTTCGCTGGCGTTCGTAGGCCATGCACTCCTGCAGGGACAGCGCATCATTCTGGTCCACGTCCGCTGCCTCGAAGTAGGCCATGCGTGCCTGTACCACCTCCTTGAACGACAGCTTGCCGTCCCCGTCCTTGTCGGCTGCAGCCAGTCGTCTCAACTGGCCTTTGCCGATGCGGGGCAGTTGGTTCAGTTGGGAGAGATGGACGTAGCCCTCAGCATCGGGCCCCAGGCTGTGCCAGCCCTGCACGATGTCCTGGTGAAACTCGTCCAGCGACACGCTGCCGTCGTGATTGAGGTCGGCGGCCGAACAGATGGCCTGCAGCCGGTGGGCAAGGGTTGAGGCCGCCGGTTTGTGGGCTGCTGCGGGACGGGCTGGGGTGGTGGGTGACGATACCGGGGTGTCGGCCGCACTGGCGGTGTGGGCCGTTGTCGTCAACGCCAGAGCGCAGGCGCCTGCGTAGATCAAGCGAAAGGTTCGTTGCATGGGAGCCTCCTTACCACCACCAGCGTTGGCTGGGGCTGCGGTTGCAGGGCCAGACCATGGTGTGCGCGCCCTGGCGGACCTGGCCTGCGTCCACATCCAGGCATTTGCCAGTGAGCTGGCTCACGATCTGCCCGCCCCGGGTGGACCAGCTCTGGCTGCGCGAGCCTGAGCAGGACCACAACACCACCCGTGCGCCATCCCGCGGGTCGCCACGGTCCACGTCCACGCACAGGTCGCGCACCCGGATCTCGCCGCCGCGTCCCACCGCAAACCGCTGGGACGCGGTGCCGTTGCATTCGTACACCTGCAGTGTGGTGCCTGGCTGGAACTTGCCACCCCTCACGTCCAGGCACAGGCGGCCGTCCACGCGGATCTCGCGTCCCCAGTCGCCGCCCTGGCCGGGGTAATCCGGGTATTCGGGGCGCCGGTCGTTGTCGTGCCGGTTGTGATTGGCCAGCAATGCAATGCCGGCGATGGCAGCCACTGCCGCCACAGCCGCACCGGCATTGGAGCCACTGTTGTTCCCGGATACATAGGTGCGTGTGATCTTGAAGCGGCCGCCGCAGCCACCATTGGTCCACAGCTCGCGTTGGGTAAGGTCGTAACCCCAGGTGCGGTTGAAGCGGCAGGCTCCCTGGGTTTGTTCTACCAGGTCCACCTGGGTCACATCGTCCGCGAGGCGGTAGGAGGTGTAGCCGCCGCTCGACTGCAAATCCACCAACTGGTCCTGCGCCTGTGCCACCTGGGTGCTCACGAGCCATGGCAGGCACAGCAGCCATGCAAGTTTCCGAAAGGCCTGGTCTCTCATGGGTTCACTCTCCTTGTTCCGATAAGGGGCCATAGGGATGGGTGTGGGGCAGTGTGGGCCTTAGCCTTAGGGCACCGTCCGCCATTGGCATCATAGGGCGGTCTGATGCCTTCGCGCTCGGCTACAGGTGGTGCCATCGGTTGAAATCCCGTTGGAACGGCGGGGGCTGTTCGTGCATGATGGCGGTGCGCTGGCGCAGCCCAGCCCTCTGGCTGCCTGTGTCCTATCCATCCACTGCGGTGTCCGATGAAACGCTTCTATGTCGTTGCCTCCATCCCACTGCTGCTGGCGGCGCTGATCCCCATTGCAGCGTCCCTGTGGGTGGCACACCGAAAGGCCAAAGACGATCAGATCGCCTACCTGACCTCATTGGCGGATGAGGTGCTGCGACGCGGCGTGGCCTCGCGCCAGCAGCTGGTGGCTGCGCTCAACGAGCTGGAACGGGACCCGCACCCACCCTGCAGCCAGGCCAGCCTCACGCGCATGCAGCAGCTGGTGGGTACCTCGTTCTACCTGCAAGGCATGGGCTCGGTGATGGATGGCACCCTGGTCTGCAGCACGCTCACCCAGGGCAGCGACCTGGTGCCGCTCACTGGCAACCACATGGTCACCTCCACCGGGATTTCCAGCTGGATTGGCGCCCGCCTGCCCTTTGCGCATGATCAGCCCTTCAACATCTACGCCCGCAACGGCCACGCGGTGATCATCCACCCCGGCATCGTGATCGACATGCCGGTGCTCCACGCGGATGTCTCTCTGGGGCTGCTGATCAGCACGCCGCAGGCGCTGATACGGTCCAAAGGCCCGCTCGATCCGCAGTGGCTGGCTTTGTACACCCCCCATGCCAGCAGCCAGGTCGAAAGCGACACCCACCACATCGTTTTTCGGGCATCGAAAGACAACAACATCGCCGCCATTGCTGCAGCCCCCAAGGCCCAGGTGTATGGCGGGCTCTGGGCCCAGGCGCTGATCCTGGCACCGCTGGGTCTGGTGGCCAGCGCCCTGTTTGCGCTGGGCGTGGCGGTACTGACCCGGTGGCAGTTGTCGCCGCGTGTGCGGCTGCGAGCGGCCTTGCGGCGGCGCGAGCTCTTCATCCTCTACCAGCCCATCGTTGATTTGCAGACAGGCCAATGGGTGGGTGCCGAGGCCCTGCTGCGTTGGCGTCGCCGCAACGGCACCCTGGTGCCTCCTGACGAATTCATTGCCGAAGCTGAGAAGGCCGGTGTCATTGCTCCGATCACGCGCTACGTGATCGACGTGGTGCTGGCCGACCTGCCTGAGCTGCTCAAAGCCAGCCCGGGTTTTCATGTGAGCCTGAACCTGTCGCCCCAGGACCTGGTGGCCGACGGGCCCGTGCAGTACCTGCAGCGGCGCTTCAGCGCCATGGAGTTTCCTGCGGGTGCGCTGATGCTGGAGGTCACCGAGCGGGGGCTGGTGGACATCGAGGCCGCGCGGCCCGCGCTGCAGGCGGCCCGGCAGATCGGGGCGTCGATTGCGCTGGATGACTTTGGCACGGGTTACTCCAGCCTGTCCCTGCTGGAGTCCATCGATATCGACACCCTCAAGATCGATCGCATCTTCATCGCCAGTATTGGCGCACAGGCCGCCATCAGCCCGGTCACCACCCACATCATCGAAATGGCCCACACACTCAAGCTGGCGTTGATTGCCGAGGGCGTGGAGACGCAGGATCAGGTGGAGTTCCTGGTCGCGCGCGGTGTGCGTCAGGCCCAGGGCTGGAAGTTCGCCCGCGCCATGCCCTTGGTGGAGTTGCTGGCCGGGCTGCGCGCGGCAAAATCCGCCCGCCAGCGGTAACGCCACCAGAGTCAATTCAGGTCTGCGCCGGGTTTTTCAGCGGCCCCTGCTCACTTGAGCAGCAATGCTGATCTGCTGCCGTAAATCTGAAAGACCGCTACAGCATTCACAAGGTCATCGGCCTGCCCGCGAAGGCTCGGCGCTGCGGCAGCCATCTCCTCCACCAGGGCCGCATTCTGCTGCGTGGCCTGGTCCATCAGCGTGACCGCCTCGCCCACCTGCGTGACCCCCGAACTTTGCTCGGAGCTGGCAGCACTGATCTCCCCCATGAGGTGGGCATACGTTGCGTATGCTGGCAACCAACTCTGTCATGGTGTGGCCGGCCTTGTCCACGAGGGCAGTGCCATGTTCCACGCGGCCGACACTTTCCGGGATCAACTGCTTGATCTTCAGTGGGTCCGGCGTGCGTCAAGAAGTTTTTGACCGCAATGGGCAGCGGGACCTTCGCCCCCGCTATCCGCGCACCGCGCTTCTGAACGCAGCAGACAGTGCCGCGATGGCATTGCGTGATCGGCCCTCCTGGGCGCGGTTGTGAAGGACCACTGGCAGGCTCGGCAGTGCAGGAAGCCCCAGCCGTGCGCCTACGTCCACCGCGCCCCAGGGCAACATGCGGGGTGCCAGAGCTGCCACCCCCAGCCCCGCAACAACGGCTGCAGACACCGCAGCCACGCCACCGCCCACAAACACCGCACGCCAGGGGATGGCGGCAGCATCCAGCAGTTTTCCGGCCATCGCGCGCACGCCGCAGGGCTCTGCCAGGGTGGCCAGCGGCAGGGGTTCGCCAGCGCGGTGTTGCCAGTGGGGTGCCGCGAACCAGCCAAATCGCTCTTGGGCAAGCACTTCGCCATCGCTGCGCCCAACATGCATGCGGACAATGGCGGCGTCGAGCTCGCGCCGGTCAAAGCATTGCAGCAGGTCGCCCGACGAGCCGATCCGGATGTCGATCAGCAGCTGGGGGTCTTGTGCATTCATGCGCGCAATCAACGCCGGCAGTTCAGGCCCAGCCACATGGTCGCTGATGCCGATGGTCAAACGCTGCGGAGCTTCGCTCAGCGCAGCCACGGCTCGCTCCTGTGCCGCGAGCAGTGCGCGGGCGTGGTCGAGGAAGGCGGCGCCCTGCGCCGACAGCTCCACATACCGGGGCGTGCGCTCCAGCAGCCGGCAGCCCAGCCGGTCCTCAAGCCGTTTGAGCTTGAGGCTTACAGCGGCCTGGCTGGTTTGCATGGCCTCGACTGCGCGGGTAAAGCTCCCCAGCCCGTCCTACCTGGGGGTGGCTCGCGGCGACGATGTGGTGTTTGTCCAGACCACTGCCAACAACACGCGCACGCTGGATCAGAAGAAGGCGCTGTTCCAGCGCATCGCCCAGCTTCTGGGTGAAAGGCCAGGCCTCAGGCCTGAAGATGTGTTCGTGAACATTGTTGAGGTGGCCAAAGAGAACTGGTCCTTCGGACACGGGCTGGCGCAATTCGCCTGAGGTCTGGCGCGGAGCCTGCCGTTTTTTGCGCTTCAGCCCAGATCGGCGGCCGAGGGCAGGTATAGCCCCTCTGCCGTGGTGATGGACCGCGCCGCGCGCGCAGCCCGCGCAGTGGCGATGGCCGTGGCCTCGGCCGCCATGGTGGCCAGCACCATCATGCCCAGGCTCTTGCCGCTGCGGCCCGTGCCCAGGCTGAAGAGGGTGTCGCCGTCGGACATGGTGTGCACGGGGTTGATGCTGCGCGCCAGCCCGTCGTGCGCCGCCACAGCCAGGCGGTGGGCCTGCACCTTGGAAATGACCGCGTCAGTGGCGATCACGCCGATGGTGGTGTTGGTGCCCGCCAGCAGGGGCTGTGGCGGGTCGCCGCGCAGCAGGGCGCGGCGTGTGTCGCGCAAGCGCAGGCCGTCGTCGGTGCGGGCGCCGGCAATCACCTGGGCGGTGTCGGGGTCGATCACGTCGCCCAGCGCATTGCAGGCAATCAGTGCACCCACCGTGACGCCATCCACCGTGACGGAGGCCGTACCAATGCCACCCTTCATCGCGCGCTGGATGCCAAAAATCTTGCCCAGCGCCGCACCGGTGCCTGCGCCCACATTACCTTCGGCCGGGTCGGCGGTGGACGCGGCATCGCACGCCGCGTAGCCCGCCGCAGCATCGGGGCGGATGCGCATGTCGCCCACCAGCAGGTCGAACAGCACGGCGGCAGGCACGATGGGCAGGCGGCCTACGGCCACGTCAAAACCCACGCCGCGCTCTTCGAGCCAACGCACGGCGCCGGTGGCGGCATCCAGCCCCCAGGCGCTGCCGCCAGCGAGCACGATGGCATGCACCTTGTCCACCAGGTTGGAGGGGTGGAGCAGGTCTGTCTCGCGCGTGCCGGGCGCGGCACCCCGCACATCCACACCAGCCACGGCGCCCTCGCGCGTGATGATGACGGTGCAGCCCGTGGGGCGGCGGGTTTCGGTGAAGTGGCCGACCTCGATGCCAGCCACGCGGGTGATGCTGCCGGCATCGCCAGCCATTGTGTGTGGAGAACTCATGGCCGTTGATTATGGTGCCCGGGCAACGTGCCGCGCTTGCGCAGCATCAGGGGCCCGGTGCTGCGTTCTGAACCGGTCAAGGTGCTTTCTCGATCCGTTGGACGTGATAAGCGCCGCTGACCTGTTCGGCCCGAAAACGCACCTTGTCGCCGGGTTTCAGGTCGCCCACCACACCGGCGTCCGCCACGCGGAACACCATGGTCATGGGCGGCATCTCCAGGTTCTTGATCTCGCCGTGCTTGAGGGTGAGGCGCAGGGTGCGCGGGTCCCAGCGGGTGATTTCGCCTTCGCTCAGCTCTGCCTGTTGCGCGGGCGATGCGGTGGCTGCGGGGTGGTGGCTGCTGTGGCTGTCTGCGGCAGCCCCTGCGGGGGCTTGAGCCAGTGCGGGCCCCGCAACCAAGACGAGCAGGCTGGCAGCCAGCGGGATGGATAAGAGGTGCTTGGTCATGTCGATGCCTTTTTGTTGTAGCTCTTGAAGATGCGCGTGCTGCCGTCGTGCGCCACCAGCAGGACGTCGTACGGGTCGCGCCGATCGCCATACACGGCGCCGTCCATGCCCGGCGAGCCCACGGGCATGCCGGGCACGGCCAGGCCCAGGGCCTTGGGCTTTTGCTGCAGCAATGCGCGCACGTCGCTGGCGGGCACATGGCCTTCGATGAGGTAGCCACCGACCAATGCGGTGTGGCACGAGCCCAGCTTTTGCGGCAGGCCCAGGCGGGCGCGCACGGCGTTGTTGCCGGTGGCGTGCACCTTCACGGCAAAACCGTTGGATTGCATGTGATCCACCCAGTCCTGGCAACAGCCGCAGTTCGGGTCTTTCCATACCTCCAGCGGGGTGGTGGTGGGTGTGGTGTTGGCGGCGCGGGTCCCACCCGGCAGCAAAGCGACAGCCAACCCCGCACCCAGCAAGGGCAGGGCGGTGGCGAGCCATTGGCGGCGGGCGGGGCTGGGGAGGGGGGACACGGATGCGGATGCAGCCCGAGGGCGTTGGTTGGTCATGGTGTTTCTCCTGGCGTTATGGTTTGCGGGGCAACACGGTGATGGCGCCGGTCATGCCAGCCTGGTAGTGGCCGGGGATGAGGCAGGCAAAGTCAAAGCTGCCTGCGCGGTTGAAGTGCCACACGATGTCGCCCGCCTTGCCAGCCGCCACATGGGCCATGTAAGGCTCGTCGTGTTCCATGCCCGGGTGCTTTTTCATCAGCTCGGCGTGCTGGTCCAGCTCTGCCTTGGTGCCGATCACGATCTCGTGCAGCACCTGGCCTTTGTTCTGGGCGCGAAGCCGCACGGTGTCGCCCTCGCGCACCTCGATGTGGCGCGGGCGGAAGCGCATGTCGTCGCCCATGTGGATGGTGATCGTGCGGCGCACCTGCTGGGCGTCGCCTGCAATGCCCCAGTCCTTTTGCTCTTTGACCACCGGGGCTGTGGAGGCGTGGTGTGGCATGTTTTCATGCCCATAGGCAGAAAAAGTGCCGAATGCGCTAGTGCCTATTGCCCAGGCAGCTATGAATTTGATAGTGTTCATGGTGGTTGGCAATGTCAATGTTGGTGGCCGCTGGCAGCCGGCTTGCGCGCATTGGCGGCGCCGGGGGCCGTGCCCGGTATGTCGGTGCGTGCTGGGCGCGGTGTGGCGGCTGGGGCGCCTTGCCATTCAAAGGCCCGGGTGCCGCGTGGCTGCTGGAAGTCGCCGGGGTTGGCGTAGCTGCCTGCGGGTTGGTCGGCGCGCACCTTGAGGGTGGTGAACATGCCGCCCATCTCCAGCGGGCCGAAGGGGCCGGTGCCCGTCATCATCGGGAAGGTGTTGTCGGGCAGCGGCATCTCCATGGCGCCCATGTCGGCCATGCCGCGCTCGCCCATCACCATGTAGTCGGGCACGATCTTCTGGATCTTGCCCACCAGGCCCCGGTGGTCCACGCCGATCATGGTGGGCACGGCGTGCCCCATGGCGCCCATGGTGTGGTGGCTTTTGTGGCAATGCAGGGCCCAGTCGCCGGGCTCGTCGGCCATGAACTCCACCTGCCGCATCTGGCCCACGGCCACGTCGGTGGTCACTTCAGGCCAGCGCGCGCTTTTGGGCACGGGGCCGCCGTCGGTGCCGGTCACTTCGAACTCGTGCCCATGCAGATGGATGGGGTGGTTGGTCATGGTGAGGTTGCCCACGCGGATGCGCACGCGCTCGCCCTGCCGCGCAACCAGAGGGCTGATGGCGGGGAACACGCGGCTGTTCCAGCACCAGATGTTGTGGTCCAGCATGGTGTTGACCTTGGGGGTCATGCTGCCGGGCTCCACGTCAAAAGCGTTGAGCAGAAACGCGTAGTCGCGCTGCACCTTGGCGATCTGTGGGTGGCTGCCCTTGGGGTGGGTGATCCACAGGCCCATCATGCCCATCGCCATCTGCACCATCTCGTCGGCATGTGGGTGGTACATGAAGGTGCCGGGGCGGCGCGCCACAAACTCGTACACAAAGGTCTTGCCGGGCTGGATGGCGGGCTGGGTGAGGCCCCCCACGCCGTCCATGCCGTTGGGCAGGCGCTGGCCGTGCCAGTGGATGGTGGTGTGCTCGGGCAGGCGGTTGGTGACGAAGATGCGCACACGGTCGCCTTCGACCACCTCGATGGTGGGGCCCGGGCTCTGGCCGTTGTAGCCCCACATGTTGACCATGAAACCGGGCGCCACCTCGCGCACCACGGGCTCGGCCACCAGGTGGAACTCCTTGACGCCTGCGTTCATGCGCCAGGGGGCGGTCCAGCCATTCAAAGTGACCACCGGGTTGTAGGGGCGGCCCGTGGGCGGGTGCAGCGGTGGCGCGGTGTCGGCGTTGGTCTGCATGGCGGGCTCGGGCAGCGCGGCCAGGGCCACGCGGCTGACGGAGGCTGCGGCCACGGCCGTGGCGGCGCCAGAAAAGAAATTGCGGCGATTCATGTCAGTGGCCTTGTGGGGTGGTGGAGGCTGCGGCGGCCGATGTGAGGCCCTGCAGCGCGCCTGGCGATGTGCCAGTGAGTGCGAGCTGCAAATCGGTCTCGGCCAGCCAGAAGTCGCGCTGTGCTTCGATGGCGTTGGCCACGGCCTGGGTGCTGTTGCGCGCTTCGGCCAGCATGTCCCACACACTGGCCAGCATGCCGTTGTAGCGCAGGGTGGTTTCGTCGCTGATGAGCTGGCGCAGGGGCACGACCTCAGCCTGCTGCTGGCGTGCCAGGTCGAGCGCGGTGCGGTAGGTGAGCCAGGCGGCGCGCACCTCGCTGCGGGCGCGCACGGCGGTGTCCTGCAGCTGGGCGGCGCTTTGCTCTACCTCGGCCTGGGCGCGGGTGCGGGCTGCACCACCCCAGTCGAACAGGGGCAGGGGCAGCTCGATCTCCCAGCCGCGCTTGATGTCGCTGCTGCCGGTGGCGCGTTCGGTCGCGGTGTTGCGGCTGTATGCCAGCCCAATGTCACCAAACACGGCGCCCGCACGGCTCCAGCCCTGGCGCGTGGCCTGGGTGTCCAACTGGCGGCGGGCGACTTGCACGTCCAGCCGCTCGCGCAGCGCGGTGGCTTCGATGCCATCGGCGGGTAACGCGGTGGTGGGCAGGGGCGGCAGCTGCTGGGCCAGCTGGTATTGGGTTTGCTGCCCCCACAGGCCCATGCGGCGGTTGAGCTGCTCACGCTCGGTGGCGGCGGCCAGGCGGGCGCGGGCACGCTGGCGGGTGGCCTCGTGCAGCACGGCCTGTTCGCGGGCTTGTTGCAGACGGCTCCAGTTGCCCACCTGCGCCATGCGGTGCGCCAGCTCGGCCCCTGCCTCGGCGGCTTCCACCATGCGGTCGTGCGTGGCGGCCACCTGCTCGGCCGCCACCGCCCGCAGCCAGGCGCGGCGGGTGTCTGCGGCCAGTTGCACCACGTCCTGCGCGGCATGCAGCGTCGCGATCTGCAGACGTTCCGCCTCGCGCTGGGTGCGCCAGGGCAGGGTGATGAGGTCCATCAGGCCAAAGGCCAGGGTGCGTTCGATCTCGCGTTCCTGGCTGTTGGCGAAGCGCCCCAGGCTCAGGTGCGGGTTGGGCAGCGTGATGGCTTGCACGCGCTCGGCATCGGCCACGCCCAGCGCGGACAGCCGGGCTTGCAGGCCGGGGTTGTTGAGCAGGGCGATGCGCACGGCGGCGTCTTGCGTCAGGGGCTGCGCGAGCCAGCTGTCGACGGACTGCTGGGCCTTTGCGCGAGCGCTCGGGTCCGTGGCGGGCAAGGCCGCCTGGGGCACACCGGCGGTACGGCCCGCAGTGAGGGCTGCGACATCACTGCGCAGGCCATCGGGCGAAACGCTGGCGCAGCCCGCCAGCAGGGTGGCGGCAGCCAGTACGGTGAGGCGGTGGGCGCTGATCATGGCTTGTCCTTCTGCTCGGGGCGGTGGGCAGGGGGAGCATTTCCAGGGCCTCTGTGGTGCATCCCATGCGGCGTCTCATGGGGCATGCCGTGCTGCATGCCCTGGTGGTGTGGCATGGGCGCCGCCGTGGAGGCTGCGGGCGTGGGGGATGCGCCAGTGCCTCCCTGTGCCTCCCAGGTCACGATGTCCGCATGGCCGCGCGGGAACGCGCCCACGGCCTCGTGCGCCTGGCGCCAGGCCTGCGGTGTGGGCAAGGCGTCCACCAGCGGGGGCTGTGGCGGCATGGCCGTGTACGGCAGTGGGGCGGCGGGTGCATCGGCGCGGGTGGCGTCGCGTGCGGATGGGCCCTGGGCTTGTGCCAGCAAGGGCGACAACAGGGCAAGAAAAGCCAGTCGCAGCGGCCACGATGGCCCGGGCGACGGCAAGGAGAGAAAAATGGCAGGGGCGCGCATGGCGATCTCCAGACAACGAACGAAAAAAAAGGGCGCTGCCGCGCGAAGTACCCCGTTGTTCAGGGGCAATCAGGCTGTGGCAGACGCACTTCGGGCGTCGGAGATCAGGCGATGGGTGGTTTGATGGCCAGCGCCGCAGGGGCGCTGTCAAACTGCGCGGATGCCAGGGGCAGCAGGGCTCCGGCTGGCAGGGGGGCGGGGGTCAGCGATGCGGGCAGGCCCAGCATGGCCGAGTGGCAGATTTCGCAGGCCGAGCAGCTGGCGCTGTGGTGGTCGTGGTCGCTGTGAGGGGGGCAGCCCGTGCCGTGGTCCTGGCAGGCTGCAGAGTGGCTGGCAGTGTGGTCGATGGCGGGCTCGGCGGCCGGGGCGCCGTGGTGGGCGTGGGCGTCGGCGGGTGCCAGGCCCTCGGCCTGCGCAAGGGTTGCGGAATGATCGTGCGGGTGGCCCTGGTCGTGGGCCATGCCTTCTGGCATGGGCTGATGGGCCTCAGTATGTTGCGCAGGGCCTGCTGGCAGCAGCGGCACTACCAGGCCGGCCGCCATGGCCGTGCCCGTCAGGCCCCGAAGGACCAGCACCACCATCAGCAGGAAGAAAAAGCCGCGACGCATCCGTCAATGATACGGCGGGGCGGCGCAAGGTTCCGCAGGCACACCCTTTTCTTGCCCGGCGCGCATGGGCAACCGGTCAAAGACCCTGGAGGCAAACCCGCGCAAATCGTGAATGCCTTTTTGGAGCATGGGCAGTAACATGTGACTAAACATGTCTGCCCGCCTGTCCGCAGGTGCTGGCAAATGTGTGCTCAGGCGTCTTTCTCTTGCACAGAAAGGTCGGTATGCCCCCATGGGTCGCTGGAATGTGGAGCACCTTGTCCGCGCGGATTCGCTGGCTGGTGCTGTGGGCCACGCTGCCGGCGGTGCTGCTGGTGGTGTATCAGGCACGGACCCACCGCACAGACGCGATCGCTGCCGCCGAAGAGCGCGCGCTACAGACCCTTCAGTCGGTGGCAGGTACCCAGCAACGGCTGATTCAGAACACCCGCCAGTTTCTGCAGCAGCTGGCCGCCATGCCGCAGGTGCACGACCCATCCGCTCTCCAGTGCGGGCGCTACCTGGCCGAAGTGCTGTCGCTCAACACCACCTACGTCAACATTGGCGTGCCTCGGGCGGATGGCGAGCTGCTGTGCAATGCGCGGCCGCTGAAGGCGCCTGTCAATGTGGCCAACCGCTCGTATTTTCAGCAGACGATCTCGGGGCGGGACTTTGCGGTGGGCAGCTTCCAGGTAGACCGCGCTGCCCAGGTGGCCAGTGTCAACTTTGCCTACCCGGTGATTCCGCCGGGCACGCAAGACGTGGTGGCCGCTGCCGTGGCGGTGGTGTCGCTGGAGTGGTGGAGCCTGCGGCTTACCGACCTTGGGCTGCCGGACGGCGCGGTGGCCCGCGTGTCCGACCCCGACGGCCGTGTGTTGGCGCGCTACCCGCCCGATGCCAGCGAGCTGGGGGCTCCGTTTGCCGATGGCGAGTTCCGCGCCCTGGTGCTACAGACCCCGCAGGGGCAGCGCCAGCGCACGCGCGCGGATGGCACCCCTGAGCTGGTGGTGTTCCAGCCACTCATCGAGGCGGGCGGTAAACCCGTGGCCACCATGAGTTTGACGGTGCCGCTGGACAACCTGTACGCCGCGGCCAACAGCCGCATGTGGACCGAGATGGCGTTCTTGCTGGGCGGCCTGGTGCTGTCCTTTGCCGTGGCGCAGGTGGGCGTGCGGCGCGGCGTGATGCGGCCCCTGCGGTGCCTGCTGCACGCCACGGACGAACTGGCTGAGGGGCGCTATGTGTCGCGCGTGCCCGCCACAGGCCTGCAGGAGCTGACCGAACTGGGCCGCCGTTTTGACCGTATGGCCCTGACGCGCCAGAAAGCCGAGGCCGAACTGCGGCAGAGCGAAGAAAACCTGGCCATCACGCTGCACTCCATCGGCGATGGCGTGATCGCCACCGACGCGCAGGGCCGCATCACCCGCATGAACGCGGTGGCCGAGCGCCTAACGGGCTGGCCCCTGGCACAGGCCGTGGGGCAGCCGTTGCCCGAGGTGTTCCGCATCGTCAACACCGGTACCCGCGAGCCGCAGGTGGACCCTGTGCAGCTGGTGATGGACAGGGGCCAGGTGGTGGCGTTAAGCAACCACACCACACTGCTGGCCCGGCATGGGGCCGAATATCACATTGCTGACAGCGCTGCCCCTATCCGCAACGCCCACGGGCAGATCGTGGGGGTGGTGCTGGTGTTCAGCGACGTGAGCGAGGCCTACCGCGTGCGCCGCAAGCTGGAGGACAACGAGGCGCGGTTTCGCACCCTGACAGGACTGTCGTCCGACTGGTACTGGGAGCAGGACGCGCAGTTTCGCCTCACGCATGTAGAGGGCCGGGCCGATGACCGGCTGGTGCAGGAGGCCGCGCTGCACATGGGCAAGACACGCTGGGAGCTGGCTGCGCCGGGCATGAGCGATGCGCTGTGGGAGGAGCACCGTGCGCTGCTGGAGCGCCACCAGGAGTTCCGCGACTTCGAGTTCGAGCGCCGCGACCAGCAGGGCTACTCGTACTGGGTGTCCATCAGCGGCACGCCCGTGTTTGACGAGGACGGTGTGTTTTGTGGCTACCGGGGCGTGGGCAAGGATATATCAGCCCGCAAGCGCGACGAGAACGAACTGCGCATTGCAGCCATTGCGTTTGAATCGCAGGAGGGCATGATCGTCACCGACGCGGACACCCTCATCCTGCGCACCAACCGGGCGTTCAGCCGCATCACCGGCTACGGCGCTGACGAGGTGGCGGGTCACTGCGCCAGCCTGCTGGCCTCGGGCCACCACGACAAGGTTTTTTTCGATGCCATGCGGGCCAGCCTGGCCAGCACGGGCGAGTGGAAGGGCGAGCTGTGGAACCGCTGCAAGAGCGGCGAGGTGAACCTGCACTTCATGGCCATCACCGCTGTGACAGACCAGCACGGGGTGCTGACGCACTATGTGGCCACGCTCAGCGACATCACCCAGCGCGCGGCGGCGGCGCGCGAGATCGAGCACCTGGCGTTCTACGACCCGCTAACCCATCTGCCCAACCGCCGCCTGATGATGGACCGGCTGCAACAGGCCTTTGCCACCAGCGCGCGCTCAGGGCTGCAAGGGGCACTGCTTTGCCTGGACCTGGACCACTTCAAGAACCTCAACGATACCCTGGGCCACGACATGGGCGATGTGCTGCTGCAGCAGGTGGCCCAGCGGCTGACAGCCTGCGTGCGTGAAGGCGACACCGTGGCAAGGCTGGGCGGTGACGAGTTTCTGGTGCTGCTGGAAGACCTGGGTGCCCTCGCCACCGACGCGGCCGAGCAGGCGCAGACGGTGGGCGAAAAGATTCTGGCCGCGCTCAACCAGCCCTACCAGCTCGCATCGCACCATGTGCACAGCACCACCAGCGTGGGCGCGGTGTTGTTCAGTGGCCAGAGCCAGACGGTGGAAGACGTGGTCAAGCACGCCGACCTGGCCATGTACGCCGCCAAGACGGCAGGGCGCAACGGCATCCGCTTTTTTGACCCCCGCATGCAGGCCGCATTGACCGCCCGAGCTGCGCTGGAGAACGACCTGCGCGCTGCGCTGGACCAAGGCCAGTTCACACTGCACTACCAGGTGCAGGTGGGCTGCGGCACCCACGTGGTGGGGGCCGAGGTGCTGATCCGCTGGAACCACCCGGCGCGCGGCATGGTGCCACCGTTCGAGTTCATCCCGCTGGCCGAAGAGACCGGACTCATCCTGCCCATTGGCCTGTGGGTGCTGCAGACTGCATGTGCGCAGCTGCGTCGCTGGCAGGAGCACCCCGCTACGGCCGACCTGCAACTGGCGGTGAACGTGAGCGCGCGCCAGTTCCGACAGGCCGACTTCGTGGAGCAGGTGGTGGCCGTGCTGCGCCAGACCGGCGCGCGGCCCGACCGCCTGAAGCTGGAGCTGACCGAGAGCCTGGCGCTGGACAACGTGGACGACACCATCGCCAAGATGAACGCGTTGCGAGCGCTGGGCCTGCGCTTTTCGATGGACGACTTTGGCACCGGCCAGTCGTCGCTGTCGTACCTGACACGGCTGCCGCTGGACCAGCTCAAGATCGACCAGAGCTTTGTGCGCAACATCGGCATTCAGCACACCGATGCGCTCATCGTGCAGACCATCATCGGCATGGCCCAGAGCCTGGGCATCGACGTGATTGCCGAGGGGGTCGAGACCGAGGCGCAGCGCGCGTTTCTGGAGCGCCACGGCTGCACGCTGTGGCAGGGCTACCTGTTCAGCCGCCCGGTGCCCATCGAGGCGCTGGAGCACCGGCTGCACAGCGGGCTGGGCTGGCAGGTTTCCACGTAGACGGGGTGCGTCTCTGCAGGGCGCTCAATCGCCTGCGGCCCGGGACTACACCGCCATGTAGCGGCCTGGCCGGTGGTTCATGGCCAGCACCAGGTTGAGTGCCACGGCGCCAGCAATGGACCAGGCCACGCGCAGGGGCTCCACCGTCCACAGGGCCAGCAGCACGATGCAGCAGTCCACAGCCATCTGCACCTTGCCAGCGCGCCAGCCGTAGCGGTCTTGCAGGTACAGCGCCGCAATGCCCACGCCGCCCAGGCTGCAGCGGTGGCGGAACAGCACCAGAAACCCGGTGCCCGTGATCAGCCCGCCCGCAATGGCGGCATACAGCGGCTGCAACTGCGCAAACTGTAGGAACTGCGACTGCAGCTCGGTCAGCAGCGACAAGAGCAGCACCGCGATGAAGGTCTTGACGGTGAAGGCGCGGCCCAGCTTGCGCAGTGCCAGCCAGTAAAACGGCAGGTTGAGCACAAAGAAAATCTTGCCAAAACCGATGCCCGTGGCGTAGTGCAGCAAGAATGCCAACCCCGCCGTGCCGCCCGTGAGCAACCCCGCGCTGGTGAAAAACGCCACCCCCACCGAGATCAGCAACACCCCGGTGAAGATGGCTACGGCATCTTCCGTCAGGCTGTGGGGCACGGCCAGGGGGGCAGGCGCTGCGGAGGCGGCAGGGGAGCGGGATGACATGGGCAAAGTGCAGGGGAGTGAAGGCTGTGCGTGCGGCCCCCAAAGGGCAACCGGGTGCGCACGAGCGGTGAATTGGACCATGCAAGCCCCATGCCGGGCTTGTCGTGCATCAAATTCCTGGTGGCAGGCGGCCAAGCGCAAGTCAGCCGATTGCTCTGGAATTGTTAGCTGCCTGCGCATGTAGATCATGCGCTACCGCCATTTTTTGCCAAATGTTGAGCGCCGGCAGGCTGGCCGCCGCCAGCGCCTCGTTGATCAAGCGCGTGATGTGCGGCTGCGGTGCCATGGGCGCCAGCGCACTCACCCGCGCCCGGCCCGTATTGCCTATGGGCAGCCGTGCCAGCAAGTGCCCCAGCGGCACCAACGCCAGCCGCAGCACCTGCCCGCCGGCCTCGCGCAGGTCGCGCAACTGCAGGGCGTAGCGCAGCATGACCCTGTGGGACCGCCAATGCAGGAACAGCGTGCTCTGCCCCAGCACGTGAGCGGCCTCCAGCCAGCGCCAGCGGGTGGCTGGCGGCGCACCCGCGTCGCGGTCAAACGCGGCTAGCAGGTGGTCGAACGCGCGTTGCTGGCGCATGGGGTCGGCCATGGGGTCTGCAGCGCGGCGTGCGGCCAACTGGCGCCAGCGCCGTTGCCGGTGCCGGTAGAACACCTGGGCAAACGCCCCGCTCAGGGGCGTCATCAGCCAGGGCAGGTGGCGCGCGACCACGTCGATGTCGTCGGTGTAAAGCGTGTGGCCGTCGGGCAGTGGCTGCAGCGTGATGCGGTGGTCCCAGCGCCGCATCAGCGCGCCCTCGCCGTTGTCGCGCAGCGTGGGCCAGCCACCGGCCTGGGCAGATGGCTCGATGGAGATGCGCACGGTTTGCGAACCCATGGGCAACAGCCCCAGCAGCCGCATCTGCAACTGCAGGTCGCCGGGGGACCAGTGAGCGGGCCACGGTGTGCCACAGGTGGGGCGGAACAGCACCAGCGGCGCCGCAATGTGGCGAAACACCGCTGTGCTTTGAAGCTGCGCGGCCACCCATTCAGGGGGTGCATTCAAAGGGGTGGACAGGCGCAGGCGCACGGTTCAGCACCCGTGCGTTGCAGGGGCGGCTGCCGTGCTGGCCAGCTCCTGCCGCGCGTGGCGGATCACGCTCCAGCCGCCGCTGATGGCCAGGCCCGCCATGATGGCCGCCACCGCCAGGTCCGGCCAGGCCGTGCCCGTGCCCAGCACCCCCAGCGCGGCGGCCATCACGGCCAGATTGCCCAGCGCGTCGTTGCGCGTGCACAGCCACACGCCGCGCATGTTGGCATCGCCCTCGCGCCAGGCGTAGAGCAGGGCGGCCACGCCCAGGTTGGCCGCCAGCGCCAGCAGACCCACGCCGCCCATGGTGAAGGGCTCCGGCGGGACCCCTTGCCACACCCCCCAGGCCACCCGGCCGATCACGAACACGCCAAACGCCAACATGCTGGCGCCCTTGACCAGCGCGGCACGGGCCCGCCAGGTCAGCGCCATGGCCAGCACCCACAGCGACAGGCCGTAGTTGGCGGCGTCACCCAGAAAGTCGATGGCGTCGGCCAGCAGCGATGCCGACCCCGACTGGGTGCCCGCGCCCAGCTCCACCAAAAACATGGCGGCGTTGACGATGAGCGCAATCCACAGGATGCGGCGGTAGCGTGGGTCGGCGCTGGCCGGGGCGTCGTGGCTGTGGCCGGTGGCCCCGTGGTCGTGGTGGCAATGGGCAGACATGGTTTCTTCTCCTGGCGGTTTTGGAAAGCGATGGCATCATTGGAAACCTTGAAGTCACTTGAAAGTCAAGCCCATGGACCAAAACGCTGCACAGTTCCGTATCGGCGAGGCTGCCCAGCAGTCCGGCGTGTCGGCCGCCAACATCCGGTACTACGAAAAAGAGGGGCTGCTGCCGCCTGGTGCGCGCGGCGACAACAGCTATCGCCTGTACAGCAGGGCGGACGTGCACCAGCTGCGGTTTATCCGCCTGTGCCGCGCCATGGACATGTCGCTGGACGAGGTCAGGACCTTGCTGGCGCTGGACTGGGACAGCAAGACGGACTGCCATGCCGCCTGCGACACGCTGGATGCACACCTGGTGCATGTGCGCACCCGTCTGGCCGAGCTGCAGGCGCTGGAGGCGGACCTGCAGGCGCTGCGCAGCCGTTGCGATGGCGCGGACGCCACCTGCCACATCATCGAAGCGCTGCATGCGCGGGCTGACGCGCAGCCCGTGGGCGCTGCTGCCCCTCCCAGCCAGGGCAAGCGCCATGTGTGAGCAGTTGTTGTGCGGCGTGGCTGCGTGTGTGCTGTTCGCTATTTAATTGATAGCTGCTTGGGCATATGCTTGTAGCGCTACCGCCCGAAAATGGCCCAAATATCTCCAGAAGCCTGCCATGGGCTGCCCTGGCGCAGGCCCCCGCTATGATCCGCCCATGATCTCGCGCCTTCCCGGCCTCTCCCTGCCCGAACGTGTGTGGAACACGGCGCGGCGCTGGGCGGTGGCCTGGTGGCGCATCCTGTATCTGGGCGCGGTGGTGCTGGTGCTGGTGTTGTCGCCGTCCAGCTACGGCAGGGGCACCCGCCGCGCCCTGGCCCGGCACCTGTATCTGGACACGGCGCCGGTGCTGCTGGGCTTTACGGTGCTGGCGGCGCTCATCAGCCTGGTGCTCACGCGTATCGTGGTGGTCACGGCGCTGAGCTACGGGCTGTCGCGCTATGCGCTGGAGATGGTGATCCGCGTGCTGGTGCTGGAGCTCATCCCGCTCACGGCCGCCTTGTTTGTGGCCATGCGCTGCACCATTCCTAACGGCTCGCAACTGGCGCACCTGCGGCTCACGGGCCGGTTCGAGGCGCTGCGCCGCCAGGGCTCCGACCCGGTGCGCATCGAACTGCTGCCCCGCGTGATTGCCGGGGTGTTTGCCTGCGTCACGCTGGCTGCGCTCAGTTGCGTGGTGGCGCTGGTGCTGGCGTACCTGGGGGTGTACGGCTTCAACATGGCGGGGCTGCCGAGCTACACGCGCATGTTCGGACAGGTGTTTTCGCCCAGCGTGACCATGGTGTTTGTGCTCAAGACCCTGTTCTTCAGCTTGGCCGTGGCGCTGATTCCCATGGCTGCTGGCCTCTATGACAGCGGTGAGCGCACCCAGCCCGATTCGGAACTGGGCGGCCTGGCCCGCATGTTTGCGGTGCTGCTGCTGATCGAGGTGGCCTCGCTCATGGGCAACTACTACTGACGGCCCGCGCCGGTCGCACCCACCCGCATAAACCCACGACATGAACGACCATCCTCCTCACCCATCGCATGGCCCCGCCGGGGCCGACGCGCCTCCGGTCGAGACCCTGCGCCCGGTGGCCTATCTGGAACTCAAGGCTGCGGCGCTGCTGCTGTTCACCTTGGCCCTCATCGTGGGTTCGGGCCTGTACCTGCTGTATGCGCGGGGTGCTTTTGAGCCCACGCAGACGCTGGTGCTGACGGCCGATGACTCCGAAGGCGTGGTGGTGGGCATGGACATGACCTTCTCGGGCTTTCCCATTGGCCGCGTGCGGCGCATCGAGCTGGCCGAATCGGGCAATGCCCGCATCCTGGTGGACGTGCCCCGCAAGGACGCGCACTGGCTGCGCGAGTCCAGCGTGTTCACGCTGGTGCGCGGTCTGGTGGGGGGCACCAACATCCGGGCGTACTCCGGCATCCTGACCGACCCTGCACTGCCCGATGGCGCGGTGCGGCCGGTGTTGCGCGGGGATGCCACGGCGGAGATCCCGCAGCTCATGGCCACCGCGCGCGAGCTGCTGACCAACCTGAACGCCCTGACGTCGCCCGACGCCGCGCTGGGCAACACCCTGACCAACGTCAAGGCCCTCACGGAGCGCCTGAACGGGCCGGGCGGCGCCCTGGGCGTGCTGATGGGCAACGAAGCCGATGCGAAGAAAATTGTGGCCACGCTGGAGCGCACCAACGCGCTGCTGGCGCGCCTGGACGGCATGGCCGCCCGCGCCGACAAACAGGTGTTTGGCAGCGCGGGCAACAAGGACGCGCTGGTGCCTGAGGTGCGCGCCACCGTGGCCCAGCTCAATGGTTTGTTGTCCGACACCCGCACCAGCCTCAAGAAGGTGGATGCTGTGCTGGTGGAGGCCCAGGCCATTGGCGCCAATGCCCGCGAAGCTACCACCGATCTGGGCGCGCTGCGCGCCGAGGTGGAAAGCAACCTGCGCAAGGTAGAAAGCCTGGTCAACGAGATCAACCGCAAATGGCCCTTTGCACGTGATACGGAGCTGAAGCTGCCATGAACCCATCTGCTCCCTATCGTTCGCGGGTCATGTTCCGCCTTTTGGCTATCGGCTGTGCCGTTGTGTTGGCTGCGTGCTCCAGCCATCCTCCGGTGCCCGACTGGCAGATGAATGCCCAGGGCGCGTCCCAGAAGGCCATCGATGCCTACCTGTCTGGCAATGCGCGCGTGGAAAAGCTCGAATGGGACCGCGCCCGCGCCGAAGTCGCCCGCACGGGCCGCCCCGATCTGCTGGCGCGCCTGGAACTGATGCGCTGTGCGGCCCAGGTGGCGAGTCTGGTCACCGAGCCGTGTGAACGCTTTGAGGCATTGCGGACCGATGCCGCAGCGCCCGAACAGGCCTATGCCGACTATCTGGCGGGCCGCGTACAAGCCGGACAGGTGGCTCTATTGCCAACGGCGCAGCGTGCGGTCGCCACGGCAGGCAACGCTGCCGCCTTGGCAGGCATTGCCGACCCACTTTCGCGGCTGGTGGCGGCGGGCGTGCTGTTGCAGACGGGGCGTGCCAGCCCTGCCGTGATCGCCACGGCCACCGATACCGCGTCGGCGCAAGGCTGGCGCAGGCCGCTGATGGCGTGGTTGCTGCTACAGGTGCAAAGGGCAGAGGCTGCCGGGGACACTGCGGCAGCCGATGCGTTGCGCCGTCGCGTGGGGGTGGTGGAGCAGTCGGGGTTTACGTCTCGATAGCAGTGAACGCCACGCTAAGGAGGAGGCAGGTAACGAGCGGTGGCGGGGGCAAAAAGCTGCCCCAGTTGCTTCAGCAACCGCTGCTCAAGCCATTGACCAGGCCGCCAGAAGCTGCATTGCCGCTGCTGGTGGCGTCGTCAGCGCAGGCGAGCCTGCAACTGGGTCTCGATGTCGTCTCGCTCCATGGCGAACTGCTGGGGGCTGATTTCGTTGGACTCCAGCTTGCGGGCCACAGACAGCAGCAGCACGGTGTTTTCGAGACGTGTGTCTTGTTGCAGCGAGGGGGGCAGGGCAGTCAGGCGGTCAAAGCTTTGCTTGTACAGCTCGCTCCAGCTCATGGCCCCTGCTTGGGCCTGGGCCTTGGCACCGTCGTACCAGCGCGAGAACTCGTCCAGGGCGTTGTCGCGGGGGCTGGAACAGCCCACCACGGTGGCCAGCAACACCATCGAGCCCCAGAATTTTGGGAAGCGAATCAAGGAAAAACGGTTTGCAGAGATGCGAAAACGTGTGGTCACGATCGTCCTCCATTCCAGAATGCCACCGAAAACACCCGGTGTGCAGCGTCGAATGGTACTCCGATGCTATGCTTTTTGCTACTGTGTTGCTGTTTGGACGCACACGCGCAGCAGCTCAGCACCAGCCACGTCGGCAGTTGTCACGGATCAGTGGTCCAGAAAGCTGGTGGACAAAATCTGGTCGAGCCCGGTAAGCCCGTGCGACATCGAATCCACAGACTGCACGGCCACGTCCGGCATCAGCAAAGACACCGCTGCCAGCACTGCCAGCACCACGGTTCCGATGAACGCTATCAACGCGCGCGCTCCCGGCGGTAAAGAATGGCGTTTCATGGTGAAGTCCTTTTCAGCAAAAAGGGTGAGGGGCCGCAATGACCTCCCAGCGCAACCTCAATGGCTGCTGGCTAGGATTTCAGCAAAGTGCCGCAGTTCCGCGTGTAAGACAAGTGCGATACCAAGGGCCTATGGGTAACTGTTACGGCCTGTTGCCTTTACAAACCTCCCAGAAACATTCCGCTCCTTGCACGCGGTGGGGGCGTTTCAGGGCCTGCAGTTCGAGGCGGATGGAGCGCCAAGCTGACGAGCTGCAGAGGGCTCCTGTGGAGCCTTCAAGCGGTCATCGCGGCAGGGAATGGCTCAGGGCGCGGGCGCCTGAATCCATGCGGTGATCTGGGCAATGGCTTCCTGCTCCATGCCAATGAAGCCGTGCCAGTGCTGTCCTGCGCACTCGTCTCCCACAGGGTGAGAGCCGCCATCCACCACCATCAGTTTTTTGACGGGCGCCCGTGTCAGCCCTCTCAGAATGGCGGGCGTGTCGCTGGCCTGGCAATGTTTGCAGCCGTCCCTGGCATGGTGGTAAACCAGCACCGGGATATGTATGGCCTGCAGGTCTTGAGTGGGCACTGCACCCGGTGTGCTCCTGCGCACCACGCTGGAGGTCAGTACCAGCCCCGCAATCGCCGGGTCTTTGACATGAACGGCCATCGCTGTCGCAGACACTGTCCCGCGGCTGGTGCCCACAACCCATACGGGCAAGTCGCTCAGGCGCTTCAAAAAATCGAGTACCTTGGCGACATCGGTCATGTGTGCCTTGCCCGTGCGCTCATTCCAGCCCAGCTCCATGTCGCTGGGCCGCCCGAAGATCGCCACGTTGTAGCCGCGCGCAATGAAATGCGGGGCAGAGCGGACCAGAAAGTTGCCGCCTGTGGGGCTGCCGTCCTCTACCTTTCCGAATCCACCAGCGCCGCCCGGAAAAAGAAGCACAGTGGCCTTGGCATTCGGAGCAGACTCCCAGAACAGGGAGTTGGTCACTCCGTCGCGGGTGGGCACCTTGAACAGCGTCCCTTGAGCCCACGCTGGCGCCATCACAGCCGCGAGGCTCCACAAGATGCCAACGAACTTCCGACGCATCAGCATTCGCAGATCTCCGGGGATTTCACCCATGATGCGCCGAGCGGGGCGCCCAGTCGGCGATGTTCAGCCCAAAGCGCCGTGGCACTGTGTGCATCAAGCCATCCCAACAACAAAAAACCCAGGTGACCGGAATCACCTGGGTTGATATGTGGCGGAGAGGGCGGGATTCGAACCCGCGGTGGGGATTAGCCCACACACGCTTTCCAGGCGTGCGACTTAAACCGCTCATCCACCTCTCCGAAGCCCTCGATTATAGCCACAGGATTGGGGGCGTTCTGGCCACAGGTCGGTATCGCCTGAAAATTTCCATCGGCCGACGCGCTGTCAGCCCGCCTTTTGGGATGTCTGCACCATCTTCATCGCCGACCCTATCAGCGCCGACACCTCGGTCATATTGCTGGGCACGATGAGGGTGGTAGTGGAGTCCGACGCCACCTGGCTGTATGCGTCCACGGCCTTTTCAGCCACCTTGAGCTGCACGGCCTGTTCGCCGCCGGGCTGGCGGATGGCGGCGGCCACGCGTTCGATGGCCTGGGCATTGGCTTCGGCCACGGCCTTGATGGATTCGGCCTCGCCCTGGGCTTTGTTGATCACGGCCTGCTTTTCGCCCTCAGAGCGGGCGATGAAGGCCTCGCGCTCGCCAGTGGCGATGTTGATCTGTTCCTGGCGGCGGCCCTCGGAGGCAGCGATCAGTGCGCGCTTTTCCCGCTCTGCAGTGATCTGGGCCTGCATGGCGTGAAGGATTTCCTTTGGCGGGGTGAGGTCCTTGATTTCATAGCGCAGTACCTTCACTCCCCAGTTCAGTGCGGCTTCGTCGATGGCCTGCACCACCTGCGCATTGATGATGTCGCGCTCTTCAAAGGTCTTGTCGAGTTCGAGCTTGCCGATGACCGAGCGCAGCGAGGTCTGCGCCAGTTGGGTCACGGCCATGATGTAGTTGCTCGACCCATAGCTGGCGCGCATGGGGTCGGTGACCTGAAAGTACAGGATGCCGTCTACTTGCAGCTGGGTGTTGTCGCGGGTGATGCAGACCTGGCTGGGTACATCGAGCGGGATTTCCTTGAGGCTGTGCTTGTAGGCGACCTTGTCCACAAAGGGGATCAGAAAGTTCAGCCCCGGGGTCAGCGTGCCTGCATATTTGCCCAGGCGCTCCTTGACCCAGGCATTTTGCTGGGGCACGACCTTGACCGAGCGGGCGATGAAGATCACGGCAATGATCAGGATGACGATGGCAATTTCCATGGGAAGCCTTTCTTTGGTGATCGACAGGGAGTCTGTGTTGGTTACAGCGGGTCCACCAGCAGGCGGTTGCCCACCAGCTCTGCCACGCGGTGCATGCCGGTAGAGGGGGTGACACCAGGGCGGTGGATGGCCGTCCATTGGGCGCCCCGATACTTCACAGTGGTGGTGCCGTCCGGGTTCCAGCTTTCAATGTGGATGGTTTCGCCCACATCCATGTTCACGCTGCGGTCCGCACGCGCAGACGGGTCGCCAGGGCGCTTTTTTCTCATCAGGTAGCAGGTCACTACCGCGCCGCCGCCCACGATGGCTGCTGACACTATTTGCAGCGCGGATGCCAGTCCCAGGTGGGCCGCCAGGGCGGCAGCCATCAGCCCCAGGGCCACCATCAGCAAGTAGAAAGTGCCGGTGAGCAGTTCTGCCACGACCACGGCCCCTGCCGCCAGCCACCAGATGGTGGATGCCTCCATGGTGAACCTCCTTGTGTGGTTGTATTTAGTGCACCACATTCTGGGTCAAAAGGATGGCAGTTCAAAGGCGCGTCAACGTTATTCCTTACACTTCGCGCCTATTTCGATTTTTGGCCGGGCAGGCCACGGCTCCTTGGAGGCTGCGCATGAAGTTTCGCTTTCCCATCATCATCATCGATGAAGACTATCGTTCCGAGAACACCTCGGGGCTTGGCATTCGTGCGCTCGCGCAGGCCATTGAGGCCGAGGGCTTCGAAGTGGTGGGGGTCACCAGTTATGGTGATCTCTCGCAGTTTGCGCAGCAGCAAAGTCGCGCCAGTGCGTTCATCTTGTCCATCGACGATGAAGAATTCTCCGAGGGCGAGGGGCTCGATCCCATCGTGCTGAGCCTGCGAAACTTCATTGGCGAGGTGCGCCGCAAGAACACCGAAGTGCCCATTTATGTGCACGGCGAGACCAAGACCAGCCGCCACCTGCCCAACGACATCCTGCGCGAGCTGCATGGCTTCATCCACATGTTCGAGGACACCCCCGAATTTGTGGCGCGCCACATCATCCGCGAGGCCAAGAGCTATCTGGAGAGCGTGCAGCCCCCATTCTTCAAGGCCCTGCTGGACTATGCCGAAGACGGCTCGTACAGCTGGCATTGCCCCGGCCACTCCGGCGGCGTGGCGTTCCTGAAGAGCCCTGTGGGCCAGATGTACCACCAGTTTTATGGTGAGAACATGCTGCGCGCCGACGTGTGCAACGCGGTGGAAGAACTGGGCCAGCTGCTGGACCACAACGGTGCCATCGGCGAGAGCGAACGCAACGCCGCGCGCATCTTCAACGCCGACCACTGCTTCTTTGTGACCAACGGCACATCCACATCGAACAAGATGGTGTGGCACCACACCGTGGCCCCTGGCGATGTGGTGGTGGTGGACCGCAACTGCCACAAGTCCATCCTGCACAGCATCATCATGACGGGCGCCATCCCCGTGTTCATGAAGCCCACGCGCAACCACTTTGGCATCATCGGCCCCATCCCGCAAAGCGAGTTTGAGCCCAAGGCCATCGAGGCCAAGATCAAGGCCAACCCGCTGCTCAAGGGCGTGGATGCCAAGAAGGTCAAGCCCCGCGTGCTCACACTCACGCAGTCCACTTACGACGGCGTGCTTTACAACACCGAGACCATCAAGGGCATGCTCGATGGCTATGTGGACAACCTGCACTTTGACGAGGCCTGGCTGCCGCACGCCGCGTTCCACCCGTTCTATGGCAGCTACCACGCCATGGGCAAAAAGCGCACACGCCCCAAGCACTCGGTGACGTACGCCACACAGTCCATCCACAAGCTGCTGGCCGGTATCAGCCAGGCATCGCATGTGCTGGTGCAGGACTCGCAGACCACCAAGCTCGACCGCCACCTGTTCAACGAGGCCTACCTGATGCACACCAGCACCAGCCCTCAGTACAGCATCATCGCCAGCTGCGATGTGGCCGCCGCGATGATGGAGCCGCCCGGTGGCACGGCGTTGGTGGAGGAGAGCATTCTGGAGGCACTGGACTTTCGCCGTGCCATGCGCCAGGTGGAGGAAGAGTTCGGCAAGAACGACTGGTGGTTCAAGGTCTGGGGCCCCGAAAAGCTCACCGACGAGGGCATCGGCCGTGCGGAAGACTGGATCATCCGCAGCGACAGCAAGAGCAAGAAGGGCAGCAAGTGGCACGGCTTCGGCCAGCTGGCCGACGGCTTCAACATGCTGGACCCGATCAAGTCCACCATCGTCACGCCGGGCCTGAGCCTGGACGGCAAGTTCGACAAGACCGGCATCCCCGCGTCCATCGTGACCAAGTACCTCGCCGAGCACGGCGTGGTGGTGGAAAAGACGGGCCTGTACAGCTTCTTCATCATGTTCACCATCGGCATCACCAAGGGCCGCTGGAACACGCTGCTCACCGCGCTGCAGCAGTTCAAGGACGATTACGAGAAGAACCAGCCCATGTGGCGCATCCTTCCCGAGTTCTGCCAGCAGCACAAGCGCTACGAGCGCATGGGCCTCAAGGACCTGTGCCAGCACGTGCACGAGATGTACGCCAAGTACGACATCGCACGCCTGACCACCGAGATGTACCTGTCGGACCTCACGCCCGCCATGAAACCCTCGGACGCGTATGCGCACATCGCGCATCGCACCACCGAGCGCGTGGAGATCGACCATCTGGAAGGCCGCATCACCGTGGGCCTGGTCACGCCGTACCCACCGGGCATTCCGCTGCTGATCCCGGGCGAGGTCTTCAACAAGAAGATCGTGGACTACCTCAAGTTCGCCCGCGAATTCGCCAAGCTGTGCCCGGGCTTTGAGACCGATATCCATGGCTTGGTGGAAGTGGAAGACGAGAACGGCCAGGTGCGCTACTACGCCGACTGTGTGGCAGAGCAAGGTAAGCCCGGCAAGAACCCCAAGCCGCTGGCGACTGCCAAGAACCTGGTGCAAGTGGGCGACGACGGACCCTACGGACGCAACGTGTAAACATTGTCTTTGCGCTGGTGTTTGGGTGCACCAGCTCTCCAGAAATCGCTCCCCGGCATGGCTGGCGGAGCGATTTTTTTTGTGCATTTGAATCCGCTGTTGTGGTGCTGCCGTATTGACTGTCAGCCGCGTGGTTTTCATGCGGTGACGACTGTCTTCACACACCTCTCAGGAGATTCTCATGACCCTTCGATTCAACGCCCGCCTTGCCACCATCGCCCTCACTGCTTCCATGGCCGCTGCCGCAATGCCTGCCATGGCGCAGGTCATGGTGGGCGGTGCGCCCATGCTGGCCAGCAAGGACATCATCGACAATGCCGTGAACTCCAAGGACCACACCACTTTGGTGGCTGCGGTCAAGGCTGCAGGCCTCGTAGAGACGCTCAAGGGCCCCGGTCCGTTCACCGTGTTTGCGCCCACCAATGCGGCATTTGCCGCCCTGCCAGCAGGCACGGTCGACACGCTGCTCAAGCCCGAGAGCAAGCCCACCCTGACCAAGGTGCTCACCTACCACGTGGTGGCGGGCAAGTACGACGCTGCTGCGTTGTCCAAGATGATTGCAGACGGCAAAGGCATGGCCAGCCTCAAGACGGTGGCGGGTGGCACGCTCACCGCCAAGGCCAGCGGCAATGCCGTCATGGTGACGGACGAAAAGGGCGGTACGGCGACGGTGACGATTGCCGACGTGTACCAGTCCAACGGCGTGATCCACGTGGTGGACAAGGTCCTGTTGCCTAACTGATTGCGCAACTGATGGGAGGCGCTGCCCGCCCGCTGTGCATGGCCACCGCATCGCAGGGCCGGGATCGGCCAGGGGTTGCTGTGGCCCTGTCAGCGGACCGGCGGCATGTCCTCTCGCACCCGCACGAAACTCGCGAAGCGCGGCACTCCGCTGTCGTGGGTGCCCCGAAAGCGGTAGGTCACCCAGCTGCCCACGGGCGGCGGATGGTCGCGCTCGGCGTCGGTCAACCCTGCGCCCAGCCGGAACCGCTGGCCCGAAGGCATCTCCACCACCAGTGCACCCAGCCGCCCGGCGTGGCGGCCTTGGCCGGGCAGATGTGCCACCACGCGAGCTTCGGTGTCTTCGTGGGTCTTGACCTTGATGAGGTCGTCACCGCGACCTGCGCGGTACATCGATGCGCCACGGTGCAGCATCAGTCCTTCGCCACCCGCACGCACTGTGCGCAGCAGCAACTTCTGTAGCGCGGCGTCACTCGCCACGCGCTGTTGTGGCACCGCCTGCACCCACGCCTGGTCCAGCGCCTCGACAAGCTTGTTCAGTGCAGGAAGGCGCTGGTCAAACGTGCCGCCATGGGCGGGCAGGTCAAACACCATGAAGCGCATCTCGCGCCAGGCGGCGTCGTCCGGCTGCTGCTGGCGCACGGTGGACTGGGCGTGGCTGAATCGTCCGCGCCCCGCCCACAACTCACCGTCCATGGGCGTATCGGGCCAGCCAGCGATGAACCACGCCGGGGCGACCACTGTCTCGCCACCCCGCGTGCGCAGGGTGTGGCCGTCCCAATAGCCGCGCACGCCATCGTATTTTTCGCTCACCCAGTAGTCCGCCAGGCGCATGCCGGGGCGGTACACGTTGGCCAGTAACAGGGCGGGTGCGTCGGCGGCCCAGGCCTGGGGCGTGGTCAGTACAGCCAGGGGCGCGAGGCCCATCCAGGCCAGGTAGTGTCTGCGGAGCATGTTGTGGTGTGTGCTATCAAAAAAATAGCTTCCAGCGCATGATTTGCTTGCGCTAGAAGCCAATTGAGAGCTTGAGAGCTTGAGAGCTCGGCGTGTAGCCTGAGCGGGGATTACACCTGGTCGGCGCTCAGGCCCGCAGTCTGGCTGAAGCCGCCGTCCACGTAGGTGATCTCGGCGGTCATGCCCGAGGCCAGGTCGGACAGCAGGAAGGCCGCCACGTTGCCCACGTCTTCAATCGTGACATTGCGGCGCAGGGGCGAGGCATCCGCCACGCGGCTGAGCAGCTTGCCAAAGTCCTTGATGCCGCTGGCAGCCAGGGTCTTGATGGGGCCCGCGCTGATGCCGTTGGCGCGGATACTGCGGCCGTCTTCGGTGCGGCCCACGGCCTCTGCCAGGTAGCGCACGCTGGCTTCCAGGCTGGCTTTGGCCAGACCCATGGTGTTGTAGTTGGGGATGGAGCGCAGCGCGCCCAGGTAGCTCAGTGTCAGCAGCGACGACTTGTCGTTCAGATAGGGCAGGGCCGCCTTGGCCATGGCCGGGAAGCTGTAGGCGCTGATGTCGTGTGCAATGCGGAAGCCTTCGCGGCTCAAGCCGTCCAGAAAGTTGCCCGCAATCGCTTCGCGCGGTGCAAAGCCGATGCTGTGCACAAAGCCGTCAAACTTCGGCCAGGTCTGCGACAGATCCGCGAACATGCGCGCGATCTGCTCGTCGCTGGCCACGTCGCAGTCAAACACCAGCTGGGAGTTGAACTCGGCCGCAAAGTCGGTGATGCGGTCCTTGAAGCGCTCGCCCACGTAGCTGAACGCCAGCTCGGCACCTTGCTCGTGGCAGGCCTTGGCAATGCCGTAGGCAATGGAGCGGTTGGACAGCACGCCCGTGATGAGCAGCTTCTTGCCGGTCAGAAAACCCATGTGAAATCTCCTTGTGGAATAGCGAATGCAGGCTTGGCGCCCGGTGCATGTGGATATGCGGCTTTGGCTGCAAGCCCCTGCGAACGTAGTGCAGAATTGTCGCATGCGGTTTTGGCTGGCTTTGTTGCTGATGGGGTGTGCTGTTCCAGCGTGGGCAGCGCATGCGTATGCCTTGTGGGGCGAGCCGCGCTATCCGGCGGGTTTTGCGCATTTCGACTACGTCAACCCTGACGCCCCCAAGGGCGGCGAGTTGCGGCTGGTCAGCAACCTGCGCGTCTCCACCTTCGACAAGTACAACCCGTTCACCATCAAGGGCAACGCACCCGCCTACCTGTCGTCGCTGATGTTCGACTCGCTGCTGGTGGGCTCCATGGACGAGACCGCGACCGGCTATGGCCTGCTGGCCGAGGACGTAGAGGTCGCCCCCGATGGGCTGTCCGCCACCTTCCGGCTGCGGCCCGAGGCGCGCTTTCACAACGGCAAGCCGGTGCTGGCCCAGGACGTGAAGCACAGCTACGAAACGCTGGTGGGCCCCTTCACCTCACCTGCGTACAAGACCTTGCTGATCGAGGTGGCGGGCGTGGATGTGATCAACGACCGCACCGTGCGCTACCGCTTCAAGCAACCCAATCGCGAGCTTCCCATCACCGTGGGGGGCTTGCCGGTGTTCAGCCGCGACTGGGGCGTGGAAAACGGCAAGGCCAAGCCCTTTGACCAGGTGGTGATGGACATCCCCATTGGCAGCGGCCCCTACAAGATCGGGCCCGTGCGGTTTGGCAAGGACATCACCTATGTGCGCGACCCGCAGTACTGGGCACGCGATCTCAATGTGCGCAAGGGTACGGCCAACTTCGACCGCATCCTCGTCAAGATTTACAAGGACAACACCGCGCGGCTGGAAGCCTTGAAGGCGGGCGAGTTTGACCTCATGCGGTTCTTCAGCGCGGGCGATTGGGCCCGCCGCGTCACGGGCAAGAAGTTCGACACCGGCGAGCTGGTCAAGGGCGAGTTCAAGCACAAGCTGCCGTCGGGCTTTCAGAGCTACGTGCTCAACACCCGCCGCCCGCTGCTGCAGGATGCGCGCGTGCGCGAGGCCCTGGGCCTGGCGATGGACTATGAGTGGATGAACCGCCAGATGTTCTACGGCGCCTACCAGCGCGTGAACGGCCTGTTTGGCAACACCGCGTGCGAAACCAAAGGCAGCCCGTCGCCCGAGGAGCTCGCGCTGATGGAGCCCTACCGCAAAGACATTCCCGTAACCGCCTTTGGCCCCATGACCGTGCCCCCACGCACCGATGGCGATTCGTCATTGCGTGCCAACCTGCGCCGCGCGCAGGCCCTGCTCAAACAGGCGGGCTGGGAGGTGCGCGATGGCGCCCTGCGCAACGCGAAGGGCGAGGCCATGGTGCTGGAATACATGGACAGCAACGAAGTTGGAGTGCGCACCATCACCCCCTGGATGCGCAACCTCGAAAAGATCGGTGTCACCTTGCGCTTCCGCTCCGTGGACTTTGCGCTGTACCAGCAGCGGCTGCAGAAGTTTGACTTCGACATCACCTCGATGGCCTTTCAGGGCACCCACAACCCGGGTCAGGAGTTTGCCGACATGTTCGGCAGCCAGGCGGCCGACGTGGAAGACTCCGGCAACTTTGCGGGCGTGAAGAACCCGGCGGTGGACGCCATGATCAAGGCCATGACCTCGGCCAAAACCGAAGCCCAGCTACTGCCCGCCTGCCACGCGCTGGAGCGCATCATTGCGCACAGCCACTACCTCATTCCGCAATGGACGGCGGCCACGCACCGCATGGCCTACAACGCCTGGCGCCTGGCCAAGCCCGCCGCAGTGCCGCCGTACTCCAGTGGCGAGGGGTGGGTGATTGACACCTGGTGGGCGCGCATACCGCCACAGACCGCGCCCGACCAAAAATAACCACCCGCCAGCCCACCCATGTTTGCCTACATCCTCAAACGTGTCTTGCTCATGCTGCCCACGCTGCTGGGCGTGCTCTTGCTGACCTTTGTGGTGATCCAGTTTGTGCCAGGCGGCCCCGTGGAGCAGTACATGGCCGAAGCCAAGGCCAGTGTGGGCGGCGGCGGTGCCGAAGGCGGCGGCCTGAGCTACCGGGGCGCGCAGGGCGTGGACCCCAAGCGGCTGGAGCAGATCAAGGCCCTGTACGGCTTTGACAAGCCTGCACATGAACGTTTTTTTCAGATGCTGGGCCAGTTCGCGCGCTTTGATCTGGGCAAGAGCTTCTTTCAGAACAAGGACGTGTGGCAACTGGTGGTCGAGAAGCTCCCGGTCTCTATCAGCCTCGGCCTGTGGACCTTCTTCATCAGCTACCTCGTCGCCGTGCCCCTGGGCGTGGCCAAGGCGGTGCGGGCCGGGTCGCGGTTTGACCTGGTGACTACGCTGCTCATCCTGCTGGGCTACGCCATTCCGGGCTTTGTGCTGGGTGTGGCGTTGCTGGTCATCTTTGGAGGGCAGCTGCAGTGGTTTCCGCTGCGGGGGCTCACGTCGGCCAACTGGGACGAGCTGTCCTGGGGGGCGCGCATCGTGGACTATCTGTGGCACATCACGCTGCCGGTGATCGCCATGGTGCTGGGCAGCTTTGCCGTGACGGCCATGCTGACCAAGAACGCGTTCCTCGAAGAGATCCGCAAGCAGTACGTGCTGACCGCCCGCGCCAAGGGCCTGAGCGAGCGGCAGGTGCTGTGGAAGCATGTGTTCCGCAATGCGCTCATCCCCATCATCACCGGGTTCCCCGCTGCCTTCATCGGTGCGTTCTTTGCGGGCTCGCTGCTCATCGAAACCCTGTTCTCGCTCGACGGCCTGGGTCTGCTCAGCTACGAGAGCGTGATCCGCCGCGACTACCCCGTGGTGCTGGGCACACTGTATTTGTTCACGCTCATCGGGCTGGTCACCAAGCTCATCAGCGACCTTTGTTATGTGTGGGTGGACCCGCGCGTGAAGTTTGACTAGCCCGAACGAACCCATGGCCCTGATGAGTTCTGCTCCCGCATCGCCTTCGCTCTCGCCCTCCCGCCGCGCGTGGCTGCGCTTCAAGCGCAATCGCCTGGGGTACTGGAGCCTGCTGATCTTCTGCGCCCTGGTGCTGGTGAGCCTGTGCGCCGAGCTGGTCAGCAACGACAAGCCTCTTATCGTGCGCTACGAGGGGCAAACCTACTTCCCTATGCTCAAGGACTACCCCGAAAAGACCTTCGGCGGAGACTTCGAGACACCGACCGACTACCTGGACCCCTTCATCAAGGAGCGCCTCTCCGCAGGCAGCAACTGGGCGCTGTACACCTTGAACCCCTACGGCCCCAACACGCTCAATTACTTTGCCAAGTCGCCCAACCCCTCGGCGCCTACGGCCGACAACTGGCTGGGCACGGACGACCGGGGGCGCGACCTGCTAGCGCAGCTGCTGTACGGATTCCGTGTGAGCGTGCTGTTTGGTCTGGCGCTCACCATCACGGGCGTGCTGCTGGGTATGCTCACCGGTGCCATTCAGGGGTTCTTCGGCGGCAAGACTGACCTGGCGTTCCAGCGCTTCATCGAAATCTGGGGCTCCATGCCCGAGCTGTATCTGCTCATCATCTTCAGCGCGGTGTTTGCGCCCAGCATTGCCCTGCTGCTCATTTTGCTGAGCCTGTTTGGCTGGATGGGGCTGTCGGACTATGTGCGGGCCGAGTTCCTGCGCAACCGCCAGCTTGACTATGTGAAGGCGGCGCGCGCCCTGGGGGTGAGCAATGCCCAGATCATCTGGCGCCACATCCTGCCCAACAGCCTGACGCCCGTGGTCACGTTCTTGCCCTTCCGCATGAGCGGGGCCATCCTGGCGCTCACATCGCTGGATTTTCTGGGCCTGGGTGTGCCGCCCGGCACGCCCTCGCTGGGCGAATTGCTCAGCCAGGGCAAGAACAGCATTGATGCGTGGTGGATATCGTTGTCCACTTTCGGCGTGCTGGTGGTCACTTTGTTGTTGCTGACCTTCATGGGGGACGCGCTGCGCGATGCCCTCGACCCGCGAAAGGCAGACCAATGACGTCCTCCACGCTCGGCACTGGCGTGTCCTCGCTGCCCCCCGAGGGGGCTCTCGCTGCCTTGGGGCGGCCCGGCGGCGGCTCGGCTGCAGGTCCGTCGCTGTTGAGCGTCCACGACCTGCATGTGCGCTTCGGCTCCAAAGAGGTGGTGCGCGGCGTCAACTTCACGTTGGCTGCGGGCGAAAAACTGGCACTGGTGGGCGAGTCCGGCTCGGGCAAGACCATCACGGCGTTGAGCCTGCTGCGGTTGGCGGGCAATGCCGCCATCACCGGCCAGGCCCTGCTGCAAGGGCGGGGCGACCTGCTGGCGATGACCGAGCGCGAGATGCGTGGTGTGCGTGGTGGCGACATCGCCATGGTGTTCCAGGAGCCCATGACCGCGCTCAACCCGCTGATGACGATAGGCCAGCAGATCGCCGAAATCCTCCTGCTCAAGAAGGGACTCACCGGCGCCCAGTGCGCGCAAGCCGCCATCGAGCTGCTGGCGCAGACCGGTATCCCCGAGCCCGCGCGCCGCGCCAACAGCTTTCCACACCAGCTCTCGGGCGGCCAGCGCCAGCGCGCCATGATCGCCATGGCCCTGGCCAGCAGCCCCAAGCTCTTGCTGGCGGACGAGCCCACCACTGCGCTCGACGTGACCTTGCGCGGCCAGATCCTGGACCTGCTGAGCGACCTGCAACGCCAGACCGGCATGGCAGTGCTGCTGATTACGCACGACCTTAACCTGGTGCGCCGCTTTGCCGATCGCGTGGCTGTGATGGAGCAGGGTGTGCTGGTAGAGCAAGGCCCGGTGGCCGACGTGTTCGGCGCGCCCCAGCATGCCTACACCCGCCGTTTGATCGCCAGCCAGCCGCGCCGCGATGTGGTGGAGGCAGACCCGCCTGCAGGCACTGCGCCGGTGGTGCTGACGCAGGACCTGCGCGTGGTCTACCCCACGCCACTGCCGGGCATCCAGGGCTGGTTCAAGAAAGGCGAGTTTGTGGCCGTGCAGGGCGCCACGCTGCAACTGCTGCCGGGGCAGACGCTGGGGGTGGTGGGCGAATCCGGCTCGGGCAAGTCCACGCTGGCGCAGGCTATCCTGGGACTGCTGCCATACGCGGGGGAGTTGCAGGTGGGAGGGCAGGCGTGGCAACAGCCCGCCACGCGCAACACACCCGCCAACCAGCAGCTGCGCCGCCGGGTGCAGGTGGTGTTTCAAGACCCGTTCTCATCGCTGTCACCGCGCCTTACTGTCGAAGAGATCGTGGGCGAGGGCCTGAAGGTGCACGAGCCCACACTGACCGTGGCCCAGCGCCGCGTGCGCGTCGAGGCCGCGCTGGACGAGGTGGGCCTGGCCGAGACCCAGTACCCGCGCCTTCTTGAGCGCTACCCCCATGAATTTTCGGGCGGCCAGCGCCAGCGCCTGGCCATTGCGCGTGCCCTCATCGTGCAGCCGCAGGTGCTGGTGCTGGACGAACCCACCAGCGCCCTCGATGTGACCATCCAGCAGCAGGTGCTGGGCCTGCTGCAGCGCCTGCAAAAAGAAAAGGGCCTGAGCTACCTGCTCATCACCCACGACGTAGACGTGATCCGCGCCATGGCCCACGATGTGGTGGTGATGAAGGACGGCGCGGTGCTAGAAAGTGGCAGCGTGGCCGATGTCCTGGATGCCCCCCAGCACCCGTACACCCAGCGTCTGGTAGCTGCCGCCACAGTGCCTGGTGGGTGAGTTTCAGGCCAAATCTGCCGCAGGCGATAGTGCAACATGCACCGGTTGCTATCAATTTTGATTATCTGGTGCCGTCGGCGCCGAGCTGTTGACTGGGCGCCGCAAGCCTTCAGGCCCCGCCGCGCTGTCATCAGGTCCTGACCGCCACCCGGCGCGCATGTTGCTCTGCGCCAGGCTGCGCCCAGACGATCTTGCTCACATCCACCCCCAGGGCCTTCGCGCGCTCCATCAGGTGTTCGCGCACATGCCAGGGCAGGGTGGGGGTGCGTGACAGTACCCACAGGTAGTCGGTGCTGGATCCCACCACCATGGCCCACTGGTAGTTCTCGTCCAGCGCCACCACGTTGTAGCCGCCATAGAACGGGCCGAAGAACGACACCTTGAGGGCTGCGCGGTCGGGGCTGCCCACAAACTCCGCCCGGCCTTCGGCCTCTCTCCACTGCTTGCGCACCGGGTCGTACCCTCGGTTGACCACCTTGATGGTGTTGTCCGCATTGCGGCTATACGTGGCACTGGCCTGGGTCAGTCCCCGCTCAAACGAGTTTTCAATGCGCGCCAGCTCGTGCCAGTGCCCTGCATACCGGTCCACCTCAAAGCCCGTGACGGGTTGCACGCCATCCGGTGTGCGTGGCGTCGAGCACGCCGACAGCACCAGCACGCCCATCAACGCAGCCGCGCCCACGATGAGCGGCCAGGGGGAGCGGCGGGGCGCGGTGCGGATGGCTTGCATGGCGGGTTCTCCTGTGTGTGGGTTCTGGTGTTGGGGCCAGCGCGCTGGCTGTGCCCTTCTCCTCGCAACCGACTGTAGGGACCGTGGAATGCGCCCGGTGTAGGAAGGCGCTGGCGCCCGGTGTCGGCGGTGTGGCGGGTCTGGTGTCCCTGGCCGGTCGTTGTTGCCGTAGCGTGGGCGTTGAGCAGCCCGCGTGCCGCATGTCCTGTGCGTTGTCACCCATGTGTGCATGCAGCCTGCCCCGTGCGGGGTTAGAGTGCTGCAGGGCAACGGCAGTGGGGCCTCTCCACCATCCCGCGTTTGGCTGCTCTGTCATCAAGGAGGTCCCGTGAGCCAGCCCAGTTCTCCATCCTTTTCTTCACTCCCAGCAGCCTTGGCACAGGCGCAGCAACACAGTCTTGCTGCCAGCGACCCGGCCACACGCAGCTACCAGCAGGCGCGGCGCAACGGCCCGCCGGGTGCGTGGAGCTGTGGCTTGCACCTGGGGCCTCGCCAGGTGCTCTGGGCTGCTGGGGCAGATACCCCCATGCCTTCTGTGCGGCTGAGTCTGCCGCTGGGTGGCGAGCGCATTGCACGCCAGTTTTTCCGCCATGCCGTGCCCACTCCTCTGGAACTGGAAAACGCCATCGCGGTGGTGGAGGATGAAGTCCATGTGGCCCACCAGCAACTGCAAGGCTTGCTGCCGGGCGGGCAGGTGTGGACCCCATGGTCTGCAGATGCGGCGTTGCATGACCTGGCCACCTTGGCGGGCGTGCCGCCGGGGGCCCAGCGCGTGCTGACGCTGGAGGCCATGGAGCGTCTCTTCAACCGCCTGGCCGCTGTGGCCGAGGGGCGCCCCGCAGCACACGAAGGCCTGCCGGAGGATCCTGTCTTTGCGGGCACGCTGCTGGTGTTGCGCGAGCTGATGCACCACCTGCCGTTTGCCACGCTGACCTTGGTGAACAGGCCCTAGTCGCTATCCAGAACTGCGTGAGGCTGCATGCTCCGTGGCATGTCCTCGCGCAGTGCCACAGCACTAAGCAAAGGTATCGACCGACTCTCCCAACCCAGGCAGGCTCTGCGGCTTGTTCACCGGGGTGGATCGTGGCTGCTGGCTGGCCTTGGCCTGTTGCTGTGCCTGGGCCCGGTCCATCTGCTCTTGCTGCATCTGGCGCTGGATGGCGGCTATCTGTTGCTGCACCATCTGGATCTGGGCCTGCAGCAGTTTGACCTTCTCCTGCTTGGCCTTGGCCTCCATGTCCTGTCCCGCAACGTTGCGCAGTTCGTCTGTCAGTTCGCGCATCCGTTTTTGCAGCTTGTTGATGTTGCTGGCTGCACTGGCGCTGGACGCTGTGCCCGTCGATGGGGTTGCACTTGAGATCTGCATGTCGGGTTATCGGCACATCCGCAGAAATCTCAAGCCGTGGCTCCAGTCCGCGCGATGTCTTCCGGCCTGCTGGCCTTCATGCACGCGGCAGTGCTGAGAACCACTCCCGCAGGAAGTCCGTCAGCGCGCGCATCTTGGCCGACAGATCGCTGCGTGTGGGGTAGACCAGCGTCACGTCGGCCGCCGGCAGCGACCATGTTGGTAGCACGCGCAGCAAGCGGCCTGCGGAAAGGTGGACCGCCACGTCCCATTCGGATCGCATCAGCACGCCGTGGCCCTCCAGCGCTCAGGTGGTGGCGCCGGGCATTGCACCCTCTCCTGCAAAGGTGAGGGTCTTTTCTAACCAAAGTGGCCGGATGCGCTAGAGGAATATGCCTGAGTAGCTATCAAAAGCGTAGCGATTTCTGGCTGTCCAGCCACCCTCACCACGGCACCCCTGCAAACCGTTCCACCAAAAAATCCAGCAGCGCTCGCACTGCAGGTGACAAGTGCCTGCGTGACGGGTACAGCGCGTAGATCGTCATTGCCGGCAAGTCCCAGCCCGGCAGCACGGCCTGCAACTCGCCGCTGTGCAGATACGGGTTGACCAGATAGGTCGGCTGCATCGCAATGCCACCGCCCGCCAGCGCGGCGCGCATCAGCGTGGTGGCCTCGTTGGCGCTGAAATGGCCGCTCACGCCCACACGCTCCACCACATCGCCCTGCGTCAGCTGCCATACGCTTTTGCCAAAGTTGGCATAGCTCAGGCACCGGTGCTGCGCCAGGTCGGCAGGTTGCTGCGGCACGCCGTGCGCGGCCAGGTAGGCGGGGGAGGCCACCAGGGCCGAATCGCAGCGGGCCAGGGGCCGGCCGATGAGCAGCGGGTCGGGCTCGGCGCTGATGCGGATGGCCAGGTCGATGCGCTTTTCGACCAGGTTCAGCGATCCCTCGCTCGCGTCCAGGTCGATTTTGAGTTGCGGGTGTTGCGCCAGAAAGTCGGCAATCGCCGCACCCATCTGCGCAAACGCAAACGACACGCTGCAGGTCAGCCGCAGCTGCCCGCGCAGCGCGCCCTCGGTGGTGGTGGCGGTTTCTTCTTCCAGGTCTTGCGACAGCGCCAGCATCTGCTGGCAGCGGCGCAGCGCGTGTTCGCCCGCGTCGGTCAACGTCACGCTGCGGGTGGTGCGCTGCAGCAGGCGGGCCTGCAGCCACTGCTCCATCTCGCCCACATAGCGCGTGACCATGGCGCGTGACATGTCCAGCTTGTCGGCCGTGGCGCTGAAGCTGCCGCTGGTGGCGACTTCGGCAAACACATGCATGGCGGTCAGGCGGTCCATAGGTGGGTTATTTGATCGATTGGTGAAACAAATATGCGCGAATTATCGGGTTTATTGGATCGATTGGCGCAAATAAACTTCATTCCGTCATCTATCCAACCTCTCAAAACCCTGGAGAAACCACCATGTTCCGCACCACCCTCATCGCCGCCACCCTCGCCGTTGCCTTCACCGGCGCCCAGGCCGCCCAACCCCTGCAGGTCAAGGTCTACAACGCCGACGGCAACAGCTTCAACGTCAACTCCACGCTGGTCTGCGGCGAGAAGGAGGCCATGGTCATCGACGCAGGCTTTACCCGTGCCGACGCGCTGCGCATTGCCGCCAACGTGCTCGACACGGGCAAAGAGCTGAAAACCATCTACGTGAGTCAGGCCGACCCCGACTATTACTTTGGCGTGGAAACGCTGAAAGAAATCTTCCCCAAGGCCGACGTGGTGACCACCCCCGCCGTGCTGGAGAAGATCAACGCCAAGCTCGCCACCAAGCTCTCGTTCTGGGGCCCCAAGATGGGCGCCAATGCACCGCGCACGCCCGTGCTGCCCAAGGCCATCGCAGGCAACACGCTGAGCGTGGACGGCCAGGCGGTCGAGATCCGTGGCACCACCGGCCTGCTGGCGCACCGCCCGTATGCGTGGATCCCGTCCATCAAGGCCGTGGTCGGCACCATCGGCGTGTTTGGCACCAACACCCATGTGTGGACGGCCGACACGCAAACCGTGGCCGAGCGCAGCGCCTGGGTGGCCCAGCTCGACGAAATGGCCGCGTTGCAGCCCACGGTGGTGGTGCCCGGCCACATGCCCGCCGGTGGCGCGCTGGACGCTGCCAACATCAGCTACACCAAGGGCTACCTGCAAGCGTTTGAGAAGAACGCCGCCGCCACCCAAACCAGCGCCGAACTCATCGACGCGATGAAAAAGGCCTACCCCGCAGCGCCCATGGGCCTGTCGCTGGACATCGGCGCCAAGGTCAACAAGGGCGAGATGAAGTGGTGAGATGACGTGCTGAAAGCTGTCAAAGCAAGTTGTTGAAAGGAACCAGATCGTGACCACGCACCCGCTCCAACAAGTCCTGCAGCACCTGCACGCCGGGCGCTGGAACGCGGCGCACGATCTGGTGCAGCACGACGGCTCCATGCTCGCAGCGTGGCTGCACGGCATCCTGCACCTGCAGGAGGGCGACCTGGAAGACGCCGAAAACTGGTACGACCGCGCTGCCCGCCACTTCCGCAGCCGGGGCACGCTGGCCCAGGAGATTGCCGCCTTTAAAGCTGCGCTGGCAGCCGCCACATCCTCAGACTCTGAAGAAAGACCCTGACCCATGCCCTCCATGCAACCCACCACGGTCACCTACCTGTTCGACCCCCTGTGCGGCTGGTGCTATGCCGCCGCCCCGGTGCTGGCCCGCCTGCAAGCCACGCCCGGCGTACAGGTAGCGCTGGCGCCCACCGGCCTGTTTGCGGGTGCAGGCGCACGGCCCATGGACGCGCAATTTGCGGCCTACGCCTGGTCGAACGATCAGCGCATCGCGCAGCTCACCGGCCAGCCGTTCAGTCCGGCCTACCGCGACCAGGTGCTGGGCCAGCCGACCGGGCGTTTTGACTCGGGCCCCGCCACGCTGGCCCTCACCGCAGTGGCGCAGACCGAGCCCGCGCGCGAGCTGGAGGCACTGCACGCCTTTCAGCACGCACGGTATGTGGACGGGCTCGACACCACGGTGACCACGGTGCTGGCCGATGTGCTGGGCACCCTGGGCCTGCACGACGCTGCAACCCTGGTGCGCGAGCCCACCGATGCCCTGCGCGCTGCCATGCTGCAGCGCGTGGCCGCCGCCCGCGCCGACATGCAAGACCTGGGTGCGCAGGGCGTTCCGCAACTGGCGGTGGGCGACGCCGCCACCGGCCGCCGCCGCGTGCTGGGCAGCCAGGCCCTGCACGGCAACTTCGACGCGCTGCTGCAGCAGGTGGCGCAGGCCTGAGCGGCGCGGCTCGGGCTGCGCTGTTGCCCACACTGCAATTTGCAGCAAGGCCTGCGCCATGTCTTCAAGCCCTGTGGTCTGCCACGGGCACCCACACCACGGTGTGGTCCGCGCACTCCACATCGCCAGGCGGCTGCCACAAGTCACTGGCCAGCTCAAAGATGTGCGGCGGCACCACCATCGAAAACGTCTCCCCTTGCTCGGCATTGCGCCGCAACACACGCTCGCGCCGCACCTCGCGCGGCGCGTCCAGCACATACACCACCGTGGCATCGGCCCATGCCCCCATGCGAGCGTAGAAGGCAACGCGCTGTTGCTGCTGGATCAGGCCCACCTCCAGCACCACATCGCCACCTGCGTTCAGCACGGCCTCGGCCGTTTTCCAGATCTGCGCCAGGCAGCGCAGCGTGCGGGGCACGTACCAGGCCATCACATCGGCGTTGGGCTGGTCGGGCCGGTCGAGCGAAAACAGCGTGGCCATCCAGTCGTCCAGGTTCAGCGGAACGGTGCGGTGCTGCTGCACCAGCTGGCGTACAAAGGTGGACTTACCCGCACCCACTGGCCCAATGACCAGGTGGACGCGGGGGGCGGGGGCAACTGCTGCGGCGGCCGTGTGGGCGGAAGTGGTGTGCATCAAAAAGGACTCCAGAAATGCAAAAAGCCCTCTCTGCAAGCAGGGAGAGCTTTCAATGCAGCGGACAAAAAAAAGAAAAGCCCTCAACGGCGGTGGAGGGCTTTGCGGTTCGCTCTGACTCCAAGGCCAGATGCGCCTGGGCAGTGTAGGCGGCGGGTACGGGCTGCGTCAATCTGTCGCCCGTCCTTTGCCTTTCACGCTTTTCAGGTACCAAACACCAGCGCCTGGTGCGCCCCCACGCCCGCCAGCACTCCTTCTGCAGATGCCAGCGTGGCGTTGTGCCGCATCTGCGTCGGGTCGCCAGCGGCATACACGCCGGGCACGGTGGTGATCTTGTTCGCGTCGGTGCGGACATAGGGGCCCATGGGGCCATCGTCTATCAAGCAGCACAGTGGCTCGGCCAGCGGGCTGGCGGTTCGATGGTGTGGACCCCGGCCAGCCCATGCTTCATCTCGCGGCGCAGCGGATGCAGGGCGCGGGCGTGCCGGCCGACAGTCGGTCAGGGGTAGCCGTCGGCCAGCTGAAACCGCTGGTCAAAGTTCATCTTGCCCAGCACGCGCAGCGCCGCGTTGCGTGTGGCGTTGTCCACCTTGCTGATGTCCAGGCTGTAGCGCTTGGCGGTGGACACCACGTCCACACATTTGTGGCCCCACTGCACCGCCACCAGCAGTGCGGGGCGCTGGCCAGCCTCGGCACCTACCGAGACGCCGCGTTGCTCGGGCCGCAGCATGAATTCGAGGTGGGGGGTGCGCACGAGGGTGAGGCGGTCGGCCCCTCGGGGGCCCAGCGCGAACGAGACAACCCAGTCGTCTTCGTCTTCCACCATCACAAACGGAACATGCTGGGGTGCGGCCATGGTGCTGGGCGTTGGGGTTGGAGGGCTGGGCGGGTGGTCCGCCGTGGAGCACTGCCCGGGGAACGGGCGGGCGCCAGTATGCCGCCGCAAGCGTTGCTCCTGCTGCGGGAGAACCCGAGGTTGGGCTTTTCCAACGCGGTGCGTGGGGTGTCAGCCTGATGCAAGGCTGGCGCAGTGCTTGGCGGGTGGCGCAAAGCGGTGGGGTTTTGCCAGGGGCTGTGCGCCGGTTTTTGGTGCCGGGGTTTTGATGAAAATCGGTCTATGCGCCAGACCGGTATGTCTGTTTAGCTATTGTTTTGATAGTTCTTTGGCAGTGCCGGGCTTTCCGTCGCGGCGGTCGCCAAGCTCTTGGCCAGTTGGCCCACGGTGCGCAGCGCTGGTTCCAGCCGCCCCTGCGCCGGATGCCCGTAGTTGATGCGCACGCAGTGCGCAAACCGCTGGTCGGCCGAGAAGATCTGCCCGGGCGCGAGGCTGATGCCCTGCTGCAGCGCCAGGCGGTGCAACTCCAGTGCGTTCACTTCAGGCGGTAGCTCCACCCACAAGAAGTACCCACCCTCAGGCCGCGATACGCGGGTGCCGGGTGGGAAGTGCTGGGCCACGGCTGCCAGGGCCATCGCCTGCTGCTCGGCCAGGCTGCGGCGCAGCTGGCGCAGGTGCCGGTCATAGCCGCCCTGGGCCAGGTATTCGGACAGCGCCTGCTGCGATGGCGTGGCGGCCGAGAGCGTGGTCATGAGCTTGAGCCGCTGCACCGCCGTGGCAAATCGGCCCGCCGCCACCCAGCCCACGCGGTAGCCGGGCGCCAGGCTTTTGCTGAACGAGCTGCAGTGCATCACCAGCCCTTCGGTATCAAACGCCTTGGCTGGGGGCGGGCGCTGGGGGCCAAAGTGCAGCTCGCCATACACGTCGTCTTCGATCAGCGGCACACCGTGGCGCGCCAGCAGGGCGACCAGCTCGCGCTTCTTGTCCTCGGGCATCAGGCTGCCCAGCGGGTTCTGAAAACTGGGCATGAGCCAGCAGGCCTTGATGGGTTGGCGGGGTGTTTGCCGCTCTAGTGCTTGCGCCAACGCCGCCAGGTCGATGCCATCGCGCGGGTGGGTGGCGATTTCCAGCGCCTGCAGGTTCAACCGCTCCAGGGCCTGCAGCGCGGCGTAGAAGGTGGGCGATTCGACCACCACCACGTCGCCCGGCTGGGTGACGGCCTCCAGGCAGAGGTTGAGCGCCTCCATGGCGCCGTTGGTGATGATGATTTCTTCCACATCCACTGCCATGCCGTGCACGCCGTAACGCAGGGCGATCTGCTGGCGCAGGCGTTCGTCGCCGGGCGGCAGGCTTTGCACGATGGTCCACGGGTCGAGCTTGCGCATGCCGCTGCCCAGGCAGCGCGCCAGGCGATCTAGCGGAAACAGCTCCAGCCCCGGAAAGGCCGAGCCCAGCGGCACCAGGTCGCGGTCGCGCGCCAGGCCCAGCACCTCGAACACCAGCTCGCTGATGGCCACGCCGGTGGAGGTGGCGGCGGGCTGCGAGGGCTGGGGCTCCGCTGGTCGAACCTCGGCCGTACCCGGCAGCCGGGCGCTGACGTAGTAGCCCGAGCGCGGGCGCGCATGGATCAGACCCTGGGCCTCCAGCAGGTAATACGCCTCGAACACGGTGGACGGGCTGATGCCCCGTGTGCGGCTGGCCTCGCGCACCGAGGGCACGCGGTCGCCAGGGCGCAAGGCGCCGCTGTGGATGAGCTGGGCAATGGCGTCGGCGTGGCGTTCGTAGCGCTTCATGGGCAGGGCAAGGTTGATGCAGGGCAAACTGATCTGTATTTTTAACTCGAAACTGAATCTGTACTGTTTTTGAGGGCGGGCGTAGAGTGGCGGACTGTGTGGGCGCACGCCTTGCGTGTTTGGCCGCTGTGGGCCACCCAACCGTTTCTTTCCCGGACAAAAAGATCCCCATGACCGATTGCTTGCGCAACTTGCTGCGCCCCGTTCTCAGCCTGCCTGCGGCCACTGCCCTGTTGGCGCTGGCATTGAGCGCTGGCGCTGTGGCCCAGACGGTGCCTGCCAGCACCACCCCTGCAACCCCGGTTGCCACCGCATCTGCTGCGGCCACGGTGCCCGCGTCGTCCATGTCTTCACGCGTGCTTGCTTGCACCGTGTGCCACGGCAAAGAGGGCCGGGCCACGCCCGACGGCTACTTTCCGCGCATTGCGGGCAAGCCGCCAGGCTATCTGGCCAACCAGTTGCTCAACTTTCGGGACGGGCGGCGCAGCTACCCGCAGATGGGCTACCTCATCGAGCACCTGACGGACGATTACCTGCGCGAGATGGCCGAGCACTTTGCCGCGCTCGACTTGCCGTACCCACCGCCGCCTGCACCACAAGCGCCCGCCGCCGCGCTGGAGCAGGGCCGCCAACTGGTGCAGCAGGGCGACGCGGCGCGCCGCATTCCCGCCTGTGTGGCCTGCCACGGTGCGGCCATGACGGGGGTGGCACCTTCCATCCCCGGCCTGCTGGGCCTGCCGCGCGACTACCTCAACAGCCAGCTGGGCGCCTGGAAGACCGGCCAGCGTCGCGCGCATGTGCCCGACTGCATGGCCGATATTGCCCGCCAGCTCACACCCGATGACGTGAGCGCTGTCTCGGCTTGGGTGGGCGCCCCACCCCCGGCCGCGGGCGGCCAAACAG
>NZ_JBXAGA010000002.1:472511-550061 GCF_058793595.1 Acidovorax sp. GW835-FHT14G06
TCCTCGCGTCTTGCCCCCCATTCCTTGTCGTGCTCCCCCCCCCCGGCCCGCACGCTGCCCGCCGCCATGCCGGCGCGCTGCGGCGGTGTGGCGGAGGTTCCCGTCGCTGCTGCAGCTGCACGCTGAGAAGGGATGCACCGATGAAACGCATCCTCTGGACCCTCTCTTCCGTGCTGGCGGCGCTCGGCATTGCCGCAGCGGTGCTGATCACCCTGAACCTGCGTGGCGAAGAGCCGCTGCCCGCCGCCGAGACGCTGCAATCCACGCCTGAGCTGGTGCAGCGCGGCGAATACCTGGCCCGCGTCGGCAACTGCATGGCCTGCCACACCACCCAGGGCGGCGCGCCGTTTGCAGGCGGGCGCGGCATCGAGACGCCGTTTGGCGTGGTGCACAGCTCCAACCTCACGCCGGACAGGGCGTTGGGCATTGGCAGCTGGACCTCGGCCGAGTTCTGGCGTGCCATGCACCATGGCCGCAGCAAGGACGGGCGGCTGCTGTACCCGGCCTTCCCGTACCCCAACTACACGCAGGTGACGCGCGAGGATTCGGACGCCATCTTTGCCTATCTGCAAAGCGTGCCCGCCTCTGCACAAGCCAACCGCGACCACGCGCTGCGCTTTCCGTACAACACGCAGGCGGCGCTGGGTGTGTGGCGGGCGCTGTTCTTTACCCCGGGGGCGCCCCAACCCCCACCGACGCAAACGGCCGAGTACAACCGTGGCGCCTATTTGGTCAATGGCCTGGGTCACTGCACGGCCTGCCACACGCCGCGTAACGCGCTGGGCGCCACGACCGACGCCAAGGCCTTTACCGGCGGGCTGATCCCCGTGCAGAACTGGTACGCCCCCGCGCTCAATGCGGCGGCCGAGGCGGGCGTGAAGGAGTGGGCGACCGACGACGTGGTGGCGCTGCTCAAGACCGGCGTGGCCCCGCACGGCTCGGTGCTGGGCCCCATGGCCGAGGTGGTGTTCCGCAGCACGCAGTACCTCACCGATGCCGATGCGCGCGCCATGGCCGTGTACCTGCAGGCGCTGCCGCAGCGAGACCGCAAGGCGCCTGCCACCGTGGCCGCACCCCCGGCCAGCGCGATGGCGCGGGGCGGCAAGGTGTACGAGCAGCAGTGCGCACAGTGCCACGGCGATCGGGGGCAGGGCGAGCCCGGCGCGTTTCCGGCACTGGCGGGCAACCGCGCTGTCACGCTGGCCGACCCGACCAACCTGGTGCGTGTGGTGTTGCAGGGAGGTTATCTGCCCGCCACCGCAGGCAACCCGCGCCCGCATGGCATGCCGCCGTTTCAGCAGATGCTGTCGGACGATGAGGTGGCGGCGGTGACCACCTTTGTGCGCAACAGCTGGGGCAACCAGGCGCCGGGTGTGGGTACCATCGAGGTCTATCGCGCTCGCGAGCGGCGCGGCATGTAGCGCCGGGCCATGGGCCAGCGCCAGCCGCTCCGTAGCGCTGCCCTTCAGGAGCCCTTTTGATGTCCAGTCCCGCCGCACTGCCCGAACCCACCCCCACGAGCCTTGGTGCCGCCACGCCCAGCGGCTGGTGGGCTGTGTGCCTGTGTGCAGCGTGGTGTGGCACCTGCGGTATTTATCGACCCTTGTTCGACGAATTGGCCCGTGCACACCCGGACGTGCGGTTTGAATGGGTGGACATCGAAGACGAATCCGATCTGGTCGGGGACCTGGACGTGGAGACCTTTCCCACCCTGCTGATTGCCGACGGCGAGCGGGCCCTGTTCCTGGGCCCGCTGTTGCCGCAGGCACCGGTGCTTACGCGGTTGTTGACCAGCCTGCAGGCGGCGGCGCCCGGTGGTGCCGGGGCGGGGAGCGAAGCGCAGGGCGTTTTCGACCGGGTGCGCGCAGCACGCGGCGCCTAGCGGGCGGTCTCGCGGGCTGGCAGTGGTGGTTGCCGTGCCACCGCCCATATCTGGACTGCTCTTTTTTTGATAGCTGATAGCGCATGATCTTCTAGCGCTACAGCCACTTTTTGCTCGAAATCTGTGTCCACACCCCATCCACCCTGGTTCCCGCTCAATTCGCTGCAGGCCCAGTGCGACAAGGGCGCCTGGGAGCGGGGCATGGAGCTGTACCGCCAGGCGGACGTGGTGCGTGTGGGCATTGCACCGCAGGCCGGGGGCCGCTGGGTCTTGGCGGGTGAGGTGCAGGGCAGCCTGCCCGACCCGTATGAGGTATCCGTGCAACTGGTTCTCGCGCCCAACGGGCAGGTCAAGCACTGGTCGGGCGACTGCAATTGCCCCGTGGGAGCGGATTGCAAACACGCCGTGGCCTTGACCCTGGAGGCTGCGCACCAGGACCCTGCGCTCAGCCCCTCGTCCGCACGGGCTGCAGACGCGCGCAAGAGCCAGCAGGACCGCAAGGAGGCCCTGGCGCGCGCCGAGGCCGAGGCGCGGCTGCTGCATTGGTTGCAGGACTGGGACCGGGCCCTCGGCAGTGTTGCCGCTGCACCCCAGGCCCTGGGCGGGCGGCCAGAGCGGCTTGAGCGGCCCGAGTGCTATCTCTATCTGGTCTCCACCGTAGGGCGGCCGCGCACCACCGTGCCGCAGCTGCAGCTGGAGGCCGTGGTCTCTTACCCCAAGGTTACTGGCGGCTGGGCCAAGCCCCAGCAGATCCGCACGCAGCCAGCACCGGGCCAGGCGGTGTACGACCGCGCCAGCGATGCCGACCGCCAGGTGCTGCAACTGCTGCGCGCCATGCCGCGCAGCGTGGGCTATTACTCGGCCTACAGCGTGGCGCCCATCGGTGTGCCGGAGGGCGCAGTGGGGTTGCTGGCGCTGGAGCAGGCGGCCGCCACGGGGCGGCTGTTTGTGGATGCGGGCGGGTCCACCGTAGGCACCCCCCTGCGCTGGGGCGACGCGCTGCCCATCGCGTGGGGCTGGAAGGCGTCTGTGCCTGCCCAGTGTGGCGAGAGTGTCTGGGGGCTGCAGGCCACGCTGCCTGGCGGCACCGCCATCCTGTGCGACAACCAGCCGCCCTTGTACCTGGACGCCGCCCACGGGGTCTGCGGCCCGGTGCACGCCGAGGGCCTGAGCCCTGCGCAGGTGGCCATGCTGCTCAAGGCGCCCGCGCTCAGTGCTGCGGCGCTGCAAAAACACCATGCCGATGTGGTCCGCCGCATTGGCGGGGTGTTGCCGTTGCCGCCGGCGCTGGGTCCGCTCACACAGGTGCGGGGGGTGAAACCCGTAGCGCGCCTGCATTTGGCCTCGACACCTGCTGACAAGGTGGTCGAAATGGGGCTCATCACCGCCCAATTGCGATTTGACTACCAGGGCCGTGTGGGCTGGTGGGCAGGGCAGGAGCTGGCGGTGCTGGTGCCCGGTGCTGACGGGGACCAGGTGCTGCTGCAGCGCGATGCGGTGGCTGAACGCAGTGCTGTCGAACGCCTGGAGGGTTTGGGCCTCCTGGCCACCGACGACGGCCTGTTCGGCATCCCTGGCGAGCGTCCGCAGGACGACTGGATGCACTGGGCGGACGACGGCTTTGCAGCGCTGCGCGACGCGGGGTTTGATGTCACTTTGGATGCTCCGTTGCATGGTTGGGTTCAGCATGCCGACCGGCTGGATGTGGCGCTGCAGCCAGAGGGTGACGACGCGACTACATCGCCCTGGTTTGCGCTGTCACTGGGCATGGAGATCAGTGGTGTGCGCCACAACATCCTGCCCTGGCTACCCGACCTGATTGCCGCCGCAGCGGCCCAGCCGCAGGACCCTGCGACGGGCCTGCCCCAGCTGCCTGCGCATGTCTACATGCCCTCATTGACCGGCGCCGGGTTTGTGCGCCTGCCCACCGACACCTTGCGGCTCTGGATGGCGGCGCTGCTGGATTTGGTGGGTGATCGCGCGCGTGACTTCAACGCCGACAGCCTGAAGCTCTCGCGCCTGGACGCCCTGCGTACCAGCGCAGCGCTGGGTGAGGGCGCGGTGTGGCAGGGCGCTGGTGCCTTGCGCGACATGGTGGCGCAGTTGCAGGGCGCTAGCGCCTTGCCCGAGGTGCCGCTGCCTGCCAGCGTGCGGGCCACGCTGCGGCCCTACCAGCAACAAGGTCTGAACTGGCTGCAGTTTCTGCGCGCCCACGGCCTGGCCGGGGTGCTGGCCGACGACATGGGCCTGGGCAAGACCCTGCAGACGCTGGCGCACATCCAGGTCGAAAAAGATGCGGGGCGGCTGACAGACCCTGCACTGGTCATTGCGCCCGTGAGCCTGATGGGCAACTGGCAGCGCGAGGCCGCGCGCTTTTGCCCAGGCCTGCGATGCTTGGTGCTGCATGGCGCGGGTCGCCATGCAGTGGCCGATGAAGTCACCGAACACGATCTGGTCATCGCTCCGTATTCGTTGCTGCAGCGCGACCGTGAGCGCTGGCTGGCACACCAGTGGCACCTGGTCGTGCTGGACGAAGCCCAGAACATCAAGAACGCCAGCAGCCAGGCTGCGCAGGTGGTGGGCGAGCTGCAGGCGCGCCACCGTTTGTGCCTGTCGGGTACGCCCATGGAAAACCACCTGGGCGAGGTCTGGAGCCTGTTCCACTTTTTGATGCCGGGTTTTCTGGGCAGCCAGCAGCGCTTCAAGGAGGTGTTTCGCACGCCCATCGAAAAGCAGGGCGACGGCGCGCGGATGGCCCAGTTGCGCGCGCGCATCACGCCCTTCATGCTCCGGCGGACCAAGGCGCTGGTGGCGGATGAGCTGCCGCCCAAGGTCGAATCGGTCATGCCCGTGGAGCTGACCGGCGCACAGGCCGACCTGTACGAAACCATCCGCCTGGGGATGGAAAAAACCGTGCGTGAGGCCCTGCAGTCCAAGGGGCTGGCCTCATCGCAGATCACCATCCTGGATGCGCTGCTCAAGCTGCGGCAGGTGTGCTGCCACCCGCAGCTGGTGCCGCTGGAAGCAGCCAAGGCCGTGGAGACCTCGGCCAAACTGGACCATTTGATGACGCTGCTGCCCGAAATGTTGGCCGAGGGGCGGCGCATTTTGCTGTTCTCGCAGTTCACCAGCATGCTCAGGCTGATCGAGACCGAGCTGAAAAAGCGCGACCTGCCCTGGGTCAAGCTCACGGGGCAGAGTCAAAAGCGCGACGCGATCATCGAGCAGTTCGCCAGCGGCCAAGTGCCTTTGTTTCTCATCAGCCTCAAGGCGGGCGGGGTGGGGCTGAATCTGCCGCAGGCCGATACGGTGATCCATTTCGACCCTTGGTGGAACCCGGCAGTAGAGAACCAGGCCACCGACCGGGCCCACCGCATTGGCCAGATGCAAAGCGTGTGGGTGATCAAGCTGGTGGCCCAGGGCACGATTGAAGAGAAGATTCTGGCGCTGCAGGAGCGCAAGGCCCAGCTGGCAAGTAGCCTCTACAGTGGTGCGGCCGCCCGCAAGGAGCCGCTGTTCACCGAAAGCGATCTGGCAGAACTGCTGCAGCCGCTATCACTGTCATAGCTGCTGGCGCAGGTTGCACAAGCGTGTGGTGCCATTGAGGCATGACACCGCCCGGCAGGCTGCATGGACACTGGCTTGAGCGCCCTGCCTGAGCGTGTTGACAACAGTTTTCCCTGCCTGCGCCTTTGCACATCAACACTTTGCACGCTACAATACGAATCTCACGACCAAACGGGCGGGTACCAACCGCCCGTTTTTTTTGGTCGAACGCTTTTGGAGCTCGAAGCTGTCGGGGAAGAGTCTCCGGGGGTTATCGGGTTTTTTGTTTTTCCGGGATTGAACTGAACACGTGGCATTGCAGCAAGTCGTTGAACAAATTGTGACGGGCCTGGGGTATGACCTGGTGGAGATCGAGCGCTCTGCCGGCGGCCTGTTGCGCGTCACCATCGACTTGCCCTGGGTGCAGCCGGCCGCTGACGCGCCCCAGCCCGTGATCGAACAGTTCGTGACGGTCGAGGATTGCGAGAAGGTCACCCGCCAGTTGCAGTTTGCGCTGGAGGTCGATGGCGTCGAGTACAAGCGCCTCGAAGTGTCGTCCCCCGGTATTGACCGGCCCCTGCGCCACGAGCAAGATTTTGTGCGCTTCGAAGGCTCGGTCATCGATATCACCCTGAAGGCGCCCATCGGCGCCGCAGCAGCGGGAGGGCAGGTCAACGCCACCCGCAAGAAATTTCGCGGCACGCTGGAGCGGGCCGAGGCCGGAGGCTGGCAGATCGTCTGGAGCGACGAGCCGCCGGTCAAGCCAGGTCAAAGAGTCAGCAAGAAACGCGTGCCCGCCCCATTGCAGGCGATGGGCTTCACCTTGGACGAATGCCGGGATGTGCGCCTTGCGCCCATCGTGGACTTCAAGGGGCGCGCAGGCAAGGCCGGGGCTGCGCCTGCCTGATTTGCTGCTGAAAAATGTGGGGTGGGTGGCCGCAGCGCGCAGCCCCCGCCCTCGGGTGATTGAAACAGGAGAGTCGTCGCATGAATCGCGAATTGTTGATGTTGGTTGAGGCCATTTCGCGCGAAAAGAACGTGGAGCGTGATGTGGTCTTGGGTGCCGTGGAGTCGGCCCTGGCCCAGGCTACCAAGAAGCTGTACCAGGGCGAGGTGGACATTCGCGTGTCCGTGGATCGCGACAGCGGCAACTATGAGACTTTCCGTCGCTGGCTGGTGGTGCCCGACGACGCTGGCCTGCAGAATCCTGAAGCTGAAGAGCTGCTGATGGATGCCAAGGATCGCATTCCGGACATCGAAGTGGGTGAGTACATCGAAGAGGGTGTCGAGTCCGTGCCCATCGGCCGTATTGGCGCCATGGCTGCCAAGCAGGTCATTCTGCAGAAGATTCGCGACGCCGAGCGCGAAATGCTGCTTAACGACTTCATGTCGCGCGGCGAAAAGATCTTCACCGGTACCGTCAAGCGCATGGACAAGGGCGACATCATTGTCGAGTCCGGCCGCGTGGAAGGCCGCCTGCGTCGCAGCGAAATGATCCCCAAGGAAAACCTGCGCAGTGGCGACCGCGTGCGGGCCATGATCATGGAAGTGGATCTGACGCTGCGCGGCGCTCCCATCATCCTGTCGCGTTCGGCCCCCGAGTTCATGATTGAGCTCTTCCGCCAGGAAGTGCCCGAGATCGAGCAAGGCCTGCTGGAGATCAAGTCCTGCGCTCGTGACCCCGGCTCGCGCGCCAAGATCGCCGTGCTGTCCCATGACAAGCGCGTGGACCCCATCGGCACCTGCGTCGGCGTGCGTGGCACCCGTGTGAATGCGGTGACCAACGAACTCGCTGGCGAGCGTGTGGACATTGTGCTGTGGTCCGAAGACCCCGCACAGTTCGTGATTGGCGCACTGGCTCCGGCCAACGTGTCCTCCATCGTGGTCGATGAAGAAAAGCACGCCATGGATGTGGTGGTGGACGAGGAAAACCTCGCCATCGCCATCGGCCGTGGTGGTCAGAACGTGCGCTTGGCGTCCGACCTGACCGGCTGGAAGATCAACATCATGGACGCCGCCGAAAGCGCGCAAAAGCAGGCCAACGAGACCGACACGGCCCGCAAGCTGTTCATGGAAAAGCTCGATGTGGACGAGGAAATCGCCGACATCCTGATCTCCGAAGGCTTTAACAGCCTCGAAGAAGTGGCTTACGTACCCCTGCAGGAAATGCTGGAGATCGAAAGCTTCGACGAAGACACCGTCAACGAGTTGCGTGCCCGTGCCAAGGATGCGCTGCTCACGATGGAAATCGCCCGTGAGGAAAGCGTGGAAGAGGTCTCCCAGGACCTGCGCGACCTCGAAGGCCTCACCCCCGAGCTGATTGCCAAATTGGCAGAAGGTGGTGTGCACACACGTGACGACCTGGCCGATCTGGCCATTGATGAACTGACCGACCTGACCGGACAGTCTGAAGAGGAAGCCAAAGCCTTGATCATGAAGGCGCGCGAACATTGGTTCGCGGGGCAAGAGTAAAGGTCAGGGAGGCACGAACCACATATGTCCAGTAACACTGTCGCCGAGTTCGCTACCGAACTCAAAAAATCGCCTGAAACCCTGCTCGACCAGCTCAAGGCTGCGGGCGTGGGCAAGGCTGCCCCCTCTGACGCGTTGACCGAGTCGGACAAGCAAAAACTGCTTGCTTACCTGCAGGCCAGCCACGGCACGGCCTCGGCCGATCGCAAGAAGATCACGTTGGTCAAGAAGTCCACCAGCGAAATCAAGCAGGCGGACGCTACAGGCAAGGCCCGTACGATCCAGGTGGAAGTTCGCAAGAAGCGCACTTTCATTCAGCGCGACGAAGGTGCAGAGGCCACTGCAGAGTCGCACGCACCAGCGGCGGTGGAAGAACCCGCTGTGTCGAGTGAAGACCTCGAACTGTCCCGCCGCGAGGAAGAAGCCCGCCGCCAGGCCGAGCTGATCCGCCGCCAGGAGGCGGAACTGGCCGAAAAACGTGCCGAGCGCGAAGCCCGCGAAAAGCGCGAGCGCGAAGCCGAAGAGCGCGCTGCCGCCTACGCTGCTCAGGAAGCTGAGAAGAAGGCTCAGGCCTCTGCGGTCAAGCAGGAAGCCACCCGCGAACAGGCTGCCGAAGCCGCTGCGCGCACGGCAGCACAGAACGAAGCCCGCGAAAAGGCTGCTGCCGAATCCAAGGCACGCTCTGATGAAGAAGCCGCCCGTGCGGCCGACTTGGATGCACGCCGCCGCAAGGCCGAGGCCGAAGCTGCTGCTATCCGCTCCATGATGGCCACGCCCAAGAAGGCGGTCATGGTGGCCAAGAAGCCCGAGGAACCCAAGCCAGTGGCCAAGCCTGCTGCTGTGGGCGACGCCAAGAAGGGCACCCTGCACAAGCCGGCAGTGGGCACTGGCGTGGCGCGCGCAGGCGCTCCCGCCGCTGCCGGAGCAGGCGCAGGTACGCCTGGCGCTGGCAAGGAAGTGAAGTCGGCCAAGCTGTCCTCCAGCTGGGCCAACGACACCGCCAAGAAGAAAGAAATCAAGACCCGTGGCGACAGCAGCGGCGGTGTCGGTCGCAACAACTGGCGTGGTGGTCCGCGTGGCCGCCGTGGCGACAACCGCGACCACCGTGATGATCACCAGCAGGCCGCACCGGTCGAGGCGCGCATCATCGAAGTGCATGTGCCCGAGACCATTACCGTGGCCGAACTGGCGCACAAGATGTCGATCAAGGCCAACGAGGTCATCAAGGCGCTGATGAAGATGGGCCAGATGGTCACCATCAACCAGCCGCTGGACCAGGACACGGCCATGATCGTGGTGGAAGAGCTGGGCCACAAGGCCGTGGTGGCTGCGCTGGACGATCCAGAAGCCTTCACCGACGAAGATGCAGGCCAGCAAACCGCAGAACTGCTGCCGCGCGCTCCGGTCGTGACCGTGATGGGTCACGTGGACCACGGCAAGACCTCGCTGCTGGACTACATCCGCCGCGCCAAAGTGGCAGCGGGCGAAGCCGGTGGCATTACCCAGCACATTGGTGCCTACCACGTGGAAACGCCACGCGGCATGGTGTCGTTCCTCGACACCCCGGGTCACGAGGCCTTCACGGCCATGCGTGCCCGTGGTGCTCAGGCCACGGACATCGTGATTCTGGTGGTGGCAGCCGACGACGGCGTCATGCCCCAGACCAAGGAAGCCATCAAGCACGCCAAGGCAGCTGGTGTTCCGATCGTGGTGGCCATTACAAAGGCCGACAAGCCCGATGCCAACTTCGAACGCGTCAAGCAGGAGCTGGTCGTGGAGCAGGTCGTGCCCGAAGAGTACGGCGGTGATTCGCCATTCGTACCGGTGTCTTCCAAGACCGGCATGGGCATTGACACTCTGCTGGAGCAAGTACTCCTGCAAGCTGAAGTGCTGGAGCTTCGCGCTCCGGTGGAATCACTGGCCAAGGGCCTTGTGATTGAAGCCCAGCTCGACAAGGGCCGCGGCCCGGTCGCGACGGTGCTGGTTCAATCGGGTACCCTGAAGGTCGGCGACATCGTGCTGGCAGGCCAGACCTATGGCCGCGTGCGTGCCATGCTGGATGAAAACGGCAAGGCTGCCAAGACGGCAGGCCCATCGATCCCTGTCGAAATCCAAGGTCTGACGGAAGTGCCACAGGCCGGTGACGAGTTCATGGTGCTGACGGACGAACGTCGTGCCCGCGAAATCGCGACGTACCGTGCTGGCAAGTTCCGCAACACCAAGCTGGCCAAGCAGCAGGCTGCCAAGCTGGAAAACATGTTCGCTGACATGACGGCGGGCGAGGTCAAGACCCTGCCCATCATCGTCAAGGCCGACGTGCAAGGCTCGCAAGAAGCGCTGGCTCAGTCGCTGCTCAAGCTCTCGACCGACGAGGTCAAGGTGCAACTGGTGTATGCCGCTGTGGGCGCCATCAGCGAGTCCGACATCAACCTGGCGATTGCCTCCAAGGCCATCGTGATCGGCTTCAATGTGCGCGCCGATGCCGGTGCCCGCAAACTCGCCGAAGGCAATGGTGTGGACCTGCACTACTACAGCATCATCTATGACGCCGTGGACGAGCTCAAGGTCGCAATGTCCGGCATGCTGGCCCCCGAGCAGCGCGAGGAAATCATCGGCACGGCCGAGATCCGCACCGTGTTTGTTGCTACCAAGATCGGTACTGTGGCGGGTTCGTACGTCACGTCCGGCATGGTCCATCGCAACGCCAAGTTCCGCCTGTTGCGCGACAACGTGGTGGTCTACACCGGCGAAGTCGACTCGATCAAGCGCCTCAAGGACGATGTCAAGGATGTCAAGGAAGGCTTTGAGTGCGGTATCAAGCTCAAGAACTACAACGACATCAAGGAAGGCGATCAACTCGAGTTCTTTGACATCAAGGAAATCGCCCGGACGCTGTAAAGCCACGGTGACGACGATATGGCTGCGAAGAAATCTTCCACCCCCAACCGCGCCTTCAAGGTGGCCGACCAGATCCAGCGTGATCTGACGGAGCTGATCGCGCGCGAGTTGAAAGACCCGCGCGTGGGCATGGTGACGCTGCAGGGCGTGGAGGTGACTCCCGACTATGCCCATGCCAAGGTGTTCTTCAGCCTGTTGACGGGCGACCCTGTGGAAACCCAGGCGGCGCTCAACCAGGCGGCTGGATTCCTGCGCAACGGCTTGTTCAAGCGCCTGCACATCCACACCGTGCCCACGCTGCACTTCGTGTTCGACCGCACCTCCGAGCGTGCAGCCGACATGAACGCCTTGATCGCCAAGGCGGTGTCTTCGCGCGCCAAAGAGGATTAGTCCATGCACGCGCCACGCACCAGGGTGCAGCGGCGCCCTGTGCATGGGGTGTTGCTGCTCGACAAACCGCTCGGCCTTTCGAGCAATGACGCCTTGCAAAAGGCGAAATGGCTGCTGCGCGCCGAGAAAGCGGGCCATACGGGCACGCTGGATCCGCTCGCCACGGGCGTGTTGCCTCTGTGTTTCGGCGCCGCCACCAAGTTCAGCCAGCTGCAGCTGGATGCCGCCAAGACCTACGAGGCGATTGCGCTGCTCGGCGCCACCACGACCACCGGCGATGCCGAGGGGGACGTGGTGCAACGCTGCGATGTAGATGCTGCCCAACTCACGCCAGAGCGCCTGGCGGCTGTGCAGCAACAGTTCACGGGTCCCATCCGCCAGGTGCCGCCGATGCACAGCGCGCTCAAGAAGGACGGCAAGGCGCTGTACGAATATGCACGCGCCGGTGTCACGGTGGAGCGCGAAGCACGGGACGTGATCATTCATGCCCTCAAGCTGACGCTGGTGCATACGGATCAAGCGCAGCCAGCTATTAAAATGATAGTGACCTGCAGCAAAGGCACCTACATCCGTACGTTGGGTGAAGACATTGGTGCGGCATTGGGCTGCGGGGCTCACCTGACCTTCTTGCGCCGCATCGACACTGGGGGCATTGGTGTGGAGCGCTGTGTCACGCTGGCCCAGCTGGAGGCCATGCCCGAGGCAGAACGCCTGGCCAGTCTGGAAGCGCCCGAGTCACTGCTGACACAACACATGCGTGTCACGCTGGACGGTGAGAATGCAGCCCGATTCCTGTCGGGCGTGCGTCGCCGTGGCAACTGGCCCGATGCCAGTGCCGTGGCGGTGTTTGGCGAGAATCCCCCGGCGCTGCTGGGGGTGGGCCACATCGTGGGCGGGGAGCTGGTGCCGGACAGGCTCCTGAGTCCGCTGGAAATTCAACAAATTTTGGAAAGCACGCCGCATTCCGCGTCCATGGCGCACAGCGGCATATTGGAAAAACTATGACTAAACAAATCCGCAATATCGCCATCATTGCCCACGTTGACCATGGCAAAACCACCATGGTGGACCAGCTGCTGCGCCAGTCCGGCACCTTCGCCGACCATGAAAAGGTCGTCGATACCGTGATGGACAACAACGCGATCGAAAAGGAACGCGGCATCACCATCCTGGCCAAGAACTGCGCCGTGAGCTGGAAGGGCACGCACATCAACATCGTGGACACCCCCGGCCACGCGGACTTCGGCGGTGAAGTGGAGCGTGCGCTGTCTATGGTGGACAGCGTGGTGCTGCTGATCGACGCGCAAGAAGGCCCCATGCCCCAGACGCGTTTCGTGACCAAGAAGGCCCTGGCGCTGGGCCTGCGCCCCATCCTGGTGGTGAACAAGGTGGACAAGCCCGGTGCCAACCCCGACAAGGTGGTGAACGCCGCGTTCGACCTGTTCGACAAGCTCGGTGCCACCGACGAACAACTCGACTTCCCCGTGGTGTACGCCTCGGGCATCAACGGCTGGTCGTCGCTGGAAGAAGGCGCACCTGGTGAGCAGTGGGGCCCCGACATGTCGGCCCTGTTCGACACTATCCTCTCGCACGTTCCCCCCAACACGGGCGATGCCAACGCGCCGCTGCAGTTGCAGATCTCTGCGCTGGACTTCTCCAGCTTCGTGGGCCGCATCGGCGTGGGCCGCATCAGCCAGGGCACTTTGAAGCCCATGCAGGACGTGGTCGTCATGGAAGGCCCTGATGGCAAGGCCGTGAAGGGCCGTGTGAACCAGGTGCTGACATTCCAGGGCCTGGATCGCATGCAGACCCCCTTGGCTGGCCCCGGCGACATCGTTCTGATCAACGGCATCGAAGACATCGGTATCGGCGTGACTGTGACCGACCCCGCCAACCCCGCGCCGCTGCCCATGCTGAAGGTGGACGAGCCCACGCTGACCATGAACTTCTGCGTGAACACCAGCCCGCTGGCCGGCCGCGAAGGCAAGTTCGTGACCAGCCGCCAGATCTGGGACCGCCTGCAAAAGGAACTGCAGCACAACGTGGCCCTGCGCGTGAACGAAACCGACGAAGAAGGCATCTTCGAAGTGATGGGCCGTGGTGAACTGCACCTGACCATCCTGCTGGAAAACATGCGCCGCGAAGGTTACGAGCTGGCCGTTTCCAAGCCCCGCGTGGTGTTCAAGGACATCGACGGCGTCAAGCACGAGCCTATCGAACTGGTGACGGCCGACATCGAAGAAGGCCACCAGGGCGGCGTGATGCAGGCCCTGGGCGAGCGCAAGGGCGAGCTGGTGAACATGGAGTCCGACGGCCGTGGCCGCGTTCGCCTGGAGTACCGCATTCCGGCCCGTGGCCTGATCGGTTTCACCAACGAATTCCTGAACCTGACGCGCGGCTCCGGCCTCATCAGCAACATCTTCGACAGCTATGAACCGCACAAGGGTGACATCGGCGGCCGCAAGAACGGCGTGCTGATCTCCATGGACGACGGTGAAATCTTCACCTACGCCCTGGGCAAGCTGGACGACCGTGGCCGCATGTTCGTGAAGGCCAACGACCCCGTGTACGAAGGCATGATCGTCGGCATCCACAGCCGCGACAACGACCTGGTGGTGAATGCCACGCGCACCAAGCAGCTGACCAACTTCCGTGTTTCTGGCAAGGAAGACGCGATCAAGATCACGCCCCCGATCGACCTCACGCTCGAATATGGCGTGGAATTCATCGAGGACGACGAGCTGGTCGAAATCACGCCCAAGTCCGTGCGCCTGCGCAAGCGCCACCTGACCGAAAACGAGCGCAAGCGCGCCTCCCGGTCCTGATCGGCGGAGCGTTCAGAGTAACGCTCAGAGCACGTTCAAAAAGGGGCCACTGCGACGCAGTGGCCTTTTTGCCGTCTGAATCCTGGAGCCTCTGTTGAAGTTGACACATTCCCGTGCTGTGGTGGTGATGGTGGCGGTGACCCTGATGTGGTCCATCGCCGGCGTAGTCACGCGCCACCTGGAACATGCTGCGAGCTTTGAGGTGACCTTCTGGCGCAGCTTTTTCACGCTGCTGTCGCTGCTGGTCATCCTGCCCGCGCTGCAGGGCAGGGCGGTGTTTGCCTCCATGCGCCACAGTGGCCGTGCGTTGTGGATCTCTGGCGTGTGCTGGAGCGTGATGTTCACGGCGTTCATGGTGGCCTTGGTGCTGATGCCGGTGGCCAATGTGCTGGTCACGATGGCAGTGGGGCCACTGCTCACCGCGCTGTTTGCCAGGGTGTTCATTGGCCACCACATCGCCCCGCGCACCTGGGCTGCGATTGCCGTGGCGGGACTGGGCATTGCGTGGATGTATGGTTCGCAAATGGCGGGCCTCCCTCTGGCGGGCACGCTGGTGGCGCTGTGTGTGCCGGTGGCCGCCGCCATCAACTGGACGGTGGTACAACATTCGCAGCGCCATGGTCATGCGGTGGACCTCGTGCCTGCGGTGCTGGTCGGCGCAGTGATTTCGGTGGTGGCCACGCTGCCGCTGGCGCTGCCTTTTCAGGCGTCGGCCCACGACCTGGGCCTGCTGGGGTTGCTGGGCGTGGTGCAATTGGCCATCCCTTGTGTGCTGGCTGTGCGCTGCGGGCGCGTGCTCAAGGCGCCCGAGATGGCGCTGCTAGGTCTGCTTGAAGTGATCTTTGGCATCTTGCTGGCATGGCTGGGCGCGGGCGAAAAGCCCGGCAGGGCGGTGCTGACTGGGGGCGCACTGGTGATCGGTGCGCTGGTTTTCAATGAACTGTTGGGTTGGAAGGAACAAAAATGACGGAGACGGTTGTGTCTGAAGTGTTGAGCGAAGTGCGTGGCCAGGTGGGCTTCATTACCCTGAACCGCCCGCGTGCGCTCAATGCCTTGTCGCTGGGTATGGTGCGTGACCTGATGGGCATCCTGCTGGCATGGCAGAACGATGCGCGGGTGCTGGCCGTGGCCATTCGTGGCAGCAACAAGGAAGGCCCGTTTGGTGCCTTTTGCGCAGGTGGCGACATCCGCTTTCTGCACCAGGCGGGCAGCCAGGGCAACCCGCTGATCGAAGATTTCTTCACCGAGGAATACGCGCTCAACCACCTCATCCACAACTACGCCAAGCCCTACATCGCCTTCATGGATGGCATCGTGATGGGGGGCGGCATGGGCATCAGCCAGGGCGCCGCCCTGCGCGTGGTGACCGAGCGCACCAAGATGGCCATGCCCGAGACGGCGATTGGCCTGTTCCCGGACGTGGGCGGGGGTTACTTCTTGAGCCGCTGCCCGGGCCGCGTGGGCGAGTGGCTGGCCCTGACGGGTGACACCATCGGCGCGGGAGATGCCATTGCCTACCAGCTGGCCGATGGCTGTCTGCCCTCAGACCGGCAGGCAGCGGTGTGGGATGCGCTGGCTACCCAAAGCTTTGCAGATGGCGCGGCCATCAAGGCCTATGTTGCTTCTCAATTTGTAGCATCTCAGGCAAGCGGTACTAGCGCTCTGGCCGATATTGACCAATATTTTGCGCTGCCAACCGTCGGCGAGATCGTACGGGCACTCGAGGCCGCCGACAGCGACTGGGCACGCACCACGGCCGCCACGCTGCGCAAGCGTTCGCCACTGATGCTGCATGTGGTGCTGGAGCAGATTCGCCGCGCCCGTGCGATGGGCCTGGCCGACGACCTGCGCATGGAGCGCGATATGGTGCGCCACTGCTTTTTCCTGCGCCCAGGACAGAGTGAGACCGTGGAAGGCATCCGTGCCCTGGCCGTGGACAAGGACCATGCGCCTCAGTGGAATCCGGGCCGCATTGAAGATGTGACGCCGGAGATGGTGGCACCGTTCTTTGCCAGCCCCTGGCCCGCACACGCCCATCCGCTGGCCCATTTGTCCTGACCGCATACGGACATGGTCGGGCCAGGCCCCCGGCGGCGCGTCAGGGGTTCAGCTGCTGATACACCGCTGTGGCCAGGCTCAATAACTCGGGGCGTGACAACTGTCCGCTCAGGGCGTAGCCAAAGCCGGCATCCGTCCAGTAAAAGCCCGGCACCGGGCCTTCGTGTGTGAACTGGAACGCGGTGGCGGGTGCTGCCGCCGGTGCCTCCGTGCGCGCTTTGGTGCCGCCCTGGTTGTCACTGGCAGGGTGGGACGGGGTGGGAGCTAGAGCGCCCAGGTACAGCGTGATTCGCTGGCCTGCGCTGTTCTGGTACATGAACTGCGCGCGCACTCCGGTATCACCGGGCAACAACCGGCCTCCCACCAGTTCATAGCCCTGGGCGCCCAGCACAGGGACTTTCAGCGGTCGGTCCAGCCGTTTGGACAGCCATTGCACCAGGTGGTCTTGCTGGGCAGCCGTGACCTCAACGGGGTGACGCACTTCGGGTTGGTACACCGCATGGGCCACCGAGGCCTGCTGTGCGAAGCGCTGTGCGGGTTCGGCTACCACCAGCGCGGCTCCTTGGCCAGTCGCCAGCGTTTTGCCGGGTAGCCCTGCGGGCCACTGGCTGCGGCCCGTCCAACCCAGCACAAAAGCCAGCAGGACCGATGCAGCCATGCCACCCCAACGCCACCACTGCGCCTGTTGCTCAATGCGGTCTGTGGCGCGCAATGCTGCGGCCAGCAAGGCATCGGGAACGGGGGCTTGGAGAAGGTCCTGATGGAGGGTTTGCAGCCGCTGCCGCTGTGCCTGCCATTGGGCCAGTGTGGCCTGAGCCTCCTCATCGTCCCGCAGTTGCTCGCGCAGCGCCTGTGCCTGTGCGGCCGGCAACTGGCCATCCACAAGGGCATGCCAAGCGCTGCTCTCGTCAGCGCGTGGTGGGTGGGCAGAGTGTGTCGGGTCCATGGTGGAGGATTGGGGTCAGGGTGACTATTTGAGGCGGCGCAGTGCTGGCGTTGGGCCTGCGGCTGCGGCTGAGCCTGCCTGGGCGGTCGATGAGGCCGGCGCGGAGCCTTGTGCTGGCTCGCGGTCCATCAGCACGCGCAGGCGCATGCGGGCCCGCGACAGGCGTGACATGACGGTACCCACCGGAATGCTCAGGATGCGTGCGGTGTCTTCGTAGCTCATGTCCTCCATCGCGACCAGCAGCAGCACGGCACGCTGGTCGGCGGGCAGGCGCTGCAGGCAGCGCTCCAGGTCCAGCGCGTCATCCGAGGGTGCGCGTGCTCCTGGCAGCTGGTCTTGAACCTCATCGATGTCCAGAGGGGGCAGCGCGGGCAACGCGCGGCGTTGATTGAGATACAGGTTGTGCATCAGGGTGAACAACCATGCGCGCAGGTCGCTGCCGGTGCGCCACAGCAGCCATTTGCTGCAGGCCCGCTCAAGCGTGTCCTGCACGAGGTCATCAGCCGCCCAGGCATCGCCCGTCAGCACCCGCGCGTAGCGGCGCAGGCCCGGCAGCTGTTCGATGACCTGGGAGCGATTCATGCCGTGCGGGGCCTGTGTTGCGCTGTGCGTGCTCTTACGGCCGTGCGGTGCGCCACACCTGGTTCACGCCTTCGCCCGTCTTGTCTCCGGGCTTGGTGTCCTTGATCCAGTAGTACAGCGGCTTGCCCTTGTAGGCCAGCTGGGTCTTGCCATCGTCGCGGGTGATGACGCTGTAGTCGCTGCCAGGAGCCTTGCTGGCCATCAGCGGTGGCCAGTTGGTGGCGCAGGGGCCGTTGCATACCGACTTGCCACTGCCCGCGGCATCGCGGTCAAACGTATAGAGCGTCATGCCGCCTGCGCCGACCAGTACGCCGTCCATGGTCTTCACGGGCGAGTCGTCCATGGTGGCGCAGCCAGCCAGTGCAGCGGCTGCGACGAAGGCGGCCATCGAGATCAGTTTCTTCATGGGTTTCTCCAGAGGGTGGTGCAGGCGGAGGCGAATGCTGCCTTGCACCCGGACAAACACATGGGCGTAGCGATTTATTCCACGGTGCCGCAAAAAAATCTCAAGCGCCGGGCAGGGTACACACAGACTGCATCGCGCGTCGGAATCAGCGGCTGCGACTCTTCATAGCGCGCTCCACCTCGCGCTTGCCTTCGCGGTCCTTGATGGTGTCGCGCTTGTCGTGCTCGGCCTTGCCTTTGGCCAGGGCGATCTCGCACTTCACGAAGCCGTTCTTCCAGTGCAGGTTGATGGGTACCAGCGTGTAACCCTTTTGCTCGACCTTGCCAATCAGGCGCTTGATGTCGTCCTTCTTGAGCAGCAGCTTCTTGGTGCGCGCCGATTCGGGGTTGACATGGGTGGACGCTGTCTTGAGTGGCATGATCAGGCAGCCGAGCAGATACAGCTCGCCATCGCGGATCAGCACGTAGCCATCGGTCAGCTGCACCTTGCCCTCGCGCAGCGCCTTGACCTCCCAGCCGTGCAGCACCATGCCCGCCTCGTGGCGCTCCTCGAAGAAGTAGTTGTAGGCCGCTTTCTTGTTGTCGGCAATGCGGGAGGTGGGATCGGGTTTTTTGGCCATGTAGATCAGATGCGGCGCCCTGCGGGAGATAAAAGGTCTCCCTACATACAATTGTGGCCGTTCAGAGACCCGTGATTCTAGTTTCCCCGGCCCGCCTTTCCCCTTCGAAAGCCCCGCGCCAGCTGCCTGCATGAAAACCGTCCACAAGTCCGTCCTTATTTGGTACAGCCCCGAAGAGATGTTTGCCCTGGTCACCGGGGTGGAGCACTACCCGCAGTTCCTGCCCTGGTGCGACCGCGCCGCTGTGCTGGAGCAGACCGGTGAGGGCATGACCGCAGAGGTGGGCATCGCGTTCAGCGGCATTCGCCAGACCTTTGTCACGCGCAATACGCACGAGGTGGGCAGGCGTGTGCAGATGCATCTGGTGAAAGGGCCGTTTTCGCGGCTGGATGGAGATTGGCACTTTCATCCCGTAGGAGACGGCACGCAGCGTGCGTGCAAGGTGGAGTTGATGCTGAACTATGGGTTTGACAGTGCCGCGCTGGCCACGCTGGTGGGGCCGGTGTTTGACCGCATCGCAGGGAGCATGGTCGATGCCTTCGTCAAGCGAGCGGAACAGGTCTATGGCTGAGGTGGGTGGAGGTGCCTCGGCGACCATCGCTATCACCGTCGTCGTCTGTCTGGCTCCGCGCGAGGTGCGCGAATGGGTGCTGGATCTGCCTGTGGGCGCTACCGTGGCGGATGCCCTGCACGCCAGCTGTGGGATGGCTGCGCTGTGTGCGTCGGAGGCGGGTGCTGCACCGCCAGTCGGTATCTGGGGCCGTGCTGCCAAACTGGATGTGGTGTTGCAGCCCCTGGATCGCGTAGAAATCTACCGTCCGTTGAAAGTAGACCCCAAGGTGGCGCGCCGGGAGCGCTTTGCCCGACAAGGCGCGCGCACTACAGGACTCTTTGCGCGCCGCCGACCAGGGGGCAAGTCGGGCTACTGATGCCGCTGTGCTGATCCGCGCGTTAGCGGAGCAGCATGCAGCTCAGCGTACGCAGTCGGCCGCAACAATCTCGTCGATGCGCTTGGCTTCGGCCGCGCGGGCCGGGCCGTCCAGGAAGATTTTTTCGCCCTGTGCATTGGCTTGTGTGATGGGCTTACCTGCATCGAACGCCGCTTTGGCTGCGCGTGCGCGGGTGCAGTTTTCGGCTTTGGCCTTGGCGATCTTTTCGTCCTCGGCCTTTTTCTTGGCAGCCTCTGCGGCCTCAGCCTGGGCTTTCTTCTCTTCCAGTTCCTTGTCCTTACCGGTACCTGCGGCGCTGGCTGCGGCCTTGGGTGCAGCGGCTACCGCTGGGGTTGCGCCCGGGCCCGGGGCTGCATCGGAGGCTGATGGTGCGGCCGGGGCCGCAGTGCGTGCCGGGCGGTTGCCCCCAGGCTGTTTCAGGATGCTTTTTTCGGGGATATCGGGTGGCGGCGGACGGTCACTGAAGACTTTGCGCCCGTCTTTGTCTGTCCACTGCCATTGCGCCGCCGCGCCCATGGCCCAGGTGCAGGCCACGGCCAGCAGGAGAAGCTTGTGCATTTTCATGCGGACAAGTTTATCCATGTGACTCACCCCCCGCCAGTGCGTTGAAGACGGGCGGGCGCGTTTTCACCACACGCGGCGCGGGTACAATCCGTCTTTTGGAGCTTTCTCATGCGCCTTCTTGGAAAAGCGCTCACCTTCGACGATGTGTTGCTGGTGCCAGCGTACTCCCAGGTCCTGCCCAAGGACACGTCCCTCGCGACGAAACTCTCCCGCAATATCCAACTGAACCTGCCGCTCGTGTCCGCCGCCATGGACACCGTGACAGAGGCTCGTCTGGCCATAGCCATTGCCCAGGAGGGCGGCATCGGCATCGTGCACAAGAACCTCACGGCGCAAGAGCAGGCTGCTCATGTGGCCAAGGTCAAGCGCTACGAGTCTGGTGTGCTGCGCGACCCGGTGGTCATCACCCCCGAGCACACGGTGCTGCAGGTGCTGCAGTTGTCCGAACAGCTCGGCATTTCGGGCTTCCCGGTGTGCGACGGCGGCAAGGTGGTCGGCATCGTGACGGGGCGCGACCTGCGGTTTGAAACGCGTTACGACGTCAAGGTCCACCAGATCATGACCCCGCGCGAAAAGCTCATCACGGTCAATGAAAAGGCCGGCACCACGCCTGCCGAAGCCAAGGCGCTGCTGAACAAGCACAAGCTCGAACGCATCCTGGTCGTGAACGACGCCTTTGAACTCAAGGGCCTGATCACGGTGAAGGACATCACCAAACAAACCAGCTTCCCCAACGCTGCCCGCGATGCCGCAGGCCGCCTGCGCGTGGGCGCGGCGGTGGGTGTGGGAGAGGGCACCGAAGAACGCGTTGAAGCGCTGGTCAAAGCCGGTGTGGATGCCATCGTGGTGGATACGGCCCATGGTCACAGCAAGGGCGTGATCGACCGCGTGCGCTGGGTCAAGCAGAACTACCCGCAGATTGACGTGATCGGCGGCAATATCGCCACCGGCGCGGCAGCGCTGGCGCTCGTCGAGGCCGGTGCCGATGCGGTCAAGGTCGGTATCGGCCCAGGTTCCATCTGCACCACCCGCATCGTGGCGGGGGTAGGTGTGCCCCAGATCATGGCCATCGACAACGTGGCCACGGCCCTCAAGGGCACGGGCGTGCCGCTGATTGCCGACGGCGGTATCCGCTACAGCGGCGACATCGCCAAGGCTTTGGCCGCGGGCGCCGGCACGGTGATGATGGGCGGCATGTTTGCAGGCACCGAAGAAGCGCCCGGCGAAGTCATCCTGTTCCAGGGCCGTAGCTACAAGAGCTACCGTGGCATGGGCTCCATTGGTGCCATGCAGCAGGGCAGTGCGGACCGCTACTTCCAGGAATCGAGCACCGGCAACCCCAACGCTGATAAGCTCGTGCCTGAAGGCATCGAAGGCCGCGTGCCCTACAAGGGCTCCATGGTCAGTATCGTCTACCAGATGGCTGGCGGCGTGCGTGCCTCCATGGGCTACTGCGGTTGCGCCACGATCGAAGAGATGAACAACAAGGCCGAGTTCGTCGAGATCACCACCGCCGGTATCCGCGAAAGCCACGTGCACGATGTGCAGATCACCAAGGAAGCGCCGAACTACCGCGCTGACTGATCGTTGTAAGCTGATCTGGCCTGATTGAAAAACTCTGGTCAGACTGATATAGTCTGGTCTGAATTCACCATTCAGGCCAGACTTTTTTATTTTATGCAGTCCGTCGGCATCTATGAAGCGAAAAGCAGGTTCTCTGCCTTGATCGAACTGGTCGAGCAGGGCGAGGAAGTGCGCATTACCCGCCATGGCAAAGAGGTGGTGCGTATGCTTCCCGTGCGCCGCCGCCCAGTGATTTCCGACGAGCAGATTGCGCGCGAGCTGGACCAGATGGACGCGCTGCATGCCAGCATTCAACCCGCAGGGTCATCGACGGTGGAAAGCCTGCGCCACACTGGGCGGAGTAAAGCATGACCGCCTTCGTGCTCGATGCATCGGTCACCGCCGCCTGGCTGCTGCCTGACGCGACCAGCGAACACACCCGCCGCCTGTACACCCTGATCCGCCGTGACGAGGTGGAGCCTCAGGCGCCCAACCTCTGGCACTGGGAGTGCCACAACATCCTGGCCAGTGGCGTGAACAGCGGGCGCATCCCCGCCACATCCGTCGAAGGCCTGTGGGGCGTGCTCGAAGCCATCCGCCATCGGGTGGAGCTGCACGAACTGGCGCCTGCCCAGCACAAAGCCGTACTCGACGTGGCACTGGAGACCGGCCTGCCCACCTTTGATGCGGCCTATCTGTGGCTCGCCCGCTCGCTGCGCTTGCCCCTGGCCACCTTTGATCCCAAACAGGCCGCTGCCGCACGGCGCAGCGGTGTCCCACTTCTCGATCTCTCACGCCTCTGACGGACCACCACCATGCAACACCAGAAAATCCTCATCCTCGATTTCGGCTCGCAAGTCACCCAGCTCATCGCCCGCCGCGTGCGCGAGGCCAATGTGTATTGCGAAGTGCACCCTTGCGATGTGACTGACGAATGGGTGCGCGACTATGCCAAGGACGGTTCGCTCAAGGGCATCATCCTGTCGGGCAGCCACGCCAGCGTGACCGAAGACACCACCGACCGCGCGCCGCAAGCGGTGTTCGATCTGGGTTTGCCCGTCTTGGGCATCTGCTACGGCATGCAGACCATGGCGCAGCAGCTGGGTGGCAAGGTGGAAACCGGCCACAAGCGCGAGTTCGGCTTTGCGGCTGTGCGTGCACGTGGCCACACCGCGCTGCTCAAAGACATCGCCGACTTCATCACCCCTGAAGGCCACGGCATGCTCAACGTGTGGATGAGCCACGGCGACAAGGTCACCGAGATGCCCCCGGGCTTCAAGCTCATGGCCAGCACCGACAGCTGCCCCATCGCCGGCATGGCCGACGAAGACCGTCGCTTCTACGCCGTGCAGTTCCACCCCGAAGTCACGCACACCGTGCAGGGCCGGGCGCTGCTGGACCGTTTTGTGCTCGGCATTTGCGGCACCAACCCTGACTGGGTGATGCGTGACCATATCGCCGAAGCTGTGGAGCAGATCCGCCAGCAGGTGGGTGATGAAGAAGTGATCCTGGGTCTCTCTGGCGGTGTGGATTCGTCCGTGGCAGCAGCACTGATCCACCGAGCCATTGGCGACCAGCTCACATGCGTGTTTGTGGATCACGGCCTGCTGCGCCTCAATGAAGGCGACATGGTCATGGACATGTTCGTCGGCAAGCTGCACGCCAAGGTCATCCGTGTGGACGCGAGCGACTTGTTCCTCGGCAAGCTGGCTGGCGTGAGCGACCCTGAGCAAAAACGCAAGATCATCGGTGGCTTGTTCGTGGATGTGTTCAAGGCCGAGGCTGCCAAGCTCAAGGCGGCAGGCAATGGTGCCAAGGGGGCCACCTTCCTTGCCCAGGGCACGATCTATCCCGACGTCATCGAATCCGGCGGCGCCAAGAGCAAGAAGGCCGTCACCATCAAGAGCCACCACAACGTGGGCGGCCTGCCAGAGCAGCTGGGCCTCAAGCTCCTGGAGCCCTTGCGCGACCTGTTCAAGGACGAAGTGCGAGAACTCGGCGTGGCCCTGGGCCTGCCGCCCGAAATGGTCTACCGCCACCCCTTCCCCGGCCCCGGCCTGGGCGTGCGTATCCTGGGCGAGGTCAAGAAGGAATATGCTGACCTGCTGCGCCGCGCCGATGCCATCTTCATCGAAGAGCTGCGCAACTTCCGCGACGAAGCGACCGGCAAGACCTGGTACGACCTCACCAGCCAGGCTTTCACCGTGTTCCTGCCCGTCAAAAGCGTGGGCGTGATGGGTGACGGCCGCACGTATGACTACGTTGTGGCCCTGCGCGCCGTGCAGACCAGCGACTTCATGACCGCCGACTGGGCAGAGTTGCCTTACGCGCTGCTCAAGAAGGTGTCAGGCCGCATCATCAACGAAGTGCGCGGCATCAACCGTGTGACGTACGATGTGAGCAGCAAGCCGCCAGCGACGATTGAGTGGGAGTGATGAGCCATAGGGCGCGGTAACTCGCTCCCTATATTGCCTCGTACGCCTCGTTTGCTGGTCATGCCCTTTGGTGAAGCAGTCTCACGCTCCTCCGCAAGCGCAGTCTGTGTTGCGGTCCTTCGGACTAGCAACAGGCGCAGACCGCCAGTGGTGCCTCAGGCTTTCACTTCGCCCGTCAGCCGGTCATAGATCCGTCCGTCGTAGTTAATGATGTTGCCGGTGGCCGTATCGAGTCGGCTCCGCTTGTAGGTTCCCGCGCCTTTGCCGTCCAGGCCGATGTAGTCGGCATTGGCATAGGCGACCCGATTGTTCTCGGCCACGATGCCCTCCTTGGTCCATTTGTTGCTCGTGAGCCATTCAGACACGTTGGTTCCTGTGGGCGGATTGATCTCCCCATTCATGCGCATTTTTGTCAGTGTAGGGTCCATGTTGAAACCCTCGGCGGCCAACAGGCCGCTGGGGTTCTTCCGGTAGTAGGCCGCTGTCTCCTCGGACATCTTGGAAAGGTCGCTTCTTACCAACGTCGATCCATCCGTTGGATATTTGGACAGATTGCCGCTTCGAATGGACTCGTAGTCAGCAGCGAACTCTGGGTGGTTCTTGAAGAACATGTAGCGCCCGACGACTGTATCGTCACCGCCGCTGAGGACCATCGCGTGCATCCTGATGTAGTCTGGTGGTTCGTAGTCTGCCGCAAAAGTGGCGCCCAGCCCTTTTTCCCATTGCTTGAACTCTTCCAGGTTCTTGAAAGGGACGGTGGCTACTGCTTTTTCGGCTGTCGTCGTGGAGCTCGTGGCTGCCGATGGGGTCGTACTCTTGGCATAGAGGTTCGTGGTGGACGTGTAAGCCGTTTTGTCAGAGGAGGTGGCGCCTGCCGCCGTGCCAGCTGCGGCGGACTGAGTTTCTGCAGACAGCTCCTCCAAAGTGGCTCTCAGCTCCTTGAGGAAGGTGAGCGGGTCCGCGTCGGAGTGGTTTTGAGCTGTGCGCTCCGCAGCGCGAGTTGCCAGGGCGCTGGACACCCCCATGGAGGTCAGGAGATTGGCGGCTTGAGAAATATCGAGCATGTGGGACTCCATCGTCGGTTGGTCGCTTGCGCAGGCTGTGGAAATAGCGAGCTTGGTTGATCATCCTTCAATCCCCAGCGTTCAATCACCGCGAAAGCAGCAGGAATCCCGGGCATTTCCTACCGATGGAGCCGTGGGTTAAGCGTGTATGCATCCCAATGAGCGCTGCGGCTTGGAATGTGGAGTGCGGGGCGTGAGCCAATGCGCCCGCTATGGCTATCTGTGCATTGGCTTTCTGAGCGCACAGCCAGGGTCTGCAGATGCAGGCGACGGGGGGACTCGAGCGTAGATTTCCCTAGTGCCGAACCTTGCTCGATAAGATCGAACCCTATTCGGACTGATTTTTGCCGCGGCCTGAAAACGAGCTTGTTCCCTCTGCCGCCTCCCCGATTCGTGATTCCCTATCTTTGTCCTGTTCGTCTTTTGAAGTGGCTCGTAAATCTCCATGCCTACCATTGTTCCTGATTTCTGGCCCAACAGCGGGCTGACGCACCTGGCGCGCAACGAGCGCGGGTGGCTGAGCGCCACGGATGCGTATGTTCGGCACCTGCTGAGCCGCCCGGAACTGGCGCTGGTGCTTGAGTCGTGCGCGGCTGAGGTTGCGTTGCACGAGGCGTTGAAGGCATCGCCTGCGCGCCGTGTGGCCCCGGAGGAGCTGGCCCAGATCCAGGACGACGACGCCCGCGAAAACTACACCGTGTTCCTGCGTTTTCGCGATGACCTGCTGGCCGCCGGCACGTTGGAGGCGTATTACCTGCAGCTCATGCGCAGTGGGGTGGTGAACGTGCCCGCCGTGTTCATTGACGCCGTGGTGCAGGCGCTGCTGCGCAACCTGCTGGACGACTGCAACGACGCCTTCGAAGCCCGCGCCGCCGAGATGCTGTTTCGCTCGCAGCGCATCACCTTGCAAGACGGGCAAATGCTGGCAGGCGACCGGGCCACGCTGGACATGCTCAACGAAACAGCGGGCCTGGGCGAGGTGGGACGCTTGCTGTTGCAAAGCGGTGCACTGCAGCCCACGGCGCAGGTCAAGGTGCTGTCGGCCGACAATGCGGCGCAATATTGGCAGGAGAGCGACCGCCACCACTTTCTGCTCGACCTGACCCATGAGCTGACGCAGGACCTGAGCCATGGCCTGACCTTCAAGATGACCCGCGCCCGATCCGGCCTGAAGGCGCTGGCGCGGGTGCTGGAGCGCTGGGTCGCCCACCTGCTGGGCGTGCAGGTGTTGATTGAGCCCGTGCACCAGGTCACCGACAGCGCATGGCGCTGGCATGTGGGGCTGGACGTGGAGTCCACCGCCATCCTCAATGACCTGTACCAGGACCGGTCGGTAGAGGTCGAGCGCATGGCGCGGCTGGTGAGCCTGTTCAAGCTTACCTTTGCCAACCCGGCCGAGATGCGCCCCGATGTGGCGGGCAAGCCGGTGTATCTGGGGTTGGCGACCAACGCCGAGGGGGTGGTGCGCATCAAGCCGCAGAACCTGTTGCTCAATCTGCCGCTGGCATCGGCATCTTGATTGCTATTGAATCAATAGCTGCTAGCGCATGAGAAATATGCGCTAGCGGCCAATTTGACTCAAATTTCTCCCTGACGGATGACAACCAAGTGCCGTGCGCTCATCCGATGGTCATCAGGCTCGCGTTTCCCCCTGCCGCCGCCGTGTTCACGCTCAACGCGCGTTCGATGACCAGGCGTTCCAGCGGGATGTCCGTCGCGCCGGGCTGGAGCGCAGTCACGCCCACGATGGGCCCGGTTCGGCGGGCGAGTGCGGTGCACACGGCCTGCAGCGAGGGGGCGTTGCCGTGGTGCAGCACTGCATCCAGCTCCAGCGTGCCGTCGTTCAGCGTGTTGTCTTGCAGCATGACTTGCGCTTGCACCAGCGAGGGCAGCAGCGTGCGCAGGTGGGCCTGGGCCGTGGGCCACAGGGCGGTGCCGCCGCTGGCAAGCACGGCGGCCGTCTGCACCAGCAGCTCGTCCGTGCTTTGCGCCAGACACAGCACGCGGGCACGGGGCGCCAGGGTGTAGACGTTGCGCTCCCCGGTGGGGCCGGGCAGGGTGCGGGCGGTGCCGCTTTGGGTTTGCTGGGCAAAGCGCTGGCAGGTGGCGGCCAGCGTAGCGTTGCCTTGTCGCTGCGCCCATTGCTCCAGCGTGGTCAGCGGTGCCAGCAGGCGCTCGCGCCGCTCGGTGTCGGGTGGGCTGAAGCGATCAGCTTCGGCAAAGGTGCGGGCCAGCGCATCGGCCGGGCGCTGCGAAAGCAGGCGCAGCAGGTACAGCGGCCCGCCTGCCTTGGGGCCCGTGCCGGACAGACCTTCGCCGCCAAAGGGCTGCACGCCCACCACGGCGCCGACCATGTTGCGGTTCACATACAGGTTGCCAGCATGGGCGCGGTTGACCACGCGGGCGATGGTTTCGTCGATGCGGGTGTGCACGCCTTGTGTGAGGCCGTAGCCGGTGGCGTTGATCTGGTCGAGCAACTGGTCCAGGTCGTTGCGCGCGTAGCGCACGAGGTGCAGCACGGGGCCGAAGACTTCGCGCTGCAGCTCGCCGATGTGGTTCAGCTCGATCAGCGTGGGTGGCACAAAGGTGCCCGGTGCGCTGACGCTGACGGCAGAAACGTGGTTCGGGTGCTGGAACACGCGGTGGCCTTGGGCCTTGAACTTCTCGATGTGCTGGATGATGCCCGCTTGTGCTTCGGCATCGATGACGGGGCCCACGTCCACACGCAGCGCTCCGGGGTTGCCCACACGCAGCTCGCCCATGGCACCTTGCAGCATCTCCACCACGCGGTCGGCGGCTTCTTCTTGCACGCACAACACGCGCAGGGCGGAGCAGCGCTGGCCTGCGCTGTCAAAGGCGGACGACACGGCGTCGCCCACCACCTGTTCCACCAGCGCGGATGAGTCCACGATCATTGCGTTCTGCCCCCCGGTTTCTGCAATCAGCGGGATGGGGCGGCCTGCGGCGTCCAAGCGACCTGCCACGGTGCGTTGCAGGATGCGCGCCACCTCGGTGGAACCGGTGAACATCACGCCCATCACGCGGGCGTCGCCGATCAAACGCGCCCCCACGGTTTCGCCCTGGCCGGGCAGCAGTTGCACGGCGGCGCGGGGCACGCCAGCCTGCCACAGCAGGCGCACGGCCTCGGCGGCGATCAGCGGGGTTTGTTCGGCGGGCTTGGCCAGCACGGGGTTGCCTGCGGCCAGCGCTGCCGCCACCTGGCCCATGAAGATGGCGAGCGGGAAGTTCCAGGGGCTGATGCAGGCGACTGGGCCGAGCGGGAGGTGGGTGGCGTTGTCGAAGGTGCTTTGCACCTGGGCCGCGTAGTAGCGCAGAAAGTCCACCGCCTCGCGCACTTCGGCCACGGCGTTGCTGGCGCTCTTGCCCGCTTCGCGCATCAGCAGGCCCAGCAGAGGCAACATGCGGGCCTCCAGCAGGTCGGCGGTGCGCAGCAGGGCGGCGGCGCGCTCGGCGGGCGGGGTGGCGGCCCAAGGGGCTGCTGCGGCCTGGGCGTGGGCCAGGGCCTGGTCGACGTCTGGGGTCGTGGCTTCTTGCACCTGGCCCACCACGTCGTGGTGGTCGGCGGGGTTGCGCACGGGCTGCATGGGGCCTGCGGGGGCATCGGCGCCCAGCAGGGGGGCGGAGGTCCAGGCATGGGTGGCAGTGGCTTGCAGGGTGGTGGCCAGCTCGGTCAGCGTGTTTTCGTTCGACAGGTCCAGCCCGCGCGAGTTGGTGCGGTGCACGCCATACAGGCCCTGGGGCGTGGCAATGCGGGGGTGGGGCAAGCCCGCAGTGCCTTCTGCCGCAGCTTGCTGGTCCACCACTTGCACGGGGCTCTTCACCAGCTCGTCCAGCGCAATCGTTTCGTCGGCAATGCGGTTCACGAACGAGGTGTTGGCCCCGTTCTCCAGCAGACGGCGCACCAGGTAGGCCAGCAGGGTTTCGTGCGTGCCCACGGGGGCGTAGATGCGGCACGGGCGGCCCAGCTTGCCCGCAGTGATGGCACCCACCACCTGCTCGTACAGCGGCTCGCCCATGCCATGCAGGCACTGGAACTCGTACTGCCCAGCGTAGTAGTTGCTGCCTGCCAGTTGGTAGATGGTGGCCACCGTCTCGGCGTTGTGCGTGGCGAACTGGGGGTACACGGCCTCGGGCGCGGCCAGCAGCTTGCGTGCGCAGGCGATGTACGAAATGTCGGTGTGCACCTTGCGGGTGTATACGGGGTAGTCCGCGAGGCCATCGACCTGGGCGCGCTTGATTTCGCTGTCCCAGTACGCGCCTTTCACCAGGCGCACCATCAGGCGGCGCTGGGTGCAGCGGGCCAAGTCCACCACGTAGTCGATGACGAAGGGGCAGCGCTTTTGGTAGGCCTGGATGACGAAGCCAATGCCGTTCCAGCCCGCCAGCGTGGGCTCGTGGCACAGGCGCTCCAGCAGGTCCAGCGACAGCTCCAGGCGGTCGGTTTCTTCGGCGTCGATGTTCAGGCCAATGTCGTACTGCTTGGCCAGGGCCGTGAGGCGCAACACCAGCGGGTACAGCTCGTCCATCACGCGGCCAAACTGTGAGCGGCTGTAGCGCGGGTGCAGGGCCGAGAGCTTGATGGAGATGCCCGGCCCTTCGTAGATGCCGCGCCCGGCAGAGGCCTTACCAATCGCGTGGATGGCTTGTTCGTACGAGGCGTAGTAGTGCGTGGCGTCTTCGCTGGTCAGCGCCGCCTCGCCCAGCATGTCGTACGAATAGCGAAAGCCCTCGGCCTCCATCGTGCGGGCGTTGCGCAGGGCCTCGTCAATGGTTTCGCCGGTCACAAACTGCTCGCCCATCATGCGCATCGCCATGTCCACGCCTTTGCGGATCAGCGGCTCACCGCCTTTACCGATCAGGCGGCTGAGCGAATTGCCCAGGCTGCCTTCGCTGTGTGTGGCCACCAGCTTGCCGGTGATCAGCAGGCCCCAGGTGGCGGCATTGACGAAGAGCGACGGGCTCTTGCCCAGGTGGGCATCCCACTGGCCGTGGCTGATCTTGTCGCGGATCAGCGCGTCGCGCGTGGCCTTGTCGGGGATGCGCAGCAGCGCCTCGGCCAGGCACATCAGCGCCACGCCTTCTTGCGACGACAGCGAAAACTCTTGCAGCAGCCCTTGCACGATGCCCGCGCGCCCGGCGCTGGCCTTGCGTTCGCGCAGTGCCTTGGCAATGCGCAGGGCCAGTTGCTCTGCCGACGCTGCCTGATCAGCGGGCAATCGGGCCTGGGCTAGCAGCGGGGCCAGGGCTTCGGGCTCGGGGCGGCGGGTGGCGGCGGTGATGGCTGCGCGCAGCGGGTTGTTCAGCGGCGTGCGGGGCGCAAAGTCTGCAAACGGGGCGGAGGGCTGCGTCATGGCGGTGTCTTTCAGGGATTTGGCGGTGCCCAACACGGGGGAAAGTGTTGGTTGGGCGCGTTATTGGCGATGATCCTTGGGTTGGTGATGAATAAATGTTCGAAAATTGGCATTAACACCGAATAAATAACTAATCAATATGCAAAATGAACCCGATCTGGACCGGATTGACCGCAAGATCCTGTCAATCCTGCAGGAAGACGGCCGCATTGCCAACCTCAAGCTGGCCGAGGCGGTGGCCCTGTCGCCCACCGCCGTGCTGGCACGGGTGCAGCGCCTCACGCGCGATGGCTTCATCCTGGGCTATGAGGCGCGGCTCAACCCACTCAAGCTGGGCGCGGGCATGCTGGTGTTTGTGGAGGTGCTGCTGGACCGCACCACGCCCAACGTGTTCGATCAGTTCAAGGCCGCCGTGCAGGTGCACCCCGAGATCATGGAATGCCACATGGTGGCGGGCGGGTTTGATTACCTGCTCAAGACGCGATCCGCCGACATGAACGCCTACCGCGTGTTTGCGGGCAATGTGCTGTGGCAGCTGCCCGGCGTGCGCGAGACGCGCACCTATGCGGTGATGGAAGAGGTCAAGCACACCAACCACCTGTACCTGCGCTGACCCCACACCACCCACCGGATTGGCGGTGCTGGCAGAAGCCCGCATAATTCTCGGCAGATCTGCTTGCATGAGGAGCTACACCATGACGACCGCTTTCCCCTATGCCGCCGCAGCCCTGGTGGCTGCCCTGTTCAGCCAGACGGCCGCTGCATCCTGCTACGTCGTCTATGGCCCTGACAAGGACATCGTGTACCGCGCCCCGGTGCCGCCGGTGGACATGTCACGGCAGATCCACGAAACCCTGCCCCTGGTGGCCCCGGGCTCGACGCTGGTTTTTTCGCCCGACAACTTTGGCTGCGAACTCACCATCAACAAGCTGCCACTGACTGCCGTGTCAGCGCCCGGGGGCATGCGGCCTGCGCGCGCTGACCGGGGCTGAAGCGGACAGTTCGCAGGGGTGCGGCCAGTGGGCGTGCCGCGCCTGAGACAATCGGGGGATGAGCGAACCGAAAGAACTATCCCCCTCGTTTGAACCCACCGAGCAGAATTCCCAAAGCGACCTGCCCGAAGGCTGGCTGCACGTGCAGTCCATGGACCTGGATGCCCAGGGCGTTGCCCGCAAGTCCGATGGCAAGGTGGTCTTCATCGATGGTGCCCTGCCGTTCGAGCTGGTCACCGCCAACACCCACCGCAAGAAGAACAACTGGGAGCAGGCCAGCCTGGTAGCGATCCACCGCGAGTCGTCCCAGCGCGTGCGGCCGGATTGCCCCCACTTTGGCCTGCACGCAGGCGCCTGTGGCGGCTGCAAGATGCAGCACTTGCACGTGGGCGCCCAGGTGGCCGTCAAGCAGCGGGTGCTGGAGGACAACCTCTGGCACCTGGGCAAGGTCAAGGCCGAGACTATGCTGCGTCCCATCGAAGGGCCCGCCTGGGGCTACCGTTACCGCGCCCGGTTGGCGGTGCGCCACGTGATCAAGAAGGGCCAGGTGCTGGTGGGCTTTCATGAGCGCAAGAGCCGCTACATCGCCGACATGCAGACCTGCAAGATCTTGCCGCCGCACGTCGATGCCATGCTGATGCCCCTGCGCGCACTGATTGCCAGCCTGGATGCCCGCGACACCTGCCCACAGATCGAACTGGCCTGCGGCGACACCGTGACCGCGCTGGTGCTGCGCCACCTGGAGCCGCTGAGCGCTGGGGACATCGCCCGGCTGCGCGCGTTTGCGGTGGAGCACCATGTGCAATGGTGGCTGCAGCCCAAGGGCCCGGACACGGTGAAGCTGCTGGACGAGGGCGGCGAGCAACTGTCTTACGCACTGCCGGACTTCGGCATCACCATGCCTTTCAAGCCCACGGACTTCACCCAGGTGAACCCGCACATCAACCGCGTGCTGGTGAGCCGCGCGCTGCGGCTGCTGGATGTGCAGCCGCACGAACGGGTGATCGACTGGTTCTGCGGCCTGGGCAACTTCACGCTGCCGCTGGCCACGCAGGCGCGCGAGGTGCTGGGCATCGAGGGCAGCGAGGCCCTGGTGGCCCGCTCGCGTGAGAACTATGCATTGAATCAGGCCCAGGCGCCAGACCATAAAGCGCTGGCAGCTACTGATTTTGTAGCGCGCAACCTGTTCGAGATGACGCCGGAGATGCTGGTGGCCGACGGCGCTGCTGACAAGTGGCTGGTGGACCCACCACGCGAAGGGGCGTTTGCGCTGGCCAAGGCGCTGGCGGACATCGAACAGGCCCGTATTGGCGCCGAAGGTGCGGGCCCCTTGCCTGCAGGGGCCGAAGGCTGGACGCCCCCGAAGCGCATTGTGTATGTGAGCTGCAACCCAGCCACCCTGGCGCGCGATGCCGGGCTGCTGGTGCATCTGGCCGGCTACCGGTGCACGGCGGCGGGCATGATCAACATGTTCCCGCACACGGCCCATGTGGAGAGCATGGCGGTGTTCGAGCGGGTCTGAGTCCGGTTGCCAGAAAGAGGCTTCAGGAAGGGGAGGGCGCAGCCCTCCGTCCCGTGGCCTTAACTCCCCCGCGCAATATCAGCTGCGGTTGCGGCTGGCTGCGGGGTCGCGGGGTTCGGTTTCGGTATCGGGTGCGCGTTCGCTGCGTTCGGGCTTTTCCACCTTGCCCAGCACCGAGGGCGTGCCCTCGATCTTGTTCTCACGCATGTAGGCGTCCATGTCCTTCCAGCCTGCAAACACCGAGGCCTTGGAGGCCTTGGGATTGAGGGCGTAGCAGTCTTCCAGACCCCGCAGTGCGTGGCGGCAGGCACCGCCAATGGCCTTGGCCTCGGCATCGCGTTGCGCCACGCGCGGGTCGGGGCCCAGGCCCGGGATCTTGTCGCAGCCTGCAAGCAGCAACAGGCCCGCCAAAACCATCAGGCGCAATGCGGTGGAGGGGCTTTGTGGATACATGTACTTGCATTATCGGCACACTGGCCGCGCTATTGAGGCTTGATCCTGGGGCGCCGCCCACAAAAAAGGCTCCCGAGGGAGCCTTTTGATGGAGGTCAAGGGACTGGCAGGGCTCAGTCGCGCTCGCCGCCCATGATGCCCAGCAGGGCCAGCAGGCTCTGGAACACGTTGAAGATGTCCAGGTACAGGGCCAGTGTGGCGCTGATGTAGTTGGTTTCGCCGCCGTCCATGATTTGCTTGAGGTCATACAGCATGTAGGCGCTGAAGATGCCGATAGCAAGCATCGAGATCACCATCATGCCCACGCTGGAGCCCACGAACACGTTGATGATGCCGCCTACCATGAGCACCAGCGCGCCCACCATCAGCCACTTGCCCATGCCCGACAGGTCGCGCTTGATGACGCTGGCCAGGCTGGCCATGACAAAGAACACACCGGCTGTGCCGGCAAAAGCCGTCATGATGAGGTCAGTGCCGTTCTTGAAGCCCAGCACCATGCCGATCATGCGCGACAGCATCAGACCCATGAAGAACGTGAAGGCCAGCAGCACTGGCACGCCAGCGGCCGAGCGCTTGGTCTTTTCGATGGCGAACATGAAGCCGAACGCGCCGCCCAGGAACACGATCAGGCCCAAGCCGCCCGTCAGCGAGCGGGTGATGCCGGTGGCCACGCCGATCCAGGCGCCCAGCACCGTGGGGATCATGCTCAGGGCCAGCAGCCAGTAAGTATTGCGAAGCACCTTGTGGCGCTCTTCCTGCGAGATGCCATAGCCCGCAGAGTGGCCCAGGGTGGTGACTTGGTCATTCATCTTGTGTCTCTCCTTGTTGGCCTGCACGACGCAGACATCACAAATTCTAGGTGGTGATGCTTTTTTGCTTTGCAATGACCGCACCCGGTCACCTACTTTTGGTAAGGATACTTTCACCCTGGCTGAGGGCAACGGCGCCGGGGATGCCGGTATGCTCGGTTCTCTTTGCGTGCCGGGGCGGCCTGTGCGGCCCGGTTTCCTCTCCCACTTTCGGATCCTTTCATGAAAACCAAGCACGAACTCGAACTGGCCGACGTCAAGGCCGTGGCCGCTGCCGCCGAAGCCGAGGCCCTCAAGAACAACTGGGCCGTGACCATCGCCATCGTGGACGATGGCGGCCACCTGCTGTGGCTGCAGCGCCTGGACGGTGCCGCAGCAGTGTCATCGCACATCGCTCCTTCCAAGGCCCGCACGGCCGCTCTGGGCCGCCGCGAAAGCAAGGTCTACGAGGACGTGATCAACGGCGGCCGTACCTCGTTCCTGAGCGCGCCCACCATTGACGGCCTGCTCGAAGGCGGCGTGCCGATCATGAAGGACGGCCAGTGCCTGGGTGCCGTGGGCGTGAGCGGCGTGAAGTCCACCGAAGATGCACAGATCGCCCGCGCGGGCATTGCAGCCCTGGGCCTCTGATTCGGGGGCTCCCGGCTGGGAGTGTGGTTGCTATTATTTTGATATCTGCAAGCGCATGTTCCACTAGCGCATGGGGCTGAAAACGCTTCAAAACCCTCTGGGAGCATGAAAAAACCGGCCTGTGGGCCGGTTTTTTGTTGGCAGGATCGGGGGCGGCAAAAAAAGCCTGGCTACGCGGGAGCAAACCCGTTGGCTGGCAAAAACGACCCTTGCGAGCTTGTTGCAAGCCCGGGAGTCGCCCCACGATGAAACTATTTGGTCAGGATGAGCTTGCCCAGCTTGGTGGCCTGCAGGCGGTACACCGAGCCGTTGTGGCTGATGGCGACGGTCTTGTGGCCTTGCAGCAGCACGCTGCTGTCCAGTGCAGCAGTGGCGCAATGCGTACCTGACGACGGGGCCTCGCCAGATGCCGATGCGTCTGCGGAGTCAGCCGGCACGGCGCGGCGGAGCGGGGCGGAGGTCAGGGAGGCTTGCATGGAGTTTTCCTGGGTCATTGCAGTGCGTTTTGTTAATGATAACGATTCGCAATTACAAGTCAAGCGAACGTTGTGTTTCTTTTTGTTCTTTGTTCAGCCCTATGGCGGAGGGCTGCGACATGGGCAACGGACTATGCGCCGTGGGCCCAGGGCCCAGGGCCCAGGGCCCGGGGCCCGGGGCGGCGGTGGGTGGGGCGCGAGCATCCCCCGGTTGCCTGGCATCTCCGGCAGTCCCCCAACACACCTTGCACACCATCATCATGATGGGCGCTCTGGCGGAGACGCGTGGGGGCGGGAAGGGCTACTTCTGCTGTGCCTTTACTGGCCCTGCGGGTCGGTCACAAACCCGATCTTGCGCACGCCAGCACGCTGCGCGGCGGCCATGGCCTGGGCGACAAATTCGTAGCGCACGTTCTTGTCGCCACGGATGTGCAGGTCCGGCTGGGGCTCCTTGGCGGCCTCGGCCTGCAGGCGGGGGAAGAGTTCTTCTTCCGACACCTGCGACTCGTTCCAGAAGTATTTGCCATCGGCCGACACCGACAGGCGCACGGTCTCGGGCTTGACGTTCTCGGGCTGGTTGGTGGCGCGGGGCAGGTCCACGTTCACCGCGTGTTTCATCACCGGCACAGTGATGATGAAGATGATGAGCAGCACCAGCATGACGTCCACCAGGGGCGTCATGTTGATCTCGTTCATCACGTCATCGGTGTCGTCTTGGGTTCCAAAGGCCATGGCTTAGCCGCCTTTCTTCATGGGCAGCACCTTGCCGGGCTCGCCAGCGTTCACGCGGGCGCCGGTCACAAAGTAGGCGTGCAGGTCATGCGCAAAGCTGTTCAGGCCATTCAGGATGGACTTGTTGCCGCGCACCAGCGCGTTGTAGCCCAGCACCGCAGGGATGGCCACGGCCAGGCCCAGCGCGGTCATGATCAGCGCCTCGCCGATGGGGCCGGCCACCTTGTCGATGGTGGACTGGCCCGAGGTGCCGATGGCCAGCAGGGCGTGGTAGATGCCCCACACGGTGCCGAACAGGCCGATGAACGGGGCGGTGGAGCCCACCGACGCCAGGATGGCCAGGCCCGAGGACAGGCGGGCGGTGAACTCATCGATGCAGTTGCGCAGGCAGCGGGTCACCCAGTCACTCACGTCCAGGCTGTCGTGCAGGTGGGCCTTGGTGTTGCGGTGGTGGGCAGTGGCTTCGCGGCCTTCCAGCGCCAGGTGGCGGAAGGGGTTGGTCGGGTCGGCGCCCAGCTTGGTCAAGCCCGCGGCAAAGTCCTCGCTGTGCCAGAAGTCCTGGGCGGCGCGGGCGTGTTTCTTGAACTTGATGATGTCCAGTGCCTTGATGAGGATGACGATCCACGAGGCCAGCGACATGGCCAGCAGCAGGATGGCGACGGCGCGGGTGACAAAGTCACCCTGGATCCAGACGTTGGCGATGCCGAATTGCGATTCCATGAAAACTCCCTGAGCGGTGATTGGTTTATTCGAGAACAAAGTTGACGGGGACGAGGTTCCACATGGCCTCGGGCACGCCGTTGCGTTTGCCGGGCACAAAGCGCCAGCGCATCACGGCGTCCTGGGCCTGGCGGTCCAGCCGGTCAAAGCCGCTGGACTTGTTGACCTCGACCTTTTGCGGCACGCCATCGGTGCCGATGAGCACCCTGAGCACCACCTTGCCTTGCTCGCCCATGCGTTTGCTGATGGCGGGGTAGCTGGGCTTGGGGTTGTTGAGATAGGCCGCGTCGCTGGACGGCAGCTCGATCTTGGGTGGTGCAGGCGGTGCCGGTGGCGCAGGCGCGGGGGCCGGGGGCGCCACGGGGGCCTCGATGGGCGGCGCGGGCGGCTGGGGCGTGGTGATGCCCGTGGGGGCATTGGGCGCCGGCGTGGGGTCGGCAATGGCCACGGGCATCGGTGCCGGGCGCGGCGCTGCCTTGGGAGCGGGCTTGGGTGGTGGGGGCGGTGCCGGCGGGGTGACTTTGGGCGGGGCGGGCGGTGCGATGAATTCGCTGAGCAGCTCGGCCGGCACGATCACTTCGGCCGCCTTGCGCACCAGGCCGGACTGCAGGGCCCAGATGCCCGCCACATGCAGCGCCACCACGGAGCCGACGATCACGGCATTGCGGCTCACACCGCCAGGGGGGGCGAAACGATCAGGGTGAGACATAAAAAGAAAGGAAGGGCAGCTCCGCCCCTAGCATAGGGCGGACGTTGCCGGGTAAACCCGGATTATTTGCGAAAGATCCACCAGGCCGAACCTGCGACCAGGATCAGGCTGCCTGCGAGGGTAGAGAGGAGTTCCATGACTTGCTTTCCAGGATGGAGCTGGCAAGCTGGATCGTCTGCGGCGCCGCATCGTTGCGCAAGGCGGCTACCGGGTTCGAGACATTGCACTGCGCCACCACGTCGCGGGCGCAGCTTTCGCAGCATCCGCATTGGGTGGCCACGCCCAGTTCGAACTGGATCTCATCGAAGCTCATGCCGGCACGGGCATGGCGGGCAATCTCACGGTCCGAAACCCGGCGGCAAACACAGACGATCATGGCGGCAGGCAGTGTGGCTGGCTGTTGAAAGGATGATTGAGATTATAAATACGAATCTATCGCATTTGCAATAAATCATTCCTGCCGACAGGGGGAAGGCGCACCTGCCCGTGTGGAGCTGCCGATACCCCGGGCCTCAGATCGCGCCCGCGGCGGGCTCGTCGTGGCCGTCCAACAGCGCGGAAGTCGCTTCGGCAAGGGTGGCGCAGCCGGTCAAGGCCATGGCGACCTCCAATTCGTCGCGCAGCAGGCGCAGCACATGGGCCACGCCCGCAGCACCTGCATTGGCCAGGCCCCACACGGCTGGGCGGCCCACCAGCACGGCGGAGGCGCCCAGCGCCATGGCCTTGAGCACATCGGTGCCGCGCCGGATGCCGCCGTCCACCAGCACCGGCGCCTTGCCCTGCACGGCTTGCACCACACGGGGCAGCGCGGTGGCGGTGGCAGGGGCCGTGTCCAGCGTGCGCCCGCCGTGGTTGGACACGATGAGGCCCGCAGCGCCCAGCGAAACGGCCTGGCGCGCGTCGGCGGGGTGCAGCACGCCCTTGAGCAGCACCGGAAGCCGGGTGATGGACTGCAGCCACGCGATGTCGTCCCATGTGGGCGCACGGTGGAGCAGGCCGTCGAACAAGGCGCTCTGGCCGGGGCCCAATGCGGAAGGGGCGGGTGCCTGCAGGCCCGCCAGGTTGACCGGGCCCACGCCGGGCGGCAGCCGAAAGCCCGCGCGCCGCTCCCGGTCGCGCACGCCGCTGGTGGGGGCATCCACCGTGAGCACCAGGGCCTCGTAGCCGGCCGCTTCGGCACGCTGCACCAGAGCCTGGGTGAAGCCACTGTCGGGTTGCAGGTAGAGCTGAAACCACAGCGGGCCGCGCCCTAGGTCGGGCAGGACGGCCTGGGCCACGCTCTCCAGCGACACGCTGGCCTGGGTGCTGAGCACCACGCCCGCGCCCAGCGCCGCTGCGGCATAGGCCATGGCCAGTTCGCCGTCGGGGTGCGCCAGGCGCTGGAAGGCCACGGGTGCGAGCAGGATGGGGTGCGCCAGCGTGCGGCCCAGCAGGGGCACCCGGGTGTGCCCACCCGCCAGCGGCCGCAGCACGCGGGGCCACAGGGGCAGGGCGTCCCAGGCGCTGCGGTTGGCGTGCAGACTGATCTCGTCGGCCGCGCCGCCACTGAAGTACGCCCAGGCGTTGTCGTCCAGCTGCGTGCGTGCGTGCAGCTCGTGGTCGGCCAGGGTGACCAGGCCCGGGGGGATGGTGTGGCGTGCAGGAAATTGGGTCATACAAACAAAAATAGCACCAAGCGCTAGTGGATCATGCGCTGGGTGCTATCAAAATAATAGTTCTTGCGGGGTGTCTCATACCCTCGGTCGCAGCCGTGGGGTAGGGGCCTGCGGTTCACACATCGGCCCACATGCGCAGCAGGTTGTGGTACGTGCCCGACAGCGCGATGGCCGACGGGTTGGTGTCGCCGTGTGTCTGGCGCAGCTTGAGCAGGGCCATGTCCATGTCGAACAGCAACTGGCGCTGCTCCAGCCCGCGCACCATGCTCTCCACCCAGAAGAAGCTGCTCACGCGGTGCCCGCGCGTGACCGGCGCGACCTGGTGCACGGTGCTGCTGGGGTACAGGATCATGTCGCCCGCAGGCAGCTTGATGCGCTTCTCGCCCAGGGCTTCGTCAATCACCAGCTCGCCGCCGTCGTAGTCCTCGGGCGGGGTGAGGAACAGCGTGCACGACAGGTCGCTGCGCACCCAGCAGCTGTCGGCGCGGGAGTGCATGACGGCGCTGTCCACATGGTTGCCATAGTAGTTGGCGCCATCACCGTATTTGTTGAACAGCGGGTTGTAGATGCGGCGCGGCAGCGCGGCCGAAAAGAAGAGGGCGTTGCGATTCAACGCGGCCTTGACCAGGCTCTGGAGCTGGGCAGACAGCTCGCTGGCTTGCGCGAGCTGCAGGTTGTTTTTCTGGTGCACCGCCTGGCCGCCCGCGCTGCGGGCGCCGTCCACCCAGGGGGCGTCGGCCGCCCAGAGCTTTTGCCGGAAGAACGAGACCTCGTCGGCGGTGAGAACGTCTTGGATGTGCAGGAACATGGAGCCATTGTGAACCGGCCCCGGGCAGTGCCGGGGCCGGTTCATTCGAGGGACTTCAGAGGTGCGTCAGAAGCGTGTCTTCAGCGTCAGCTGCACAGCGCGCGGGGCGCCGGGCGTGTAGAAGCCGCGGTACAGGCCTTCGGCATACGTGCGGTCGAACAGGTTGCTCACGTTCAGCTTCAGCGAGGTCTTGTCGTCAAACGCGTACTCGGCCATGGCGTCCACCACGGCAAAGCCGCTGGCGTACACGGCGCGAGAGCCTTCGGGGTTCTGCTTGGCGCGGTATGTCAGGCCAGCACCCACACGCAGCTTGGAGGTGACGGCGTAGGTGCTCCACACGCTGCCGCTGTGCTTGGGCGTGAGGCCGGGTCGGTCACCCTGCACCTGCGCTCCACCGCCGTTGGCGGCCAGCACCACGTTGCTCTTGTCGATCTTGGCCGACGGGATCCAGGTGTGGTTGAAGAACAGTTCCCACTTCGGCGTCAGGCGGCCCGCCAGGTTGAACTCCATGCCGGTGGCGTGGCGCTTGCCCGAGAGCAGTTCTTGCGCGGCAGCGGTGTCGGGGTCGGTGTTGCGCTCGTTGTACTTCTGGCTGTAGAAGGCGGCCACACCCAGCAGGGCGCGGCGCTCGAACAGCTCGAACTTGCCGCCGACTTCGATGTTGCGGCTCTTTTCTGGGTCGGTGTTGGCGGTGCGCGCCGTGGTGGTGCCGGGGTTGCCAAACTGGTAGGTGTCGCCCGAGGTGTTGTACGAAGTGCCGTACGACAGGTAGTACGAGGTCAGCTCGTCAGGCTGGAAGATCATGCCCACGCGGGGGCTGAACAGGCTGTCGGAGCGAGAGTTGCTCAGGCTGCCTGCGGCGTTGTGGTACGCGGCGCGGAAGTTGTCGTAGCGCAGGCCGCCGACCAGCTTGAGCGTGTCGCTCAGCGAGACCGTGTCCTGGAAGTACAGGCCCAGGTTGCGCGATGTGAACGTGTTCCACTGCACCGGCGCACGGCCGTCGGCCACCCACGCGCCGTCGTTGGGCGTGCCCACCGTGGTGGTGGGGCGGGTGGTGGTGTTGGCGTAGTTCTGGTTGCGCTTGGCGTCGTCGTCGTAATAGTCCACGCCGGTCAGCACCGCGTGCTTCTTGCCACCCCAGTTGTAGGTGTTGCTGTAGTCGCTTTGCACCTGCAGCACATTGCTCTCGCCCACGCGGCCCTTGGAGCCACGGGTCAGCACGGTGTTGCTGTTGATCTGGTCCAGCGTGATGGCGCTGTTCTGGAAGCCGATGGTGCTGGCCAGCAGGTCGCGCTCGTACTTGCCGTAGCGCAGGCGCGTGGTCAGCTCGCCGCTGTCGTCAAAGCGGTGGATGTGGCCCAGCGTGACGTACTGCGATGTGGTGTCGTTGTGGTCGCTGGCCAGGCCGTAGTACTTGCCGGCTTCCAGCGGCATGTTGATCTTGCCGTCGGCCGAGAGGCGCCAGGGGTGGTTGTAGAGCGGGCGGCCCTTGGATTCGAGGTAGTACAGCCCGACGGAGAACTCATCGCGCGTGCCGATGCCCCAGGCAAAGGTGGGTGCAATGCCGCGCTTGTCCTGCTTGGCGCCGTAGTTGTCGTACTCCTGCACCATGGCGTTCAGGCGGAAGGCCGAGTTCTCGCCCGTCACCCAGTTGAAGTCGCCGGTGGCGCGGTGGTACTTGCCGGTGCCCAGTGTGTAGCCGGCTTCGTGCTGGTCGATCAGCAGCGGGTACTTGTTGACCTGGTTGACCACGCCGCCGGTCGAGCCCTTGCCGAACAGCATGGAGGCCGAGCCCTTGAGCACTTCGATGCGGTCGTTGTTGAAGGTGTCGCGCTCGATCAGCGGGGCGTCCTTCATGCCGTCCACATAGATGTCGCCCGCCAGGCCCAGCGAGAAGCCGCGCAGGCGCACGTCTTCTTCACCGGTCTCGCCGGACTGGAAGGTCACGCCCGCCGTGGTGCGCAGCACTTCGCGGAAGTCGTCCTGGTTGCGGTCATTCATCAGCTTTTCGGTGAACACCGTCACGGACTGGGGGATGTCCTTGATGTCCTGCTTGCCCTTGCCCACGGTGGTCTTCTTGATGAGCAGGGTGTCCTTGCCCTGGACTTCAGCGGCTTCCTTCACCGTCACGGTGGACAGGGTGGTCTCGGATGTGCCGGTCTGCGCCATGGCGCCCATCGAGGCGGCCAGCATCAGCGCGCCCAGTGGCAGCAAGGCCCTGTCGGATTGCGAAGCCTGGGGCGACAGGGTGGCGGGAGAAGCAACGAATGCGGGAGAAGAACGCAGCATGCCGCTGCGGCGCTGGGCGCGAGATTTAGCCAAGAGGGCCTCCGTCAATAGGGGTGTGCAGGTGGCGCGCAGGGGCACCAAGAGCAGGCGAGAGGCAGTGGCTAGATCAACATGGCTGTGCGTCGTCGTGCAGCTTTATGTTACATCAAATGCGGGTCATTCTCATTTGCATTGATGCGGACGCGCCACACTTCGACAGGGTATGGGCGTAAAAAAACCGGCAGTGCCGGTCTTTTCGCGGGAGCGACGCGGGTCGCTGAGCGTCTGGTCTTATTTGACGTGCTTGCCGATCAGGCCAGCCAGTTCAAACATGGAGACCTGGGGCTTGCCGAACAGCTCTTTCAGCTTGGCATCGGCGTTGATGTTGCGCTTGTTGGTGGCGTCCTGCAGGTTGTTGGCCTTGATGTAGACCCACAGCTTGCTGATGATCTCCGTGCGCGGCAGAGGTGCCGAGCCCACCACAGCGGCCAGCGCGGGGCTGGGCGTGAGCGCCTTCATGAAAGCGGCGTTGGGGGTCCGCTTCTTGGCGGGTGCAGCGGCCTTCTTGGCTGCTGGGGCTGTGGTTGCCGGAGCTTTTTTTGCAGTTGCCATGTTGGGTTGTCCTTGTTGGGAATAAATTTTTACCAGCGAAAACGACGCTTTCCCACTGGCAGGCTGATGCTAATGGGAAAAAATCGCGTTTCCAAGGGAGAAACGGCTTTTTTTGCCTCGATTTGTAGCGGTGGCGCCGCGCACCATGCAGCAATGGGCCGCCAAGGCGCGCCAGGCTTGACAAAGACGCAGCAGAGGGTGGGTTCCAAGCACGGTGCCTCGGGGCATCTTCTTGGTGCGCGTGGGGCGCTACGTCTGGGGTGGGGGCTGCTGCAGCACAATCTTGCACAACGGATTTGCCCGTCAACGAACGCGGCTCGCCCGCAGGTGTGTGCCCCGGCGAGGGTGGGGCGTTCGGTGTTGGGTCCGTGCTCGCCCGTGCCGTTGTGGCGGGTTTGATTGTTGAAACCGTCTGATTGACTGAAAGGATCTTGGAATGGCTGCAGCTTCGCCTCTTCCCCTCACGCCGTTTGCTACCTGCGACTTTTGTGACGTCCACAAGGGCGACACCAGCGGTGCGTTCCGCGTGCTGCCCCCGGTGTTCCAGAGCTTTGGGGGCGTTGCCGCGTTCGCGGGCCCCGTCACCACCGTCAAGTGCCACGAGGACAACACCCAGGTCAAGGCGGCTGTTGAGTCCGCTGGCGAGGGCCGGGTGCTAGTGGTGGATGGCGGCGGTTCGCTACGCCGGGCCCTGGTGGGCGGCAACCTGGCGGCAGCCGCCGCCCGCAATGGCTGGGCCGGCATCGTGGTGGACGGCTGCGTGCGCGACGTGGCCGAGCTGAACGCGGAAGCCGTCGGCATCCGCGCGCTGGCGCTGATGCCGCTGCCCACCGAGCGCCGTGGCGAGGGGCAACGCGATGTGGTTGTGTCGATTCAGGGCGTGCCTGTGCGCCCTGGCGACTGGCTGTATGCCGATGCCGACGGCATCGTGGTCAGTGCGCAGCCCTTGCACGGCTGAGGCCGGGCCGGGCCTCGGCTTTAGCAGTCCCTCTCGCTGGGGTTGGTAGGGAGATGAGCCACGAGCGCGTGGATCAATCGGTACGGCTGTTCCGCCGCCCCACGCGCAGCGCCGCGCGCGAGGGCAGGGTGGCCAGCAACACGCTGGCCAGGGCGATGGCAAAGGCAACCAGTTGTATGCCCGTCAACGCCTCGCCCAAAAACAGCACACCCACCAGTGCAGCGCTGACCGGCAGCATGACCGAGAAGACACCGCCTTGCGCAGCGGGCACGGCCTTGAGTCCGGTCATCCACAGCCACACCGTCCACATGCAGGCGGCCAGCGCATAAAACAGCAGCAACACCCAGGTGCCCCAGCCCACAGAGGCAAACGGAAAGTCCAAGGCCAGGTACAGGCCAAATGGTGTCGTCAGCACAAAGCCCCACAAGTTGATGAGCGACGTGATGCGCTTGGGCTCCAGGCTGCCGGTCAGCTTCTTGCCGATCACGGTGTAGGCGGCCTCACAAATCACCGCACCCAGCAGCAGCATTTGGCCCCACCAAGCGTGGTTTGCAGTGTTTTTGGCTCCAAGTGCTGGTTCTATGTGCGCCGCGTGCTCTGGTTTTGATAGTGAAAACAGTGCAATGCCCAGCACCGCGCAGAGTATGGCCATCCAAGTGCGAGGCGTCACCCGTTCACCCAAAAATGCCCAGCCCATCAATGCCACGGCTGCTGGAATGGCTGCCAGGGTCACGCCTGCCGAGACAGCGTCGGTCAGGCTCACGCCGTAGATCATGCAGATCGTGAACAGAAAGTTGCCCAGAAAAGACTCCAGGAACAGCAGCCGTTTCGTCTGTGATGTGAGCGGCGGCTCGTTATCGGGTTTTTTGAGCCAGTGCAACATGGCGATGCCCCCGATGCCAAAGCGCATCCAGGCCAATAGCAACACCGGCAACACCGCCGCCAGCGGTTTGGACAGCGCGACATAGCTGCCCACCAGCGCCATGCTGAGGGCTAGGCACAAATAGGCGAAGGGGCGGTTGGGAGGGTTCGTATTCACTAGACTGGGGTGCTGTTCAACCAAAAAAGACTGCGCATCATGCCCGAGCCTTCTTCGCCTGCTGGCACCCCACGCCATGTATTTGTGTACGGCACTTTGCGCCGTGGCGGGACCAACGACATCACGCGCTTGCAGCCCGCTCCGCGCTGGGTGGGGTTTGCGCAGGTGCCTGGTGTGTTGTTTCATTTGGGGGCGTACCCGGGCATGACGCTGGGTGGCGATCAGCCGGTACATGGTGAGGTTTACGCCATCGAGCCTGCTCTGGAGGTGATTTTGGATGCCATTGAAGGACTGAGCGGAGACAGCCCGACGGACGAGTACCTCAAGCGGGAGACCATGGTGCAGCTGAAAGGGCAGCCGTTGCCTTGTCTGGTGTACGAGATCAATACCCGCTACACGGCGAGCGCACGCCGAATTGAGCATGGTGACTGGCTCCATGCAGTGGGCGCAGCGGCGCCCTAAATTTTCACCATGCGAAAGTATAATTTCTTGATATGGAATACGATAGATGTTGCATTGCCGCAATTTTTCTCGATATGAGAAATCAATTTCTATATTGAGAAATCACGTGGTTAAGTGGTTGTTTTGAAACAAGAAAATTTATCTCTTCTATAAGACATAAGAGCTTGCGCAAGTCTTATAGAAGACTTAAAGTTGTCTTCAAGGGCGGCACACAGCAGCCCGGCGTTTTCAACCAACCCCTGGAGTGATCTCATGCCCCAATCCCTCAACGAACAACTGAGCCGCGAACAGCAAATTGCCGCCCTGGAAAAAGACTGGGCGACCAATCCCCGCTGGAAGGGTGTGAAGCGCGGCTACTCCGCTGCAGACGTGGTGCGCCTGCGCGGTTCGCTGCCCATCGAGCACACGCTGGCCAAGCGCGGCGCGGAAAAGCTGTGGGACAAGATCAACGGCGGCGCCAAGAAGGGCTACGTCAACGCCTTTGGCGCCATCTCTGCTGGTCAAGCCATGCAGCAAGCCAAGGCAGGCCTCGAAGCCGTGTACCTGTCGGGCTGGCAAGTCGCCGCTGACGGCAACACGTCAGAAACCATGTACCCCGACCAGTCGCTGTATGCCTACGACTCGGTGCCCACCATGGTTCGCCGCATCAACAATACCTTCAAGCGCGCCGACGAAATCCAGTGGGGCCGTGGCATCAACCCCGGCGACAAGGAATTCATCGACTACTTCCTGCCCATCGTGGCCGACGCGGAAGCTGGTTTTGGCGGCGTGCTGAATGCGTTCGAACTGATGAAGAACATGATCCAGTCGGGCGCTGCCGGCGTTCACTTCGAAGACCAACTGGCTGCTGTTAAGAAGTGCGGCCACATGGGTGGCAAGGTGCTGGTGCCCACGCAGGAAGCCTGCGAAAAGCTGATCTCTGCCCGTTTTGCTGCCGACGTGATGGGCGTGTCCACCATCGTGCTGGCCCGTACCGATGCAGAAGCCGCTAACCTGATCACGTCCGACCACGACGCCAACGACAAGCCTTTCCTGACCGGCGAGCGGACGCAAGAAGGCTTCTACCGCGTGAAGAACGGCCTGGAACAAGCCATCAGCCGTGGCGTCGCCTACGCTCCCTACGCCGATCTGGTGTGGTGCGAAACTGGCGTGCCAGACATCGGCTTCGCCCGTGAATTTGCGCAAGCCGTGCACGCTGCCTGCCCCGGCAAGCTGCTGTCGTACAACTGCTCGCCATCGTTCAACTGGAAGAAGAACCTCAACGACAAGCAGATCGCTTCGTTCCAGGAAGACCTGTCGGCCCTGGGCTACAAGTACCAGTTCATCACGCTGGCCGGTATCCACATCAACTGGTTCAACACCTTCCAGTTCGCCCATGCATACGCCCAGGGCGAAGGCATGAAGCACTACACCGAAATGGTGCAAGAGCCTGAATTCGCGGCACGCGAAAAGGGCTACACCTTCGTGTCGCACCAGCAGGAAGTGGGCGCAGGCTACTTCGACGACGTGACCACGGTGATCCAGGGCGGCTCGTCCTCCGTGAAGGCCCTCACGGGTTCGACCGAAGAAGAGCAGTTCCACTGATCTGAAGTCCCCAAAGTGGGAATAATAAAAAAGGCCACCCTGCGGGGTGGCTTTTTCCATGGTTGATTGGTGATTTGCATCTGATGGCAGCGGCAGTTCGGTCTTCGGTAGACTCAGTTTCAGTTTGCCGGCATTTCTTTGGGCCCAATGTCCTGGACATGTTTCAAGGTAGGGTGTAATACTGCGGAATGACTCCAACTTGCCTTGATCTTTTTTCTGGATGCGGTGGCCTGTCGCTAGGCTTGGGCGCTGCGGGCTTCTCCACCCTGTTCAACGTCGAAGCACATCCCGATGCGTTTTCCACCTATCGGTATAACTTGCTTGACAAGGGGTGCGGGAGGCACCTTTGGCCGGATTGGCTGGAGAAGAGAGCGTGGTATGCGGAGGAGTTGCTTGCTAAACACACCGCAGAAATAGCCGCACTACATGGAAAGGTCGATTTAATTGCGGGTGGGCCGCCATGCCAAGGATTCAGTATGAATGGACTGCGGCGCCCGGATGATCCGCGCAGCCGCATGGTTGAAGTCTACTTAGATTATGTAGAACTCGTTAAGCCTCGACTTGTGCTCCTTGAAAATGTAGTTGGATTTCATTCCATGAAGCATCGAACGGGGGGGACATATAGTGACTATGTTGTAAAAGAACTGGATAGACTTGGTTATGACACTTGGTTTGATATCCTCAAGGCTGCAGACTGGGGAGTTCCGCAGCGTAGACCGAGATTTATTCTAATTGGTGCGCTTAAGGGTTCTATACCCGGTATAGATCCGATGCAACGTATGCGCGTTGGGCGGAAGATGTTTTTAACCTTAAGGAAACTTGGCCCAGATTACACTACAGCTCGAGCTGCAATTTCCGATCTGGAAGAAGGAGAGGGCGATTTGAAAATTGATCCGGAGTGGGGTAAGCTCGGATTCAAAATGCTAAATCGTGCCAACGCCGCAGCGAGTCCCTATCAAGAGTTAATGAGAATGGACTGCGTGGACCAGCCTCGCGATATGCGCTTACCGCGCCATAGTCCTGTTTCTGTGGAGCGCATGCAGGATATATTGAATAGTTGCGAGCGTGGAGTATGTTTAAGAATTGAGGACAGAGAGCGTTTGGGAATCAAGAAGCGGGCGACGACGCCTCTCGATCCGGAGGCTCCCGCACCAACTATTAGTACATTGCCGGATGACTTTATACACTATTCTCGTCCGCGATCTATGACTGTACGTGAACATGCACGTCTGCAATCTTTTCCTGATTGGTTTTCGTTTCAAGGACCATATACAACAGGTGGAAAGCGGCGCAAAGATTCATGTCCTAAATTCACTCAGGTGGGAAATGCAGTGCCACCACTTTTGGCGGAGGCACTTGGCGAAGTATTAATTGGGCTATTGGCCATTCAGCGGCGTAACGAGGCCACTGATTTCGCGAATTGCGTCAATGTATATAGCGAAGGTCCTGCGGATATCGGGAAAATCATCAACACTGATTTCGTTGCTGCCTTGTAATAGCCATCCGGCTTCGCCCTTAACTTCGATAACATGCCCAAGAATATTGCGCTTTGTTAAGACATGTTGCACATACTGAGAGCTGTTTCTTCGTAGTTCTCGTAGTCTCTCCACTTGTGCATGATTCATTCCAAAAGTGGCAGGGTCAGCGACGGCAATTTGAGTCAAACGACGAAAATGGCTAAAGAGTTTCGCGCTGTCAACAGCCCTGGTATCTAAGCGGCTGGCTAGGTTTCCTTTGGTGGATTCTGTGTAATTTGATTTCATCTTTTCGATAAAATCAAGAACCTCGTCATCTAAATCGGATGTTTTTTCGGCACATTTGGCGTCGCGATCGCACATTGATAGCATCGCTGTTTTCATCAGATCGTCGCACTCAGCAACTACCCTCATTGCGAGTCCTCTCATTCCGGATAGTCTGTCCAGTGCACGTGCAGTTTGATCTATAAGCTCACCCGTGCGTTGTATGAAACGCTGATGGTCACGAAGGCTGCAATACACTCCCTCAACTTCTTGCGCCGCGATTAGCCTGCGAAGTTCACTTTCTTGAACACTTCCGGAGTAAAAAAGTATGGTGATGGAGGGGAATAATTGACGTACTTTTGGTGCTAATTCATCGCCGTTCTCGTCTCTTAGGCGGTAGTCAAGAAGAATAATGTCATATCGATGATATAGGGCATGTGTCTTTGCTAAATCTTCGATCTCATTTCCATTTGGAATTACATCGATGCGAGCAATGAACCCTGCATCACGAACTCGACGCTTTAGGTTTTGTTCTTCTTCTGGACTGTATGAGTCTTCTATCCAAAGAATGCCGAAATCAAGATTCATGACTCCTCCCCCGAAAATACGATTTCAAAATCAGCTCTGCTGCCGTCGCCGATCATTTCTATAGTGCCGCCCATTGCCTGAATGATGTGGCGAATGCTGTAAAGCCCTAGTCCAGTCCCATTTGTGGAACCCGAATATCCGCGCTCAAATAGTTTGGAAGGATCTACCTTTCGCTCATCGATCCCAAGACCGTTATCGCTAACCTTTATGGATACCGAATTCTTCCCTTTTTTTGTTGCTTTGAATTCAATTTTTCTCGCTTTTGCTTTTCTGGCATTGTCAAGTAAATTGTCAATTACCACTGCAATGTCGACGGGTGAGAATTCTCTGTAAAGATTTAGTCCGGAGGCGTCGAAAGTGGCGGTTGGCATGCCTGGCACTCCGGTTAATCGAACTTCAAAATATTCTTGAAAAAATTGCAATAGATCGCCACGAACTTTGTCGGTTTCCAGATCTATTCTAATATTTGGAGCAAATGAAAGAATAACTCCAAGTCTGTCGCCTGACAATGTCGCTCCCGCGATTGATGAAGAAAGGCGACGTGAGGATTGACGAATGGAAGCAAGCAGGTCCTCTATATCGTCTCCATCCTTAAGACTGCCCGGATTATTTGCTGCAGATAGAATAACCCGGGTCTCATGAGCTGCATTCGTTATGGCGGACCGAATGTGCCCTAAATGGATTGTGGCTTGATGCATCAGCAATTGAATGCGATCAACATCCACATCCAAGCTGCTCCCTAGAAAAGCCGCTTGTTTCTCCAGCAGTGCGATACGTGCATCTGAGCGATGCCGCTCTTCTAGTGCTCGCTGAGCAACCTCTCTTGCTTCTTCTCGTGAAGCTTTGAGCTCTTCAATACGCTTTCGGGCATCTTCAATTTGCTTCAGTAAGGTGCTATTGCCGCGGCTTTCCGCTACTTCCGACATGGCTTTGAGCAAGTCATTCGTAACTTGGTCCGGGTCATCCGGTACTCTAACTATATCTTCATCATAGTAAATAATTTCTATGTCTTTTGCTCGAGCAAAATTCCCAATGATCGTGAGAATTCTTTCTCGTGCCTTGTCTGTTTCTAGTCCATCCGGCGTTTCCCGATTCTGATCATGCTTATCCTTCCAGTTAACGCCAACTACGTAGCGCTCAAGCCGAAAGATCATGTGCTTTCTGATCGCCTCAAACAATGCACGACTACGAGCGTCTTCGACAAGTCCCGAATCTCTGCTAGAAACTTCACGAAACATTTTTGGTCTTGCTGAAACATCAACACGTCCAATAATGTCGCGAGTTCCTAGGTATCGCGATTGCCCTTGCTGTTTTCTTCTATTCAATCCCAATGTGTCATCAAACTCTTCGCCAATTGGAAATATTCTAAATCTATTGAGAAAGAGAAAAACGCTTCCAAATTCAATGGGTCGAACCCCCATGCGTACTGTAAATGTGTGTTTTGCAGCTCTGTTTAAAAAATATATTTGCCCCTCAACTCGACAGTCTTCAAGTTCCTGGTAGATAGACCGTTCTCGAATAGAGTAAATTTTTCTCCCTCGATCAAAGAGAGTTGTATTGATGTACCCATTTTCGATGGTTACCCAAATTCGACTAGTTTTTTCCAAAAGAATTTCGGAAATTTCGTTGCCAACTTGCCCGTCAACGCCATCAATTGGTATGTTGGAATTTTCTACAAGCCAAGTTGAAACTGTGACGTTGGTGGTTGTTCCGAATGGGTCAATTAGTTTTGCCAGATCTCTTCGAAGTCTCTTTATCGTATCTTCGTCCCAAGAATGTCTAGTGTTCTTTATCACAAGAACTGTGCCATGCTCGGAAGGTGGCTTTGCATTATAGATTTTTGGAAATGATTTCGTGGAGCTCAGTTTTACGCCGATGTCTTGAAATTCTTCGGTGCTGTCTTGCTCAAATCGAGTCCAATCGACATCGAGTTTTGAAATGGTTCGAGAATTCGCTCTAAGGCTAAAGAGCTCCAGTTTTTCGCCTAAAGTATCACACGCAAACCGCCCTATCCCTTTACTTCCAGCGAATTGTCCAGCCGGCTTTATCTTGTCGCGATAGCTATCTGGTGGAGTTTGTGCTTTTTCTGAATATGCCACAAAAAGCCACTTCTCATGAATATCAGTGCGTGACATCCCGAATCCATCATCGACAATTGTTATTGTGCGATCTTCGGGGCAAAATTCTATATCTATTCTTGTAGCGCTGGCGTCGAAAGAGTTCTTTACTAGTTCAAATATCGCCACATATTCATTGGTGACCAGGTCGCGTCCGATGATATCTTTTAGGTGGGAGCTGACTCTAAATTTTTCTGCGGTGATCATTATTTATTTTCCTTGTGAGTAATATCGAGAATCGCTCGCACCAGAAAATTTGTTAATATTTAAATATAATGAAATGGCGAAAATCATTGTGCCATTTTTAAATTTAATATTGATTGTATCCCCGATAAAGCTACTGAGGTGGCATGAAGTGGCGCTTGGCCACCTCTCTTTATCTTAGCGTAGTAGTACTGCGAGCATTCACTTAGAGCCGCTTGCAGCGTCTAGCCCATTCCACGCTCTGATCCCCTTAGGAGGTGCGAGAAGTGCCTCACCATCGGCTAGCTGTGCCATTGCGATTCCTGAGTTAAAAAACAGCACTGAAGTTGTGCAATTAGGCGTGTTCAGCGCCCCTTGCGGGCGCTCATCATCCGATATGGAGGCGTTCACACTTGTGCGCGCAATTGCCTCATGCTTGCTGCCAATGTCTTCGTCCACGAGAGGGCCTGCATGTCCTCGCATTTGTGAGTTGAATCTTTTCTACTCCAGATGCGTGGTGGAGACCATTTACCGGACTAATACTATTAGTCCAGCGTGGGTCGGCTGGTTGCTCTGATGCGCCGCTCGACTTCCTTGAGCACGTCGGATGGCAAGGTATCCAACGCCTCGCAGAGCTTGAACACCATCCGTACGCTGGGACTGTTCTTACCCAATTCGATCAACGAGATGTAGTTGCGATCGACATCCGCGCGCAGTGCCAAGTCAGTTTGACTCCACTTGCGTCGTGTTCTCAGGCTCCTGAGCGCCTGTCCGAATGCCTGATCTGGTTCCACCATCTTTGCTCAATAAGTTGAGCAAGGGTGAAGCAGTGCGCCATCCATTTTGCAGCATATATGCGGCAAAATTCATTGACAGCTTTTTCTACACGCAGATTTCTTTGATTCATCACTTCTAGGAGGACCCCCAGAGCATCTCAATCACTGGCCGTACAGGCTGCCACCCGATCCAACCCATCCCAGCAAAGCACCGATCCACACCCATGCAACTCGTGAACCCAATCGTTTCCATCACCCTCATCGCTGTCTTTTCCCTCACCGGTTGCTCCGGACCCAGCCGCGAAGAACTTGCCCGCGTCAAATCCGAATGCGCCAGCTTCCACAAACAAGAGCGCGCCAAGTACGGCGCCATCGTCAAACCCATCGACCACTGGACCAAGGATGGCCACATCGTCGTGGAGCTGTCTGAAAAGGCCAGCGAAGACGCGAGCAAGTACACCAGCCACCTGTGCGTGTACGACAAGGACAAGGGAAGCATTGCGTTGCCCAGCGTGTTCGAGCGGTCTCGCTGGAGCAAGTAGTCACCAACCAGTATCCTCAACCAACATCCACCATCAATTTCAGGAGGGAGTCCATGGAATACGAATACAAGGTAATCGACGTGGCCGACGGTGCCATCAGCTCAGCCCTGCTGGGCGAAGGCCGCATCGAAACCGGCGTGCTGGAGGCCTACATCAACGCCATGGCCTCCGAGGGCTGGCGCATGGTGTTCATGACCAAGGTAATGCAGCGCCACCTGCTGGTGTCCGACCGAGAAACCCTCATGGTCACTTTCGAGCGCCGTGTCCCTGAGTCAGAAAGAGCCGCCCGTGCCGCCCGCTGCATCGATGACGTCATCGCAGCCGAAGAGCAAGCCAAGCGGGTAGGGCGCAAGGCCGTCGCTGGTGCTGCAGGCGCAGTCCTGGGTGGCGCCGTCCTGCATGCCATCGCCGACCACCTGCAAGAGGGTGAGTAGTCGCCTGGATCGTCAACATCCCATTCATGAGGAGACCTATGGACTTGAACGAACGACTGGCGGCAAGGCGCAAAGAACTGGCCGAAGAAGCCGAGCAGGCTCGCAGGGAGGCAGATAGGGCACGCCAGGCTGAACTGGAAGCCGCCCGCCAGGCTGCACAGGCCAAGGCAGCAGCGGAACCACCCTTGCCGGACCCCATGACCTTGCAGACACCCGCAAAGAAAGCCGTGGACATAGATGAAGGGGTGGAGTTGCTCAAGGATGCCGTCGAACGCACCACCAAGAAGCAAGTTGCCATCTTCTGTGCCATGGCTGTGCTCGCTCTGATCGGCCTGAGCAAAGACATCCTGATGGCGGTCTTCTGGGCTGTGTGTGCACTCGGGTACATCGCCTTCACGCTCGGAACCCACATCGAGGACATCAAAAAGTCCAGCATGCCGGAATAAACGCCAACCCCGCCACAGCTCCCCCCTGCAACCGAAAGACCCGGGGACGCTAAAGCAGAGAACTACCCTCTAGGAAATCGACCAACTCAACCCGTGATCTATCGCACCCCACCGGGCGCCCCTGGAGCAATCCTCGGGCGCTTTTTCTTTGTCTGACCACTTCATCAAAAAGGAAAGCGGCCTATGCAAACCTACCGAAACCATGATGCCTTGAATCGACTGGCAAGTACCGAGAATGCTCTGGGCCTTCACACCCTGGTGGCGGAACGGCTCTCAGAAGAAGCCTTTACCGAGATGAACGACTGGGCATCGTTGCTGCATGTCGTGGTGATGGACCCGGAAGACACCCCCCATGCCCTGGAGCAGCAACTGGGCTTCACCATCCTTCATAACCGCTGGAATGGACTGGCGAACGATCACCCCGACTTCACTCCGTCTTGGGATGCCCTGGAGGTGTACGAACACTGGTATGTGCTGACCTTCATCCTGAGCGACGACGGTTTCGGCATTGTGGTGTTCATGCCCCGGGGCATCCCCCATGCACTAGCGTTGCTCTGCGATCGCTATGCCCGGGAGGGCCACCCCCGATGACAAAGCAAGCACTACTGCAACACCTGCTGGAATCACTTCACAGCGACCAACAAGCCACCTTCGGGTGGCATTTTTTTGCCCACCTAAAACTGAGAAAAACCGCGTATCTGAAATGAGGAATGTTCCTCGACAACCCATCAAAAGGACCACCAATGACAGATGCCAATCAACCCGATACCACTCCAGAAGTCATCACCATCACTACCCTGCGCACCGACCAGTGCCCCTCCTTGTCCGGCCGCTCCACGCTCACCTACGAGCTGGGAAACGACCCCGAAGGCCGCCTGCACCTGCGTGTGACCCACAACCCTGGCAAGGGGCACCACAACCCTTCCTGGATCGCCTATGACGCTGTAGAGCCTTTGTTGATGGCGGCGACCACGCTGTCGGCATCGGCCCTGGCAAAGCTCTTTGCGGGCACCTCGGTGAACACCGCTGGCTTTGTGATGGCGGTTCTCAAGCACCTGGGGATTCTGCAAGCAGTGACGGACAAACGGCATGCCTACCAGTACGTGGAAGGAGTTGATTGGAAGGCCCGGCTGCAGGCGCCCAATCCACCCGCCATTCAGTCCGCCAAAGAGCCCACCACTCAGCCCACCCACCGTCCTGTGAAGGATGACAAGGCTCGCGGCAAGCGGGCAGGGGCCTTGGCCGCTCCATAAGCCAGCCCCTGCGAACACCTGCAGACCCCCTCATTGCAAGCGGTAAGTCCACCCACCGGCGACACCCTCGCCCGGACCTATTACCTCTGCCTTGCTTTAGGAGTCTCTATGGCCGCTTTGCTTGCCGCTTCCCTGACCACTGTTCTCGTCCTTCACCTCATGGCCTCCGGCGCCCGCTGGTTGTGCCTGGTCGGACTGGGCCTCTTGGTCTATGCCTTTCCGTTGCACTTCCTCGTGATCGTGCTGATCGCTGCGGGGCTTGTGTACTACCTCGACACCCATAGAAAGAAGTAATTTCATGACTTATCAAGACTGCGTTCTGACTGCCGCCACTGCCATGCTGGACCGGGATATCCCCGTCGAACTTCTGCCCTTGACCATCACCAGCCATGCAGCAGGTCTGCTCGGGTGGGAGGCGGAGCGCCTGGGCACCCCGGCCTGGGACTGATACCCGACCCATTGCCCCGCAGCAACCGGCCCACCTGCGGCCAACCTGGGCAGCTCTTGCCCGCCTCCCGGACCCGGCCCTCGCGCGCTGGCCCGCCGGAACACCCTCCCCAAGAACACCCTGAAGACGAATGCCGTGTGACACGGAAGCTTTGCCGTGGGTGATCGACGGAGGGACGCAAAAGAGATACCCCGGGGTGGTGCCGCATGGTGCTGCTCCGGGGTGGCTCGGTCTTTATTTTTTCAACCAGCGGTTTTCAATTTGTGTTTGCATATGTGCAAAAACACAGTATTGATAATAATTTTTGGTTATTTAAAGGCGAATCTTTAACCAGGGGACAGTTAAGCGATAGACACACAAAAAAAGCGCTTGCGATGAGCTTGCAAATTGATGTGGTCTTGACGCGTATGAGCTTGGGCTCGGAGTAGTGGCTTGGGCTACGAAAGAGCTTTTGGCTGTCATTAACGTTTGACTGGAAAGAGCATTTGTATGGAAAAAAGTAACGTTTCGGATATGGAGAATGAGCTTGCAGCAGAGGGTGGGCTTGCAGCAGAGGGTGGGCTTGCAGCAGAGGGTGGGCTTGCAGCAGAGAGTGAGCTTGCGGCAGAGAGTGAGCTTGAGCCGAAGAGCGGGCTTGGTGCAGGCACTTTGGATGTCGAGGCCGGGGTGCCAGCGGTGGACAACGCCGCAGTCATTACTGAGCTCATCGCGAAGACTGCGCATCGTTGCGGCGCTCCATTTGAACCTGAGGCCCTTCACGCGCTGCTTGCGCTGCGGGCTCGTGATTTGGCCGGGTGGATGGACGTGCGGGCGACGCTAAAGCGAGTCAACGGGGAGGTGTCACTGACCCAGCTCGACCGAGCGCTGCGCAAGCTCGAAAGGGTGCAAAAGAAGGTGGTCCCCACGCACCATGGGTACGCGATGGATGTGCTCAAGCACATGGCCATCGGGTCGTACAACCCGGTTTCTGTCAGGGGGACCCTGTACATACCCCGCGCGAACTCAAGGCTGTGGGAGCCGCTGTCATTCGGCGAACTTGAAAAGGTCGTGGCAGAGCTTCATGACGATAAAGAGAACTGCCTGCGCCAGGAGGACTACTGCAGCATCGCAAGCCACGCGCGGGCTATCGCAACCAACGATACCTTCTTTGAGAAAGCTCCCGAAGGTGTGGCGTGCCTGCGTAGCTTCTACAGCGCACGGGACGGGAAGGTTTGCAAGGAGCTTCTGAGCTTGAAACACCGCCAAACAGTGGCGCTGGACTTCGAACCGGAGGACCTTCCTACCCCGCTGTATGACGCGTTCATGCACGAAACCTTCTGTTCCAAGGTGGAGGGCGAAGAAGAGGGGCAGCGGCGGCTTATGGAGGAGTTTGCCGGTGCGGTGATGCTGGGGGTCGCCCACCGTTATGAGAAGGCGTTTGCCTGGCTGGATCGCTACGGGCGCGCTGGAAAGGGCACCCTGGAAAAGATCTACAACAATCTGGTTCCCGCTGAGTTGTGTTCCGCCGCATCTCCCACCTTGTGGGGCAAGGAGTACTACTTGGCGATGATGGCGGGGAAACGTCTGAATGTGGTGGGTGAGCTGGCGGAGCATCTTCCTATCCCCGCCGCTGAGTTCAAGTCGGTACTGGGCCGCGACGAGGTCGTGGGAAGGTTCCCAACACAGCCGCCCTTCACTTTTCGGAACACGGCTGGACACCTGTTCATGAGCAATCACATGATCAGAACCAATGACCACTCGGCTGCATTCTTCTCGCGCTGGCTGCTGGCGGAGTTCCCCAACAGCCGTCTCAAAAGCGGTTTGTCACTGGATGCCGGTCTATCGGAACGCATCGTCAAGAGTGAAATGCCCGGTATCGCCTACAAGGTGCTGCAAGCGGGAGCCCGGGTGCTTCAGCAAGAAGGCTACTCGCCCTCCAAGGTGCACGACCGCCTGATGGCTCAGTGGCAACGCTCGGCCAGTTCTGTGGATGAGTTCATTCATGAAAGCTGCGAGTTGGAAGCTTCGCATCACTGTCGGCGGTCCTCGCTGTATGCAACATACCGCTCATGGTGTGAAGAGAACGGACGCAAGCCCTTTGCCAAGAGTGCCTTCAAGGAAAAGCTGGAATTCAACCTGCAGTTGGGTATCAAGCTGGCGACGCTGGATGGCTACGAGATCTTCCGGGGTATTCGCATGAAGCCCGATCTGACAGCTGAGTCGGATTTGGACGGCCCTTCGGTTCCCGCCCCGGTCAGCGATCAGCCTGCGGACTTTTGAAGGTCCTGCACCGCCACCTCCCCAGAAGTGGGAGAAGTGGGTTTTCTGCCGCCAACCATTGGTAAGAGAGAGAAAACCACGGGACTGCTTGGCGACCCGGCTGGACCTGCCGCCCATGGCTGAATGGGTGACCTCGTGGCCGCGTCAAACCCTCTGCCCGTAAAACAGAGCGGCACCCGCCTCATCTGTTCCGCGTCGTAGCAAGCCAGCTGGGCTTTGCTGCTTTCTCGCCTCCGCTTCTCGTCCATTCCGCCCCTTGTGCTGCTGCGCAAGTCGCGGCGTGGGCGTCCTCTTCGTATTCGTCACATCCCTTCCTTCAATTCGCGCGTCTGTGCGCGCCCATCAAAGGAGATTCCATGCTTTTTGCCTTCCTGCCTCTTTGGCTATCCATCGCGCGGCGGCCTCATCGCTGCCTCGTACTTCAGCTGATCGCCTGGTCAGCCATCCGTCCATTCATCTCCGGTGCGACTGAAAACGCCCCGGCCTCTATCCACTTTCATCCCCAACAAGGAGCCACCCCATGCCCAATGTGAATCTCGATGCCCAATTCGTCCGCGATGCCGTCTGCCAAGAGGGCAGGGGCAAGACCGACTATTACGACAACGCCATCACCGGCTTCATTCTGGAAGTTCGTGCCACCGGAGGAAAGACATACAGCCTTCGGTACCGTGACCCCTACGGGAAACAGCGCCAGCACAAGATTGGTGATGCCAAAGCCATTACGTTCGACAAGGCGCGGCAGGCTGCAGAAAAGCTCCGCTCCAAGGTCGTGCTGGGAGAGAACCCTGCCGAGGACAAGAAGGCCCTTCGCCAAGTGCCCACGCTCGCAGAGTTCATCCGCGACAAGTACATCCCTCACATCCATCTGCACAGGAGAAATTTCCGATCCACCATCAGCTTTCTGAACATCCACATCATTCCTCGCTTCGGCGCACTGCATCTCGACCAGATCACCTCCACGATGATCTCGGAAGCCCATCAAGGTATGCGCAGAAAAGGGTACGCGCTGGCCATGGCGAACAAGCTGCCCATCCTGTTCAAGATCATGTTCAATTTGGCCAAGAAGATGAGAGTGCATGGCGCTTCGTCGAATCCAGCCAACGATGTGACGCTGTTTCAGGCCAACAATGCGAAAGAGCGCTATCTAAGCAGCGAGGAGACCGCACGGCTGCTCGAGGTGCTGGCCCAGAGCGAGAACACCCAGCTCAAGCACATCGTGGCGTTGATGCTGATGTTTGGTTGCCGCAAACGGGAACTGCTGGACGCCAAGTGGGAGCACTTCGATATGGAGCGTAGCAACTGGCGCATCCCCATGTCGAAGTCCGGGAAGGCCCGCAACATCCCTATCTCTGCGAAAGCGATGGAGTTGCTGCAAGGGCTGCCGAGGTGGAATGGGTGTCCATATGTCGTGCCGAACCCCAACACCCTCAAGCCGTATGGCAATCTGTTCTGTGCGTGGGATACGGCACGCAAAAGAGCGGGTCTGCCTGATGTTCGCATGCACGATCTACGGCACAGCTTTGCGAGCAATCTGGTGAACGCAGGCCAGTCCATCTATGTGGTGGGCAAGCTGTTGGGGCATTCCCAGGTCAAGACGACGCAGCGTTACGCACACTTGTCTGATGCCACATTGCATGCCGCCGTGGACGCCGCAGCCAATGCCGCCATCGGTCCAGGACTGGAAAGCCAGAGGGCCAGCGCGTAGCGGAAAAACTGGGCAAAATTTTCCCCCTCCACCCCTCAGCGGAAACGACGGCTGGGTTGGGTGGGTGGTGGGAGAGCCATGGTCCGGGGAAAGGAAAGGCGTTGATTCCATTGGGCATCGGAATCCGGCATAGAAACTCGGGGTGGGGGATGGGTGGGTGGTGCTGAAAAGCAACCTCAAAAAGGCGAAAAAATCCTTGCAAATCTTCAACTTACGAGGATCTTTGGCCTGTTCAACACGTTCCAGTTCGCCCATGCATACGCCCAGGGCGAAGGGATGAAGCACTACACCGAGATGGTGCAAGAGCCAGAATTCGCAGCACGCGAAAAGGGCTACACCTTCGTGTCGCACCAGCAAGAAGTGGGCGCAGGCTACTTCGACGACGTGACCACGGTGATCCAGGGTGGCTCGTCCAGCGTGAAGGCCCTGACGGGTTCGACCGAAGAAGAGCAGTTCCACTGATCTGAGGTCTAGTGGTACGAGGACTGAAGTGTTTAGCGCCACTTCGTTGTGGCGCGAAATGCACTCGACAAAAGCCCGAAGCAAATGCTTCGGGCTTTTTTTCTGGGTGCTGGGGTTAAAATCCGTAGAAATTCACTGCACAAGAGCGAGAAAGGCAATCTGGTTATGACACCGCGAACTACATCGGAGATGTTGACTGGCCGTTAAGGCTGGCTGTTCGCGCCTGCACGAGATTGCACACACCTCCAAAAAGCGCGGACTTGCTCCGCGCTTTTTTGTTTCCTGGGCCTGGCGCGTGCCCGTACCCATTGCACTGATTGAAAAGAAAGAGTTACTCCCATGATTCACATCACGCTTCCCGACGGTTCGCAGCGCGAGTTTCCAGGCCCCGTCACGGTGGCCGAAGTGGCGGCCTCCATTGGCTCGGGTCTGGCCAAAGCCGCTTTGGCGGGCAAGATCGGCGACAAGGTGGTGGATACCAGCTACCAGATCACGGCCGACAGTCCGCTGTCCATCATCACTGCCAAGGATGCCGACGGTCTGGAGGTGATCCGCCATTCCACGGCGCACTTGTTGGCTTATGCCGTTAAGGAGTTGTTTCCTGATGCGCAGGTCACCATTGGCCCGGTGATCGAAAACGGTTTCTATTACGACTTTGCCTACAAGCGTCCTTTCACGCCTGAAGACCTGGTTGCCATCGAAAAGCGCATGGCCGAACTGGCGGCCAAGGACGAGCCAGTGGTGCGTCGCGTGTTGCCGCGTGATGAGGCGGTGGCTTACTTCAAGGGGCTGGGTGAGCACTACAAGGCAGAAATCATTGCCAGCATTCCCAGCAACGAAGATGTGAGCCTGTATCGCGAAGGCAATTTCGAAGACCTGTGTCGTGGCCCCCATGTGCCCAGCACCGGCAAGCTCAAGTTCTTCAAGCTCATGAAGGTGGCGGGCGCCTACTGGCGTGGGGACCACCGCAACGAGATGCTGCAGCGGGTCTATGGCACGGCCTGGGCCACCAAGGATGAGCTGCAGCAGTATTTGACGATGCTGGAGGAGGCAGAAAAGCGCGACCACCGCAAACTCGGCCGCGAGCTGGATCTGTTTCACATCGACGAGCATTCGCCTGGCACGGTGTTCTGGCACCCCAAGGGCTGGACGGTGTGGCAGGAGGTGGAGCAGTACATGCGCCGCGTGTACCGCGACAACGGCTACCAAGAGGTCAAGGGTCCGCAAATCCTGGACCAGGGCCTGTGGGAGAAAACCGGCCACTGGGACAAATACCGCGAGAACATGTTTGTGACGGAGTCGGAGAAGCGCGACTACGCGCTCAAGCCGATGAACTGCCCCGGGCATATCATCATTTTCAAGCAGGGCATCAAGAGCTACCGCGACCTGCCTTTGCGGTTTGGCGAGTTCGGTCAATGCCATCGCAATGAGCCGACCGGTGGCCTGCACGGCATCATGCGTGTGCGTGCCTTCACGCAGGACGACGGCCATATCTTTTGCACCGAAGACCAGATCCAGTCGGAGGTGGTGGCGTTCACCACGTTGCTGCAAAAGGTCTACAAGGACTTCGGGTTCACAGACATCATCTACAAGCTGTCCACACGGCCTGAGAAACGAATCGGTAGCGAGGAAAGCTGGGACCGCGCCGAGAACGCATTGGCCGAGGGGCTGCGAGCGTCCGGCTGCGAATTCGAGTACCTGCCGGGAGAAGGCGCTTTTTACGGTCCCAAGATCGAGTACACGCTCAAGGATGCGCTGGGGCGCCCCTGGCAGTGCGGCACGATCCAGGTGGATCCGAACATGCCGGAGCGCTTGGATGCTGAATTTGTGGGCGAAGATGGCGCCCGCCATCGGCCCATCATGTTGCATCGCGCCATCGTTGGCAGCCTGGAGCGCTTCATCGGAATTCTGATTGAGCAACATGCTGGCGCCTTGCCTACGTGGCTCGCTCCCGTACAGGTTTCGGTGCTCAACATCACGGACGCGCAGTCCGATTACTGTCGTGAAATCGCAGCAAAACTGCAAAAAGCGCTGCCCAATCAAGGCCTTAGGGTGGCCCTGGATCTGCGCAACGAGAAGATTACGTATAAAATACGGGAGCATTCGATGCAAAAGCTGCCCTACATCCTCGTCGCAGGCGACAAGGAGAAGGCGGCAGGAGCCGTCGCAGTGCGAGCCCGGGGTAATCGTGATCTCGGCGTGATGTCTGTGGATGCGTTCATTGAATTGATCGCTAACGACATCGCTACCAAAGCCTGATTTTGAACACAAAAACTGCTTTGCCGCTCGCGGACTGTGCGGAAGTAGCTACTTTATTTGTAGCATTTTGATTCAAGGAAGATAGCCATCGCTACTGAATTTCGTGATCGTCGCCACCGGGAAGAGCGCAAGCACCGCCTGAACCGTGAAATCATGGCCCCGGAAGTCCGCCTGTCCGGGCCTGACAACGAGCCTTTGGGTGTTGTCAGCCTCATGGAGGCCTTGCGCATGGCCGGTGAGCTGGACGTGGATCTGGTGGAAATCGCCGCTACGGCGAATCCTCCGGTGTGCCGCCTCATGGACTACGGCAAGTTCAAGTACCAAGAGCAAAAGCGTGCGGCAGAAGCCAAAGCCAAGCAGACGGTCATTGAGATCAAGGAAGTCAAGTTCCGCCCCGGAACGGACGATGGCGACTACAACATCAAGATGCGCAACATCCGCCGTTTTTTGGCGGATGGTGACAAGTGCAAGATCACGCTGCGGTTTCGCGGTCGTGAAATCACGCACCAGGAACTAGGCTTGGCTTTGCTGAACCGGATTCGTGACGAATTGGCTGACAGCATCATCATCGAGCAGTTTCCCAAGCTGGAAGGTCGCCAGATGATCATGATGATTGCCCCGGGCAAGAAGAAGCCCGCGGCCAAGCCAGCGGCTGAAGGTGCGGCCCCGGCAACGGGGGCGGCAGCATAGGTCTGTCAATCAGTGTCAGATTTTGAGCGCTGCGGCCGAAAGGGCGGGGCGCTTAAAAAGGCAGGGCTTTCGAGCACTGCCGACCGGAAGGTGAAAGCCTTTCGATAAAAGTGGCTCGGGGCCAACAAGTTTGCAGATCGGTTTGCAAACGCCTCGCGAGCACAATGAAAAAGGAGCATTCACATGCCCAAAATGAAGACCAAGAGCAGCGCGAAAAAACGTTTCCGCGTTCGTCCAGGTGGTACCGTCAAGCGCGGTCAAGCCTTCAAGCGTCACATCTTGACCAAGAAGACCACCAAGAACAAGCGCCATCTGCGTGGTGCGGTTGCTGTGCACGAGACCAATATGGGCTCGATTTCACAGATGCTGCCCGGCATGGGCGTTTAATTTACTGACGAACAAGGAGTACATACATGCCTCGCGTCAAACGTGGTGTAACGGCCCGTGCCCGTCACAAGAAAGTTCTCGCCCTTGCCAAGGGTTTCCGTGGTCGCCGCGGTAACGTCTTCCGTATCGCCAAACAGGCGGTAATGAAGGCTGGGCAATATGCCTACCGTGACCGCCGCACCAAGAAGCGCGTGTTCCGCCAGTTGTGGATCGCCCGTATCAACGCCGCTGCCCGTGAACTGGGTCTGACCTACAGCCAGTTCGCCAACGGCCTGAAGAAGGCTTCCATCGAGATCGACCGCAAGATGCTGGCCGATCTCGCAGTGCACGACAAGGCTGCCTTTGGCAGCATCGTGGAGCAAGTCAAGGCCAAGCTGGCTGCTTGAGTTCACGATGAGCGGCTATCGTTCTGATAGCTGCTTGCGCAATAACAGCAAGGGCTAGGGCTTGAAAAGGCACTAGCCCTTGTTCATTTTCAAGAGTCGATATGAACGAGTTGGATTCCCTGGTCGAGAGCGCGACGCAACTGTTTGCCCAAAGCGCAACCCCCGCTGACCTCGAAAACGCCAAGGCGCAATTTCTGGGCAAGTCGGGTCGAGTGACCGAGCTCATGAAGGGCATGGCTCAGCTGTCCGTCGAGGAAAAAAAATCCCGCGGCGCAGCCATCAACGTCGCCAAGCAGGCCATCGAGGCTGCACTGACCGCTCGCCGCCAAGCTCTGGCCGATGCCGAACTTCAATTGCAGCTCAAGGCCGAAGCACTGGACGTGAGCCTCCCAGGCCGCCAGCGTGGGCAAGGTGGCCTGCACCCAGTGTCGCTGACGCTTGAACGCATCCAGGGTATCTTTGGTTCCATGGGCTTTGACGTCGCAGAAGGCCCCGAGATCGAGACCGACTGGTTCAACTTCACTGCACTGAATACGCCGGAAGACCACCCCGCGCGTTCCATGCACGACACGTTCTATGTGGAGGGCGGCACTGCCACCGCCCCCAACCTGCTGCGCACACACACCAGCCCCATGCAGATCCGTCACGCGGTGCAGCATGTCAAGAAGCACCGCGCTGCGCTCGATGCCGGTCAGGCGATGCCTGAGATCCGCGTCATCGCACCGGGCCGTACTTACCGCGTGGACAGTGACGCTACGCACTCGCCCATGTTTCACCAGTGCGAAGGCCTGTGGATTGGTGAGAACGTGAGCTTCAAGGACCTGAAGGTCATCTTCACGGATTTCTGCCGCACGTTCTTTGAAAGCGATGACCTTGTGTTGCGCTTCCGCCCCAGTTTTTTCCCGTTCACGGAGCCCAGCGCCGAGATCGACATCCAGTTCCAGACAGGCCCGTTGGCTGGTCGTTGGCTCGAAGTGGCTGGCTCGGGTCAGGTGCACCCCAACGTGGTGCGCAACATGGGCCTTGACCCCGAGAAGTACATCGGCTTTGCATTCGGCATGGGGCCAGACCGCTTGACCATGCTGCGATACGGCGTCAACGACCTGCGCCTGTTCTTTGACGGCGACATCCGCTTCCTGTCGCAGTTCCAGTAAAGCCCGCCGACTTCGCGCCGCGCGTGTGCCCGGTGGCCGCGCTGCGCACTTTCCGTACAAGAGTGTCCGACTATGCAATTTCCTGAATCCTGGTTGCGCGAATTCTGCAACCCCCCTTTGACGACGGCCGAGCTGGCCGAAACGCTGACGATGGCCGGTCTGGAAGTGGAAGAGCTGCGCCCCGTCGCCCCGCCCTTCACCAAGATTGTGGTGGGTGAGATCAAGGAGGCGGTACAGCACCCCGACGCCGACCGCCTGCGTGTTTGTCAGGTGGATGTGGGGCAGGGCGCCCTGCTGAATATCGTCTGTGGCGCACCCAATGCCCGCGTGGGCATCAAGGTGCCATGCGCACTGGTGGGCGCCGAGCTGCCGCCTGGCGATGATGGCAAGCCCTTCCTTATCAAGGTGGGCAAACTGCGCGGCGTGGAGAGCCAAGGCATGTTGTGTTCCGCCCGCGAGCTCAAGCTGTCGGAAGACCACGGCGGCCTGCTGGAGCTCGATGCCTCGGCCCCTGTGGGTCGGGACATCCGCGAACACCTGAACCTGGACGACACGCTGTTCACGCTCAAGCTCACGCCCAATCTAGCGCATTGCCTGAGTGTCTATGGCATCGCGCGGGAAGTGTCCGCATTGACGGGTACGCCGTTGCAACGTCCGTCGTTCCCTGCCGTGGCTGCAAAGCTGGTGGACAAACTGCCCGTGAAGGTGAGCGCGCCTGACCTGTGTGGTCGCTTCTCTGGCCGTATCGTGCGCTACGTGAATACACGGGCTGCCACCCCTCAATGGATGCTGGATCGCCTGGCACGTTGCGGCCAGCGCGGTGTGTCGCCTCTGGTGGACATCTCCAACTATGTGATGTTTGAGTTAGGACGCCCTTCCCACATTTTTGATCTGGACAAGATCCATGGTGGCCTTGACGTGCGTTGGGGCAAGCCGGGCGAGCAGCTCAAGCTGCTCAACGGCAACACCATCACGGTGGACGACAAGGTGGGGGTGATCGCCGATGACAGCCAGGTCGAATCGCTGGCAGGCATCATGGGCGGTGACGCCACAGCCGTGTCTGACGACACCCGGCACATCTACATCGAGGCCGCATTCTGGTGGCCCAAGGCGGTGGCAGGCCGCTCGCGCCGCTTCAACTTCTCGACGGATGCCGGCCATCGTTTTGAGCGCGGCGTGGATCCTAGCCTGACGGTGGAGCATATCGAGCGCATTACCCAACTCGTCATCGACATCTGCGGTACGGCCGATACAGCATGCGGCCCTATGGACGACCAAGTGGTGAACTTGCCTGTGCCACAGCCTGTCACGCTGCGCGTGGCGCGTGCCGCCAAGGTCATCGGCATGCCGCTGACGCAGGTGCAATGCGCCGACGCTCTGACCCGCCTGGGCCTGCCGGTCGGGCAGGGCGATGGTGTGCTCACGGTCACGCCGCCGTCGTTCCGTTTCGACATTACCATTGAGGAAGATCTGATCGAAGAAGTGGCCCGCATGGTGGGCTACAACAACCTGCCGACCACGCCGCCTCTTGCACCTATCACACCCAAGCTGGCGCTTGAGGCCACGCGAAGCCCGTTTGCGGTGCGCCGTTCGCTGGCAGCCCTGGGTTATCAGGAAACGATCAATTTCAGCTTTGTGGAAGAGCGTTGGGAACTTGAGCTGGCCGCCAACCCGCAACCCATCAAGCTGCTCAATCCGATTGCAAGTCAGATGAGCGTGATGCGCTCGACTTTATTGGGTTCTCTGCTACAAGTTTTGAAGTTCAACCTGGACCGCAAGGCTGAGCGGGTGCGCTTCTTTGAACTGGGCCGTGTGTTCCTGCGCGACGGCAGCGTGCGCAACACCGACACCACGGTTGAAGGCTTCCATCAGCCCATGCGCGTTTCGGGTCTGGCCTATGGCCCGAACGACATGCTGCAATGGGGGCGCAAGGAACAAGGCATCGACTTCTTTGATGTGAAGGGCGATGTGGAAGCCCTGTTGGCGCCTTTGCGCGCGACGTTCGAGCCGGGCACACATCCCGCCATGCACCCTGGCCGTTGTGCACGCGTGCTGGTCGATGGGCGCGCTATTGGTTTTGTGGGCGAATTGCATCCGCAGTGGCGCCAGTCTTGGGATCTGCCGCTTGCACCTGTGATGTTTGAGCTGGAGCTTGACGCCGTGCTGCAGCGGGTGGTGCCACAGTTCAAGCCAGTGACCAAACACCAGGCTGTCGAGCGCGATCTTGCCGTGGTGGTGGCCGAGCGCGTGACGCACGCGGAGATCATGGGTGCGGTGGAGCAAGCCGTTCCGGGTGGCATGTTGCGTTCTGCTGTGCTGTTTGACGTGTACCGGCCCAAGGCGCTGCGTGCGGGCGAAGAGGCGCCTGCAGGTGGCTTGGCCTCCGGCGAGAAGAGTCTGGCCGTGCGCCTCACCCTGGGGCGCGATGAAGCCACGCTCACCGAGGCTGAAATCGACGCCGCGATGCAATCCGTGATCACTCAGTTGACGCAGCGCACTGGCGCCCGTCTGCGGGTGTGATGATGTCCAAGGGGAGTGACGAGCCATGATCGAATTCGCAGTTGAAAGCCTGGAGACACCGGCACTGACCAAGGCGCAGTTGGCAGATCTGTTGTTCGATCAGATCGGCTTGAACAAGCGCGAGTCCAAGGACATGATCGATGCCTTCTTCGACCTGATTGCCCAAAGCCTTGTCGAAGGCAAGGACGTCAAGCTTTCGGGGTTTGGCAATTTTCAGATCCGGACCAAGGCACCCCGCCCCGGGCGCAATCCACGCACGGGGGAGGCCATCCCCATCAAGGCGCGCCGCGTGGTGACCTTCCACGCCAGCAGCAAGCTCAAGGAGCAGATCCAGACGGCTGCTGTTGCGTGAATTTGTACTGTTTTTGTTGCCAAGATGTTCTTGGTAGCTGGCGGTGCAGGCTGGTCTGCAGTACGCTTGAAAGCTTTCCCGTTTGAATCCGCATCTCATGGGCACCACCCTCCCTTCCATTCCCGCCAAGCGATACTTCACGATTGGTGAGGTTGCGGAGCTGTGCGGCGTCAAGCCGCATGTGTTGCGTTACTGGGAGCAGGAGTTCACGCAGCTGCGTCCCATGAAGCGGCGTGGCAACCGGCGTTACTACCAGCATCACGAGGTGCTGATGATTCGCCGCATCCGCGATTTGCTGTACGACCAGGGCTTCACTATTAGCGGGGCGCGCAATCGCCTGCAAGAGCTTTCACATCCCTCGCGAGAAGGTGGTGCCTCTGACGAGGCTTCCCTCGCGCAGGACGCCGAGCTGCCCAGCATGCTGGTGGACAACAGTGCGCGCGACCTTTCGATCGTCGCAACAGGCTTCTCGCTGGACTCCAACGCAGTGCGCCAAGAATTATTTGAAATTCGTGCGCTACTTTCTCTGAACTGAGCTATTTTCTGCATATAATCTAAGTCTTGTCGGCGTGTAGCGCAGCCTGGTAGCGCACTTGCATGGGGTGCAAGGGGTCGCGAGTTCGAATCCCGCCACGCCGACCATTGATAGCAAAAGCCCAGAGCCGAAAGGTTCTGGGCTTTTTTGCTTTTCTCCCCGGCTGGTTTTAACAGCATCAGCGTTGCGGCTCGGTGGTGGCGCTTGCGTAATGCGCATGCTGTGCTTGCGTGCCGTGCATGCGGCGACGTCAGACGCCCTTGCCGGTGACACTGGCCATGCAGTGATGACGGGGCCTGGGAGGGGGCGCAACAACACGCCCATGACGGGCATGGAGACCTTCATGATTGATGGCTTGGTGGCCGGACGGCTTTACGGTGAAGCGGAGCGCCGCACGGACAAAGCGGGCAAGGCCTACACACTGGCGAAGGTGCGAGCCAGCACGGCAGAGGGCGAAGTGCTTTTCATCAATGTCATCGCCTTTGACGAGGATCTCTGCGCGTCCCTTCACCAACTGCGCGACGGTGATTCGGTGGCGCTTTCTGGCAGCTTGAATCCCCGTGTCTGGACGGACAAACAAGGCAATGCAAGACCCGCCTTGGATATGGTGGCACACCGATTGATCGGCCTGCCGATCTCTGGCATGGAGCAGTAGACGTACGCTGCGCAATCCGGGTCATGCGGTTGCACGCGGAGCAGGACGCGTACAAGTGGTAGGTGCAAGGTGCAAGGCCTAGCCTGTCTTGCGGGGGTTGCTTGTGGGGGTGGGGGCAAAACCCAACGCCTTGAGCTCATCCTCACTCATGTGCAGTTCCGTCAATTCGGGCTGGCGCGCCTCGATGGCCCGTCGCCGCTCGAAATTGGTGGGTGGACCTTTTTCTTCCTGGCGGCGATCCTTACCGGTGCGGCGGTCCGCGCTGCCTCTGCGTTCGACACTCATGATGGGGTTCTTGGTTATGGAGGGGGGTAGACTTTGGTGTGCAGTCCGACGCCGGTTGACTGAGCAGTCGTCCATGGCGGCAGGCGTGATGCACGCAGTCTGCATCAGTCGCTGATGTTTGCAAACAGTTAAGCTGCCATCAGGGTAGCGCAACACGCATGAGACACCATTGTTGACGATGGTTGGGGCTACTGGGCTGTGTGCTGCTCTTGGTGCTGTGTTGCATTTCCCGGCAGGGCGTTGAGCTGCGCGGTGCACCGGCAGTTCTTGCAATGCTGCAGCAGTCAGATTTCTTGCGCCGGGCGTGGCCAAGAAAAAAGCCCTGACTCTTGCGAATCAGGGCTTTTCATTTGGTGCCGGAGAGATGAATCGAACACCCGACCTTCTCATTACGAATGAGATGTTTATAGTGTTGATTGAAATTGATGTGTGTTGCTAATCCTATATAAAACAACAACATACATCCAAAACAAGAAGGCGATACAAACATTGGTGTTGATTTGAATGTATAAAAATTGACACTGCTAGTCTGTAAAATGTCTGTAAATTTTACGGACATGGCTTCATGGCACGCCCCAGCAAAAACGCGATCATCGATTTCACCGTCTCTCACGACCTGACTCATGGCTTGCTTGATCGCGCGGTCTGCCCACCTGACAAATCGTTCGGTCTCATCAAGGATGCAGAGAAAAAAGGACTACGTCTCAGAGTGACTGCTGCTGGTGGAAAGCACTGGCAGTTTGAGACTCGGGTCAAAGGCAAACTTTTCACCCGTGCTCTTGGTGAGTGGCCCACGATCTCCATTGCCGATGCACGCGCTGAGGCCCACCGTTTGCGGGGGCTGACAGAGCAAGGTGTTGACCCCAGGCTTGGCGAAGCTGAAAAAGCAGCCCAGCTCGCGAAGACCGTCCAGCAGGAGGCTGAGCAGGCTGCAGCCCAGTCGATTCTGGTTGGGGATGTCTGGGAGCTCTACCTATTGGAGGGCAAACCCAAGCGTAAAGACGCTTGGAAACCTCGCTACCTTGCTGATCTACGTTCTATGGCTAGCCCAGGTGGTGTCAAGAAAAAGCGTGGTCCAGGCTTGACCAAGCCAGGCCCTCTGTTTCCTCTTATGGACCTTCCGTTGGCATCCGTAGACGAGGATGTGCTTCAGCGTTGGTATGAGCGTGAGTCACTGCGCGGTCGGCACCAGGCGACCAGAGCTTTGATGATGATAAATGGCTTACTGCGCTGGTGCTCTGGCCGCCCGGCGTATCGTCGAATTGCTAACCGGGATGCCGGTCGCTCTGCTGCGATTCTGGAGAATTTGCCGCCAGTGACGCGGCGCACAGATGTGCTCGAAACCGCGCAGATGGTGCCGTGGTGGAATGCCGTTGACCGCCTTCCGAACCGAACAGCGGCGCGGTACCTGCAGGCTCTGCTCTTAACTGGATTGCGTAAAGAAGCGCTTGCGGCTTTGAAATGGGTGGATGTGGATTTCCGCTGGATGAAGCTGACCGTGGCAGACAAAGTCGAGGGCACGCGGGTGATACCGCTTACTCCGTTCCTCGCGAAGCTGCTGAGTGCCCAGCCAAAAATCAATGAGTTCATCTTCGCGGCCACTGGAAAGCGTGGACATATCGTTGATGCTCGTGCCAGCCTTGCCAAGGCACTCAAGGCGGCGGGTATAGATCACCTTACGCTGCATGGTCTGCGTCGCGCATACAAGCAGCGTGGACGTGCAGTAGCTCCCCATGGAGCTGTTGACCAAATGCAGGGCCATAGGCCATCTGGGACTGCTGATGGATATGCCATCCTGCCTCTGGATGACTTGCGGCCATTCGCACTGACCATTGAGAGGCATATCCTCAAGCTCGCGGGTGTTGCTGTTGCAGATGTGGTGTTGGATGAGATGGTAGAAGTAAGCCGCTGACCGACATCTCGTTTACATTCATTGCGTTTGCAAGAGCATGGTTGGCTGCGATGCCACACAGTACCTTTGCAAGATGCACATTCATTCAAAAGCACTCAGGCCGGAGCGACTCATGTACACCACTCCTTTGCGCGATGTAGGCAGTTCAGTCATGCTGACCATTCCGCCAGAGTTTCTCAAAGTGCTGCATCTTGACGCTGGCTCATCTGTGAGCATCGCGATCGAAAACGGCCGTTTGATCATTCAACCCAAGGCTCCACCACGCTACACGCTGGATGAGTTGATTTCCCAAACCGACTCAGCAGCGCTGGCAGCCGCCAAGGCTGACATGTTCACGATGAGCGGGCCAGTGGGTAGAGAACTACTGTGAATCTTTGGGAATGGTCAATCATTGCATGAGCACACCGCAGATCGCCCCTGAAGCCCGCGTAGCGGTACTCGTTGATTGCGACAACACCTCACCTGAAATACTTGAATACGCTCTACGCGTCGTCGCCCAGTTTGGTCGCGTGGTCCTCCGCCGAGGTTATGGCAATCACGCGACCTTGGCGAATAAATGGCAGGAGGCTCTGGTACGCCTGGCCTTCACGCCGTGCCTTCAGTACCAATATGCACCTGGAAAAAACACATCAGACATTGCCCTAGCGCTTGATGCTATGGAGGCTATGTTTGATCAGCGGGCCGATACTTTTTGCTTGGTCACCAGCGACTCAGACTTTGCCTACCTTTGTCGTAAGTTGCGCGAGCGTGGCGCGACTGTATGTATCGTTGGAGAGGCCAAATCCCCGGACGCTCTGCGAAACGCGAGTGACCAGTTTTTTGAGTGGGTCCGGCCAGTCCCTCCTGTGCTGCCAAGCACAGAGCATTCGTCGCAAAGCACCAATGATTCATCATCGACCAACGGCTCAGTGTCAAAAGTTGAGCAGCCCAAGTCCCCTGTCAAACGACGGCCACGATTTGTTGTTGAAGCGGTGACTCTTTTGGCTAGCGACACGTCTGACGGAAAGGTTCATCTTGGTCCGTTGGGCCTGTACCTAAAACGTATGGACCCAGCGTTTTCTCCAAAAATCTACGGTCATTCGGGCTTGGTAGACATGCTTCATACCTATGACCTATTAGCTGTGCAGCAAGAGACAGGAGGGCACTGGACAGTGCGTTTGGCATCATTACCTGCTATAGAGAATTCGGCGATACCCGCCGATATTTGAAAGGGAACTGAGTAAGGTCAGTGTTTCCTTGAGCTGATTCCACGGGGCTGCTCTAGCCTCTCCACGTATCGGCGTAGGGGAATCATGATCTCTTGCAAACGGGTTGAATGGACGTCGGTTGTGCGTCCTGATGACGGCTGCTCAGCGGTTGCGGTCAGTGGTCATTGCTGAGCGGACTCACGCTATTTGGCATCAAGAAGTCGTTCGGCTCGGCGACAGACGCCGACCCGAATGTCGCCTCTGCGAGGCATTGCAGCCGCAGTGCTCTCACATGTCGGATTGCGCTGCTCCAGTGATCGCTTCTCCACTACCTGAACCGGGGATCCCAACCCTGGTCAGCCGGTCAATCCCTCGATTTTGCATGCTTCGAAGCAGTTACCGCAGATGCTTGATACGCTCTTGGAGAGCCAAGGCCGTCGGGATGTTCATAGTTGCAAGTGCGGCAGCGATCTCGATAAGCGCCTGCCGCGATTGAGCGTGCTGAGACAAGGCTGCCGCGTCAGACTTCAATGCAACTGCTACCAAATCGATCAATGCTTCGCTCGTACCGTCGCGATACCAAGGCCTGGAAAGATCGCAAGCCTTCAGCATCTCTGCGACCCAGCGAAGGCCGTCGAGCCGAAGCGGAGTTCCAAACGTTGTTGTGAGGAAATGGCAGAACCGTTTCAAGCACTCTTCGTCCCGAGCCAGGTGCTCCGCTGCCCAACGTTCGTAGACTTCCTTCATCCGAAGAGCTGCGCCCGGGCTCAGACGGGACAGGGCATTCTCGTTCCCGAAACCAAGCAGGTCGCAGATCAAGCGCAGGCCGCGGTACCAGAGACCAGGTTGAGACCAATCGGCAGCGAGGCCGTACTTAGCAGCGGCGCGCCATACGCGCTCGAATGCTACCGGGTCATCACCTATTCGGAGGCGCTGGAAGAAGCCGCTGATGAAATGCTGCAACGCGTAATGCGCGACTGGACCGTGGGCGAGAACGGGCTTCCAGACTGCGGGATCTTCTCCAGCGGGAGCCGCAATCGAAAGCGCGCCGAGCTTTTGAAGGACGTTATAGCCGAGGTTCTGGCTCGGTAAGCCATATTCGCCGTACTCCTTCTTCGCGCGGGCCTTGGCGCGCATGACGTCGTAGTCCCAGATGCGTAGCACCAAGCGCGTGTCGAGATCGCGGTGGCCCGTGCCCTCGCCTTCGATAAGCCAATGAAACAGGGCGCCGAGAAAATGAGTATCGAGCAGGCCGCCACGGTCGCGCTCTGGCTTCCTGCGCCAATTCTGGTCGCTGGCGTCGTAGATCCGCATTAGACGCCGAAATTCCAACCGTTCCTGGCCCTCGGCAACACGCTTGAAATCGAGATCGTCCGGCGTGGCGTTCGGTCCACGAAGCGGAAAGCGTCGCAGCCGCGCGAGCCATACCGTCCAGGCTCGCTCTGTATCGCCGCCATCGCCGTGACGTGGAGTGAGTAGAACAAGGCCTGACCAGAAAAGCCCAGCGCGGAGCAGTCGCCACCAGGCTGGGCCAAGCTGCTCGCGATTCGCGTAGGCGACACCGACGACAACGTCGATCGCTCTCGCATCGCCGCTTGTCAGAAGGCTCAAGACGGCGGTTTCCCATTCTTGGACGCCCGGTCCATTGGCGAGCCACAGATGCATGACAGCGTAGGCGCTGAACTTCAGCTCGTCGGTGAGATTTTCCATGCGCTGCCCACGAATTTCTTCTCCTGTCGATGGAACGGCCGCCACGACTGCGCGCACGATTTCGAACGCATGTTTCTGCGCGTTATCGTTCTGGGCGAGCCATCCGCCACCCAATGCGACGAGCGTGCTAGCAGCAGCTGAACGGCACCTCGATTTCGCATCCGGATCTTCGCTCTCTGCTTCGACTTCGCACTGTTGGATCAGACTGAAGAGGTACGCGGCCTCGTCGTCGCTGAGCGGCTGGCCTCCTCGTAGTCGCTGCTCACACCGATCCGGCACGAGGATGTATGAAAGTGCTGGCGCGGCGGCGGTTTGCCACGACAACACCTCGTCACGTAGTTCGTCGGGGCACACGAATCCATAGTCATTGGTGCTCGTTGCCAGATCGATGTCGGTCGGATAGTTAGCCCGATCAAGCCTTGCGAAGTCCAGCTTAGATTCCAGCGCTGCCTTCGGGTCCTCAGGTAGTGTCCAGGTCGGGAGCAGCGCCTTAAAACGCCTCGCGATGTCGTCGTCTGACAATAGGAGTTCGACGAGGAGATCGAGGAATCTCCGCTGACGATGGGGCGCCAAGGTCCAATCACGCGCGAAGTCGAATACAGCCTGGCCGTAACGGAGCCAGCTCCCGGCGTCGAAGCTGTAGCCAACTTGCTCTACGCGAGTGCTGTCCCAGCGTAACATTCTGGGGCACGTGGTCAGGGGCGCGAGAGGTTCCTTTAGAAGTGACGGCCGATACTTGGCGACGTTGAGAAGCACGCTTACAAACGCTGCTGAATTTCCCTCTTGAAGAATCTGCGCGATATCAGCGGTGATGTCATCATTCGCGTCGAGCTTTAGCGTAAGCCAGCGCTCTAGAGCATCCAGCGCGCTGAACAGGTTTCCGTGGCCTGTGTGATTAGACTGTGGCCAGTTGAACACTTGCCACCCGCCAGGAAATGTCTTCGCAGAACCATCCGCGAATTGCAGCGTCACCTCTGGAGTCTCCCCGTTTCGACCTCCCACTACCTGGGCTACCCAGCGCTCCGTGCAGAAATTCACCAGCGCAATGAGCGCTTTGAGTGCAATTTTCGGGGCCAACTGGAGGAAGGGGAAGAAGGGGCTCTTCCAGAAGGCCGTGGGATATGAGTCCTGGGCGAAGTTGAGGCCGAGGTCTAACTCAGATCGCCCGGACCCGTATTCCCGCTCCGGTTGGTCATCAATGATGAGTGCGAGCAGCAATTCGGCCGCCAGCTCAGGCTGCGCACGCATCAGTGATTGAATGCCGTTCTCCTTGATGCATGCGTTCCGGAAATCCATGTCGATCCGGTTGCTCGCTCCTAGCGGCCAAGGCGGCAATCGATCTCGGAATGATCCGAGAGAGGGCGGTATCTGCTTTCGTTGTTCATGGCGCGCCTTGTATTTGGCATCGGTCTTCAGGCGCTCAGAGTGCGCCTTCGCTTGCTGCAGCTGAACCTCGGCGACGCGCCGTTTGACGTCAGCGTCGATCTCACGGCGTCCAGCGAGTTCAAGCGCCCAGTGCTTGACCTCTACGGGCAGATCGGCTGCTCCAGCCATTGGTGCTGTATAAAGCAGCGATTCTCGCGTCACGTACATCACTCCGTGGCCTTTCTGGACCTGCACTGTCCTTGCCATCGCGAGTGCCATCTCAGCCAGTTCACGACGGAATGGCGTCGGCCTATCGCCTATGGTGTACGGCGTATTCATCAGCCAAGACTGGATGACCTTGGCGAGGGAGGAAGAAACTAGCCCAGCCAGTCGCTCTCGTTGAGCGATGAGGAACCGGAGAACGGGTGGCCAACGGCCGAACACAAGCGAGCGGTACTGCGCTTCCATATACACGCTGACCGCCGCATCCGGCCCCTTTCCGCCGCCCGTCGGCACCGTCGCTATATGGTGGAAACGCTGGAGCAGCCGTGTAAGGTGTTTTGCGTCGTTTCCGAGCAGGAGGTCAACGCGCTCGGTCAGGAAACGTTCGGCGTCGGGGTCCAAGCAAAGCGCGTCAAGGAGAACGTAGCCAGCCAGGTCGTTCTTCGCGGCCTCGGACGACGCGAAGGCAACGTCCCAGGCCGAGCCAGTCTCGAAAGACTGTCGAAGCAGGAATTGGCCCAGCATCCGAAGCGCGTTCGTCCAGAGCGGACTACTAGCCAGGGCAGCCCACTGCGGAGTGTTAGTCCAAATCTGCTTCAGGAATTGAAAGCGGGCCCAATCCGCCGCCAGATCGTGATCAAACTCGACGCGGTTGGTGCGCTCGTTCAGGCGCAAAGGAAGCTCGTGAGGCCGCTGCGTGAACGTTGCCGTTTCCGCCGGGTCCAAGTCAGTCAGCGCGAAGCTTCGCTCGAACGACGCCTCTCGCTGAGCAAGGCGCATCATCAATGCTTGCACGTCTGCAAGATCCTTCGTCCAGTATTTCCACAGACGATCGGCGATTGCAGCGTGAGACGCCAGCCCACCCGAGGTAGCAGCCAAGGTCGAACCCGCATTGATGACCCATGCCAATGTCCGCAGGTTCGTCAGCGCCGCGATGGTGTCGTCGTGCGCCGCCAACCAGCCCAAAGCGGGTGAGGGCAGAAGCGCAAGCTTGACGGCATCTCTCTGTAGCGGTTCGACCTCGATGAGACGCGCATGCCACCCGCCAAGCATTGTGTCTTCGCCCTCGATCAAACTCTGGGTCTGCGTAACGATTAAGACCCGCCACGCGTCTTCGGTCGTTGCGCCTTCATGCGGAATGATGGCTCGGAGCAGTTGGCGGAAGACGACGAATTCGCCGTCCTCGATGCGTTCCGCGGAGTCTATGACCAGCACGTTTTGCTGGTTCACCGTCGCGTTCAGTACCAGCGACAGTTCGTGCCCCAGTGGAAGTGCGCTGCGGCGGGCAGCACTGAGCGCTGTCTTCAGCTCCTCTGGCCCGAACCACACCTGCTTCCAGGACGGATACGTGTCATCCAACACCGACTTGACCAACGCCGATTTGCCCGAGCCCGACTCCCCGAAGACCACCGAGATCGGGTTATCGGCGATCGCTGCCTGAAGCGAAGCAATCTCAGTAGTGCGAGGCACGACATAACCTGAAGGCAGATTCGTCTCGATGCGTGCCTTGCAATCCGCCGTAATGTTGGAGAGGGTCTCCCAGTCGCGCTCAAAGTCAGGATGATGGCGGAGTCCAAACTTGCTGCGGAGCCTGGACAACAGGTCCAGTACGGTGATGGTCCCGCTGCGAAGCCGCACGCCCTTCGCGACATTGATGAGGTTGTCCCAAAGAGCTTGCGCTTCATCGTCGCGGCCAGATGCAAGCAGGCGACGACACTGCGCGATGGCTTGATTTTCATCCTCGGAATGCGCAAACTGCAAGTCGGTGGGCAGCACGTGCAGGCGGCGAATAAGTTCGATAGTCTCCTCGTCTGAGGCGTCGCCGGGCTTCTGGACGCTGTCAAAGACGCTCGATTGGCTCCTGTTGGGGCGGATGCTGTTGGCGCCGATTCAAAATTGAGCCACCGTGCCGATTGAATTTTGAGCCAGGGCTAATGGCCAACCTGTGAAGGTCGGCTGTGGATAAGTGTAGTGCCTT